>NZ_JAJTBB010000062.1 GCF_021287135.1 Acidovorax sp.
CGCTGGCCCATGCACACCGGACAGCTCGAGGGGATCAACAACCGCATCAAGGTCATCAAGCGCATGGCTTATGGCTACCGTGACTGCGAGTACTTCTTCCTCAAGATCAAGGCAGCGTTCCCCGGGAATGCGTGAAGAACCAAAAAAAAGCCCGCAGGGTTGCGGGCTTGAACACTTGCTTGCTGCAAGCGGGAGGGATGTCGATGGGGGGATCGACGGAAGTTATGGTAGGGCCCCGGTGGCCGCGCTGCGTGTAGGACAGCGCCGCGTGATCGACCAGAACCACCGTCGGCGCCGGGAGTCACGGCCTTGTTTTGCCGGCCCGTCCGGCCCTTGTTACGCCCCGACACCGGTGCCGGGCCGGCCTTCCGCTATGGTGCGGAGTACGTCCGCACGGAGCTGCCTTTCACTCTCCGCACCACCCTCAACAGACTCGCCCATGAAACCCCATCCTTTGCTCGTCAGCTTTCCCCTCCTGGCCTCGGCGTTGATGGCCGGCTGCGCCCACCCGGTCCCACCGCCAGCAGGCACCGCGCCGGCACCGGCCGCGTCTCCGCCGCCGGCCGCCTTGTGCGACGCGGGCCCTGCGCAGTCGGCCGTGGGCCAGATGGCGACGGCTTCGGTGATGGAATCGGCCCGAGTGCGGTCGGGCGCGCAGATGGCGCGGGTGCTGCGGCCGGGGCAGATCATCACCAAGGAGTTCAACGCGCAGCGCCTGAACCTGGAGGTGGACGCGAACGGCCGCATCCTGGCCGTGCGCTGCGGCTGACCGCCGGCGGCGAGGACGCCACAGCGTCCTGGCCAATGTGGTCAATCGGCCAGGAACAGTTCCTGCAGGTCGCTCAGGAAGTCGAATCCCCGCTCGGTGGGCCGCACGCGGCCCAGGTCGCGCTCGATCAGGCCTTTGCGCTCGGCCTCCTGCAGGCCGGGCTCGATGGTGGTGAGCGGCAGGCCGGTGCGGGCCAGGAAGTCCTGCAGCGCAAAGCCCTCGCGCAGGCGCAGGGCGTTCAGCATGAACTCGAACGGCAGGTCGGCGCGGCGCACGTCGGCGTCCTGCGCCACGGCGCGCCCGGCCAGGGCCTGGTCCATGTACCGGCCCGGCTCGCGGAAGCGCACCTGCCGCACCACGCGGTGGGCAAAGCTGATTTTGCTGTGCGCCCCCGCGCCAATGCCGAGGTAGTCGCCAAACTGCCAGTAGTTGGTGTTGTGCACGCACGCATGGCCTGGCCGCGCGTAGGCCGAGATTTCATAGCGCTGCATGCCGGCCTGCCCGGTGAGCTCGGTGATGCGGTCGAGCATGGCCCAGGCTTGGTCTTCCTCCGGCAGGGCCGGTGGGAACTTGGCGAAATAGGTGTTGGGCTCGATGGTGAGGTGGTAGATGGAGATGTGCGGCGGCGCAAAGGCCAGCGCGGTCTGCAGGTCCTGCTCCAGTTGCGCCAGGTTCTGGCCGGGCAGCGCGTACATGATGTCCAGGTTGAAGGTGTCGAACGCCTGCGCGGCCTCTTGCACCGCGGCCAGGGCCTGGGCGCGGTCGTGCACGCGGCCCAGGGCCTTCAGGTGCGCGTCGTTGAAGCTCTGCACGCCCACCGACAGGCGCGTGACGCCCGCGGCGCGGTAGGCGCGGAAGCGGTCTTTTTCAAAGGTGCCGGGGTTGGCTTCGAGCGTGATTTCGCAGTCGGCCTCCAGGCGCAGGCGGGCGCGCAGGTCGCCGAGCAGCCGGTCGATGGCGGCCGGCGAGAACAGGCTGGGCGTGCCGCCGCCGATGAAGATGCTGTGCACGGTGCGCCCCCAGATGAGGGGCAGCGCGGCTTCCAGGTCGGCCACCAGCGCGTCGAGGTAGCGCTGCTCGGGCACGCCGCCTTCGCCCGCCCCTGCGCCCGGGCGGTTCTCATGCGAGTTGAAGTCGCAGTAGGGGCATTTCTTCAGGCACCACGGCAGGTGCACGTACAGCGACAGCGGCGGCAGTGCGCTGAGCTGCAGCGTGCCGGGCCGCATGTAGTGCTGCACGTCGCGCACCGGGGCGGGCGCGTCGTCCGGGGCCGGCGCGGGGTGGATGGGGATGGTCATGCGGGGTGGCGCAGTGCGCTCTCAAAAACCATAGCTGCTGGCGCTTGCTGAGCAAGAGTTTCAGTATTAAAACGATTTGAAATCCGCAGGCAGCAAGCGCAAGGCGCTCCTGTTTTCATAGCCATCGGCTGCGGATCAGCTCCAGCATCTGCTGGGCGGCACGGCCGCGGTGGCTGTGGGCGTTTTTCACGTCCACGGGCAGCTCGGCAAAGGTCTTTCCGAATTCGGGGAGGTACATCACCGGGTCGAAGCCGAAACCGTTGCTGCCACGGGGTTCGCGGGTGATCTCGCCCACCACGCGGCCCACGGCAATCAGCGGCTCGGGGTCTTGCGGGTTGCGCACGGCCACCAGGGTGCTGACCATGGCGGCGCGGCGCTGGTCCTGGCCCTGCAGCTGTTCCAGCACGGCGCGCACGTTGTTGGCATCGCTTTTTTCGTAGCCGAACTGGGTGCAGTAATAGGCGGTGTCCACACCCGGCAGGCCGCCAAAGGCGTCCACGCACAGGCCGGCGTCGTCGGCCAGCGCGGGCAGGCCGGTGTGCGCAGCGGCAAAGCGCGCCTTGGCCAACGCGTTCTCGACAAAGGTGCGGAAGGGTTCCTCTGCCTCGCCCACGCCCAGGTCGGCCTGGCGCACCAGCTCGACGCCCAGGGGGGCGAACATGGCTTGCAGCTCGGCCAGCTTGCCGCGGTTGTTGGATGCCAGAACAATTTTCATGGTCAAAATGGCCTGTAGCGCTTGCCCAGCAAGCGCTGGCAGCTATCAATGTGTGAGTGAATTCAGCCCGCCGCCAGGGCCTGCTGCTGCAGCGCCACCAGTTCGGCGATGCCCTTTTCGGCCAGCGCCAGCAGTGCGTCCATCTCGGCCCGGGTAAAGGCCACACCTTCGGCGGTGCCCTGCACTTCCACATAGTGTCCGGCGCCGGTCATCACCACGTTCATGTCGGTATCGCAATCCACGTCCTCGACATACTCCAGGTCCAGCAGCGGCGTGCCCTGCACGATGCCCACGGAGATGGCGGCCACGGGCTGCAGCAGGGGCGACTGGGTGATCTTGCCGCTGGCCAGCAGCTGGTTCACCGCGTCCTGCGCGGCCACCCAGGCGCCGGTGATGGCGGCGGTGCGGGTGCCACCGTCGGCCTGGATCACGTCGCAGTCGAGCTGGATGGTGCGCTCGCCCAGCCGCTTCAGGTCAAACACGGCCCGCAGGCTGCGGCCGATGAGGCGCTGGATTTCCTGCGTGCGGCCGGTCTGCTTGCCGCGCGCGGCCTCGCGGTCGCTGCGGGTGTGGGTGGCGCGCGGCAGCATGCCGTATTCGGCCGTGACCCAGCCCTCGCCGCTGCCGCGCTTGTGGGGCGGCACGCGCTCTTCCACCGACGCGGTGCACAGCACCTTGGTGTTGCCAAACTCGATGAGCACCGAGCCTTCGGCGTGCATGGTGTAGTGGCGGGTGATGCGCACGGGGCGCAATTGGTTGGCGGCGCGGGCGCCGGTGCGTTCAAAGTTCATGGGTTTCTTTCCAGAGGGGGTGCGCATGGCTTGCAACGGACGCGCTCCCGGCCAGGGCCACCGCGCGACGGCCGCTCTGGCGGCTTGGCTGCGTTCCGTGGCGTGCGCCGCTCGCGTCGCCCTTCGCGGCGAAGCCGAAAAAAGGCGGGTCCGCGCGCAGCGGCTCAGGGGCTTGTCACGCCTTCCGTGCGGCGGACCGGCGAATGGCTTCGTTGATCTCGGCAATGGAGCGTTCGATGGCCGCGTCGTCCAGGTCGTCCACCAGGCCGTCGAGCGGACCGGCCTGGATGGTGGAGGCGAACACGTCGTCGCTGATGCTGTCGGTGGACACGCCCTGGGTGGACTCGAACGCATCGGGCGTTTCCCATTCCAGCGCCAGCACGGTCACGTTGTCGCTGCCGCTGCCGGCCGTGCGCAGGGCATCTTCCACCAGCTCGGGCACCGCGTGCGACACGGTGTTGCGGGCCAGCTGCCGGGCAATGTCGTCATCGCTGAGCGTGCCCCACAGGCCGTCCGAGCACAGGAGGATGCGGTCGCCCTGCTCCAGGTACACCGGGCCGGTGATGTCGTAGATGGGCTTGGTGGGCGAGCCCAGGCAGGTGAACAGCACGTTGCGGTTGATGCGCTCCAGCCCCGGGGGCGGTGCGTTGCGCAGCTCCATGTACGAATGGTCGCGCGTGCGGGTCAGCAGGCCGCCATCGCGCACCATGTACAGGCGCGAATCGCCGCAGTGGATCCAGGTGGCTGTGCCCGCCTGCAGCACCGCTGCCACCAGCGTGGTGCGCGGCGTGTCCAGCATGCCCTTGTCGGTGGCATACCGCAGGATCTGGTGGTGGGCCGCCAGCAAGGCGCCGGAGAGAAACTCCTGCACATCCTTGAGCTGCGGCTTGGCCTGGCGCTGGAACAGCGCCGAGATGGTCTGCAGCGCGATCTGCGCAGCCACCTCGCCCTCGGGGTGGCCGCCCATGCCGTCCGCCAGCACGAATAACCCCGACTCGCGCGTGTAGCAGTAGCCCATGCGGTCTTCGTTCTTCTCGCGGCCGCCGCGGCGGCTGATCTGGAATACGGAGAACTTCATGGCAACTCACGCAAAAAGAGCGACGCGTCGTTCATTTGGGCTTGACTCCGATCCCGGTGGCTTCGCCCACCTTCTGCACGTTCTTCTTGGTGTCTGACACCAGGGTGTCCAGCTGCAGGCGCATCTTCTCGGCCACCGTGAGCTTGGTGTAGCGGCGCTCGCCTTCGCGGCTGAGCTCCTTTTGCAGCGCAAAGACAGACTGCGGGCGCGACAGCGGGTCCAGCGCCATGCACCACTCGACCACCTCGATCAGGTTGTCGGAGTACACCCCGCGCAGCTTGGTCAGCGCCAGCGACAGGCGGTCTTTCTCGATGCGCTGCGGCGCCTCGTTGGGCGGAAAGCCCTGCATGCACGCGTAGATGCAGGCGCCGATGGCGTAGATGTCCGTCCACGGGCCCATCTGCGAATCGCGCCGGTACATCTCCGGCGCGGCAAAGCCGGGCGTGTACATGGGGCGGATGAAGTTGCCCTCCTTGGACAGCACTTCGCGCGCGGCGCCAAAGTCGATCATCACGGCCTTGTTGTCGTCGGTGATGAAAATGTTGGCGGGCTTGATGTCCAGGTGCAGCATCTTGTGCTGGTGCACGATGCGCAGGCCGCGCAGGACCTCGTCGAACAGCGAGCGGATGGTGGACTCGCGGAACACCTTCTGCGTCTTCAGGTCGCGGGCGGTGATGATGAAATCCTGCAGGGTCGCGCCCTCCAGGTAGTTCATCACCATGTAGACGGTTTCGTTCTCGCGGAAGAAGTTGAGCACGCTCACCACCGACGCATGCGAGATCTGCGCCAGCGCACGCCCTTCCTCAAAGAAGCTCTTGAGCCCCAACCGGTACAGCGAGAGCTTCTCGGGCGGCACCTTCGGCAGCAACTCGCCCGGCGCCCGGGTGGCCAGCGAGGACGGCAGGTATTCCTTGATGGCGACCTGCTGGCCCTCGGCGTCCAGCGCCAGATAGACCACGCCAAAGCCGCCTGAAGACAACCGGCGCACCACGCGGTAGCCGCCAATCGCGGTATCGGGCGGCAAAGGAGCCGGCTTGATTTTTGACATATTTTGCGAAGATGACTCGGGGGTGGAGCGGAACCCGGATAATCGCCGGATCGCAAGCAACCATCAAAAAGTCCAATGCCAGTTTACAGCATGACCGGATACGCCAGCGTACAGCACGGCGCGTCCGCCACTGGCGCTGAAACCGATGTCCGCGCGCCCCAGACACGCCGGCTGGGGCTGGAAATCCGCTCCGTCAACAGCCGTTTTCTGGACCTGTCCTTTCGCCTGCCCGACGAACTGCGCGCCACCGAACCGGCCCTGCGCACCCTGCTCACCGCCCGCCTGAAGCGCGGCAAGGTGGAAGTGCGCGCCGCGCTGGACAACGAGGACAGCAGCGCCCTGCAAGACCCGCCCGCGCGGCTGCTGCAGCGGCTGAACTCCCTGCAGGATTCCGTGAGGGCCTGGCTGCCCCAGGCCGCGCCCCTCACCGTGGCCGACGCGCTGCGGCTGTGCGCCAACGCGCCTTCCGGCTCCGAGGACTGGGGCGACGTCCTGCCCGCCCTGGCCGAAGAGGCCCTCACCGCCCTCATGGGCGCCCGTGAACGCGAAGGCAAGCGCCTGGCCGCCATGCTGCTGGACCGTGTGAAGCAGTTGCGCGCACTGGCACAGCAGGCCGGCCCTCTGGTGCCAGCGCTGGTCGAGCAGCAGCGCCAGCGGTTCATGGAACGGTGGAAGGAAGCCATGGCGCTTTCGGACGGGAACGCCACCGTGCCCGAGGCGGCCCGCGACCGCGCCCTGACCGAGGCCACCGCCTTCGCCATCCGCATCGACGTGGCGGAAGAGATCACGCGCCTGGACTCGCACCTGGACGAAATCGAACGCCTGCTCAAAAAAGGTGGCGAGGTCGGCAAGCGGCTGGACTTTCTCATCCAGGAGCTGCACCGCGAGGCCAACACGATGGGCTCCAAATCGGCGGCACTCGAGCTGACACGCATCAGCGTGGACATGAAGGTGCTGATCGAGCAGATGCGCGAGCAGGTGCAAAATCTCGAATGACACTCATGTTTTGATAGCGCCAGGCGCACATCAACTATGGACTATCCCGGAAATCTCTTCGTAGTGGCGGCGCCCAGCGGCGCCGGCAAGTCCAGCCTGGTCAAGGCCCTGCTGGAACTCGACTCCCACGTTCACCTCTCCATCTCCCATACCACCCGCCCCCCGCGGGGCCAGGAAAAGCACGGCCGCGACTACTATTTCGCCTCGCAGTCCGAGTTTGACGCCATGGTGGAGGCCAACGCCTTCGTGGAGTGGGCCCACGTGCACGGCAACCGCTACGGCACGTCCAAGAAGGCGATCGAGGAACGCATCGCCCAGGGCACGGACGTCATCCTGGAAATCGACTTCCAGGGAGCCCTGCAGATCCGGCAGGCGTTTGCCAACGCTATCCTCGTGTTCATCCTGCCACCCAGCTGGGAAGAACTGCGCTCCCGCCTGGAGCGGCGGGGCGAAGACTCGCCGGAAGTCATCGAAGTCCGCCTCAAGAACGCGGCCACGGAGATGGCCCAGGTCAGCAAATTCGACTTCGTTATAATTAACGAATTGTTTGAACGCGCGCTGTTCGACCTGAAGGCCGTGGTTCATGCCCAGCGATTGAAGTACGCCGCACAACGCCGTGCCCGCGCCGACACCTTCCAGTCGCTCAACATCACCTGAAAAATCCCGGAGTACCCCACGATGGCCCGCATCACTGTAGAAGACTGCCTGGAAAAGATCCCCAACCGCTTCCAGCTCGTGCTGGCCGCCACCTACCGCGCCCGCATGCTGAGCCAGGGCCATGCCCCGCGCATCGAAAGCCGCAACAAGCCTGCGGTCACCGCCCTGCGCGAAATCGCCGAAGGCAAGGTCGGCCTGGAGATGCTGAAAAAGGTTCCAGGTTGAGATTTCCAAGGGCCCAGGCCCCGCAAGAGCACCGCGCCAGCGGTGCTTTTTTTTGCCCCGCCGCGTCCCGGGGCGCTCCCGCGCTACATTTAAGGCATGAACGCGGTGCTTAAATCACCTTCTGCAACGCAGCCCTCCGGGGGCGAAACCACCTCGGCAGGCGGCCTCTCGGCCGCTGCGGCGGCGGCCAACGCGGCTGCGGCCAGCTTTGCAGCACTCACTGACAGCCTCGATTACCTGGACGCCGCGGGCATCGAACAGGTGCGCCAGGCCTACCGCTTCGCCGATGAGGCCCACCTGGGGCAGTTGCGCAACAGCGGCGAGCCCTACATCACCCACCCCATCGCCGTGGCCGCCCAATGCGCCATGTGGAAGCTGGACGCCCAGGCGCTGATGGCGGCCCTGCTGCACGACGCAATGGAAGATTGCGGCGTGACCAAGGCCGACCTGATCGACCGCTTTGGCGCCCCCGTGGCCGAACTGGTCGATGGATTGACCAAGCTGGACAAGCTGCAGTTCAATACCCGCGAAGAGAATCAGGCAGAGTCCTTCCGCAAGATGCTGCTGGCCATGGCCCGCGATGTGCGCGTGATCCTGATCAAGCTGGCCGACCGCACGCACAACATGCGCACGCTGTCGGACATGCCGCGCAGCAAGTGGGGGCGCATTGCCTCCGAAACGCTGGACATCTACGCCCCCATCGCGCACCGGCTGGGCCTGAACCAGACGTACCGCGAACTGCAGGACCTCGCGTTCAGGCATCTGCACCCCTGGCGCTACGCGACGCTGTCCAAGGCCGTCAACAAGTCGCGCAACCGCCGGCGCGACCTGGTGCAGAAGGTGCAAAACGAGGTCGACGCGGCGTTTGCCAAGATCGGCATGAACGTGCGATTGGCGGGCCGGGAAAAGACGCTCTACGCCATCTACCAGAAGATGCACCTCAAGCACCTGAGCTTTGCCCAGGTGACCGACATCTACGGATTCCGGGTGATTGTCCCCACCGTCACGGATTGCTACACGGCGCTGGGCGTGCTGCACCAGATGTACAAGCCCGTGCCGGGCAAGTTCAAGGACCATATCGCCATCGCCAAGCTCAACGGCTACCAGTCGCTGCACACGACGCTGGTGGGTCCCTCGGGCGTGAACATCGAGTTCCAGATGCGCACCGACGAGATGCACGTGATCGCCGAGGCCGGCGTGGCGGCGCACTGGCTCTACAAGGCCCAGGACGGCGAGGGCACGGCCGCCGAACGGCTGGGGACCAAGTGGCTGCAATCGCTGCTGGACATTCAGAACGAAACCCGCGATGCGGCCGAGTTCTGGGACCACGTCAAGGTCGACCTGTTCCCCGACGCCGTCTATGTGTTCACCCCCAAGAGCCAGATCATGGCACTGCCGCGCGGGGCCACGGTGGTGGACTTTGCGTATGCCATCCACAGCAACGTGGGCAACCGCACCACCGCCGCCAAGATCAATAACGAGCAGGTCCCCCTGCGAACCGAACTCAAGAACGGCGACGTGGTGGAAATCATCACGGAAGCGGCTTCCACCCCCAACCCGGCGTGGCTGGGCTTTGTGCGCACGGGCCGCGCACGCTCCAAGATCCGGCACTACCTGAAAACGCTGGCCCAGACGGAATCAGAAGGGCTGGGAGAAAAGCTGCTGACCCAGGCCCTGCGCGCCGAAGGCCTGGAACAGCTGCCGCCCCTGAATGCGGAAACCCAGCCCCTGTGGGACAAGCTGCTGCGCTTTACCGGCAACCGTTCTCGCAGCGAACTCATGACGGACCTGGGCCTGGGCAAGCGCATCGCCAGCATCGTGGCCAAGCGCCTCATGGTGCTGATGTCCGAGCATGGCCACCGGCCGGATGCGCTGCTGATGTCCCGCGAGCGCTACACCTCCCACGAAACCCTGTCCCAGGGCGCCGTGACGTTGGACGGCAGCGAGAACGCTTCGGTGCAGTACGCGCACTGTTGCCGCCCCGTTCCGGGCGACAGCATCGTGGGCTACCTGGGGCGCGGCGAAGGCTTGGTCGTGCACAACGCGCACTGCACCGTGGCCAAGCGGCTGCAGCACAAGGACAGCGAACGCTTCATCGCCGTGGATTGGGCCGACGAGCCCACGCGCCTTTTTGAAACCGGCGTGGTGGTCACGGTGAACAATGGCAAAGGCGTGCTCGCCCGGGTGGCGGCGCAACTGGCCAATTCCGAGGCGGACATCACCCACGTCGACATGGACGACGACGCTGCGCTGGACACCATCGATCTGCGGTTCGTCATCGCCGTGCGCGACCAGGCCCACCTGGAATCCGCGCTGCGCAACCTGCGCCGCACCCAGGCCGTCATCCGCGCGGCGCGGATCACTCCGCAGGCCTGAACCCCAGCGGCCCGGAAGCCTGCCGCAGTGCAGCTCAGCCGGCGCTGCGCTGAGGGTATTGCACCCCGACGACTTCCAGGCTTCGCGTTCCGCCCGGCGTGGGCAGTTGCACCTCGTCGCCGACGCGCGCCTTGAGCAAGGCGCGGGCCACCGGGGAAACCCAGCTCACTTGCGCTTCACGGCTGTCGGCCTCGTCAATGCCCAGGATGGTGATGGTGCGCTCCACATCCTCGTCGTCCACGTAGGTCACCGTCGCGCCGAAAAAGACCTGGTCGCTGCCCGCATGCAGGCTCGGGTCCACCACTTCGGCAATCTCCAGGCGCTTGGTCAGGAAGCGGATGCGCCGGTCAATTTCACGCAACCGCTTCTTGCCGTACAGATAGTCGCCGTTTTCCGAACGGTCGCCATTGCTGGCCGCCCAGTGCACCGCGTCCACCACCTTGGGCCGCTCGTTGTCCATGAGGTCCAGCAACTCATCCCGCAAACGGGCGTAGCCCGCGGGGGTGATGTAGTTCTTGCCGCCGGCAGGAATGGGCGGCAGCGCCAGCTCCTCGTCGTCGGCCCCGTCGGTTTCCTTGGTAAAAGCCTTGCTCATCGCCAATCTCCCGATAAGCGCAAAGCGCTGAACAAATGAAAAAGCCTGCAATCTTTCGATTGCAGGCTTTCAACATTGGTGCGGCTGGCAGGAATCGAACCCACGACCCCTTGGTTCGTAGTTAGCCTGCCGCCTGCAAGTCGTTGATTTTACACAGCTAAAGGCCGTCCGTTCCGACGCATTGTGTACCGTCATGTACAGCAGTTTTAATGCGGATCCCCCGGTTTTCCCCATGGGATGAGCTATAGCGTCGCATACCAAAGCAATACGCACCAACTCAAAACACTGTATGCTTTTTCAGTATTTTGAGGTGGCGCATGTACTGCACGGTTTACAGACTCTACGACGGCCAGGGCAACCGCCTGCACAACGACGTGGCCAAGGCTAACGGGCAAACCGGCTGGCTGGTGTACCGGCTCAAGCGCCCGCAGAACGGCCAGCCATTTCGCCACGCGCTGCTGCTGCCCAAAGAAGGGGCGCCCGACCATCCCGCAGTGCTTCCAACGCTCGAACACGCGCAGCTGCGGATGCTGCAGGGTGGGATGCGCCTTACAGGCCAGGACTTTGATGCACACCACCGCTATCTGAAACAGGCCTGGTGGGTGATTCCGACGCTCGTCTAGCCCTTGGCCGACCACTCCCCAAGCCCGGCCGCAAGCGCGTGCATGGCCAGCTTGAGCATGCGCTTGTACTTGACCGGGGCGCCCGGCCTTGCGGACCCGAGGCGCTGAGCTGGCGGGCGCACTCATTCGGTCAGCGCCCGGTCGTTGACGATGACCCGCTTGAGGGTGCGGATCTCGTCGGCATGTTTTTCAGCCGCGCTTGCGAATTCTTCCGCCTGTCTGTCAGCTTCGTCGTATAGCTCCCCGAGGGTGGCGGCTCTATCTCGACAATCGCTGATGGCAGCGGCGACGCTTTGGGCTTCTCCCCCACCACAGGCGGCGGCAAAGGCTCTGACCTGGTCGCGCAAGCGCTCACCATCAGCAGCGGCAGCAGCCAGAGCAGCAGCGCGGGCACGTTCTTGTTTTGCATGGGCATCGGCTATCTCCTGTTGATTGCGTGCGTGGATTTCGTTTCGACGGAAGGTCGCGCGGGCATCGTCCAGAGCCACACGCATGCGTTCGGCGTTCTCCCGGGCGCGTGAGGTCTGCTCGGCCGACAAGGCGCTGCGCGACTTCTCGGCATCGAGCCGGGCCTCGTAGACCTGGAAGCCGAGGTAGATGGACAGCGCCAGCAGGGCCAGCGCCAGGGCCTGGAAGCCATAGGCTTTGATCTTGTCCAGCATCACGCCTCCAGTTCCGGCAAGTCCACCGTCTGCCCAGCCAGCGCATGGTTGCTGTCGGTGAGGAACTGGATGCGACCATCCGTCACGAACGAATGGCACACGTTGGGCAGCGGCTTGCCGTCTTCCCCACGCTCCCATTCGCCATTCCATTTGCCATCCGGCCCCAACTTGACCTTCAGGCCCTTTGCGAGGATGGAGGGCGCCAACGTGGGCCGCTCGATGTCTCCGTTGAACGACCACGCATTGGCGCCGGTCACCGGCAGGCAGTGATCTTGACCACAGCCGGGGCAATGGAAGGAAACATAGCGCTGGCCCTCAAAGTCTGCATCGATACGCGGCATGGCTACACTCCCAGCCACTGCGCATAACGCCAGCGCCTGGGCTCCAACAGAACGGTGGCGCGCACGTGGGCGCGATTGATCTCGACGGCGCTGGCACCGTAGCCCTGCCACTTGGCGCGGCTCTTGTTGCTGTGGTGTTCCACGTGGCCGAACCACTGCGCCGGGTCACACCCAGCCGTAAGAGCGCAAAGCTGCCGCTCTTGCTGCACACCGCCAAGGCCGCCGTTGTAGGCTGCATCGCAAAACGCCAGGCGGGCCATGTCGTCATCGATGCCCAGCTGCTGAAATCGCCGGTGACAGTCGCGCAGCTTGACCAGGATGGCGCGCACGCCCAGGTCAGCACGGGTGTACACGTTGTCCCAGGTCAGTTCCTGCAGAGCGCGCGGGTCCATGGCCACGGTCTCTGCCAGGGCGTCAAAGCGCAAGGCGCCAGATGCCCCCCAGGCCCGCGTGATCTGGCCCAGGCCTGCGCCCTCTTCCCGGCTGGTCTTGAGCCTCGCCGCCGTGCTCCAGCAGTTTCGGTGCTCCAGGCTGATGCAGCTCTCTTTCTCGATCAGCGCGCCCACGTAGCTGCGCCGGGGCACCTGCGGCCAGTGCTGATCAATCTCCTGCGTCACCAGGGGCGCCAGCGCCTGTGCAGCGGCCGGCACGGGCTGCGCTCGCGCGAAGCCGACGAACGCCAGCACCAGCGCGCCAGACAGGATGCACAGGCCCAGGAAGGCCAGCCCTGCGCCGATGGGGTGCTGCAGGGCCTTGAGCCACGCCTCCCGGCCGTGGGCGTAGTCGTACAGCGCTTTGCGCGCGCTGTGCGCCAGCGCCACGCAGATGGCGGTCCACGACAGCCACAGCAGCTTGACCAGCGGGTCGCGCCAACCATCGGGGCCGAATGAGTTGAGGGCAATGACTGCCAGGGGCAGCATCAATACTGCCCACCAGCGCCAGCGCTTCAGGGGGTTCATGGGGTTTCCTTTCGGGGTTACAGACGACAAAAAGCCCGCCGGTGTTGCCACGGGCGGGCGCGGATGGGTTGCTGTGGATGTGGTGCTAGATCTCGATCTCAACCACGGGGAGCGCGGGCGCTGTGCTCTCGATCACGCCGTCACGCACAAACACGCGCTGGCCTACCGGGGCCTCACCGCGCACCTGCGCGATGCCGCCGTCCTGCAGTTCGACGGTGGACAGGCCATCCGCGCTGGCGGTCACTTTGCCAATGAGCAGCGGGGCGTCCGGGAAGATTTCTTTGAACAGTGCGATAGGGTTTTTCATGGCATCACTCCGGGTGGGTCTCCACGGACAGAACTTGGCGCAGCGTGGGCGATGACCACTCCAGGGACGTGGCCCGCACGTAGCCCAGGTGCGTGGTCGAGCCGTCCACATAGCGCACCAGCGCGCCCGGCTTGATGACGCCCGTGGACTCCAGCACCGGCAAGCGCAAGCTGATGTGGGCCTGCACACCAGTGTTGCCCAGCTCGGCAATGCCGCGCTGCCGCGCCGCCTCCATGTCGGTGATGAGGGGGTGCGTGACGCTCGGTGCAACCAGCGTGCCGGCCGTGCCCGCGCGTTTGATTCGGCCCTCGATGCCGTCTGCAACCCCTGACACAAACACGCGGTCGTAGGTGGCCTTGCGCAGCCACTCAATGCCCTCAACGCTGACGACCGCGCTGGGCAGCTCAAAGTCGGGCGTCAAGTCGCCCCAGTCCCACGGCGCTGCGGGGTAACGCGGCAGAGCAATCACGGTCTGTTCGGTATCGCGCGGCTGGATGTAGCCACCCGCGGCCGCGGCGATATCGGCAAGGGCGGACATGAAAGAGCCCTGGTGTGTCCACAGGCCGCCGGGCACCAGCCAATCCGTCATGCGCCAGTCAACACCCCAACCAAAGGGCACGCCATTGATCGTGAGCACTTCGCTCATGAGCTGGTGAGCCGTGCGTGCCAAGCTGTTACCGTGGTTCAGCGCGGGCGAATACGGCACATCCAGCAGCGCGGTGACGCCACGGCCCTTCACGTTGATGGTGGTCTTTCCAAACCGCCGCTCGCGGCTGTAGCTCTCGGACAGCAGGCGGTAGGGCGCGCCGTTGATGGTGACGATCACCTGCACAGGCTCGCCACCCGGGCCTGGCGTGATGAGCGGGAGCGCGCTGCCGTGCAGGGTGGCGCTCCACTGCCACGTCCAAGAGTCCATGTCCAGGGACATCCCGAACGATTGGGCCGGGATGGGCTCGCCGTCTGCACGGGCCAGGCTGACATTGTTGATGGTCATGTAAACCCTCTGGATCGGTACGATGACAGTTGCCGGCGGCACCACTTGCCCCGGCCGCTGGCATACGAAAACCAGGCGCCCGTCTCCCAGCCACATGTCTGTGAACACCAGCCGCCCCACCGTGGCTGGGTCGTAGCAGGGTTGTTCGGGCGGCTCGACAGGTGGGACAAACGACACGCCCGGCGGCGGCCGGCGCCCCTGCTGCCAATGCGCCCGCAACACCTGCCTGATGTGCGAGCCGTCGCCCCAGTGGCCCAGCAAAGCCCGGCGCACGGGGGCGCCGTCCTGCCAATGCGCCGCCACGCCAGAGCGCAGCCGCTCGGTCTCTTGCCATGTAGACAGCACCGCACCGCGCCGGCCCTCGCCCTGCTGCCATGCGGCCTTGATGGCCGCGCGCAGGCGCTCGCTCTCTTGCCAGCCGGAGGCCACGGCGTTGCGCAGCCTGATACCCGCTTGCCAGCTGGACACGACGCCTGCGCGCATGCGCTTGCTCTCCTGCCACCGGCTTTCGACGGCGGCAGCCATTTGCTTGCCCTCCTGCCAATTTGCAGCGACAGCGGCGCGCACGGGCTCGCTGTCTTGCCAGGCCGTCGCGGTGCCTGTGGCGACAGGCCGCGCCTCTTGCCAGCATGTTTGCACTTCGGCCCGCAGGCCCCGGCTGACGTTGGCGTCCCACGCCAGGCCGATGGTGCCGTCCAGCCCGGGCAGCTCGGCATCAATGCCGAGTCGGGTGCCTGCACGCAGCGTGAGGGTACCCAGCCCGGGCAGGTCGCCGTCGACGGTGATGACCGCCTCCGGTACGACCACGCCGCCATCCGACTCGCCGAAGACCAACCGCCCCGAGCCATCGGCCGGGACCGTGAAGACAAGTTTGCCGTCAATGTCCACATCGTTACCCCAGCAGGGCCGGCGACGACAGCAACAACACGCCGCCCTCGTAGATGATCATGGTCTCTGTGCCTTGCAGCCTAATGGGGCCAGCACCAGCCTCGTTTGTGACTTCCGCGCCCCAGATCGGCACGCCAGCGCCGTTGCACCACTCGCCCCACGCTGGCGTCCCGGTGACCTGCACAAGGTCGTTTGTGGCCGATGGCAGCAACTGGATACGCCCGTCCGCCGTGATCGTGCCGCAGGGCTTTGCAAGGGTCCGCTGGCCCAGCAGCGTGCCGCCCGCAGCCGTGTAAAGCTTGATGACAGACGGCCCGGGGCCAACGTCTGCCAGGTCAATGCTCGCTTGGTTGCGAGCCGCACGATGCGCAGTGCTGATCGTCATGGCGCCTCCACGGCCCGCACAGGGCCTGCGCCCGTGGCCTTGTGGTTGCGGTTTGGGTCGATCCCCACCGCGATGTAGTCCACGCCCAGCTCAAGACTGGTAGCCGTGTAGTAGCCCGCAGCGTTGCTCCAGCCCTCCCAGGCTTTGTAGCCGTCTGCCAGACGCAGCAGCCACACGCGGCCTTGAGCGAACGGAGACTCGGGCGAGCTGGGGGTGGCTTTGAACATCACGCGGTCAGTGATGGTGCCGGTGGTCGGGATGAGCTGCCGAAAGTCACGCATAGATCCCCCGACGCTTGGCAGCGCGGCCAGACCGCTGAAAACCAACGGGGCGCGGCCGTCGATGCTCCCCGGAACTGGCAGCAATGCTGAAGGGGTTGGAATCAAAGCCATATCACCGCCATGGACCGGTGATGTCCATAAATGCGATGCCTGTCGGTGTTTGCGATGCATTGGCACCTGCACCGATAGCAAGCAAGACACGCCCCGCCCAGTCTCCAGCACCCATCATTTGATCGTGCGGTGACATTAGGGCCGCCAAGCCAGTTTGCGGCACAAAGGCCACACCGGGAACGATTGAGCGTGGGCCTTCGGTTCCCGTGGTCGGCCGCAGATGCAGCTTAGAGAGGTAAATCTTTCCGTCGACGTTGGATGGTGCCGCACCCAGCGTGGTGTCATTGCCAGAAAACGAAGCGGCCACGCCCGTGTAAGGAGCGGCGTTATGCATTACCGCACCGCCCAGCCCAGAGACTGCCCGCGGCGTCACGGTAACCCCGTATGAGGTGTTCGCCACTTGGCCATGCAGAGATCCGCTTTCAAGGAAAGTCGTTCCCGAGTTTGTCACGCATGACAGATAGGTGCTCCAAACGTCGCCAGATGCGGCCAGTGCTATGGGGTCACCGAAGCCACGAACGTTGCTGTTGCGCGGGGTCGATGATCCTTGCGTACCTGGCTCAATCGCCCAGTTCACGGCCCGAGAATCTGCGGACATGACGTAGCGGACCGGGCTTGAGTTAGCCGACGTTGCCTTGTGCACATAGCCGCCTCCCGCAACCATCGCTGCGGTCGGGAACGGACCCGTACCCGTGTCAACGTCGGCCATCGACTCGTAGCCCACCACGCGCGCCGCCGTTGTACCGCTATCGTCCACGCGCAAGAAATGCCCGCTGGACTGCACGTCCGCGCTGCGAAAGGCCGCTTTGTTGGTACCCGCGAATGGCTTGCTCCACCCTCCCACCGGTGCATAGCGGAAGGTGATCGCGCTACCAGTTGTCGCCACACCGTCGGGCGCATTGGTCTCGAAGGTGATGGAGTTATTGGTCCGTGAAATCACGCGCGCCTCTCCATTGAGTGCGGAGGGCGTCGTAGCGTTTGCACAAAGCACTATTGCGCGCTCTTCAAAGAACACGCCATCGGCAAACACTGCAGTGCCCACGCCCCCGTTCACAGACACGCTGATGGCGTTGGCCGACCCCCAGCCCGTATTGAGAAAGGCGTCGAGTGCCGCAATGAAAGTGCCCGCAGTGCCGCTGATCTGCGGCGCACCGCGCATGGTGCTGGTGATCCATTTGACTGGGTATGTGTAGGCCATAGGTGCTCCTTGGAATGGGGGAATGGGATCAGTCGAAGCTGCTGCCAGGTTCGCGCGCCACGTCTCCGCGCTGAACGATCCAGGCGCTGTCGTCGATGCCGGCAGGCGAGCCGGGCTGCGTGCAGCGCACGCAATCAATCGCGGCCTCCGCGCCGATGGTGTCCACGAACAGCACGTTGCCGGCCACCCAGCCAGAACCCCAGCCAGCCGATGGGACGGTCATGTACGGGGCGCCCGCAGCCATGTGCGTGGGAGAAAAATCGGCGTTGATGTTGCCGCTGGCGATCTGGCCCAGGTGTTGGCCGATCAAGTCAAGCGTCTGCCC
Organism: Acidovorax sp.; assembly: GCF_021287135.1. GTDB lineage: Bacteria > Pseudomonadota > Gammaproteobacteria > Burkholderiales > Burkholderiaceae_C > Acidovorax. The sequence goes on from NZ_JAJTBB010000062.1 coordinate 17,623, forward strand.
GTCTGCGCGAATGCGCAGCGCCCAGCGCTCTGTGATCGCACCACGGTTGGTCACCACGATGGGGTTCTGCCCGCTGGCGAATGTCGCCGTGGCCTCGCCCTTGGCGGGGTCCACCCCGTCATACCAGGTGGTGCCGTTCCAGCTCGCCTGGTCATAGACCCGGCTCACCCGGGCAAAGCGATCACCGAAGCGCAACGCGGTGGAAAACACGGCCCCGGCCGGGAAGGCATAGCCGACAGGCTCTGTCAGGCGCACTTTCCCGTCCACGCGCACCTCTGCGATCTTGCGATAGACCTCCGTGCGGCCGATCACCTTGATGCTGGCCGGGTAGCCCGTCAGGTCGGCGAACGTGACGGTGCCCGCGTCCAGGTCGGCCGTGTAGCCCACCTGGATTTCAGCTCCCGTCGCCGCATCAATGACCTGGGCGAACGACAGGCGCTCTGCACCCAGGTTGTAGACCATGCCCACCGTGGGCGCGAAAGCCACACCGCCGTGCAACACGCCGACAACGCACAAGTCGCCCGCGCGGGCAAAAGCTACGCGCCCATCCGCAGGCAACGCAGCAGGGTCGATGCCCATCAGCGCGACGTCGACGGGCAGGTAGATGTAGCTGACTGCGGAGTAGCGGAGCGTCGTCGGGTCCACAGGCCACGGCCGCCAGATCTTGCCCGGCTGCACCGCGCCAACATCGGCAGCGCTGTACCACCACTGCGCGCGCTCCTCGGCGGTCAGGTCGGCGTCGAGGACGTAGTCGCCGAACTGCAGCTCGACGCCGCCGCGCGACGACTCGACCCGGCCGCGCATGTGCTGGCCCGTCACGAATCCCTGCGCGTCGACGTTAGCGGTCAGCGTGTTCCCGAGCAGGTCGACCACCGACAGCACAAAGCCCCCGGGGCCGGCTTTCAACGGGGCGGCGTCACACGAGAAAAAGATGCTCGCTGCGCTCCAGTCGCCCTTGCGGGTCCACAAGCTCAACAGCTGGAAGTCGCCAGGACCGGTGCCGCCGACCACCCAGTCAGTCATCAGGGCGGTGTTTGTGGCGTAGGTCATGCTGCCCGACGCGATGCCCGCGCTGGTGTCCGTGCGGTCCCGGTAGATCACGCCTTCAAAGTCCTGGTAGGTTTTGCCCATCCAGCGAAACATGACGGAGCCGGGAACGGCCTGCTCGCTGGTGTAGGGGCACAGCGCAAGCGCGACGGCCGGCGGCGTGATGGCTTGGGTCTTGGCGCGCGCCACGCTGCCGGCGACCCGGTAGCTGGCTGCGATGCTGGAGCCCGCGAGCATCGACTCTTGTACCGATGTGCGGCCGTACTGGCCGCCACGCAGGCCGGCGCCCGAAGACGCGCCCCCATCAGCGATGGCGGCTTCAAATGCCGCCGCCGCTTCGTGCTCGGACTCGTAGGCCGTCACACTGCGGTTGCGCCGCAGCACGCGCAGGTTGAAGGTCTTGCCCGCATAGGCGACGGTGCCCATGTCGCCGAGGAAGCTGCCGGCGCCGTTGTCGGTCGCTTTGTGCGCAACGACGACTTGTCCTGTGCTCGTGGTGCCGAACATCTGCTGCACAGTTGCAGTAGACGGCGCTGCTGTGGGCGCTGCCGTCGTGAGCAGCAGCGGCTTGGTCTCAAAAGTTGCCATGTATCAGTCCTCAGCTCGAACGCGGCCAGTTGACGTAGGTGGAGGGCGGGATGATGTTTGGAGGGCCGGCCCAGGCTTGCGGCATCACCATCGGGAGCACAGCGACTTGCGTGTCGGGGACCGTGTTTGCGACGATGTCCGTGCCCGTCGTGATCGGCCACGTGGGGCTGGACGTAGCCGGTTGGCCGCCGCTTGTGACCGAGACAGAGCAGATCGTTGCCCACGACACCGCCAGCGACCCAGCGGCCGGTTGCTGCGCCAGCGGCAGCGTGACAAAGCCCGCCACGTCCGGCGATGTGGGGCCGACGCCTGAATAAATCTCGGTCACCACGTTGTCGACCGTGTAGTCGACTTCGATCTGTGCCCCTGGGTCCGGCATGTACGACGGCCGCAGCACCCCGGTGCGGGTCGGGTAGTCGATGACGCCGGTCGCGGCGCCTGTGATCTGGCCCGTGCCGTTGTCCGTCGCAGTGCGCAGCACGCCCCCGCTCAACCATTTCATCGTGAGCGAATTCGGCACCACTTGGTCGGCGTCGTTGTCGCTCTCCAGCAAGAACGGAAACTCAGGCATGCGCACCGCGCCCGCTTGTTGCGTGCGGTCCGTGTACCCAACCCGCGATCCCCAGGCGATCGTGATCGAGCTGCCGATATCGGGGAGGGCCTTGAGCGTGTAGTTGATCGCTCCGGTCAGAGGATCAACCACTCCGCCCCCCGCGCCCGTGAGCCGGCCGGTGCCATCGTCCGAGATCGTGTACTTGGTGCCGAGCGCCCAGTAGTCGATGAACGTCATACCTGGCTCTGGCAACGGCCGGAGCTGGTCGACATACACCAGGCCGACGTTTTCTTCCGCGATCTTGATGCGCTTGGAGTGCGGCGTGGTGCCGACCTCAACGCGCCGCGGTGCCGTTGCGAGCACAAGGGTCTGGCGCGCCATCGGCCGCTGGTCAACCAAGGCAGCCTCGGACCGGCTGTTGGGCACGATCTGGCTGTAGATTGATGCGAGCTGCAGCCACGAATCACTCGCCTGTGTGGGCTCGGTCAGCCGGCTGGCGCCGCAGAACATGCCGGTGTCGCTGTAGACGGTCTCGCGCACCACGGTCTGCCCTGGCGCCCGTGCAAACTGACGTGAGGGCGGCGAGCCGGGGAAGTCGTACTGCAGCGGGTCGAACAGCTCGCAGGTCGTGACCTGGGCGAGGAAGTCGACCAGCTGACCGTTGACGATCTCGGTGCAGATCACATTTTGGGTGTCCGTGGTCTTGATGCGCACGCGTTGCCGCCGCTCGCCCGCGAGGCCCTCATTCCAGACCAGCAGGTACGTCCGACCGATGGTCGGAGGGCTGAGGCCGGGCCGCTGCAGCAGCGTGATGCTGCGCATGGTCTGGTAGTGGTTTTCGCGCAGGTAGCCAGACCATTCAGGGCCTGGCGACATGCCGGCTTCTATGCGTTTTGCGATGTCAGCACGCGTCGCAAACGGGTCTTTGAGGGACAGCAGCGTGATGGACACATTCGGGTCGGCGGGTGGCTGCGCCAGGATCACGTTGGAGCCCATCAGCGCAGCGCGGTCGGTGTTCCGCAAGATCCCGAAGATCTGATAGATCTCCACGCGGCCCACGGTGCGCGTTTCCTCGCTGATGTCCGGGAAGATTTCGTTGGACCGGCCCGACGTGAGCAACTGGGCCGAGGGTGGCCCGCCGCCTTCCGGCACGTCTGCCATGTTGGCCGACCGAGCAAGGCGGATATCGCCAGCAAGTAGTGGCATGGGTTACATCTCCAGAAAATTCAGCTCAAGGCTGCAGTAGTAGTCTTCAGGTTCGGGATCGCTGTAATCGATCACGGGCTCGACTTGCTTGATGGCATTGCTCTCTTCGGCAGTGCCGTGGTCAAAGATGACGGTGCGCGCCACGCCGTTGTGCGTCAGGGTGTACTGCTGCAGTGGCAGCGCGGCCCAGGCGTACAGTGTTTCGAGACCGGACCGCAGAACCCACGCGTAGTCCACGCCGCCCGCGAGCGTGATCAGCCGGCCGCCGACCCGGGGGGCTGCGTCGATCAGCATTGCGCCCGTGAGGCTGCGTTCAGTGGCCTGCGACACAGGGGACCAGCGGAATTCGTTGACCCACAGGAGGTCTTCGGGCAGCTCCAGGGTGGTGGAGTCTTTTTTGAGGGAGATTGCCATGGCGATGGTCACTTATCGGCCGGATACGCTCTTGCCGTCAGCAAGCGCTTTAAAGAAGTTCTGCAGCACTGCGCGACCGGAGGGATCGGTGTTCACCACGCCATACGGCTGCCCCTCGTAGTGCAGGTGGACGGGCACGCCCCCGCCAGCTGCGGCCGAGCTTCGCTGGCCCTGCCCGCTCGGCTGTGAAGCGCGTGCGCCGGATAAATCGCCCGACGCTTCCCGCCCTCGCCCGGAGGCCTTTTCGCTGTCTGAGCGACTGCTGCCGCCCTTTTCAGCGGCGGCTTTCTCCTTGCGCTTCTTCAACAGCTCGTCTTCGAGTTCACGCTCGACGCGGTCCAGCTCTGCCGCGATGTTTCGCTGCTCAAGTAGGCTTTGCTGACTTCTTGCGTTGCCATAGTTAGTTTGGTAGGCCTGCAGCTGCAGCCGTAGTTGCCATGCGCGCTTGGCTTTATCAAGGTCGACGGCATCCTCACCGTAGCGCTGGATGATCTGCTGGTTGATATCGGTGTCGTTGATGCTCGCATTGCCAGAGACGTTCTTGCGGATATCACCAATGGCCTTAAGCGACTGGTCCCCATCCATGCTGTACCTGTCGTATAGGTTTTGCAAATCAGACTTCTCAGAATCGCTACCGCCCAGGCGTTGACGATCATGGATCTGACGCAAGCGCTTAATGTTCTCTGCAGCCTCTGCGGCTGATCTACCTAATGTTTGATAGTCACCGGCCGCGCCACCGGCGGACCTGCGCAGATCATCGGTCGCGCTCTTGGCCTCTCGCATTGAGCGGACGATGGTGTTGCCTGCCGAGTCGGTTTCGAGTTTCAGACCCTCAGCAGCCGCGCGGGCCGCGATAGACGAGTCAGCAACGCCACGGTTCGCGTCGATGAGGCGTTGAACCATGGCGCGTGCCGCCTCTTCTTTCCGTCGTTGCCAGGCCAGGTACGACTCGCCTTCGTCCTGTCCGGCTTTCTTGATCACGTCATACGACCGGACCGCTTGATCAGCGCTACGGCGCAGGCTTTCAGAGGACTGCAATCCCAGGCGTTCCATGGCCTCGCGCACACTGTTGATGCCGCCGGTCGCGTCTTCGAGTTTTTTCTTCAGCTCCTCGGCCTTGGCGGCTACTTGGTCGAGCAGGCCGTCCGCAACTTTGTCGCCCAGCTGCTTGCGCACGCTCTCGATCTGGGCGCGCAGGGCGGTCAACGCGGCCTGGCTGTCGGCGGTATCAATTGCCTTACCGATGCTGGCGTTGAGCACGCGGCCCACATCGACGCCCTCGGCTTTGAGCTTGCCCATATTGGTGATGATGACCTCGACATCGTTGATGGCGCTGCGCGAGGCCGCACCAACACGGCCCTGCAGCACCTCATACTCCAGTCCGGTGCGTCGCACCGCTTCTCTGAGCACGTTGTCCATCACCTGCCCGGTGCGCTCGGCCTCGCGGGCGGCAGCAGATAGCGCACCTTTGATGCGTGCCTCAAGGTCTTTGAGCACGGCTTCAGGTGCCCCGCTGGCAATGGCCTGCTGCAGCTGATCCTGCAGCTTCTTCGCGTCCTGGGCGGCAGAGCCAAAGGCGTTGCGGGCGAGCACTTCAAACTTCAGCAGGTCCTGCCCGTCCAGCGCTTTCGCCCAAGCGGCCTGGAATTCGGTAGCTGTGAGCTTGCCGTCTGCCAGCAGCTTGTCGAGCACCCCCGAGGCGGTGCGAATGCCAGGCGAGTTCGACAAGTCAAAGTCCTTGCCGATCTTGCCCACTGCGTCGGCCACCGTGTCGCCAGAGGTGCGCAATTTGTCGAACTTCGCGATCAGCCCTACCGCTTGCTCCGTGAGGTCAAATGTGCGGTTTCTGGCCTCCGCCATCTTGTCGTTCTGCAGCTGCATGGCCGCAATCTGAGCTTTGCGGGCTTCAGCGTTGCGTTGCGTCGCCTCGGTGTCCTTCCGCTGCTGCTCCTCCTGCTGCTTGACCCGTTTGCCGGTCTCGGTGAACTTCATGCCCCACTCAACAACCCCGGAGATGCCCTTGCGAATCTCACCGTTGAAGAGCACCAGCGTGGCGATCAGCCCAACGGGACCGCCAAACAGAGCGGTGACTCCGCGCAATGCACCGCCCAGCGCGCCAAATGCGGCGGTCTTCGCCCCAACGGCGGCCGTGTTCGCCACGGCCGCAGTGGTAGCTGCAGCGGTGGCCCTGGTGGCCTGCCCGGTAAAGGTGGCAATGGAGGCCCACGATGCCGCATTGGCTGTGCGCGCGGCAGTGGATGCTGTGGTGGCCGCGATGTTGGCGGCCTGGGCGGCAGTGTTGGCCGCGTGCGCGGCTGCGTTGCCGGCCTGCGCAGTCGTGTTCGCAGCGACAGCAAGGGTGTTCTTTTCGACGGCAGCCGTGGCCGCCATGGTCTTGAGCGCCCAGGCGCCAAAGTCAGCGGCGAGGCCGGCAATCTTGAATGCAGCCCACAGCTTGCCAACGGCGGCCAGCGTGGAGACAAGGGTGTCGAGATTGCCCGCCAGCGCGTTGATGACCTTCGCGGCGTTGGCACTGCTGACCATGCCATTGTCCGCCTGGCCCACGTAGAGGGTCCACTGGGTGGACAGGTTCTGCAGGGCGCGGCCCACGGTAGGCGGCAGCTTCGAGAACTCCCCTGCGACTACGTCAGCCTGACCGCGCAGGGCTTTCATCACGGTCTCGGCGGTCAACGCGCCCTGGCCCGCGAGGTCGCGCAGCTTGCCCGTGGTGACGCCCAGCCCATTCGCCATGGCTTGCGCCAGGCGGGGCGCTTGTTCCATGACGGAGTTGAACTCTTCCCCGCGCAGCACGCCAGACTGCAGACCCTGAATCAACTGGGTGATGGCGGCGCGTGATGACTCGGCCGAACCGCCCGAAAGCTGAATTGCCTGGTTGATGGTTTGCGTCAGCCGCAGCGCATTGTTCTGCGCAACTTCGGCCGTCTGGCCGGCTTCCTGCCCAGCCTTTGCAAGCCGGGTGAAGAGCGTGCCGGTTTCGTCCAACGCTGAGTTGGTAGCCAGTGCGACGCGCTGAACTCCGGCGAACGCTTCCGCGAACAGTGGCCCCTCGCCCGTGGCGAGCTTGACGCGGGCTTCAAGGTTGCGGAACTCGTCGGCGGTTTCTGCAACCGACTTCGCAAGCCCGCCCACATAGCTGCCCCCGAGTGCGACCGTGGCCACCTGCTGGATGCGCGCCAGCTGGGTGCTGATGGACGTCATGCCCTCGCGCAGCGTGCGCTGGTTCTGGGCCTGGACCTGGGTGGACTGGGTGGAGGCGGTAGCGGCCTGTTGGTATGCCGGCGCCATGGCCGCGACTTCTTGGCGCACCTGCGCCAATGCAGCCTGCAAGTTTCGCTCTGCCTGGGCGAGGTTCGTTGCCTCAACACCCATCGCCTGGAGGCTTTCCCGACCAATCCCGAGCGCAGCGTTATTGGCATCCTGCGCTGATCGCGCTCGCAGCAATGCCGCGGCAGACTCTTGATGTTGGGCCGACAGTCGGTTCTCGGCCTGCAGCGCTGTGCGGGTGTTGGCCTCGGCTTCTTTCAGGCTTCTGGCTTGCTGCTTTATTTCAACCGAGAGTTGCTGAATTCGCTCCTTTGCAGTCGTGCTCGCCGTACGGTATTCATCCGTCTTGCGAGCCGCTCCAAGCGTGCTGGACTGCAGTTCTTCATACCCTTTCTTCACGGCCGCCAGTTCGGAACGCTTGGTTTCGAGCGCTGCTTTAGCGCCCATTTCCGCTTGCACAAAGCGTTGCGTAGACGCGCTGGCTTGGGCTAGTTGGGCGTCCATTTGCCGCAGGTTTCCCTGCGCCTCGGCCAGTTCAATTGCCAGGGCCCCCGACTCATTCTTGAGCTGTTGAAAGTTCTCAAGGGTTCGCTGCTTGGTCCCAAGCACTTCCAGGGCGCGTGCTGCGTCCAGGGCACCTTTTTGAAGGTCGCCCTCCAGGACGTCACCAACCCCGCGCAGCGTCTTGGCAAGCGCGTCGGCATCGGCCTCGCCCTTGACGGCGGCTTCGATGTCGTATTTGATCTTGGGATCGGCCATGGTGGAGGATCAGATGAAGGGTTTGGTGTGGTGCATTGCCCTGGTGGGCGCGGGCATTCCGCTGGCCCTGCTGGGCCTGCTGGTGGATTCGGAGCGCCTGATGGCGCTGGGTGGCGGGGCCATCGCCACCGTGGTGGTGGGATGGCCCGTGCTGGTGCTGATGGGCGCCGTACAGACGTCTGGACGGCGGCCTTGATCAGGCGGTGAGGGTCGGCCAGCGAACCTCGTAGCCTTCCGTCTTGCCGGTGGGCACCACGATCTCGCCCGACAGCTCGGTGGCGGTGAAGTTGTCGGACAGAAAGTCGAACTCGTTACCGGCGCCCAGCACCGCCTCGTGCACGTCGACTTCCACGGGCGCCCCGTCAACAAGATTCGCGCCGTCGAAGCGCGCCCGGCAGCGGATCTGGGTCATGCGACCGCCCAGGATCTTCTTGCCGTCGACGGCGTTGTAGGCACTGGTGAGCTTGATCTTGTCTCCCACGGTGACACCACTTTTCACGCGGATTTCCCCCCGAGCCCAGTTCACTTCAAACGTGCCTGCAGCGAGGGCCGTAGTGCCGTCGGTCTGAAAGACACCGAAGCCTTCTTCAACCAGGTTTCGCTTGCCCACGGGAAGCCAGTCGCCCAGGGCTGTCACAGTCACTTCGTGGGCTGTCAAATTACCCGCGCTTTGCGTCAGCGACTCAACAATGCCTTGGAACTGCATTGCCAGAGTTGTGGCGCTGGCTGCCGAGATGGCAATGGACAACTCGGTGGGCTTGGGAATGACAACCGCCGCCCGCGACTGGCCGTAATTCAAATGAGATTTCGAGGTGCTGGACTTCTTTTCCGAGTTGGGCTTGATGGCGAATTTGTCGGCATCGAGCGCGTCGCCCCACGGCCCCCACGCTTGTGTCGCCGTGTTCCAGACGGACAAGGTCACCAGGCCACCAGCCAAAACTGCACGTGCGGTCATAGCCGCCTCCTTTCAGTAGAAACAGAAAGGCCCGCTCATCGGCGGGCCATTGGGTTGGATCAATCGAAACGGGCAGGTCAGCCCGGATCGCGGTAGTCGACAGTGAACAGGCCGAGCACAAGGCCGCCGCCCACGTCGAGGTTTTCAAGGCGGTAGAGCACGTCGCCTTCAACCATGCCTCGCCCTTCCAGCCGCACCAGCGTGTTGATCGCTGGCAGGCAGTTGCGAACTGCGCGCTTTGCGGCACGGTAGTCAGCGTGGGCGCCTTGCCGGTCGTTGTCGGTGCGGTTGATGACCCCCAGCGTGAAGCCGTAGGTGCGCTTTTGCGACTGGCCCGGCTGTGCAATGGGCTTGTCTGCCTGGTCTTCGAAAAAGACGATGCGGCTACCCGTCTGCAGGTCGCTGGCACGCTTTGGGTTGTCCAGCACCGTTGCACCAGCCAAGGAAGGCTCAGAACGCAGCGCATAGACGATGGCCGCCCCGATGGCGAAGGGAGCGCCCTGCGGCAACGTGTCAGGCTTGAGCGCGCTCATGCCGACACGCTGCCCAGCAGCGCCTCCATCTCCATGCCGTCGTTCACGCGCAGGGGGTTGTCCAGCACGCGGAACCGGGCGCCTGCGGCGATGCTGAGGGCCGGGATAGCCTCATTGGCCACCAGCACGTCGTCGGCGTGGACATCCTGCGTGACAGGCATCTGCACCTTGCGCGTGGCGGCGATGGCGCGGCCATCCAGGGCCTCTTCATCGACCACCCCGAAGATCAGCACCACATCCACGTCAGCGACCGATGGCCGCTGGCGCGTGAAGGTGGTGGCGAAGTCGGGGCCGTAGAACACGGCGGCCATGTCTTCTTCGAGATCCAGCATGGCGGTGGTCAGCCTTGCGTAGAGCCGTTGCCTTGCGCGGCGTCGGCGGCCTTCTGCTCAGCGGCCTTGCGCTCCATCTCGGCCTTCTCGGCTTGGCGGCGCTCGGCTTCAGCTTTCTTCGCCGCTTCCGCTTCCTCCTGGGCCTTGCGCTCGGCTTCGGCCTGCTCAGCTGCCAGGCGCTCGGCTTCGGCCTTCCGCGCCTTGTCAGCAGCCTTGCGGGCGGCAGAGTCGTCGGCGTGCGGCTGATCGACAGCGCCGTGCGGCAGCGCGTCGGCCTCGGCCTTGGTCAGGTCGATAGAGGCGCCCACGGCATAGCGCTTCCCATCGTGCGTGATGGGGGTGAGTGCTGTATACCGTGCCATGATCAGGCCGCCGCGTTCTTGAACAGAAAGCCCGCCGTGGCGCCAGGCAGCACAGGCTGATAGGCGTCGGTCACCGGATAAATCCAGCTGTTGGCGTTACGGTCTTCGTAGCCTTCTTCCACCATGGGGCGGCCTTCCAGCTGGTAGGTGTACCCGTAGCTGGGAGAGCCCATCTCCTGCATGCTGGCAGGGGTGGTGTACGCCAGGATCGCGTCCTTGCCCCACACGTCCTGAAACTGCGTGCCATCGTGGTAAACGGCTTCGCCCTCAACAATCTGCTGCAGCTCGAACAGGGCTTGCAGCTGCTGGATGGTCGCTGGTGGGCGGTCCGTGGCGGTGCTGAGGCGGTCGAGCACCTTGGGGTGGGTACGCACTGCCGTCAGCACCTTCGGGCCGAGCGTGAGTACGTTGGGCTTTTCACCGGTCTTGGAGCGGATCACTTCCTTCGCGTCCATGATGTCGGTGAAGGGGTCGCTACTCGCATGGCTCCATTGGCTGGTGCCGCTCAGGGTTTCCTTGTTGGAAGAGTCGTAGCGCGCATCGTCGCGAGCCAGGTCGGCCGCCATTTTTTCGCGCTCCAGCGCCATGGTGTTTTGGACCCGACGCACCGCACCGCTCGAAATGTCAATGCCGGGGCCATTGCTGGCTTCTTCCTGGATCTCGTTGGGCGCGACGCCTTCGAGGCGGTGGTCCACGAGCGCGTAGGGGTCGCTGGCGTAGCCGAACTGCACACGCTTGGTATTGGCACCTGGCGCGCGAGCAGTGTTCACCAGTTTGAAGTCGTCGGGACCAAAGCTGATGATGCGCCCGCCCCGCAGGCCGACCGGAATGATGGGAAACAGCACATTGGCGACCGCAGCTTTCGGGCTGCGGTAGCCGCGCGCAATGGCGGTGAGAATGGGGTCAACGACGCGTGCCTGACCGGGGGTTGCTTGTGGCATGTGAATGCTCCTGAAGTTGAGGGGTGAGGGATGCGCCGATCAGGACGCTGCCGAGACGAGACCGGCGCTGGTCACGAGCAGCACTTCGATGAAAGCGCCTTCGCCGGCTGCGGCTTCCATTGCCCGTGCGACGGGCGACTTGCTGCCCACAGTGAGGGGCACGACACGGCCCGTGGCGTCCACCATCAAGGCGGCATCTTTGGTGACGGCTGCGCCGGTTTCCACGATGGCGGTGCCCAGCACGTCGGTGGGCACCAGGTCGCCTGCAGCCGCCGCGCTGGTGCGGGTTACGCCAAAGCCAACGCCGCCAGCGGCGGGATATGCGCCGGACTGGGTGATGACGCGGCACGAGGCCAGAGGGCCCGCCGCTGCCACGGTCAGCGTCAGGAGAGAGAGGTTTCCAGAAGACATTGCGTTCTCCAAGAGTTGAGGGGTTTGGAGCGGCTACGCGTCAGGACGCGAAGCCCAGTTCCTTGAGGGCGGCAACCAGATCGATGCCCTTGGCCTTGGCATGAGCCTGGGCTTCGGCGACCTGCTGCTCCTTGGTCTTTGCGCCCTGATCAGGGGGCGTGGCGCTGGGCTTGGCGGCGGGCGGTGCATCGCCTGCATGCGCATTGGCTGCGGCAGCGCGCTGCTGCTTTTCAGCAGCGAGCACGGCCATGCTGGCGTCGGCGGCAGTGGTCTTGCCGTCGAAGGCCAAGGTGGCAAGCAGCTTCTCATGGCCCGGCAGGCCCTCGCCCACGGCCAGAACGGCCTGGATGCGCTCGCGCTCTTGCGTGGCGCCGAGGCTGGTGAACTCGCCGCGCAACTGGGCGAAGAGGGGCGCGTGGTCCTGCTCGAAAGACGCACGCGTGATGGGAGTTTTGTTGTCAGCAGGATCTGCCATGACGTTTTCCTTTTCACGGGGTGGTGGGTTGTCTTTGGGCGCAGCACCGGCGCTTGGGGACGGGAGGGCCGCCGCAGCCTTGAACGCGGCCTTGCGGCGCGTAGCGAACTGGGCGGGGTCTGTGGCCATGGCTTGCAGCAAGTCGTCGAGCGTGGAAACACCGTCCACGAGCCCGGCGTCCAGCGCCTGCCGACCACGGAACACGCGGCCATCGGCCATGTGCTCCAGAACTTGTTCTGCCGTGACGCCGCGGTTAGCGGCTACGGCATCCACGAAGAGCGTGTACACGTAGTCCACATCGGCCTGCACTACGGCACGGGCCTCGGCTGACAGTGGCTCAGCGTCGTTGGCGAGGCGCTTGTACTTGCCGGCCGTGATGCTCTCGGTGCGGTAGCGGGACTGGGGGTCATACTCGCGGTCCACCACGACGCCGATGCTGCCCACCGTGACCACGGGGCCGCTGATGTAGATGGCATTGGCGGCGCTGCCCGCCCAATACCCAGCACTGCAAAGCTGATTGTCGGTGTGCACTACCAGCGGCTTTTGCTCGGCCGCCCAGCGGATGGTGTCCGCGAACTCGGGCACCCCCGCCACGTTGCCGCCTGGCGTGTCCAGTGTCAGCACCATGCCGCGCACCCGAGGATCTGCCGCTGCGCTCTCAAGTTGCTGGCTGGCGAGCTGCGTGCTGATGCCGCCGCTGACGCGCATGAACAGGTTGGCCTTGGGCGACATGACACCCGACAAACGCAAGAGGGCCACGCCGCCGGGCTCCAGCGAGTAGTCCTGCTGTTCGTGTGCGAGGGGGCGGCCGAGGCGGGCCTCGATAGCGGCGACGTCGATCTTGTCGCCGCGCAGATGCGTGGCATAGATGGATTGCAGCTCGCGCAGCATGGAGGGCTCGATGGCCCATGCGCCGGTGATCAGTTCAAGGAGGGTCATGGCTTCGGGCCTTCCGGCTGCTTGGGGGTCGGTGCCGACCGGCCGCCGACCACGAACTCAAGGATTGCGAGGCGGTTTTCGTGGCGGTTGTCTGCCGCCTGCAGGGCGCGAAGCTCGCCGAAGGCCCACCCAACGAGGCCCAGCGACGACATGGCAGCTATGCCGACCAGCTTCCACGTCCAGCTGTGCACCCTCACATCCGTGGTGATGAGGTCGATGGAGGAGCCGTGCTCATCCGACAGCTGGAACAGGCGCTTCTGCCCCACATCGAGGGCAGCAAGACGCTCTTGGTAAACGGCGAGGTTGCCGCTCAGGGTGCTTTGCTGGGTGCTGATGCCCAGGATCAGCCCCTCGATCTTGGAGTGGTTGGCAATGAGGGTATCGACGCGATCAGCCAGGATCGCCACCTGTTCTGCAGAAATGGTCTTCTCCGTCATGCCGCGTCCTCGGTGGTGGCGGGTTCGGCGGGCTTATCTGCGGGGGCAGCAGCCCCCGCCTTCGGCGTGGGCTGCATGCCGTCCTTCTTAAGCCGCTCGTGCTCCATGAGCTTTTGCGTGTACGTGTCGTTCCAGTCGCTGCCGAACAGCTCCCACTCCGCACGCTCGCGGGTGAGCAGGCGGCCCTCGATGGCGGCCACATACGCGGCCACTTCGTCTTTCGGATTGATGCTGCCCATGCTGTCGCCGGGCCATGCGGCGCGGGTGTAGGCCCAGCGCAGGATGGGGTCGGAGAAAAAGCCGAGGGCAGGCACGCGGCCGATGGCTACAGCCTCGGCCATCCAGGTCTCGAACACAGGCTGGCAGAAGCTCTGCGACAGCCAGTAGCGCACGCCGCGGAAGTAAACCCATGCATCCAGCAGCGCGGCCTTGCTGGCGCTGTAGCTGGCGTTGAACTGCTTGACCAACAGCTCGTAGGGCAGGCCCAGCGCGATGCCCATCTGCTTGATCACCGCGTCTATGAACGGGCCAAAGTTGGGGTTCGGTCGCGCCGGATTAACCATATTGGCCTTTTCGCCTGGCGCCAGGCCCACCACACTACCCATGCCCAGGCCGACTTCCTGCTGCTGTTCCACGGCGGCCTGGCCGTCGAAGACAGGGGCGGCGTTGCCCGTGGGCGTCTCAATGAAGACGGTGAGGTAGGCCGTGATGACTGCCGCCATGATCTCGGCTTCGGTGTAGCGCGAGATCTGCTTGATGCAGTCGATGATGGGCGCCAGGTATGGCAGGCCGCGCGGCATACCGGGCCGTAGCTTGCGGAAGTGGTGCAGCAAGCGGCGGCGACCGCTGCGGCCCAGGCGATCCACCCACTGCCCGGCGAGGATGCTGCTGCCCGATGGAGGCAGGTAGCTGCCGGGGTGCTGGTCGTACACGTGGTACGCAACTGGCGCACCGCTGGGCGCCAGCTTGACGCCGCCCGCAATAGTGGCGGTGTCCAGCTGCCCGAGGGGGTTGCCTACGCGGTCGGCCTCCAGCACCTGCAGGCGCAGGGCGTAGGGCTGGGTCGCAGAGCGATCGCCATCCGGCAGCAGGGTGAAGCAATCGCCGCTCTCCAGCGTGGAGCGCAGGACCAGGGCCTGCAACTGGTAGAAGTTGAGCTGCTGCTCAATGTCGCAATCCGTGCTGTCGGCCCACAGGCTGAACTCGCGCTGCACCAGGGCCTTCCATTCGATGGCCTGCTCGGGCGTCCAGCCCAGCGCCTGCAGGGCGGGTTGGCAGCTGAGTGCCAGGCCCGTGCCCACCACGCGGTCGACGTTGGTGTTGATGGCGCCCACTGCAATCGGCGAGGTACGTGCCAGCTCGCGCGATTCCGCGCGCTGCGAAGGCAGCTTGCGCAGGGTATCGCTGCGGGCATCGCGGGCCACAGAGTGCCAGAACCGGCGAAAGATGCCGGGCGCGTTGCCGCCGCCCGCGCTCTGGTCGGACGCCTGCATCGCTGTGGGGTCTGGCAGCGCCGACACTGCCGCGAGCTGCACACGGGCCTGCACGCGCTTTACCGCCCAGGCTGGCGCTACCGCTGCGATGGCGCGGTCGATTGGATTGGTGCGCATGGCTTAGTACGGGCGCAGGGTGAACACGCGCCGGGTGCGGGGGGTGGCGGCGGCTTCGATCTTGGCGATCTCGGCATTGCACTCGCGGATACCCGCCTGCACTTGCTCAAGATCGGCGCGGCGGTTGCGGCGGGCGGTGCCGCCCTGACCCACCGCGTATTCCTGCGATTCGAGGATGCGCTTCTCGGAGGCGATGTAGCCTGCCAGGCGCTCGCGCCACTGTTCGAGGGTGAGTGCGCTCATGCCCAGCTCCCTCCGCGCGACTGGAGCGCGGCCATGGCCTTTTCAAACTCGGGGCGGAAGCGATCCAGCGCCACACGCTGCACCACGCCAGAAAAATCCAGGCGGCGGCTGTAGTCCGGTGCATCCGTCGTAAAGATGAACAGCGCGCGCAGGCGCTTGCCCTCGCGGCGCCAGATGCCGTCTGGCCGGTTGCCGCCGTTGGGCTTGCCCGCGAACAGATCGTTGGCGAGCTTGCGGCCCCGCCCGGCGCGCTGGCCCTTGGCGCCCACGCCGCCGCGGATGTTCTTGAGGGCGCTGAGGATGGTGCGCACTTCGGCGCCCTTGACGTTGCCGCTGGCGTCGAGCGAAAGGCCCGCGCCGGGCATGGCGTACTGCGAAGCACCCAGCACGCCCGCGTAGCGCATGGCGTTCTCCATGCGCTTGCGGCCGCGCACGCCGCCTTCGACCTCGGGCTGCAGGAACTTCTCTTGCGCCACGCCGCCAGCGGTGCCCGTGTCCTTGACCATCACCCGGGCACTCAATGTGTCTTTGGTCGCCGGCTCAATGCGCAGCGAGTTGAGGGTGTAGGCCACAGGGTTTGCGAACACCCGGCGCATCTCGGCGGGTAGCTCGGTGCGCTGCGCGTACTGTGCGCAGCGCGTGAGCGCCGTGGCGGCAGCATAAGGCACCATGCGGACAGGCACGCTGCGCACGTCGGCGGCGATCTCTGCGAGCGTGGGGCCGCTGCGGCGGATGGTCAACATGGGTTTCTGGATCTCCAAAACAAAACCCCCGGCTCCTTGCGGAGACCGGGGGCGATACCACTTGCGCTTGCTGCGGTGGGGTGTTGGGATCAGGTGGCGGACTTTTGAGACTTACCTGATTTAGGGCGAATTTTGGGCCATTTTGTCGGGTGGCGTCGAGCGCTAAAGTGTCGCCTCCACAGGCGACAAAAAAGCGCTTGACGATCAATCTTCCAGTGCGCTACGCACCTCCCGCGCGTGCTGCATGTTTGCGAGGCGCCCTTCTTCCTCGGCAAGGATGTGTTTTGATGCCGTGTGAATCCGCTTGCGGAAATCTCCCAGCACGGCATAGAAGTGCTGACGCCCTATGCCCAGGGCCGCCGCTGCTGCCTTGATGGGCGCCACGCGGTAGATGTAGTACAGGTCGAACACCCGCTTGTCGAGGGCGTCAGGCTGGCAGGTGTAGGCCACGTGCAATGCGGCCAGCTCTGCGCTGCAGATGGCATCAGGACCACCCTGCTTGAGAGGCCGCGTGCGGGTGCCGCTGAGCTGGCCCAGCACGCTGCCCATCGTGGGCGGCGGGCCGAACAGGCGGCGCGTGGCCTTCCAGTTCACCCAGCGCTCGCAGAGGTCATCGAGATCGCGCTGTTCCTCGCTCAGCTCGGGCGGGGCCTCGGGGCCGTGCTGCTGCGGCGCTGGTGCGGCAAGGCGCATGGCTTCGGTGTCGTAGTGGTTGTTTTCGCTCATGAAATCCCCCTGGAAAGTATGCGGCGGCCTACCGGCTGGGCGCGCTGGATGGTGGGCGCAGGCATGGAAACCGGCGTGGGTGAGGTTGGTGGTGCAGGCACCGCTGGCGCATCGGCCGACAGTACAGACGTCTGTACGGTGGCGGCGGCTGTCACAACGGGCGCTGGCGGCGGTGCGGTGGGCAGCGAAGGCGGTGCAAAGAGGTCGCCAGTGGGCGGGATGAGCTTGTCGCGCAGCCGTTGCCAGTCGAGCGCGCTCCACTTGTGGAGGCCCAGGCGGTAGGCCACGGCGAGGTTGTACTGGGACAGGTCGAGCGGCTCATTACGGGCACCGTTCGGTTTGACCCACTCGCGCACGGCGCGCCCCTTTACGTATCGGGTACGTGGTTGCTCCACGACAAGACCCGCGAACCACTCAGCGGGCAATTTGTCGTGGAAGTGCATCGCTCCCGGACCTTCGATGAGGTGAAAACGGTTGAACAGGTAGTCCTTGGCGACGTCCGTGCCAACCATCCACCGCTCAACCCCTCCTTGGCGCTTTGTGCCGCCCCAGTCGATGTCCACTTTGCTGGGCGCGCTGCTGATGATCGGACGGTTCGGCCGGGGCGAGCCGCCCAGCACAGTGCAACCCAGATGCGCACGGGCCGCGCCGTAGTTGTACACGTCCTGCGTGTGGTGACCGCCCGCGTCGATGCCATCGGCGCTGATCATGATGGCCCGCCCGCTGGCGTGCAGCAGTGGGGTGCGGCGGATTTCGTCCAGCCGCGCCCAGACGCTCTTTGGATCATCGGGCGAGTCGGACGGCAGTCCGGGAAGCACGATGTAGTCGAGCACCCAGTGCTCCATGCCCGGACCCCAGGCTTCGATCTGCACCTCCAGCCGGGTGTCCTGCGTGTCGGTGGCCATTGTCACCACCAAGGCCTGATCGGGAATTACGCGCGGCGGGTTTGGCTCTGCCCTGTCCTGCAGTTGCTTGGCGGTAGTGTTCGCCTCGCTGTTCTTGTAGCTCAGGCCCAGCCGGGTGTTGTAGAACACCTGCATGCCTTCATGGTCCCCACGCGCACGGCGGTCCTTTGCCCGGGCGTATTGCCGGGCCAGCGACAGCCAGGTGATGGCGCCGATGGGCATATAGAAGGCCGACAGGGTGACGCTTATCGTCTCACCGTCGCCTGTAGACGTTGCCACCCAGCGCGCTTCCCCGCCAGCATCGATATCGGGCAGCATGGTCGTTTTGTGATGCTCATCGATCTCGAAGAAGCACGCAGGGCACACAAACCACGCGCGGTCCATATAGCCCGTATCTGGATCGCGCTCGAAGCGGAAGTTGTCCAGCACCAGTGCATGCAGGTGCCCGCAGTCAGGGCAAGGAACGTGGTATTCCTCTTTGGTCCCCATGTTGAAGAGATCATCGATCTTGCTGAAGCCTTCGATGCTTGGGCTGGAGGTGTAAAAAAACTTGCAGTCGTTGGCGTACTGGGTGGCGCGGGCCTCCGCCAGCTCGACGGGGTCGCCTTCGTCGTCAACGTTCAGTTCCAGACGGTCGATCTCATCGACGTAGATATATGGCGCGGAGACCTCAGCCAAGTTGGCGGCCGAACCTGCCGTGTTGATGTACAGCGTGGCGTCGCCCAAGAAGTCCTTGGCCTGCACCGTATTGCGGCTGTCGCGGCTTTTGGCTGCGGCGACGCGCTCGCGCAGGACGGGCACGTTGCGGATCATGGTGCTGACACGGGCTGAGAATCGCTTGACTAGGGTGTCGGTGGGCTCCAGCGCCAAGATGTTGCGCGGTTTGCGATGGATAAGCGACCCGATCCAGTTCAACGCCGTCTGGGTCTTAAACATCTGAGAAGCCACCTTTGCCACCACCCGCTTGCAGGGATGGCTGGGCGAGAGCACCTGGTGCACGCGCCGCGCGGGGTAGCTGCGCTCAAACCGGAACGGCCCAGGCTGGGGGCCGCTCTTGGGGAGGATCATGAACTCCTCGGCCCATTCGTCCACGCGCAGCTCGGGGTCTGGGCGCGCGGCCTCCATGGCGGCGCGAATGACGAGTTCGTAGCCGTCAGTGAAGTTCATAATTTCCGTTTCCTTGGAGAATCGAAATGCCCGTTTACGCTTCTGGACCCGAATTCGACGCCGCCCTTCAAGCCTTTAAGGACGCTTGCGCCGCTGAGGGGCATGCAGTTAACTCCCTTACTGCTGCGATGCAGAGCGGCGCGGACTTTCAGACGCTCAGAATGCTTACCGAGGCCATGGAACGCACCGGTGCGGAAAAGATGCGCCTTTTGCACGAGATGAAGAGGTTTGAAATAGGCGAGTAGGCCGCTCACGTGAGACAAGAAAGTCATGCTGCCCTCCGCATCGGAAGCTTGCTGTTCCAGTTCGCCTCTATGACAGCGCGGCCAAGGGGGGGCGGCACGGCGTTGCCGCACATCCGCACCTGGGTGGACTTGCTGAACGCGCGCCCGTCGTGGCCCCGGTCGATGATGTAGGTCTTGGGGAAGCCGTTGGCGTTGTACAGCTCACGCGGAGTGAGCATGCGCAGCTGGATGTCCACGATCACATAGGGCGTGCCGCGCAGCCAAACGGTGACGAGCGCAAGGCGGTCTTTGGTGGTACTGGTCGACATGGGCTCGCGCATGTCGCCGAGCTGTCCGCCCTGGCCGTAGTAGCGGATCAGGAAGGCTGCGCAGCGCAAGGCGCCCTCTTCCTGGCTTGGCGTGAGGGTCGGCTCCACCACCGTGGCCGTGACAAGCCGCTGCTGTGAGCCCGTGGCTGTACTGGTGGACAGCGGCTCGCGCGCATCGCGGGCCGGGGTGGCATTGAAGCCGCCGTTGGCTTGCTCGACAAATGCAGTGACGGCAGCGAATTTGCCAGCCCCCACCACGGTGCCCAAGGGCTGGCGCGCATCCAGCGCGCGCGGGGCCTGGCCTTCGCGTTCTCCGTAGCCCATCTGCACCAGCGTGCCCATGGCCACGGCCTGGCCGCCACCGCTGGCGGTGACAGTGCCCACGGGATCGCGCATGCTCTTGTTGCCGAGGCTCCAGCGAGGGGCGTCGGGCGTGCCCTGGCCGTGCCCCGCCTGAACCATCACCGGGGCCACCACCGCATGCGATCCGCCGCGAGGCCACGCTGTGACGGTTGAGAGCGAATCGCGCGCACTGGTCACCCCATCGCGCGACCAGTTGGCGATCTGCACGATGAACGGGTCGGCGCTGTCCAGCACGTAGCGCTTCATGCCATGCGCAACCCGGCGCAGGGTGGCGTCGGCCAGCGGCTTTTCGCGCTCGAAAATGCTCCTGCCCGGAATGCTCCAGTCGATGCACTCGGCCGCGGAGCGCCAGCGCTTCTGGCCTTTGGCCGGGTTCTTGAAGTGGGTGGGTTCGGGCCACACGATGGGGGCGCCGTCGCAGCGTGCGACCATGAACAGGCGGCTGCGCGTGGTGGGGGCGCCGTAGTCGGCGGCGCACAGCACACGCGCCTCGACCGCGTAGCCCAGGTGCTCCAGCGCCCGGACAAACGCGCGCCAGGTGCGCCCCGCGTGCCGTGGGTCTGGCACCAGGTGCTGCTGCTGCACTGGCACGCGCTCGCCCTCGGCGGCCACGGTGCCGTCGAGCTTCACCACCCGGCCCGTCTTCGGGCAACGCTTGGCGATCAGGGGCCCCCACTGGAGGATCTGCTTGACGTTCTCCAGCGTGATGATGCGCGGGCGCTTGACCCCGGCCCAGCGCACGCCGATCCAGGCAAGGCCGCGCAGCTTCTTGCTGCGGGGCTGGCCGCCGCGGGCCTGGCTGTGGTGGGTGCAATCGGGCGAGAGGTGCAGCAGGCCCACGGCGCGGCCCTTGGTAGCCCGGCGCGGGCACACCTCGAACACGTCCTTCCAATGGTGCTCGGTCTGGGGGTGGTTCGCGGCGTGCATGCTGCAGGCGTCCTCGTCGTGGTTGACGGCGATATCGACATGACGCCCGGTTGCTTGCTCGATGGCTTCGGACATGCCGCCGCCGCAGGCGAACTCATCGACCAGCAGCTCATCGTCCAGGCCGAGGATGAATTGAGGGTTCTGCATCAGGTGGTTTCCTTGCTGGGCAACAGTGCAGCCATGCGGGCCTCGAAGCCCTCCAGCGCCTTGCGGGTTTCATCAACGATCACGTGTTCTATCTCGCGGGAGTCGGCAAGTCCGATGCATCGAGGGGCAGCGCGCTGGCCGATGACCATCACCGAGTCGCGGAAGGCGCGCACCGCGTCGAAGATCCCGCGCTCGACCAATGAGCGCTCTACCAGCAGGCCAGCCTCACGGCGGTTTTCCCGCTCCGCCCGTTCGTAATCCGACTTCTCCCGCAGCGTGCGGTAGTCGGTATACCCAGGCTTCGATGCGGCGCCTTGGGCCGAATCCGGGCCGCTGGGGGGCGTTTCTCCGTCCAGCAAGGGGGGACCAGCATCGCTTGAAGCAGCGCCCGCCGCGCGCTTGCTATCAGCCCGGGCACGGGTGTTCTTTGCCCACTGGATATCCGCCACTTCGGGGTCGATCAACTTGCGCCCGTTTGGCTGCTGGATGGCGGTAATCCGGCCCTCCTCGATTGCCTTGCGCACGGCCTTTTCATCGCAGTCACGGTGGCGCGCATAGGCAGCAATGGTGATCAGCCGCACAGCCATCGGACTATTCCCCCGAAACCGGACCAAACCCCGGACTTTTCCCAGCGCCAGCAACTAGCGCGCGCGCGGGGGTCGAATTACCCCCATGGCTTCCTGCGCCAGGAGTACCTACATGGGGGGGGTGGCTTAGCTTGTACCGTATGGCCTGGGGCCCAGCGGCGCCCGCAGGTTCGAGCAACAGCGCGACCGCCCGGCCGATGACAAAGGGCCAGTGCTCAGCAGCCCGGTACTGCCTCAGTCTTTCAAGTTGATCCATTCCCTTTTCCTTTTCTTTCTTCAAAAGAACAAACCGAGTTACGCGCTTACACGCACGCGTAACACCACAACCCGCGCCATGCCTAGCGAGTTACGCGATTACGCGGTTACGCTGCACACGCACACACATGCATGCACGCACACACGCGCCCGCCTGCACGCCTGCGCACATGCACACACGCGGGAGGCGCGTAACCGCGTAATCGCGTAACTACCCGCGCCACGCCTAGCTTTTGGCGTTACGCACTTACATAACCGCGTAACCAAGAAGCCGCTCATTCATCACCTCCATCGGCATCGCCGCCATCGTGGGAGGGGGAGCCCGAGCCATAGCCCACGTACTTGCGCAGCGCCTGGGCGAAGTCAGTCACCGAGCTGCTGGCCCACTCGCCCTCGGTCATGGCCACGTCATCCGGCCCTGCGTCAGGCTTACGCAGCACAGGCTCGCTCACCAGCAACATGCGGGTGGTCTTCTTGGCCTCCCCTGGCTTGGTCACATTCATGGCCTTGATGCGCACGGCCCTGCCCTGCCCCTCAGCAAACCGGGTCAACGTGGGCGAGAACTGGTTGCGCTTGAACGGGTAGCGGTCGCCCGTACGCTGGCACCACTTGAGGTAGGCCGTGTACGCCTGGTCGACGGCACAGGCTTGGTAGGGCAGATCCAACTCACCATTCGCCCATTCAGCCCAGAACTGCTCAGGGCTCTTGCGGTTGATCTCGATCAGCGCCTCTTTGGCCGCCGTCATGGGTGCCGGTGAATAGGGGTGGAAGCCGTCAAGCGGGTAGGTCAGCAGGAAGTGATAGAACGCCTCTGCCCCCCCGTTGTCCCGCCACTCGCCCAGCTTGCGGTAGTACTCCGGGTCTTTGGCCCGGGGCGTGTACACCACCAGATACCGCCGGTCGCTGTTGTCCAGGGCCAGGGGCTGTAGCTCATTCGAGAGGAACACGATGTTCATCTGGTTCTTCTCTTCCCGACGAGCCAGGTTCTTCGGGTTGATCTGCACCGTGGGCGAAGTGATCAGCGCCTTCAGCCGGTTCTTGTTGTGCACCAGCTCAGCGCGGCTGGAAACCTCATCCCCCACCACAAACATCTTGCAGCTGCGCCAGTCGTTGAACTTATCCTCCAGCTCGTCCTGACCGACCAGGGCGCCATACTTCCCATAGATCGCCACCATGATGTCGAACAAGAAGTTCTTGCCGGCGCCCTCATCCCCGTGCATCACCACGGCCGTGCGCAGCTTCGCACCAGGGTGCTGCAGGGGGTAGGCCAGCCAGCACAGCAGCCAGTGCATGATCTCGTCGCACTCGGCTTCGTGCTCAGCGGCGCGGCTGGTCAGGTAGCGCACCAGATCCAGGATGGGCTCCACATTTCCCTCCTTGGGCACCATGGCCATGCCGTCATACAGGTTGACCGTCGTCTCCGGGTCGCACGTCATCGTGGGGTCAAACACCACGTCATCTAGCCGCACCGTGCGCCGCCGCTCGCTCGACTTCCACATGCGCACCATGTCCGCGCCGTGGGCGTGGCCCATGTTGGCGATCTTCATCTGCAGGCGTTCACTGCCATCCCACACCGTGTCCGTGCCATAAATCAGCACGAAGTGCTCGCACAGGTGGTTGAACTTGCCCCAGTCGATGGTCTTTTCTTTCTTGCGCCCCTGCACCGGCTTGTCGCCAGCGGCATCGTCGGCAGGCGGCCCAGATGACTCCCCGGCGTCTCCACCCCCATCCCCCGACATGAGCGCAGCTGCGCTACTTTGGGGGAGGGGGGGCGGGGCCGAGCTGGGGCCGCTTTCAGCGTCTGATGACGCAGCACCACCGCCCTGCCCCCGGCCAGCGCCGAAGTCCACGCGAACGACAGAACTATCGTGCGGCGCTGGTGCGCCGGGGGCAACGTGCGACTGCAATGCTTCGCTTGCAGTCGGTGCGGGCTCCACCGCCCCGCCCTGTGGCCCGCTGTCTGGCGTCGTTTCAGCCATAGCGCCTCGCCATCATCGTGACGACGCCAGACAGCTGCTTGCGCACGGCATCAAGGCCCTCGCGCGCCTGCAGATCGTTGAAGTCGGTGTCCTTGTCGCCCCGCGTTGCCGGCTTGAAAATCGGCCACACGAGGTCGCAGCCCTCCACCTTGCGGGCGATGGCGCGAGCAGCCGTGCGGCCGGGGTTGGTCAGATCGCCCGAAACGGGGTCGCAAGTCTTCCAGTCGTCGTCGGCCAGGATCAGGATGCGGGTGGAGGGGTACAGCTTGCGCAGCAACGGCACTACGTGCGCCAGGTTGCCGGCGTCCAAGGCCACAAACACCGGGTACACGCCATCGACGGCCGCCCGCGCCGTCAGGCCCGTGGCATAGCCCTCCACCACCAGCAGCAGTGGCGTGGTGTCCGCGTCGATGTCGCCCAGGCGCAGGCAGCACCCCGGCTTGTCCATGCCCCGCTGATAAATCTTGGCGCCATCGGGCCTGATGAACTGCAGAGCGCGCAGCGCCTCATCGCGCGGCAGGTCATACCGCAGCAGCGGCACCAGCACCGTGCCCTCGGGCAGATGCACCCGCGTGTCATCCTCACCCGGCTCGCCCGGCCAGCGCAGCACAAACGGCGCCGCCAAGTAGCGGCACGCCTCGCCCTTCACGCCCTTGCGCTCCAGATAGGGCGAGTGCCCATCCTTCACGCCCCGGCGCCACACATCGATAGCCTCGGCCATCGCATTGGCGATCTCAGCCCGGCGCTCAGCCGCAGCCCGGGCACGCTGCGCGCGCAGCTCCTCGGCCCGGCGCGCACGCTCCTCGGGGGAGAGGGGCGCCCACTCCACATCCACCTTCTGGCTGGCCCCGCCGTGGCGATAGGTGCCAAAAGTGCCCACCACGTAGGTGCCGCCACCCTTGTCCTGGTCGCGGCGGAAGACGTAGAGCTTGTACCAGTCCTTGCCGCCCTTCCCGCACGTCACGCTCTTGGACGTATCCAGCTTCAGGGGCAAGTCCTTGTCGCGCAGCTCAATGCCGAACTGCTGCATCTGCACCAGCACCTGCTGATAGTTGTCCATCAGCCGCGCCCCGCACCCGTCAGCTTTTCAAGGCGGTGGGTCAACGCAGAGAACTGCCCCACCATCGCCTCCATCTGCCGCGCCAGCACCTGCGCCTCGGTTTGCGGCTCCACCGGCACCGGGGGCGCGTAGCCCGCCTCGCGCATCAGGTATCCGGCCAGCCCATGAAAGCCGACCTCCCGCGCCATGCGCATCAGCATCAGCAACTGCGACGGGCTCAAGCGCTCGGCACGCGCCCCATTCAGGCAGTCCAGCAAATAGCGGGCGGCCGTGTCTGGCGCCTTGTCGGGCCAGATCAACGGCCCGACCTTCTTTGCCCCGCCCAGGTGCTTCACCGCATCGCGCGCGGCGTCCAGTTCATCTTCGTACAGCAACGGATCATTCACAGCAGACCACCCCATGACTGTGCTGCCCCAGCCGTTCCGAACGCTTCCGAATCATTCGGAACCGTTCGGAATGCCTTTTTTGGGCAAAAAAAAGAGACTTCAGTCCATGCACAAAAGCACTGAAGCCACATCGAAGAAAAAGCCCGCCGGCCGCGCACCCAGGAACAGGAGGAACGGAAGGAAAGGAAGCACGGCCACCGCTGCAAGCGGCCACGTGGCGGAAAATGACCCGGGGGCCTCGAACGCCCACGAATCGAAAACTCAAACCCTGGAAGGAACACATGAGCGACGCCAACAACACCACCCTGCCCCTCACGCCCGAAACGGTGAACGCCATCGTCAACGCCCTCGGCGCGCTGGTGTTCGCCACCGTGCGACAGTTGCCCGCAGACAAGCAAGCAGCCTTTGCCAGCGACCTTGCGCGCCTGGCGCAGAACGAAGAGCGGCAGGGCAACACCGCGACAGAAACCATCCTGCTGGACATGCACCGCGCCGCAATGGCTGCGGCCAGCTGATCGCGGGGTCCACCACCACAAAGCGCTTGGACGCTCTCCAAGCATCGAAACGGGCCTCAAGGCAATCAATCGCCATGTCGCCCTCCAGTACCCAACATAGTGGAGCCGTAGCTCATGCACGAAGAACCAAACTTCATCGTGAACCTCACCTTTTCTCAGGCAGCGCGCCAGCACCTGGGCTGGGAGAGCGGACCACCCAAGTCATATCCGCAACCTGTGGATCTAGAGCACCTGCGACACGTGCAAGCGGGCGACTTCCTCCGCATAGAGGGCATGGCCGAGCTGTGGGCGGTATCGCACCGGGTGTGGCACCTGATGGGCGACCAGACGGTGCTGAAGCTGGTTCTGGATGGGCCGATTGCAGACGACGAATAAGCGCCAGACG
>NZ_JAJTBB010000075.1 GCF_021287135.1 Acidovorax sp.
AAGATGGGCCTGCACGGCAGCCCCACCTGCGTGATGCGCTTTGACGATGCCACCGGCTGGCTGGTGGGCGAGCCGAACAAGGGCCTCGCCGCCATGTTCGTGATGATGAACGCCGCCCGCCTGCATGTGGGCCTGCAAGGCATCGGCCTGCTGGAGGCCGCGTGGCAAAAGGCCAGCGCCTACGCCGCCGAGCGCCGCCAGATGCGCGCGCCCGGTGCCAAGGACACCAGCCTCATTCAAGACCACCCGGCCATCCGCCGCATCCTGCACACGCAGCGCGCGTGGATCGACGGCGGCCGCGTGCTGGCCTACCACACCGCCCTGCAGCTGGACGTAGCCAAGCACCACCCCGACGCGGCCGAGCGCGCCGCCGCGCAGCGCTGGTGCGCGCTGGTCACGCCCGTGCTCAAGGCCGCGCTCACCGACCAGGGCTTTCACGGCGCCAGCGCCTGCCTGCAGGTGTTTGGCGGCCACGGCTACGTGAGCGAATGGGGCATCGAGCAGATCGTGCGCGACGTGCGCGTGGCCATGATCTACGAGGGCACCAACGAGATCCAGGCCATCGACCTGCTGGTGCGCAAGGTGCTGGCCGATGGCGGCCAGGGCCTGGCCGCGCTGCTGGCCGCCCTGCCCGGCAAGGCCCCCACGGCCGCGGCCAGCGCGCGCCGCCACGCGCTGGTGGAGATCACCCAGACCCTGGCCATTGCCGCGCAGACCGACCCCGAGCTGCCCTACTGGGTGGCCGACGACTACCTGCGCGCCGTGGCGCTGGTGCTGCTGGAATGGGCCTGGGGTCAGATCGGCGCCGCCACCCGCGCAGCGACTGCCACCCCCGACCGCTGGAGCGCGCCCGCCCAGGCCTTCGCGCAGTGGGTGCTGCCCGAGTTCGACCTGCGCGCCGGCATCTTGCGCCAGCGCATCGCCCAGGCCTTCGAGGTGCGCCCCAAAGAGGCCGCCAGCGCCTGATGGGCAAGCGCCAGCAGCTCCTGATTCAGTAGCAAATTCACCTTCCGCCGTTCTCCCACCCCCAGCGTGTAGAGGCCGCGCTGCGGGCTGTCCTGCGCCTCGAAAACCTCAGGAGACAACGCCATGCGCTTGAAGATGAGAAGACACCGGATGCGTGCCCACCAGCCCCTGGCACTCTCGGCCGCAACGGCCGCGCTGCTCATGGGCTGCGGCGGCTCGTCCGATGCCGCCCTGCCCCAGCTCTCCGCCGCCACACCGGCCACCTTGCAGTCCTGCGCCACGCTAGCCAGCAGCCTGGCGTTGCCCGACACGCGCATCACCTCGGCCGAGCAAGTGCCCGCAGGCCCCATCACCGTGCAGGGCGTGACCACCCAGGCCCCCGCGCACTGCCTCGTCAAAGGCAAGATGAAAGAGCGCACCGGCCCCGTGGACGGCGCCAGCTACGCCATCGGCTTCGAGATGCGCCTGCCCGTGGAATGGAACGGCCGCTTTCTGCACCAGGCCAATGGCGGCCTGGACGGCAGCGTGGTCACCGCGCTGGGCTCGGTGAGCGGCGGCGCCCCCGTGGCGCCCGGGCTGGTGCAAGGCTTTGCAGTGCTCAGCTCCGACGCCGGCCATGGCGCACCCACCCCGTTCTTTGGCGTGGACCCGCAGGCCCGGCTGGACTACGGCTACCAGGCCGTAGGCACCCTCACCCCCATGGCCAAGAACCTCATCAAGGGCGCCTACGGCAAGGCGCCCGACCGCTCGTACCTGGCCGGCTGCTCCAACGGCGGCCGCCACGCCATGGTGGGCGCATCGCGCTATGCCGACCAGTACGACGGCATTCTGGCGGGCAACCCCGGCTTTCACCTGCCCAAGGCCGCCACCACCCAGCTGTGGAAGGCCCAGCAATACGCCCAGGTGTCCACCAAAGACGCCACCACCGGCCTGCCCGACCTGACCACCGCCGTGAGCCCCGCCGAGTTCAAGCTCATCAGCAGCAAGATCGTCGCCAAGTGCGACGCGCTGGACGGCGTGGCCGACGGCCAGGTCAACGACGTGGCCGCCTGCCAGGCCGCCTTCAACCTGCAAACCGACGTGCCCACCTGCACCGGCGCACGCGACGGCAGCTGCATCACCAGCGAGCAAAAGGGCGTGCTGGCCAGCATCTTCGCCGGCCCCAGGAACAGCAAGGGCGACGCGCTCTACGCCGGCACCTGGTGGGACCCCGGCGTTGCGGGCGCCAACTTTGCATCCTGGCACTTTGGCTCGCCCGCTACGCGGGACGCCGGGGCCGTGGCCTTCATCTTCACCTCACCCCCCTCCACCGTGCCGGCGTTCACCGCCATCCCCGGCATGCAGTACGCGCTGAACTTCAGCATGGAGACGGACTACCCCAAGATGTTCGCCACCACCGCCCAGTACGCCGAGTCCCCCTGGGCCTACATGACCCCGCCCAACGAGACCGACCTGAGCGCCCTGAAGAACCGCGGCGCCAAAATGATCGTCTTCCACGGCGTGGCCGACGGCGTGTTCTCGCCCATGGACACCGCGAACTGGATGGACCGCCTGCAGGCCAACCACAACGGCCGGGCCAACGACTTTGCCCGCCTGTTCCTGGTGCCCGGCATGAACCACTGCTCCGGCGGCCCCGCCACCGACCAGTTCGACATGCTGGCCCCGCTGGTCGCCTGGGTGGAACAGGGCAAGGCGCCGGAGAGCGTGACGGCCAAGGCACGCGGCGCAGGTGCCAACGTGGTGAATGCCGAGCTGCCAGCGAGCTGGTCCGCCAACCGCACGCGGCCGCTGTGCGTGTACCCGAAGGTGGCACGCTACAACGGCGCGGGGGATGTGGAGAGTGCGAGCAGCTTCAGCTGCAAGTAATCAGTTCAGCGCTTGAAAAGCGGGAAGCCCGGTGCAAGCCGGGCTTCCTTTTTCTTTTCCTTTTACGCCCTGGCGCGAGGCTTCATGCGAAAGCTGACACCCATGCGGTTGATCGCATTCATGGTGGCAATCGTGAGCGTCAGATCCACCAGATCCTTCTCGCCAAACACGGCCAGTGCGGCCGCATAGGCTTCGTCAGAGGCATGGGTCTCGCTCACGCGCGTCACCTCCTCGGCCCAGGCCAGCGCGGTGCGCTCCTGCTCGGAGAACAGATACGCCGCCTCATGCCACACAGGAACCAGCACCACCTTCTCCACCGACATGCCTTCGGCCAGCAGGTCGCGCGTGTGGATGTCGATGCAGTGCGCGCACCCGTTGATCTGCGACACGCGCAAGAAGACCAAGTGCGTCAGCAAGCTGGGCAGGCCCGTGCCCTGGGTGACGAAGTGGTGCAGCATCCCGATGGCCTTGGCACCCTCGGGCGATACGTTGAACCAGACAGCGCGATTCATACAGCAGTTCCTTCACATTGAATGTTGGGCGGAGGGCGAGATCGACCTCCTGCTCTCAAGACGTGTGAAGTGAAGCGCTGTGACAGAGGCTGGGGAAAAGGCTGCGGACCTCTCCGTGGTCGCCTTGGAAGAGCACGGCAAGGCACCTGGCAACGTGACGGCCAAGGCACGTGGCGCACGCGGCGCACTCGCCAATCTGGTCAACACCGAGCTGTCCGCCAGCTGGTCCGCCAACCGCACCCGGCCGCTGTGTGTGTACCCCAAGGTGGCGCGGTACAACGGGACGGGGGATGTGGAGAGCGCGAGCAGTTTTAGCTGTAAGTGAGGGAGGATTGAACGTGGGAAGCCCTGCTTGTGCCGGGCTTTTCTTGGACTGCGGGGCCGCTTGGAAACACTGCTTGGAGCAGTCGTGCGCTCACACATCTGTGACCACGATGACCCACCTGTTGATTCACTGGCATTTGGTACGCACTTGCAAGTTCTCTGCATGTGGCGCCGCACCCATCACTCGGAACGAGCGTCGCGAAGACCTTCAAATCGGCCTCCGCTTCAGGAAGCGCTGCCAGTGATGCAGCGCATCCTAAAGATGCACCCACCCGATCACTGGCGGCGGCCCAATGCCAGGTTGGCACGAATCCACGACGACACGTCGGTCACCGCAATGGCATGGCGTTGATTGAACGTCCCGCTCTTGTCCCATGCCACACCGCGCCCTTGGGCAAATGCCGCACGGTACTTTCGCATCATGTTCTGCGGGTCGCGCGCCAACTCGTCCAGCAGATATTGCTCGGTCCACGCCGACCGGCTGAAGGGGCGGCCCAGGACTGCTTGCAGCTTGTCGGCCACCTCGCCGTATGTCACGGTGTCGCCAGCCAGGAACACAATCTCGTTTCGGATGCGCGGCTGGGCAAACACGACAGCGGCCGTCAGGACCCCAATATCGTCAGGCGTGGTCAGCGTCACCGCGGTGTGGAGGCTGCCCAGAGCGTGGACCGCATCGTTCTGCAGGTCAACAACACCAAATTCGGGCTCGAACAGGTAGCTCATGAACATGCCGGTGGAGATGACTACCCACTCCGTCTGGTTCTGGCTGCGCAGCAACTCGCGCACGTCCAGTTGGGCGTCGAAGATGTCCTGCGGGCTGCCGCGACCGATCACGTCGAAGTCGACCCCGAACTGCCAGGGGAAATACCTCGGAATGCGTGCCTGCAATGCGGCCCGAGCGATCTTCATCGGCGTGTTGATCCCGGCCGCATAGCCCGCGCATCCGATCACCGTGTCGTAGCGAGCGAACTCTATGGCAAGCTCATCGATGGAACTTTTCACGAGATCGCCCACGACGATCTCGATGCCGAGGTCTCGGATCTCTGCGATATCCCGCTGCTTGCCTGGCTCGGTGGATTCCACGGCGCTGGCACGCAGCAGCACGCTGATCTTTGCCCCATCCACGTCCTTCGCGCAGCGTGCCAGGTTGCGGATCACTGGAAGGCCTAGCTCGCCAGCGCCGAGGACGAGAATGTTTTGCGACGTAGCGTTAGGATCTGACTGGTCCATCTGCTTGCTCATTGGCGAAAAAGTTGGGCCAGTCTAGCCACGCGTCGTCGGGAATGTAAGAAGGTACACGCGTGATACCGGGGAGCAAAGCCGAAGTGAATCGAGAGGAAATTCTTCAATACGCGCAGACTGTGTGCGATGGCTTGCGGGAAGATGACGACGGGGTCCGGCGAGAGGTACTTGCACACGCCGGGAGCCGTTGGTCACTTGGCATCGTCCACACGCTTGGCGTGTACGGCAGGCTTCGCCACGCAGAGATTGGCAGGCGCATGCATGGGGTGACCCAGCGCATGCTGACGCTGACCCTGCGGCAGCTGGAGCGTGATGGGCTAGTGCTGCGTCACGACTTCGACGAGGTTCCTCCCAAAGTCGAGTACGAACTGTCAGATTCGGGCATGGAGTTGCTTGTACGGATGGTTCCGCTGTGGACATGGATTGTCGAAAATGCGGACCAATTTCGGGATGCACGGCAGCGTTTCGACAGCGAACACCGCCAAGCTAACCTCTGAGCACCAAGGCTTATATCGGCAACCCTTCTCGGAGCATTTGTCGACGCCGGTGCTGTCGCCGTATTTGAAACGGGCGACCATGGCGTGATACAGGTGGGGAGAAGTCTGATGCCCGGCAGCCCATCGCGGAGAACCGGGCGCCTACTCCGACGCTCCCGGCGTGCGTTCAACCAGCGTCTGCGATCTGCTGGCCTCTTCTTTCGCCTTCTTCCCTTGGTCGTAATGCCACTTGATGGCGAAGAACATGCCGGTGCCGAACACGGCCACCTTGAACACAATAAAGACTATCGGGACCCAATCCATTGTTGAGATTTTCCTGGCTGTTGATTGGCACTATCCGGTGTGAAGTGCGCTGCCTCAAAACGCTGCGTCGGCAGCTTCTTCGTGTTCAAGCCATCGTCGAATCGCACATCGAACCCACGGGACAAATGATCTGAAAACTTGGTGCGATGCTATCGGGCCCATCGTCCGGGCGTAAGCATCAGTTCTGCCTAAATTTTCCGTAGCAGATGGAGGTTGCAGTGCAAGGCGACTGCATGGAAAGCGGCTTTTTCATCAGACTTTGTGTGGCCCCAGTGCCCAGGCCATAGGGCGCGCCGAGAGCGCGCGGACGGGTCACCGGTTGCACGCAACGCCGGCCGGGCACAAACAAAAAGGGCCTGCACAAGGAAACCCCATGCAGGCCTTTGATTGGGTAGCAGCGCTAATGCCGGACGCTCAGAACGGCAACCCCACATAGTTCTCCGCCAGCGACCCCAGCGCCTTCTCGGACGAGAACAGATACGCCAGGTCCGTGTCCTGCAGCTTCTGGTCGTACGCGATGGAATCGGGGAAGGTGTGCAGCATGGTCGTCATCCACCACGAGAAGCGCTGGGCCTTCCACACGCGGGCCAGGGCCTTCTCGGAGTATTTGTCCAGGCCGGTGCTGTCGCCGTTTTGGTAGTGCGCGACCATGGCGTGGTACAGGTAGTAGATGTCCGATGCGGCGCTGTTCAGGCCCCGTGCGCCCGTGGGCGGCACGATGTGGGCGGCGTCGCCGGCCAGGAACAGGTTGCCGTAGCGCATGGGCTCGGCCACGAAGGAGCGCAGGGGCGCGATGGACTTTTCGATGGAGGGGCCGGTGATGAGGCGCTCGGCCACTTCGGCGGGCAGGCGGCGCTTCAGCTCGGCCCAGAAGGCTTCGTCGGACCAGTCTTCCACGTTGTCGGACAGCGGCACCTGGATGTAGTAGCGGCTCAGCACCTGCGAGCGCAGCGAGCACAGCGCAAAGCCGCGTTCGTGCTTGGCGTAGATCAGCTCGGGCGAGACGGGCTTGGTGCGCGAGAGCACGCCCAGCCAGCCGAAGGGGTACACCTTTTCATACTCCTTGAGCACGTCGCGCGGGATGGACTTGCGGCTCACGCCGTGGAAGCCGTCGGCGCCGATGACGAAGTCGCAGTCGATGCGCACCACCTCGTCGCCCTTGCGGTAGGTCACATACGGGTTGGCGCTTTTGAGGTCATGCGGCTGCACGTCTTCTGCGTTGTGGATGACGATGCCCTTCATGCGGTCGCGCGCTTCGTACAGGTCGCGCGTCAGTTCGGTCTGGCCGTAGACGACCACGGAGCTGCCGCCGCTGTACTTGTGCAAATCGACCCGGTCCATCTTGCCGTCGTGGGCGATGATGAAGCCGTCGTGGATCTCGCCTTCCTTGTCCATGCGCTCGCCGCACTGAGCTTCGCGCATCAGCGCGGCAAAGCCGTGCTCCAGCACGCCAGCGCGGATGCGGCCCAGCACGTATTCGCGGCTTTGGCGCTCCAGCACGACGGTTTCAATGCCCTTGAGGTGCAAGAGCTGCGACAGCATCAGGCCCGAGGGGCCTCCGCCGATGATGCAAACCTGGGTTTTCATGGATGTCTCCTTCGGATGGTGGTTCATGACATTGATCAAAACGACCCCGCAAAGATACGTGGCACAGTCGCCGCCATGAATGGACGAATGGAGCCAGAACATGCACTTTTCGAACATCGAGGGTATACGCTCATACAGCCTGTTCGGGGAGTCGCAGCACCTGCCCGACGTGCTGCACTGCGAGACGATTGCCGAGCGCTCGGTGCTGCACGACTGGGAGCTGGCGCCCCACCGGCACGCGCGGCTGCACCAGGTGCTGCTGATCACCTCGGGCGGGGGCGCGGCGCACCTGGACGGCGAGCGGCACCCGCTGTTTGCGGGCGCGCTCATCAACGTGCCACAGGGGCATGTGCATGCCTTTCGCTTCACGCAGCACACCGAGGGCTGGGTGGCCACGCTGGCCGATGAGCTGATGGACGAGATCCTGGTGCGCGTGGGCGACGTGCGGCGCGACCTGGCCCGCCCGGCCGTGGCGCCCGCGCCCCCGGAGCTGCACCAGGCCATGGCCCAGGTGTGGGCCGAGTTCTCGGGCCGCGGCAAGGCGCGGGCGCTGGTGCTGCGCGGCCTGGGCGCCACGCTGCTGGGCTGGGTGGCGCGCGCCATCGACCAGCACGACCCGGCCGACGCGCCGGCGCCGGAGTCCGGCCTGGTGCAGCGGCTGGAGGCGCTGATCGAGGCGCATTTTCTGGAGCACTGGCAGGTGGCCGACTACGCGCGGGCGCTGGCCGTCTCGCCCACGCACCTGAGCCGCGTGGCCCGCGCGGCGACGGGCGTGTCGGCCCAGCGGCTGATCGAGGCGCGCCTGATGCGCGAGGCCCGGCGCAACCTGGCGTACACCCACCTGGGCGTGTCCACCATTGCCTACACGCTGGGGTATGCGGACCCGGCCTACTTCACGCGGGCGTTCACCCGGGATGCGGGGCTGTCGCCGCGGGCGTTTCGCGCGCAAGTGGCGGCGTCGGCCCCGGCCGACGCGCTGTGACGCCGGCGCCAGGCTGCTGACACGCCGCTGTCAGCAGGGTCCGCCCACCATCAGGGCTTCGGTCATTCATCTTTCTCAACGACAAGGAGCCCCCATGAAAAACGCCATCGCCTGGTTTGAAATCCCCACCACCCAGCTGGACCGTGCCCAGGCCTTTTACGAAGCCGTGCTGGGCCAGCCCATGCGCCGCGAGGCCATGGGCCCGAGCGAAGGCGCCGTGTTCGCCTATGACCCCGGCGCCGATGGCGCGGGCGGCGCGCTGATGATGGGCCCAACGGCGCCGCGGGTATCGGACAGCGGCACACTGGTCTACCTGGACGCATCGCCCTCGCTGGACGCCGCGCTGGAACGCGCGGTGGCCCACGGCGGCCGCGTGGCCCTGCCCCGCCAGGCGCTGCCGCCGGGCATGGGCTTTTTTGCCCACATCCACGACCTGGACGGCAACCGCGTCGGGCTGCATGCGCCCCAATGACGCTCTTGTCTCTCTCATCATGGCGAAAGGAGACTCCCCATGGAAACACAGGAACTGCACCGCGGCCGGCTGATTGACCACATCCAGCTGGTGGTGCGCGACCTTGCGGCCAGCCGCCGGTTCTACGCGGCGGTGTTTGACGCACTGCATGTGCCGATGGGCGGCACGGCCGAGGACTACTTCTGGGCGGACGAGCTGTTCGTCTCCACCGCCGACAGCGTGGCCGCGCAAGGCCACCTCACCGGGCGCCACCACCTGGCCTTCCAGGCGCAGGACCGGGCGATGGTGGAGGCGTTCTACCAAGCCGCCCTGGCCCATGGCGGCCAGGACAACGGCGCGCCGGGCGAGCGGCCCTACCATCCCGGCTACTACGCGGCCTTTGTGCTGGACCCGGACGGCAACAACATCGAGGCCGTGTCCCACGGCGAGGCGCAGCGCAGCGCACCGTCCGTGAAGATCACGTTCTGAGGAGCGGGTCAGTCCGCCTCCGGGCGGGCCAGTCCGCGCAGCGGAATGGGCGTGGAGAACACGATGGACGTGCGCGTTTCGCCATAGCCATTGATGTCGCCCAGAAAGCTCTCCAGGTCGGGCAGGTCGCGCGCGACGACCTGCATCACATACGAGTCGTTGCCGCTGACATGGTGGCATTCGAGCACGCGGGGCGACAGGCGCAGCTTGTCGATCAGCGCCTTCTTGCCGGGCTGCGGCACGTTGATGCCCACCACCGCCCGCACCCCGTAGCCGACCTTGGCGGGGTCGATGTCGGCATGCACGCCGCGCACCACGCCTGCGTCTTGCAGGCGGCGCAGGCGCTCCAGCGTGGCCGGCACTGAGAGGCCCACGGCCTCGGCCAGTTCCTTGAGGGAGGCACGGCCATCGGCCTGCAGCGCGCTGATCAAGCGCCAGGCTTTGTCATCAACTTCCATAAAAGCCTTTTTCGAGCTACACAGAAAAAACCGGAACCCAAATCTGGATTCGCCGAATTTTCCGCATTCTCCACCGCCCGTTGCCGCCCTAGCATCGGTGCATGGATTTCACTTCACTCAGCGTGTTTCTGCAGGCCGCCGTCGTGGGCGTGCTCATCGCCGCCCCGGTCGGCCCCATCGGCCTGCTGACCATGCAACGCACCCTGGAACGGGGCCTGGCGGCCGGGCTGGCCACGGGCCTGGGCGCAGCCGCGGCCGATGCGGTGTACGGCGCGATGGGCGCCTTCGGCGTGCGCTGGCTCATCGACGGGCTGACCAGCGCCAAGACGCCGCTGGCGCTGGGCGGCGGCGCATTGCTGCTGGTGCTGGCCTGGCGCACCTGGCACGCACCCGTGGCCCACACCGCCGCACCGGCACGCGATGCGCGGGGGCTGCTGGGCCTGGCCGCCGGCACGTTTGCGCTGACGCTGGCGAACCCGGCCACCATCGTGTCGTTCATTGCGGTGTTTGGCTCGCTGGGGGCCGGCCGCTCCAGCCTGCCGTCGCCGTGGTGGATGGTGGCGGGCGTGCTGGCGGGCTCGGCCGCCTGGTGGCTGCTGCTGACCAGCGCCATCGCCCACCAGCGGCAGCGCTTTACCCCCGCCTGGCGCCAGCGCATCAACCGGGCGTCGGCCGTGCTGCTGGGCGGGTTTGCGTTGTGGCAGTGGGGGCGGCTGGTCTGAGGCAGGTCCACATCCCAGAACAGCCACTCCGTTCACGCTGAGCTTGCCGAAGCGCCGCGCGAGGCTTCGACAAGCTCAGCCCGAACGGTTCTGACGGATCGAACGCAAATCCGTGCAAGGCTGCGCGGTCGAGGGGCCTCGCTGCAAAGGTACTGACACTGCGCTGTCAGCAGCGCGCCCGCACCATCAGGCCTTCTTTTCCCGAGAGGCTTACATTGACCGACGCCATACTGCAACACCCTCTTTGGCCGGATGCCGAGCCCGCGCCCCGGTCCGTGCCAGCAGCAACCTCTGCCGCCGCGCCCGCGCACCGCAACTGGATCGCCGTGGCCAGCGCCTAGCATGCCCGCAGGGGCTGCGCCACGCCGGGTGCCGGCTTCATGCAGGTGTGCCACGGCAAGGCCGCGCCGCTGCGCCGCGTGCAGGCGGGCGACCGCGTGGCCTACTACGCGCCCACCCTCACGATGGGGGGCAAAGAGAAATTGCAGGCATTCGTCTCCATCGGCATCGCGCAGCCCGGCGATCCGTACGCGTTTGACATGGGCGGCGGGTTTGTGCCCTTCCGCAAGGACGTGGCCTATGTGCCGGCGCAGGAGGCGCCCATCGCGCCGCTGCTGGACGCGCTGGAGTTTGTGATGGAAGACCGCCCGCGCTGGGGCGCCAAGTTCCGCTTCGGGCTGTTCGCGGTCAGCGACCACGACATGCGCCTGATTGCGCAGGCGATGCAGGCGGACGTGCGGTCGCTCGGTCTTGCATGACGCGGGCTCGCGTGCGCCGCCCGAGCGCAGCGCCCGCCGCCGTCAGTGATCAGTAGTCAGCAGACGGCCATGAGCCTTTCCACCACCCGGCGCTGGGCCAGGGTGAGGGCGTGGTAGCCGTCACGCAGCAATCGTTGCACGATGGCGTGGATTTCCAGTTCGACAGCGGACATGGGGTGCTCCTCAGGGGTGGTGAGACGACATCGGCAGGGCGCTTGCCGCGGCGGGCGGCAGACACCGGGCCGGTGGTGTCCCTGGCACCCCAGCCCTGGTGCGACTGTGCCAACGGGTGCCTTGGCCGGTGGCGCGATAAGAGGGCGGGTTGGGCGCTTTTTTTGGCGACCGCTGCAGCCGCCGGGCGGCCGCGCCGGGGCATTCAGGGCGCCGTGGCGCCGGGCACGTAGGCGTCTTCGACCGGCGGCTCGCGGTCTCCCGGGGCGCTGCGGGCCAGCTTGACCCAAGACCAGGCTTCCCCGTCGGGCAGGTCGTAGCTGCCGTACGACTGCCCGCCCCACGAGAAGTACGAGCCCGTGCCACCGGGAACCAAGCGCCGCGTCCCCACGGCCAGCGCACCGTCTTTCAAGAGCGCCAGGCGAAAGCCCAGGAGCGCGCCTTGGCCGGTGGCGCCGCCCCTCCCTGCCGCGCCGCCGGGCATCTGCGCCGGACTCAGGTCGAGCATGCCCCCGCTGCAATGCGTCTGCGCGGCGCCGTAGGTCATGAGGCTCCATTGCCGCGTGAGGGACGTGCGCACGTTGCGTGCGCGGTTGACGGCGCGCGTGCGCACCGTGGTTTCGCCGCGCTCCTGGCGCAGCCAGACTTGCATCTCTGCGCCCATGGCGTAGAAGGGCAGTTCGCCGGTGCCGGGCGTGCGGCGGGCGGCTGCGCCGGCCGGCACCGCAGTGTTCGCCACGGGTGGCCATGCATACACGCCTTGCAATGCGGGACAGCCCCACCAGGCGCTTTGCGCCGGGCCGAACGAGGGCGGGGGCTTGGGCGAGCCCCGCACCTCGGGTCCGCACGCCGACAACAGCGCGCACGACAGCACGAGCAGCACGGCCCCACCGGCGCGGCGCAGGCGCAGGGCGGCATGGCGCGAGCCCCTGGGAGCGAAGAACGTGCGTGCGGAGGACGGCATGGGCGGATCGGTCGTTTCGGCCCGATTGTGCTGCGGAACGCTTTGCCGGAAAAGCTATTATTTTAATAGCTGTCAGCGCTTGCCCCATAAGCGCCAGAGGCCAAAAATGCCTTAAAACAAGCGCTCAGGGATGCGCCGGACCTGCCCGCACCCGTGCCAGCGCCGCGGGCACGTCGCCCCATGCGAGCCTGCCGGGTGCATAGCGCTGGCGCAGGTAGTGCGCCAGCTCGGTGATCTGCGCATCGCTGAGCGCGGGGCCGAACGCGGGCATGAAGCCGATGTCGCGCGCGGCGGGTTCGCGGATGCCGTGCACGATCACCTGCAGCAGGTTGTCGGGCCGGTCGCTGTGCAGGTTGGTGTTGAGCGCCAGGGGGATGTTCACGCCCAGCAGCTGGGGCCCGTCGCCGTCGTGGTGGCAGGCGGCGCAAGCGCCGTTGAACAGGCGCTGGGCAGCGCTGGGCAGCGGCGCCTGGACGGCCGCCTGGGCCACCAGCGCGGGGGCGGTGACCTGCGGGACGGCGGTTGAGGCGGGTCCCGTGGGCGCCGCCTGAAACGAGGCCAGGTACGTGGCCATGGCGCGGATGTCGCTGTCGGGCAGCTGGGCCAGCTCGCGCACCACGGGTGCCATGGGGCCCGAGGCGCTGCCGTGCTCGGGGCTGTGGCCGTGGCGCAGGTAGCGGTAGAGCGACTCGGCGCTCCAGGGCACGGGGGCTTTCGACAGCGCGGTGAGCGCGGGCGCCTCCCACCCGTCGATGAGTGCGCCTGACAGGAACGCCGCCCCGCCCTGCTCCGCGCCCAGCGCATTGCGCGGCGTGTGGCAGGCGCCGCAGTGGCCCACGCCCTGCACCAGGTAGGCGCCGCGGTTCCATTCGGGCGGGCGCGTCGGGTCCGGCTTGAAAGGGGCCGCATCGTGGAACAGCGCGTTCCACCCGGCCATGAGCGGACGCACGCTGAACGGGAAGGCCAGCTCGGTCTTGGGCACCTCGGCGCGCACGGCGGGCTGGGCCATCAGGTAGGCGTACAGCGCGGTGAGGTCGTCGTCGCTCATCTTGGCGAACGCGGTGTACGGAAACGCCGGGTACAGGTGGCGGCCGTCGCGCGAGATGCCTTCGCGCAGGGCGCGCTGGAAGGCGCTGAAGGACCACTGGCCGATTCCCGTCTCGGCGTCGGGCGTGAGGTTGGTGGTGTAGATGGTCCCGAAGGGCGTGTCCATGCCGCGCCCGCCCGCGTTGGACGCGCCACCGGGCGCGGTGTGGCACACGGCGCAGTCGCCCGCGGCGGCCAGGACGCGGCCGCGCTCAATGGTGGCGGCGTTGTAGACCGCTGCGCCGCCGCTGGTCTGCGCCACAGGCGCGATGGACGGGCGCCAGCCCAGCAGCGCGGCGCCCACGGCGAAGATGCCCGCGGCCAGCGCACCCGCCCGCGCCCACACGCTGCGGCGGCGCGGCCAGGGGGCGTTGGCGGGCAGAGCGGGGGCGGGCAGCTCCAGCGTGGGCAGCACGTCGGCGGGCTGCGGGGGCGCGGCGGAGCCTTCTGCACCGGCGCCGGCTGCAGCCGCCTCCGCAGCGGCGGTGAGCGGGTTCAGCCCGGCGCGCACCACCTCGGGCGTGAACGGCGGCGCGCGAAAGCGCACGCCCGTGGCGTCAAAGATCGCGTTGGCGATGGCCGCCGTGCCGGGCACGGAGGACGATTCGCCCGCGCCCAGCGGGGCTTCGTCCTGCCGGGGCATGTGCATGACCTCGATGACGGGCACCTCGCGGAAACTCAGGATGGGGTAGCTACCCCACTCGCGGCTGTCCACGGCCTGTTTGACGGGCTCGAAGCTCACCTGCTCCTTGAGCGCACGGCTCGTGGTCTGCAGCACGTTGCCGTGCACCTGCTGCTCCACACCCGCGGGGTTCACCATGAGGCCGGCGTCGTGCCCCACCACCACGCGGCGCACGTGGACCTCGCCGGTGCGCTGGTTGACGTCCACATCGGCCACCCAGGCGGCCCAGGCCGCGCCAAAGCCGGGCCACTTGCTGTGGATGTAGCGCGCATAGGCAAAGCCCTGGCCCTGCACCCAGTCGCCGTCGGCCTGAACCTGGCGCGGGCCGGTACGCGGCTGCCAGCCGGCCTTGGCGGCCGTGGCGCGCACCAGCTCGGCGGCGCGCGGGTCGTTCAGCAGCTGCAGGCGGAACTGCACCGGGTCCACGCCCGCGGCGGTGGCCAGCTCGTCCACATACGACTCGTGCGCGAAGGAGTTGGGCAGCGCCGACACGCCGCGCAGCCAGGATGCGCGCACGATGGGCGGCATGTCGTTGACGGCGACGCGCAGGTGGTCGTACTGGTACGGCGGGCGTGCGGTGCGGTCGCCCATCTCATAGGCTTGGGCCGTGGGCTCGATGGTGCGGGTGAGCAGCAGGGCCAGCGTGGGCGCGCCGTTGGACGGATACGAAGTCTCGAAGTCATACGCCGCCACGGAGCCGTCGGCATTGAGCCCGCCGCGCACCTGCATGAGCTGGGCCGTGCCCTTGGGCTCCCACAGGTGCTCTTGCTCGCGCGTGAGCTGCACGCGCACGGGGGCGCCCACCGCACGCGAGAGCAGCGCCGCGTCGGCGGCCACATCGTCGGCACCATTGCGGCCATAGCAGCCCGCGGCTTCCATGCGGATCAGGTCGATGTCCACATCGGCCATGCCCATCAGGCGGGCCAGGTCGGCGCGCAGCACATGGGGGTTCTGGGTGCCGGCCCACACGGTCATGCGCGGGCGGCCAGCGTCGTCCTGCGCCCGCCACTCGGCCACGGCGCACGAGGGGCCGATCGACGCGTGCATCTGGTAGGGCCACACGTAGGTGCGCGGCATGGGCTGGTCGGCTGCGGCCAGGGCGGCATCCACGTCGCCCTCGTCCACCAGCCGGCGCTGGGTGGCGGGGTTGGCGCGGATGGCCTGGGCAATGGCCTCGGGGCTGTCCTGGCGGGGAAAGCCGGGCCAGTCCTTCCAGCGTACCTTCAAGTCGCGCAGGGCCTGCTCGGCCTGCTCTTCGCGCTCGGCGACGATGCCGACGAAGTCGCGGATCACCACCACGGCGCGGATGCCGGGGATGTGGGCGATGGAGTTTTGGTCCACCGATTCCAGCGTGTTGCCGATGAAGTCGCCATGGTCGGCGCCGGCATACGGCGGGCGCACCACGCGGCCGTGCAGCATGCCGGGCACGCGCATGTCGTGCACGAAGACCAGCTCGCCGCTGACCTTGGCGGGGATGTCCACGCGCGGCACGGACTGGCCCACCACGCGGTAATCGGCCGCGGGCTTGGTGGGGGTGGCGTCGGCCAGCTCCAGCACGGTGTGCTGGCCCGCCAGCAGATCGGCATAGCGCACGCGCACGCCGGGGTCGTCGGCAGACTGGACCAGGCCGTGGTGAATCCGCAAGGTTTCTGCCGGCGCCTTCAAGCGCTCGGCCGCGCGGGCCAGCAACCAATGGCGCGCCTGGGCCGCCGCGGTGCGCAGCGGCTTGGCGTGGATCTGGAGGGAGGCACTGGCAATGGTGGCGCCCTGGTTGGGCGCGCGGGTGGTGTCGCCCAGCACCATGTGCACGCAGGGCAGGGGCACGTCCAGCTCTTCGGCCACGATCTGCGCGAGCGCGGTGCGGATGCCAGTGCCCAGGTCCACATGGCCATTGAGCGCCGTGACGCTGCCGTCGTCCCACACGGCGATGAGGATCTCCACGCCCTCGGCCGGGTTGCCGGCCACCAGCGCGGGCTGGCCCTTGACCGGCGGCGGTGCGGGCGGCGGGTTGCGCACGACCAGCAGCACGCCGTCGGCAGCATGGAAGTCGGCGCGGCTGCGCGGCGCCTGGGCGCGCGGCGGCGTGGGAGAAGACGCGCTCATGCCTTCGCCTCGCGCATCAACACGGCGGCGCGCTGCACGGCGCGGATGATCTCGATGTGCGTGCCGCAGCGGCACAGGTTGGACGACAGCTCGCGGCGGATGGCGGCTTCGTCAGGGTCGGGGTTGCGCTCCAGCAGGGCCACGGCCATCATCACCATGCCGTTCAGGCAGTAGCCGCACTGGGCGGCCTGCTCTTCCACAAACGCCTGCTGCACGGGGTGCAACGCATCCACACGCCCGCAGCGCGCGGGCAGGCCCTCCAGCGTGGTCACCTCGCGCCCCGCCAGGCCTTGTGCGGGGATCACGCAGGCCCGCGCCGCCACCCCGTCCACCAGCACCGTGCACGCACCGCACTGCCCCAGGCCGCAGCCGTACTTGGGGCCGTTGAGCGCGAGGTCGTTGCGCAGCACGTGCAGCAGCGTGGCGCCGGCGGGCCCGGGATCTGGCAAGGCGCAGGGCTGGCCGTTGACGGTGAGGGTGGCGGCGGGTGCAGGGGTATGCATGGGGGTGAACAGCCTCCCGGGGCTTTAGCGCTTGAGCGAGCCGGTGCGGGTGTACATCTCCAGGTCCACAAAGTTCGAGCCGTTGTGGTTGTTCGGCCCGTACTGCAGCGGAAAGTCGCCCAGCTTGGTGGTGCCCATGTCTTCCATCGCCTTGATGAAGCCTTCGCGCGTGAGGTTGCGGCCCGCGCGCTTGAGCCCCTCCACAAACACGCGCGCGGCAATGTAGCCTTCGAGCATGGTGTAGCTGTCGATCTTCTCGCCCGCGTCGGTGCGGTCCTTGCGGTAGTCGGCCACGATGGGCAGGCGGCTGGCCTGGGGCGAGGGCACGATGCTGGCGGTGACGAGGCCTTCGATGCCGCCATTCAAGCGCTGCGCGGACCCAGGCGCATCGGTAATGCCCACCGAGATGGTGTACAGCGGCGATGCGGCCCCCGCTGCGCGGTAGTCGCGCAGGAACACCTCCACCATCTTGCCGGCCATGATCATCACCACGGCACCGGGCTGGGCCTTGGTGAGCTGGGCCACCTGGGGCTTGGCATCGGTGGCGGCGATCTCCATGGGCACGGAGTCCACCACCTTCACCTTCAGGCCCTGGGCGATCTGCAGGCAGGTGTCGAGGTTGGACTTGCCGAACGCGCTGTTCTGGTAGATGACGGCGATGTTGTTGATGCCCAGCGTGGCCAGGTGCCCCACGATCTTGCGCAGCTCGGCCTCGTAGCTGGCGCGCACATGGAAGAGATAGCGGTTGTGCGTGGTGCGAAAGGACGTGGTGCCCACCAGGGGCGCGAACATGGGCACGCCGGCCTTCTCGGCCAGGGGCATGGCGGCGATCAGGTTGCCCGTGGCCACGTAGCCGATGAGGGCGAAGACCTTGTCCTCGTCGATGAGCTTGGCGGTGTTCTCGGCCGTCTTCTTGGGGTCGTAGACATCGTCATAAGAGACCAGCTCCAGCGTGCGGCCCTGCACGCCGCCGGTCTTGTTCACCTTGTCGAAGACGAGGGCAATGCCCGCCTTGTAGTCCACGCCGAAGTCCTTGGCCGGGCCGGTGAACACGGCCGACTGGCCCACCTTGATGCGGGTGTCGGTGACCCCGGTTTCTGCGGCCGCCGGGCCTGCCCACGCTACACCGGCCGCCGCCAGGCCCACCATGGCAGTCCGGCGGTCGATGCATCCATCCTCCACTCCTCGACACTTCATGTAGCGCTCCTTACATAAAGGCGCAAGTTTCAGGGTTGGCACGGCCGATGCGCAAGCGCCGGGCCGTGTGATATTTTGTAACCGTCGGAAGGCGTGGGCTGCGCACCACACGCGGTTTTCAGACGCTCAGGTAGGCGCGCCGCACCTCGTCGTTGGCCGTCAGCTCGGCCATGCTGGCCTGGTAGCGGATCTGGCCCTTCTCCAGCACATAGGCCCGGTCGGACACCAGCTCGGCGAAGTGCATGTTCTGCTCGGACAGCAGGATGCTCACGCCCTGCTCCTTGAGCTCCAGGATCATGTGCGCCATCTGCTCGACGATCACCGGCGCCACGCCTTCGGAGGGCTCGTCCAGCAGCACCAGGAACGGGTTGCCCATGAGCGTGCGCGCCACGGTGAGCATCTGCTGCTCGCCGCCGCTCATCCGGCCGCCCGGGCGCTCGCGCATCTCGCCCAAGTTGGGGAACAGCTGGAACAGGCGCTCGGGCGTCCACACCGGGGCGGCCGAGCCGTCGGGCCAGGTGCGCGCGGGCTGGCGGCCCACCTCAAGGTTCTCCATCACCGTGAGGTCGGTGAACACGCGGCGGTCTTCCGGCACGAAGCCCAGGCCCAGGCGCGCGGCCTCGTGCGGGTCGCCGCGCGAGAGATCGTGGCCCATGAAATGGATGCTGCCCTTGCGCTTGGACAGCAGCCCCATCAGCGTCTTGAGCGTGGTGGACTTGCCCGCGCCATTGCGGCCCATCAGCGCCACCACCTCGCCCCGGCGCACTTCGAGTTGCACGTCGTACAGGATCTGCGCCGCGCCGTACCAGGCCTGCAGGCCCTGGGCCTGCAGCAGCACTTCTTTGTTCTCGCTCGTCGTCGTCATGGTCATGCCGGGGTCTCCGCTGCGGCTGCGGGCTTCTTTTCAAACGTCTTGCCGGTGCCGAAGTACACCTCCTGCACCTTGGGATGGTCGCGCAGCTCCAAGGGCTTGCCCTCGGCGATGAGGCGCCCGCGCGCCAGCACGATCATGCGGTCGGCATAG
Organism: Acidovorax sp.; assembly: GCF_021287135.1. Taxonomy (GTDB): domain Bacteria; phylum Pseudomonadota; class Gammaproteobacteria; order Burkholderiales; family Burkholderiaceae_C; genus Acidovorax. The sequence goes on from NZ_JAJTBB010000075.1 coordinate 18,888, forward strand.
GCGAACACCACGTCCATGCTGTGCTCGGTGAACAGCACCGCCATGTTGCGGTCGATCACGAGCTGCTTGGTCAGCGCCATCAGTTCGTTGCGCTCCTTGGGCGCCATGCCGGCCGTGGGCTCATCCATCAGCAGCAGCTTGGGGTTGTTGGCCATGGCAATCGCCAGCTCCACGCGCTTGACGTCGCCGTAGGCCAGCACGCTGCAGGGGCGGTCGGCCTGGGCCTTCATGCCCACCTGGTCGAGCAAGGCCAGCGCCTCGCTGCGCTTGTGGTCCGAGGCCTTGCGCCACATCGAGAACAGCCGGTGGTCGTGCGAGATGAGCGCCATCTGCACGTTCTCGACCACGGTGAGCGAGGCGAACGTCTCGGCGATCTGGAACGTGCGCCCTACGCCCAGGCGCCAGATGTCCCGCGGCCGGCGGCCCACCAGTTCCTGGCCGTCCAGCAGGATGGAGCCAGCATCCGCAGCGAGCTGGCCGTTGACCATGTTGAAGGTGGTGGACTTGCCGGCGCCGTTGGGGCCGATCAGCGCCAGCAGCTCGCCCGCGGCCAGTTCGAAATGAATGCCATCCACGGCCTTGACGCCCCCGAAGGACTTGCCCAGGCCGGCGACTTTGAGCAGGCTCATGCCTGGCCCTCCTTTGCTTCACGCCGGTTGTCGAAGACCTGCCGGATGGCGCCCGCGATGCCCTGCGGGAAGAGCAGCACCAGGATCAGGATGATGGCGCCCAGCATGGCGCGCCAGTAGTCGGTGTTGCGGGCCACGGTGTCGTGCAGCCAGGTGAAAGTGACGGCGCCCACCACCGGGCCGGCCAGCGTCTGGATGCCGCCCAGCAGCACCATGACCAGCCCATCCACCGACTTGCCCACATGCAGCGCCTCGGGGGAAATGCTGCCCTTGGAAAACGCGAACAGCGCCCCGCCCAGGCCGGCGAACACGCCGGCGATGACGAACGCCGTCCACTGCATGCGCTTCACGTCGATGCCGATGGCGTCGGCGCGCAGCACGGAATCCCGCCCCGCCCGCAGCGCGTAGCCAAACGGCGAGAACAGCACCCGGCGCAGCAGCAGCACACCGCCCACGACCAGGGCCAGGGTGAGGAAGTAGTAGTTGCGCTTGTCCGACAGCCACTCGGCCGGCCACACGCCAGTCAGGCCGTTGCTGCCGCCGGTGAAGCCGTCCCACTGGTAGCAGATGGCCCAGGTGATCTGCGCAAAGGCCAGCGTGAGCATGGCCAGGTACACGCCCGACAGCCGCACGCAGAACCAGCCGTAGAGCAGCGCCCCCGCGCCCGCCGCCAGCGGCGCCAGCACCAGCGCCAGCTCCATCGGCATGCCGGCCGCGCGCACCAGCAGCGCGGCGGCATAGGCACCCAGCCCGAAGTACGCCGCATGCCCGAACGAGTGCATGCCCGCCGGCCCCATGATGAAGTGCAGGCTGGCCGCGAACAGGGCGGCGATGAGCAGGTCGATCATCAGCACCGTGAAATACGGCGAGCCGGCCGTGAGGAACGGCAGCGCCACCAGCACGGCCACCAGCGCCATGCCGCCCGCGCGGTACCACGGCGGTGCGGCGCGCAGCGGCGCTTCCGGCAGGCCGGCGTTGCGGCTCACGCCCTGCGGGCGGCCCATCAGGCCCCAAGGCCGCCAGATCAGCACCACCGCCATCACGAGGAACTCGACCACCAGCGTGAGCTTGGAAAACGAGACGCTGATGCCGAAGATCTCGACCACCCCGAGCCAGATGCACACGGCCTTGATTTCGGCAATCAGCAGCGCCGCCACATACGCGCCGGGGATGGACCCCATGCCGCCCACGACCACCACCACAAAGGCGGCGCCGATGGTGTTGAGATCCATCTCCAGCGTGGCCGGCTCGCGCGGCAGCTGCAGCGCACCGCCCAGGCCCGCCAGCAGCGCCCCCAGGGCGAACACCGCGGTGAAGAGCCAGGCCTGGTTCACGCCGAGGGCGCCCACCATCTCGCGGTCCTGCGTGGCGGCGCGCACCAGCGTGCCCCAGCGCGTGCGGGTCAGCAGCAGCCACAAGAGGCCCAGCACCACGGGGCCCACGACGATGAGGAACAGGTCGTAGGAGGGAAACTGCCGCCCCAGGATGCTCACTGAGCCCGACAGCCCCGGCGCGCGCGGGCCCAGCAGCTCTTCAGGGCCCCAGATCCACAGCGCCGCATCCTTGATCACCAGCACCAGCGCGAAGGTGGCCAGCAGCTGAAACAGCTCGGGCGCCTTGTAGATGCGGCGCAGCAGCAGCACCTCCACCGCCGCCCCCAGCAGGCCCACGGCCACGGCCGCCAGCAGCAGCGCGGGCCAGAAGCCCAGGCCCGTGCCCAGCTTGGCCACCAGCGAGTAGGCGATGTAGATGCCGACCATGAAGAACGAGCCGTGCGCAAAATTCACGATGCGCGTGACCCCGAAGATCAGCGACAGCCCGGCCCCCACCAGGAACAGCGAGGACGCCCCCGCCAGCCCGTTGAGCAGCTGAACGACAAAACTCGAAAAACTCATCGAAGTCTCCGCGATGCAATCTGCGCACCGCCCACAGCCTATGAAACTGGCGCCCTCCCCACCAGGACAGCCGAGCAAGGGCCGCCCCGCAGCGAGGGCTGCGTCCCCCTTCCCGCGCTTAGCGCGAGAGAAGGGAGGGAAGACGCGAAGCGTCTGAGGGGGGTTATTGCCTATTCAGCAGCGCGCAGCTTCTTGACTTCGTCGTTCGAAGGCTGCACCTTGGCGCCGTCCACGTAGCGGTAGTTCACCATCACGCCCTTGCCGCCTTCGTTCTTGGTGCGGCCCACGAAGCCGCCCATGGTGGACTGGTTGTCTTCCGGACGATAGACGATGGTGCCGAACGGCGTGGGCACCTGCAGGCCCTTGAAGGCGGCCACGAGCTTTTCCGCATCGGTGGAGCCGGCCTTCTTCATGCCTTCGGCCAGCGACTTGATGGCGCTGTAGCCCACGATGGAGCCCAGGCGCGGGTAGTCGTTGAACTTGGCCTGGTAGGCGGTTTGAAAGGCCTTGTGCTCGGGCGTCTGGATGCCATACCAGGGATAGCCGGTGACGATCCAGCCGTTGGGCGCCTCGTCCTTGAGCGGGTCCATGTACTCGGGCTCGCCGGTCAGCAGGCTGACCACTTCGCGGCCCTGGAACAGGCCGCGGGTGTTGCCCTCGCGCACAAACTTGGACAGGTCGGCCCCGAAGAGCACGTTGAAGATCGCGTCGGGTTTGGCATCGGCCAGGGCCTGCACCACGCTGCCCGCGTCCACCTTGCCCAGGGGCGGGGCCTGCTCAGCCACGAACTCCACATCCGGCTGCGCGGCCTTGAGCAGCTGCTTGAACGTGGCCACGGCCGACTGCCCGTATTCATAGTTGGGGTACACCAGCGCCCAGCGCTTCTTCTTGAGGGCCGCGGCCTCCGGCACCATCATCGACACCTGCATGTAGGTGGAGGGCCGCAGCCGGTAGGTGTAGCGGTTGCCGTTCTGCCAGACGATCTTGTCGGTCAGCGGCTCGCCCGCCAGGAAGAAGAACTTCTTCTGCTTGGCGAAATCGGTCAGCGCCAGGCCGACGTGCGAGAGGAACGAACCGGTGAGCACATCCACCTTCTCGCGCGAGACCAGCTCTTCCGCCGCGCGCACCGCGTCGCCCGGATTGCCGTTGTCGTCGCGGATGACCAGCTGGACCTTCTTGCCCAGAACGCCTCCGGCGGCGTTGATCTCGTCCACCGCCAGCTCCATGCCCTTCTTGTAGGGCTCCAGGAAGGCGGGCTGCGCCTTGTAGCTGTTGATCTCGCCAATCTTGATGGCATCCTGCGCATGCACGGGGGCCAGCGTGAGGGCCAGCGCGGCAGCCGCCGTGGCACGCATGAGGGTTTGTCGCATCGTCATGGGAAACACTCCTGAAAGGTGGGTTGGAGAGAAAGGTCCGTGGGAAAGCGCCGTGCGCGATGGTAGTGCGGCCAGGGCGCTCAGCGCAGGCCGTCAACGCCCTGGATGTCGGAAACCTGCAAGCCGCCGATGCGCGCCAGGGGCCGACCGCTGGCTGTGACGGCGACCGCCACCACGATTTCGTGGGAGCGCGGCGCATCGGCCACGCGGGCCTCCATGGCATCGAAATGGCTGCGCACGTAGGCGGCATCCTTGTGGCCCAGGGGCACATCGATGGCCGTGCCCAGGCCGCCTACCTTCTTGCTGGAAGGCACCAGGGCAGCGCCCTTTTCCACCGCCGCGCGCAATGGCGCGCCGAGCTTGGGATGCAGGAGGGCGGCCGCGTGCTCCAGCTCGCCGGCTTCGCCGACGATGGCGGCCTTGCCATAGCTCTGGGCCTGGCCGGGCTCGATGCCCAGAGCCTGCACGCAGCGCTGGCCCAGCAGGCCGCCCAGCTCCTCGCCGATGGCGATCAGCCCATCCAGGTTGTCGGCATAGCGGCCGGCATACGGGTTCTCAATGACGGCCATGGCGAGGGCCCTGCGCGCGGGCGGCTGCACCTCGCGCCCCATTTCGATGCGCACCTCGTCGGTCTGAACAATGATCTTCCGGATCTTGGCGGTCATGTCTCTTGCTCCTTCGGTCTAGGGGTTGAGCGGGGGGTCGCCCGCTCAGCGCAGGCCATTCCACTGGCTGATGTCTTGTGCCTTCAGGCCGCCGACGCGCGCGTGGATGCGGGCACCGGTGCTCATGGCCAGGATGAAGACGATCTCATCGGACGCGGGTGCTCCCGGCACACGCACCTCGATGGCGTCGAAGTGGCTGCGCACATAGCTCGCGTTGATATGGGTCAGCGGCACGTCTAGCGCCGCGCCCGGCCCGCCCACTTTCTTGGTGGAGGGCACGATGGCCAGGGCATTGGCCTTCTGCCCGGTCTTGGCTTCGGCCTGGCCCTGGGCATAGGCGTTGCGGTCGCCCTTCCAGCCCAGCAGCTCGCGCATGGCGTAGCCGCCCGGCACGTGCCACAGGGCGCCATGCTCCAGCTCGCCCGCGGCCCCCACGATGGCGCCCTTGCCGTAGGTTTCGATGCGCTCCGCCGGCACGGCCATGGCCGCCAGCAGCCGGCGCGCCATGTCCAGGCCCACGTCCTGCAGCGCATCCATCATGGGCAGGATGTCGGGTTCGTACCGGCCGGCGTAGGGGTTGGTCAACACCGCACCGATGGCGCCCCGCAACAGCGGCACATCGGCCTCGGGCCCGAATTCGTGCCGGACCTCCTCCACATGGGTGAAAACGCGTCGTATCTGGATCATTGTGAAAGCCTGTGGTTTTCGTTAAGCAAATACCGAACCAACTACCGATTCCTCAGCCCCTTCAGGCGGCGCTGGCGCACCGAGCACGGCCTGCGCCGACGCCGTGGCCATGGACTGGCCCTGGCACACCAGCAAAGCACCCCACAGCAAGCCATCGGCCTGCAATTCTTGCGCCTTTTGCCAACCGGCGCGCAGCGCTGCATGCACGATGTCCGAAGGCAGCGCTGGCACATCCATCGTGACGAGCCGATCGCCCAGGTCGCTGTCGTCCCGCACCTGCCACGCGGGGGCGCGGCGAACCCGCACGTCCTGCACGTTGACGGCATTGGCAACGACGGTGGCAGCCGCATCGGCCTGCGCCGCCGTGGCGGCCAGCACGGTCACGCTGTCGGCAATGCCCAGCGACTGGCTGCGCCCGCGCCACCCGCTGGTGGCCACGCCCCGCACCGGCAGGGTGCTGTCGATGTGGACGGTTCCATCCAGAGCGAGGCCGCCCGTCCCGAGCACCGCGTTCAGCGCCGACACATCAGCGTACACGCCCACGGTGACAGAGCGGCCGGGCGCCAGGTACAGGGCGATGTCTCCGCCGTTGTTTACCCATGCACGGTCGATGCCCTCGCGCCCGCAAGCGTCCAGGATCTCTTGCGCCACGGCGCCCGCCACGGCGGCCATGGGCGTGATGAAGCCGGCGCGGAACGGCGCGCAGGCGGCCCACATGCGACGCGCAACGGCACCGTGCAGGGGGCAGTCGGCCCCCACGGGCGCGCGCAGCGCCGCCAGCTCCGCCACCAGCTCCTGCAACAGCCCGTCAAAGCGCTGCCAGGCGCGCTCATGCGCGCGGGCCACCGCCAGCGGCTCCCCATCGACCTGCAGGACGAGGTCGATGGGACCGTGCTGGAAGTGCCAGCGGCCACCCGGCAGGAGATTTCGGCAGGCATTCATGGCGGGACGGCGGCACTCAGCCCAGCAAAGGCGGCTGCCCGAGCGGCCAGGGGTTGGAGGCCGGCAGGGCCTGCCACAGACGCGCCTGGGGTGCGCCATCGTTGTGCCACGCGCCCTGCGCCAGCACCTCGCGCAGGTTGCGGATCTGCTCGATATGCCCGCCCAGCGCGGCATAGTCCGCACGCCGCATGCTGAACTCGATGGGCGCGACGATCGCCGGCGTGGGCACCGTGCCAAAGCTGTTGTCCGGCATGCGCAGCACGTCGGCCATGACGGTGATACCGCCGCCCGGCCACACGTAGGCCGGCGCCCCGCCGCACGTGACGTTGACCAGCGCCTGCTTGATGGAGCGCGTGAGCAGCACCGGGTTTTCGGTGACGCCGGCGCGCAGGCTGCCGCCCGCGCCGCCCAGGAACAGCACGGAAGCCAGCGAAGGCTCGCAGTTTTCGCCAATGCGGTCCACGATGCGCCGCACGTCCTGGGGCATGGATGCCTCCACCGGCCGAAGCGCTTCGTCCAGCACGTACCAGGACGCGTGCTCTCCGGTGGTCGATGTCATCAGCAGGCGCAGCCCGGGCCACGCGACGGCGGGCTCCCAGCCTTCGATGATGGACAACGGGTCCGCGATGTCGGTGCCGCCCCAGCCCGTGCCGGGGTTCGCGACCTGGAAGTAGCGGCCCGGCGTGGACTTGCGCCCGCGCATCTGGATGCCGGACGGCCGCATGTCCAGGCAGCGGCCGGCCTGGTGCTCGGTGAGCACCCCGGTGATGTGGTCATCGACCACGACCACCTCGTCCACATGCCCGTAGAACTGGCGCGCAAAAATGCCAATGGCCGCAGAGCCGCACCCCACGCGCATGCGCTGCTCGGCCACGCCGTTGACGATGGGCGCCTGCCCCGCCTGGATAACGAGCTGCGATCCGCCGTCAATGGTGAGCTCCACCGCGTGCTTGTTGCCCAGCAACTGCATCATTTCTGCGGTGATGCGGCCTTCCTTCTTGGTGCCGCCGGTGAGGTGGTGCACACCGCCCAGCGAGAGCATCTGGGAGCCGTATTCCGCCGTGGTCACGTGGCCCACGACCTCGCCCTTGCAGCGCACATTGGCCTGCTCCGGGCCGAGAAAGCGGTCGGTGTCGATCTTCACCTTGAAGCTGCAGTAGCTGAAGATGCCTTCGGTGACCACCGTGACCATGTCCACCCCCTCGACCTGGGAGCCCACGATGAAGGGCGCGGGCTTGTAGTCCGGGTAGGTGGTGGATGAGCCCACGCCCGTCACGAAGACTTCTTCCGAGAGGAGCAGGTCGCCGTTCCACGCGGGCGCAGTCCCCGCCGGGGCGCCGTCCTCCGTGGCTGCACCGGCCTGCCCGGGCGGCTGGGCGCGCCCCGCAAACGGCACCAGCGCGGGTTCGCCCGCCTCCAGGGTCTTGCGCAGCAACACCACCGGTTCCAGCCGCACCAGCACGCCGGCCTGGTTGGCGTAACGGTCGCAGGCGCCCGCGCGGCCTTCCGAGATCTGGCAGAGCACCGGGCAGGCGTTGCATTCCACCTTGGCGCCGCTCATGCGGTCGTTACGCGGCCGCGCGCGCTCCAGCACCTGCGGCAGGTCTGGCGTGTCCATGCCGGGAAGCCCGTCGGTCTTGGTGTGTTCTGTCATCGTGCGGCCCATCCATTGCATTGATGCAAGTGCTTGTACGCGCTTGGCGTTTTGTGTAGCATTCACTTAACTTAAATGTTGTGAACGCTACATTGATCGCGAATGTAGCGGAATCGCAAAGGGTCCGCAATGGTGTTTTTGCGGCCCCAAAAACGGTGCACGAGGAGCCCCAAAATGACGCACGTTGTGACGGACGCCTGCATTCGGTGCAAGTACACCGACTGTGTCGACGTCTGCCCGGTCGACTGCTTCCGCGAAGGTCCCGAGTTTCTGGTGATCGACCCGGACGAATGCATCGACTGTGCGGTGTGCATTCCGGAGTGCCCGGCCGATGCGATCTACGCCGAAGACGACTTACCGCAAGGCTTGGAGAACTTCCTCGCGTTCAACAAAAAACTGGCGCCCACCTTGCCCACAATCACCAAAAGAAAGCCGGCTTTGCCAGATGCGGAACAATGGAGGGTTGTGAGCCACAAGCTTTCCGGCCTGGATATCGCGTGGTAGAGCCTTTCCGGGGCCCCGGCTTCAGCCAGCTTTCCTTATTAGCTACCAACTTTTCCTTCTAACGCACCATGAGCGCTTTTCTTGACGAACGCGTCCTGACGGTTCACCACTGGACCGACCGCCTGTTCTCCTTCACCACCACGCGCGACACCGCGCTGCGCTTCTCCAACGGCCACTTCACGATGATCGGCCTGCGCGGCGAGAACGGCAAGCCGCTGCTGCGGGCCTACAGCATCGTGAGCCCCAACTACGAGGAGCACCTGGAATTCCTGTCCATCAAGGTGCCCGACGGCCCGCTGACCTCGCGCCTGCAACACATCAAGGTGGGCGACACCATTGTGGTGGGCAAGAAGCCCACCGGCACGCTGCTCATCGACTACCTGCTGCCCGGCAAGCGCCTGTACATGCTGTCCACCGGCACGGGCGTGGCCCCGTTCCTGAGCCTGATCCGCGACCCGGAGACGTACGAGAAGTTTGAGGAAGTCATCCTGGTGCACGGCGTGCGCGAAGTGAAGGAACTGGCCTACCACGACTACATCACGCAGGAGCTGCCCCAGCACGAATTCCTGGGCGAGATGGTCACGAAGCAGCTCAAGTACTACCCGACGGTGACGCGCGAGCCTTTCAAGCACCAGGGCCGCGTCACCACCATCATTGAAAACGGCCAGCTCGCCCGCGACCTGGGCCTGCCTGCCCTGAATCCCGCGGAAGACCGCGTGATGATCTGCGGCAGCCCTGAAATGCTGCGCGACCTCAAGCACATGATGGAAGAGCGCGGCTTCAACGAAGGCAACACCACGAAGCCGGGTGACTTCGTGATCGAACGCGCCTTTGCAGAGCAGTGACCCCACGGCGGGTCCCCCGGGCATGTCCCGCTAGGCCCGCCCTACCCCTTCAGGACCCGCCATGTCTGCCACTCCCACCAAGGCCCGCACCGCGTCCAGCCGAACTCTCTCCGCGCGCCGGCCCGGAGTCCGCGAGCAGGCCGCCCAGACCACGCGCGACAACATCCTGAAAGCGGCGATCAAGGTCTTTGCACGCTACGGATACGAAGGCGGCAGCGTGGAGAAGATCTCCAAGGCGGCCAAGTCCTTCGACCGGATGATCTACTACTACTTCGGTAGCAAGGAAGGGCTTTTCATCGAGGTCCTGGAAGAAACCTACCGCCGCATGAACGATGCCGAGTCCAAGCTGGATCTCGACACGGCCCGGCCCCTGGAGGCCCTGCAGGACGTGATTCGGTTCGTGGTGGGCTACTACCGCAAGAATCCGGAGTTCATCACGCTGCTCAATACGGAGAACCTGCACAAGGGCAAGCACATCTCCAAGTCGATGCGCGCCCGCGAGTATTCGTCGCCAGCCATTGAAGTCATCCGCCGCGTGCTGGACAGCGGCCAGGCGCAGGGCCTGTTCCGCAAGGACGTGTCGGCGCGCGATGTGTACCTGCTGATTGCGGCCACCGGCTACTTCTACATGTCCAACCGGCACACGCTGGCGGCCTTCCTGGGCGAAGACCTGGAAACCCCCGATGCGCTGGCGCACTGGGAGGCTTTCGTCATCGATACGGTGCTGCGCGCCGTGGCACCAGGGCCGGTGCGGCCCAAGGGCAAGACCGCCGCCTGAGCCCGCCGATTTTCGTTGCGCGGGCGCCCTGCCCGCATTCCCCACCCCCACCAGGAGAATCCATGGCAGAAGCAGCGGCCGGCGGCAAATCCGGCAAAGTCGTCATCAAGAACATCGGTCTGTTGTTGTCGGGAGACCTGGACCGCCCCATCCTCGACGCCGACACCCTCGTCGTCCAGGACGGCCTCATCGTGGCCGTGGGCCGGGAAAAAGACTGTGACACCGAGCACGCGCAGACGGTGATCGACGCGCGCAAGACTTGCGTGGCCCCGGGCCTGATCGACAGCCACGTGCATCCGGTGTTCGGCGACTGGACGCCGCGCCAGAACCAGCTGGGCTGGATCGACTCCACGATGAATGGCGGCGTGACCACCATGATCTCGGCCGGCGAAGTCCACCTGCCGGGCAGGCCCAAGGACATCGTGGGCCTGAAGGCCCTGGCCATCACCGCCCAACGCGCGTTCGACAACTTCCGCCCCGGCGGCGTGAAGGTGCTGGCCGGCGCGCCCGTGATCGAAAAGGGCATGACCGAGCAGGACTTCAAGGACCTGGCCGACGCGGGCGTGAAGCTGCTGGGCGAGGTCGGCCTGGGCTCGGTCAAGGCCGGCTACGAGGCCAAGGACATGGTGGCCTGGGCCCGCAAGCACGGCATCCTGAGCACCATCCACACGGGCGGGCCGTCCATCCCGGGCTCGGGCCTGATCGACAAGGACGTGGTGCTGGAGGCGGACGCCGACGTGATCGGCCACATCAACGGCGGCCACACGGCCCTGCCCTGGAAGCATGTGTGCGAGCTGTGCGAGAAGTCTTCCCGGGCGATCGAGCTGGTGCACAACGGCAACGAGAAGATCGCCATCCAGGCCGCGCGCGCGGCCATGGAGCTCAAGTGCCCGCACCGCGTGATCCTGGGCACTGACGGCCCGGCAGGCTCGGGGGTGCAGCCGCTGGGCATGCTGCGCATGATTGCGCTGTTGTCCAGCCTGGCGGACATTCCTGCCGAGCTGGTGTTCTGCTTTGCCACCGGCAACACCGCGCGCCTGCGGGGCCTGAACTGCGGCCTGATCGAGGTGGGCCGCGCCGCGGACTTTGTCTTCATGGACCGTGCCCAGCACACGGCCGGCGCATCCCTGCTGGAGAGCGTTCAGCTGGGGGACATCCCCGGCATCGGCATGGTGATGATCGACGGCATCGTGCGCTGCGGCCGCAGCCGCAACACGCCGCCGGCCACGGAAATCCCGGTGGTGCTGTAGGCTGCACGCGACGGCCGGCAGCGTGAGAAAGCCCGCAACAGCGGGCTTTCAGAAACAGGGCGCACCGCCCGCAGGCCAGACGGCGCACCGGCTGGCAGCCCGCGCGGTCAGTACGTGTCTGCGACGCGCACAGTTCCCGGCTGCGCGGGGCCCTGCGCGGGGCCATAAGGCTCTGCAGCCCGGGTTGGCGCGCCATCGTCCACGCGGAAGCCCTTGCCCTGGAGCACCACAGGGGTTCCCACGGCCGTGGGCTGCGCGCGCGTGAAGCGGCGCACCGACCCGTCTTCCATGCGCACGGCGATCTGGTACACGGTCTGCGTGCGGGTGCGCTCTTCGACCTTGTGGCCCACGTAGCCGCCGCCCACAGCCCCCAGCACGGTGGCGGCCGTGCGGCCGGACCCCTTGCCGATCTGGTTGCCGACCACCGCGCCCAGCACACCGCCAGCGACGGCCCCTACCCCCGTGGCCGGGGCGCCCTGCTGCACGGCGTCTACCGACTCCACCCGGCCGCAAACGGTGCAAACCGGGGCTGGCGCCGCAGTCCGCACCGGTTGCGGGTGCGCTGCAGGCTGCGGGGCGGCATTGACCGGGCTTGCGGAGGGCGCCGCGGCGGCCCTGACGGCGCCCAGGCCCCGGGGCAGGTTGCTCTGTGCGGCCGGGGCCGCCGAGGGGTTGGGCTCAACGGCCGCGCCGCGTGGCGGGGCCGAGGCCACCGCCAGCTCGGCCGGGGCGCTGGCGCCGGACTGCGGGGCGCGGCTTTGCACGGCCAGCGTGGTGCCCAACGCGACCACGCTCACGCCCAGCACACCGACGGCGGCCCACAGCCATTTGATGGAGGGCCCGGCAGCGGCGCCGGCAGCCACGCCCGCGGCCGGGGCCGGGGCCGGGTGCTGCTCTGGTGAAACAACGAGGCTCATGAGGAATCTCCAAGAAGGTCTTTTGACGTTCCAGCGACAACGCTTGAACAAGGCCCGCAGCCTACCGGCGCCACCCTCGAAAACGCACGTGCGCGCTGTAAAGGACGTAAGAAGCTGTTTGCAGGACACCCCCTCGCTCCAGGTCCGTGTTCCCATGCGCCCTCTGCTGCCCACCCCCGCGTATGGGCAGGCCCCCGAACGAAAGGAAGCCCTGATGGCAGGCCCGCCCGCCGCACAGATCCGCATTGGAATTTCCGGGTGGCGCTACGCACCCTGGCGTGGCGCGTTCTATCCACCCGGCCTGCCCCAGGCCCAGGAGCTGGCCTTTGCCGCGCGCCAGTTTCCGGCCATTGAGCTCAACGGCTCGTTCTATGCGCTGCAACGCCCGTCCAGCTACCAGCGCTGGGCGGAGCAGACGCCGCAAGGCTTTGTATTTGCCGTCAAGGCACCACGCTACATCACCCATATCCTGCGGCTGCGGGACATCCGCCCGGCGCTTGCCAACTTCTTTGCCTCGGGCGTGCTGGCGCTCGGGCCCAAGCTGGGGCCCCTGCTGTGGCAGCTGCCACCCGGCCTGGCTTTCGACGCGGGCTTGCTGGACGAGTTTCTGGCCCAGTTGCCCCGCGATGGCGAGGCCGCGCTGCGGCTTGCCGGCGAGCGGGAGGCGCGGATGCACGGAAAGGAGTGGCTGGGCCCCGTGGCGCCCCTGCGCCTGCAGCACGCCCTGGAAGTGCGCGACCCCAGCTTCTGCCAACCCGCGGCGGCGGCCCTGCTGCAGCGCCACGGCGTGGCCCTGGTGGCGGCGGACACGGGCGGCCGCTGGCCCGAGCTGGGCGATGCCACGGCAGATTTCGTGTACATCCGCCTGCACGGTGCGCCGAAGCTTTACGCCAGCAACTACGGGCAGGCGGCGCTGGCAACCTGGGCCGAGCGCCTGCGCGCATGGGCCGGCGGGGGCACACCCCCGGGGATGGCACGGCTGGCGGCGACACCCCCGCCGGCCCGGCCGCGCAATGTGTTCTGCTTCTTCGACAACACCATGAAGCCTTTTGCGGCAGAGAATGCACTCGCGCTGACCCGGATGCTGGGGCTCGATGGCGAGCTGCAACTGCCGCGTTGAACCCGACCAGATCAGGGATGCGCTGCGCGGCCGGATCCGGTGCCTGCCGGCCCGACTGGCGGCGCGCCTTCCTGAAACGCCCGGGCACAGCTGGCGGAGAACAGCAGTACGGCCGACGAGAAGTAGATCCACATCAGCAGCACCACCAGCGAGCCCGCGGCGCCGTAGGCCGACACGATGGCGGCGGTCGACAGGTACCACACCAGGATCTGCTTGCCCACCGTGAACAGCGTGGCGCCCACCACGGCTCCGGCCACCAGGCAGCGCAACGGGGGCTTGGTCCCTACGCCGATGCGCATCAGGCCCACAAACAGGGCCACGGCAAAGCCGAAAGCCACGGCCTCGTTCACCAGCTGCAGCACCGGCGCCAGCGGCAGCAGCGACAGGTGCGCCCCCGCCCAGTGGGCCAGCACGTTGATCAACGTGGACAGCACCAGGGAGACCAGCAGCAAAAAGCCCAGGGCGAGCACATAGGCCAGACCGCGCAGCCGCAGCGAAGCCATGTGCCACCAGGCGGCGCGCGCCGGTGCCGGCGCTCCGCCCCGCCACAGGTGCCCCAGCGCGGACTGCAGCTCCACAAACACGCCGGTGGCCCCCGACAGCAGGACCGCAAAGCCCAGCAGCGAAGCGATGCGCCCTTCCGATGGCGCCTGCGCGCTGGCCAGCGCCTGGCGCACCACCTCGGCCACCTGGCGCCCCATCACGCCTTGCACCTGGGCAATCAGACTGCTCTCGAGGTAGCTGCGGTCCACCCACCAGCCCAGCAGCCCCACCAGCAGCAACAGCAAGGGCGCCAGGCTGAGCATGCCGTAGAACGACATGGCGGCGCTCATGCGCAGGCCGTCCGCGTCCAGCCACAGCGTGGTGGCGCGCCAGAAGGGCTGCAATGGCCTCCACACCGGCTGGGCCAGGCGCAGTGCGCGTTCTTTGAGGGAGACAGCGGTCATGCGGCAAGCCTAAACCCCGGGGCAGCCCGCGTCCAGCCGGGAACTCCGGCAGCTGGAGGTAGGCACTGTCCCACACGCGCGCGAGCGCGGGCGGCGGGGCCGATATGCTTGCGGCTCCCCCACCTGCTGGAGATGCCCTGATGGATTCCCGCTCCCTTGACCGTCTGCGCGCCGCCCTCCAACGCCACGTGGACGACGGCCTGCTGCCCGGCGCGGTCGCGTTGGTCCACCACCAGGGCCGCACCGTGCTGCGGGAGGCGGTGGGCCGCCTGCGGCCCGGCGGGCCGGCCATGGCCGCCGACAGCCTGTTCCGCATCTACTCGATGACCAAGCCCATTGCATCGCTGGTGGCCCTGATGCTGATGGAAGAAGGCCGCCTGCCACTGTCCCGCCCCGTGGCGCACTACCTTCCCGCGTTTGCCGGCCAGCGCGTGTACGACGCGGCCACGGACACCACGGCGCCCGCCACCCGCGAGGCCACCGTGCAGGATCTGCTGCGGCACACGGCCGGCTTGAGCTATGCCTGGGAGCCGGGCACCGTGCCCGACCTGTACCGGGCGGCGCGGGTGGGTTCGCGCCACCGCACCAATGCCGAGCTGGCCGCAGCGCTGGGCCCCCTGCCCCTGGTGCACCAGCCCGGCAGCCGCTGGGAGTACAGCCGCGCCACCGACGTGCTCGGCGCCGTGCTGGAGGTGGTGGAGGGCGACACCCTCGGCGCCATCCTGCGGCGGCGCGTGCTGGAGCCGCTGGGCATGCGCGACACCGGCTTTCATGTCGCGGCCGCGGAACAGCACCGGCTGGCCGAGCCGTTTGCGCGGGACCCGCAAACCGGCGCCGGGGTGATGCTGAACGATGTCTCAGCGCCGCCGGCCTTTGAGTCGGCGGGCGGCGGCCTGGTCTCCACCGCGGATGACTACGCGCGGTTTTTGCGGCTGATGCTGGGGCGCGGCACCGGCCCGGGCGCGGACGGCCGTCCCGTGCGCCTGGTGGGGCGCGCCACCGTCGATTTCATGACGGCCAACCATCTGGGCGCCATTCCGGTGGCCGGGGACATTCTGGCCCCCGGCTACGGGTTCGGGTTGGGTGTGGCCGTGCGCTTGGCCACCGGGGAGGCCGCCTGGCCCGGCTCGCCAGGGTCCTACAGCTGGAGCGGCATGGCCGGCACGGTCTTCTTCGCAGACCCGGCAGAAGACCTCTTTGCCATTTTGCTCACCCAGGCCCCGGGGCAACTGCGCTACCTGGGCGAGCTCTACCCCGCCCTCGTCTACGCAGCGCTCTGATCCCTGCGCGTCCCGGGGACCTTTACACTTCCACCCATCACCGGCCGCACGGGAGTGCGGGCCGGGCGGCTCATCACCCTGCCAGGCGCAAGCCGCTCGCCGGGAACGGATCAACACATTTCTATGCAGATTCGCTGCGCACTGGTCGGGATGCCCGGCTCGGGCAAAACCACCATCGGGCGCCAGTTGGCGGCCCGCGCGGGCGTACCCTTCGTGGACCTGGACCACCGGCTGGAGCAGGTGCTGGGCACCAGCATCCGGCAGTTCTTTGAAGCCGAGGGCGAGGCCGCCTTTCGGGACCGCGAGGCCCAGGCGCTGGCCGAGGCGGCCCGGCAACCCGGCGGCATGGTGCTGTCCACCGGCGGGGGCGCGGTGCTCCGGCCCGAGAACCGCAAGGTGCTGCAGGCGTTCGGCAATGTCCTGTACCTGCGCGCGTCGCCCGAAGACATCTACAAGCGCGTCAGGCACGACAAGACGCGCCCCTTGCTGCAAGGCGTGAACCCGCTGGACAAGCTGCGCGACCTGTACGCCCAGCGCGACCCGTTGTACCGGGAAGCCGCCCACTACGTCATCGAAACCGGGCGTCCCACGGTCCACACACTGGTGAACATGATCATGATGCAGCTGGAGATGGCGGGAAGCGCAGAGGCCAGTACAGCCGGCGGCTTGCCCTGACGGGATGCGCTGGGCCCCGGTGCCTGTATCGCTTCTCTCCCGATTCCAGCCTGTCGATTTGGATAAAATTCGGCTCTAGCGCCCGTAAATAAAGCGCGAACAGCTATTGTATTTATAGCAATTTCGCCTCAACACGCCCGTACCCCCGCAGGTGGTTCTCAGGGGTGCTGGCGGGCCTCTGAAGGAACGGATGGCGTGGCCGCGTACACTTTTTCGACCCCGGGTCCGTTGCCCGGTTTTCCTTGTCTGGTTATCCACCATGCCCACCGCAGCCCTGCCCCTTGATCCCGCCGCCTGTCCGCTGTGCGGCGGAGCGAATGCGTGCGCACTGGCGCAAGGCCTGCCGGCCGAGCACTGCTGGTGCATGCGGGCCACCCTGAACCCTGCGGCGCTGGCCGCGGTGCCGGAGGCGCTTCGGCGCAAGGCCTGCATCTGCGCACGCTGCGGCACGCATTTGGCAACACCCGCCTCCACGGCGGCGGCGCGAGCGCCGATATGATCGGACGCTTTGCACGCACAAGGATCTGATATGCCCACGTACCACATCGAGATGATGGAAGGCCGCACGGTCGAACAGAAGAAGAAGCTGGTGGAAGAGATCACCCGCGTTTCCGTGGAAATCCTCGGCGGCTCCCCGGAGTCCGTGGACATTCTCATCACGGACGTGAAGCGCGAGAACTGGGCTACCGGCGGCAAGCTCTGGACCGAGCGGTCCTGACCTCCGGCCCCGCGGTGCCCCGGGGAATGCCCGGCACCGCCTGGACGGGCCACGGCCTGACATGACCTCTTCCAGCTCCCTCTCGGTGTTGCAGGCGCGGTACGGCGAGCGCTACCGCTGGCTGCTGCTGTTCTCGGTGATGGTCGGCACCATGGCGTCCATCATGTCCTCGACCATTGTCAACGTGGCGATTCCGGACATGAGCCACTACTTCACGCTGGGGCAGGCCCGGGCGCAGTGGGTGACCTCGGGCTTCATGGTCGCCACCACCGTCTCCATGCTGACCACCCCGTGGCTGCTGTCCCGCTATGGATACCGGGCCACCTACGTGGGCGCGATGGTGGTCCTCCTGGCCGGCGGTGTCGCCGGAGGCCTGTCGCAAAGCTTCGGGCTGGTGTTGGCGGCCCGGGTGGCCGAGGGGCTGGCGGCCGGGGTGGTTCAGCCCATTCCTGCGGTCATCATCCTCTACGCCTTCCGCCCCCACGAACAGGGGCGCGCCAGCGGCGTCTTCGGCATGGGCGTAGTGCTGGCGCCCGCACTGGGACCGAGCATTGGCGGCTTGCTGGTGGACTGGTTCGGGTGGCGCTCGATCTTTTTCATGGTCGTGCCGCTGTGCCTCGCGTCACTGGTGCTGGCCTACAAGTTTGTTCCCGTCACGGCCCCCGGCGGGGTCGAGGCCAACCGGCGTGGCGAACCCCTGGATTGGCGCGGCCTGCTGCTGGGCGCCGGGGGCACCTTGTGCCTGCTCAATGGACTGGTGTCGCTGCATGGTGGCTCGATGGCACCGGCCCTGGTGCTGCTCGGCGCGGCCGCGGCCTGCGTGGCTGCATTCGTGGTCTGGCAACGCCGTCTGGCGCGCCTGGGCCGCAAGCCGCTGATGGATTTGCGGCTGTTCCAAGCGCGCCAGTTCGCGATGGGCAGCATCGTGGCCTTCATTTACGGAACGGCCTTGTTCGGCTCCACCTACCTGCTGCCCGTGTTCCTGCAACTGGGGCTGCAACTGTCTGCTTCCCATGTCGGCACGCTGATGCTCCCCGCAGGGGTGGTGCTCGCGGTCACGATTGCGCTGGTGGGGCGGCTGGCCGACCGGCACCCGACGCACTGGCTGGTCGCCACAGGGCTGGCATTGCTGGCAGCCTCCTTTGGATTGATGGCGCTGGTCAACAGCCACACGTCGCTGTGGATTCTCGTCGCCCTGGCCATCCTGGGTCGCGTGGGGCTGGGCTTCATCCTGCCTTCTCTGAACCTCGGGTCCATGCGCTCCCTCGACAAAACCCTGATCTCGCAGGGCTCCAGCGCCATTGGCTTCGTTCGCATGCTGGGCGGGGCCGCGGGGGTGAGTCTCTGCGGTATCGTGCTGGAGTGGCGGTTGAAGGTGCACGGTGTGTCGTTGGCACCCGGGCTGGGAGACAGCGCGCGCATGGCCGCTTTCGGCGAGACCTTTCTCATGCTGACCGGGTTGTGCCTGCTGGCCCTGGTCGCCGCCTGGCAGCTCAACGAACGCCGCCAAGGCGAGACCACCGCTTCGTGAGGTGAGGTGCACCGCGCTGCCCGGGCACTCTGCAGCAATCACTCTTCAAATGCCGGATGGGGCCAGCGTCCTCGCAAAGATTTCCGGACCCGAGCCCATTACCCCTCATCATCAAGTGCAAGGACGTGAGCCACCATGTGCCAACTCCTGGGAATGAACTGCAACACGCCCACCGACATCACGTTCAGCTTTTCCGGCTTCGCCCAGAGGGGAGGCAAGACAGACCACCATGCGGATGGCTGGGGAATCGCCTTCTTTGAAGGCCGGGGGTTGCGGCATTACGTGGACCACCTGCCCGCGGCCGAGTCGCCAGTGGCCGACCTGATCCGGCGCTACCCCATCAAGAGCGAGAACGTCATTGCGCACATCCGCAAGGCCACGCAGGGCCGGGTCACGCTCGAGAACTGCCATCCCTTCGTGCGCGAGCTCTGGGGACGCTACTGGGTGTTCGCCCACAACGGCGATCTCAAGGACTTCCGTCCCCGTCTCCACGCCCACTTCCGGCCGGTCGGCCAGACCGACAGCGAACACGCCTTCTGCTGGATCATGCAAGAGCTGGCCAAATCGCACGCGAGCGTTCCGTCGATCCGGGAGCTCACACTGACGCTGGCCGAACTGGCTTCACGCATCGCGTCCCACGGCACTTTCAATTTTCTGCTGTCCCAGGGCGATGCACTCTGGGCCCACGCCACCAGCAGCCTGCACTACCTGGAGCGCCGGGCACCATTTGGGCCGGCCCAGCTGAGCGATGACGAGCTGGAACTGGACTTCTCGCAAGAAGCGTCCGCTTCCGACGAAGTGGTGGTCATCGCCACCAGTCCCTTGACGCGCAACGAAGCCTGGACCGCCCTGGCCTGCGGCGAAATGGCAGTCTTTGAAAAGGGCCGCAGGCTGGCGATCTTGCCCACCCCGTGAAGGCGTCGGCACACGGAGGGTTTGAAAAGGAGTGCGTGCGCCTCATGGCGCACTTCTGCCGCAGCTGTGGGGTGGACGGGCGACGCCCCGGTGTTTCCCCAAAGCAAAACGCCCTTCTACTCGGGAAGAGCAGAAGGGCGGTTTGGGGCTGTAAGAGCCTGACGATGACCTACTTTCACACGGGAACCCGCACTATCATCGGCGCAAAGTCGTTTCACTGTCCTGTTCGGGATGGGAAGGA
>NZ_JAJTBB010000020.1 GCF_021287135.1 Acidovorax sp.
ATCGGCTGCAACGCGCGATAAACCGGTCTCGCGCGGTACTCCCTCCTGCGCCCAGGGGGCCACCCTGGGCTTGTCGGTAGCACCACGCGATCCTCGGTTTTCGCGCGTTTCGCTTCGATGCCTTCTGCCGCGCAGACTCCTAGCCGGGCGGCCGGACAGCGGGACTGGGCCTGGCGCGCTGGCGCCCCGTGCGCCAGCGCATGCGCGCCTCCACGGCGCCAGGGGCCAGGGGCCCCTTCACGCCGCCACAATCTGCCCGGTGGTGGCCGCTACGCGGCGGGCTGCAGGTACCGCTGCGCCAGCTCCCGCTGCGCCGCGGCATCCACCCCCAGCACGTCCACCAGGTAGGGCTGCAGGCCGCCAAATTCGGTATCCACCTTGTGCAGCGCGGCGTCCAGAAACTCCTCCTGCACGCGCCACAGCACGGCCAGCACCTCTTCGGGCGCATGGCTGCCCAGGCCGGGCGGGCGGCGGTACAGGGTGTTGGTGAGCAGGTAGTCCTGCATCACCACGTCGCGCGGCACGCCCAGCGCCAGCAGGATGAGGGCGGCGGCAAAGCCGGTGCGGTCCTTGCCGGCGGTGCAGTGGAACACCGTGGGCGCGTCGCTGGCCAGCAGCAGGCGAAAAAGCTCGGCAAAGCGCGGCGCGTTGTCGTGCACGAAGCCGCGGTAGGTGTCCTGCATCAGCGCCACGGCGTCCTGCGCGGTGAGTTGGCGGCCGGTGCGCTGCAGCTCCAGCGCGCGCTGCACCACGGTGGGCTCGATGTGCAGCGGGTGGTAGGCCACACCCGGCAGCGCATACGCCAGGGCCGCGCTCTCGGCCTGGCCCCGGAAGTCGATCGCCCGGGCCACGCCCAGCTGGGCCAGCAGGGCCTGGTCCTGCGCGGTCAGGCCGGCCAGGTGGTCTGAGCGGAAGATGCGCCGCCATTGCACGGGCCGGCCGCCATGGCCGGCATAGCCGCCCAGGTCGCGGAAGTTGGTGGCGCCGGCAAGCGGCAGGGAGCGGGCGGGTGGCTGCATGGCGGAAATGGCGGGGGATGGCGGGGCCGCAGGATTGCGCCGCACAGCATAGCGGTGCCCTGCGGCGGCGGCATGTCGCGGGGCGGACGCGCGCCCCGGTCTATCGGGTGGGGGCGGGCAGCGAGGTGACGGCACCGTCCACTGGCCGTTCCTGGCTGCCTTGCGGGCAGGGCTGGTCGGTGTAGGTGGTGCGGCCGTCCTGCACGCACTTGCGGGGTGGTGCGGGCGTGGGCGCGGACGCGCCGCCCTGCGCGGGGCGGGCCTGTGCAGCGGGCGGCTGCTGGCCGGGCGGCAGGGTTTCAGGGCCGGGGCGGGTGATCTTCTTCCAGGCCTGTTCGGCCCAGGGCCCGGCGTGGGGCCGCCACTGGTCCGCCGTCCACCAGGCCGCGGCGGCAGCGGCCAGCAGCAATGCGGCCAGGATGGACCAGAGAGTGCGTTCGCGGGCGCTGCGCATGGGGCGGGTCTGTGATGGGGAGGGCAACCCCCAAGCTTAAAACATCACCGCGCCCGTCCTCGTCCTGTCACGTGGCGTCACGGCTGTTTGCCCTTGCCCGCCGGGCGCCCGTACCGCGCCGTGAGCGTGGCCTTGCCCAGGCTGTTGGCGTGGATCATGAAGCCGGCCAGCGCGGCGGTGGCGTCGGCGGGCAGGTCCAGGCGCGGCACCTTGAGCGCGTGCACGGTGAAGATGTAGCGGTGCGGCGCGTCGCCCTCGGGCGGGCAGGCGCCGCCCCACGCGGCCACGCCGTAGTCGGTGCGCACGTGGCGGGCGCCTGCGGGCAGTTGGGCATCGGCGGCACCCGCGTCGGGCCGCAGTTCCGTCACGCTCGCGGGCAGGTTGACCACCACCCAGTGCCACCAGCCGGAGCCGGTGGGCGCGTCGGGGTCGTAGGCGGTGACGGCGTAGCTCTGCGTGCCGGCGGGCGCGCCGCTCCAGCGCAGGGCGGGCGACTGGTTGTCGCCGGCACAGCCGAAGCCGTTGTATTCAAAGCGCCGGGGCAGCGTGCTGCCCTCGGCCATGTCGGGGCTGCTGAGGGTGAAGGCCTGGGCCTGCGCGGCCAGGGCAGCGCCCAGGATGGCGATGGCGGTCAGGTAGCGTAGGTGGCGCAAAGCGGGTTGGGGCATCAGAAGACTCCTTGGAGTGGCTGTGTGGAACATGGCCTGGATGATGCGCCGGACCGCGCCGCAGCGCTGGCCCGGTTGTGTCAAAGGCTGTGCGCGGTGCGTCATGCGTGCTGGATAAAACACCATCGTTCGGGCTGCCCTGTCGAAGCCATGCGATGCGCTTCGACAAGCTCAGCGTGAACGGTCTTTGTTCTTTTGAATGCCCGTCGGCATCAACCCGCCTCAGGGCCGCAGGTGCGACGGTGCAAAACCAAAGCGCTCGCGAAAGGCGGCGCTGAAGCGGCTGTGCGATTCATAGCCGCAGCGCGCGGCAATCTCGGACACCTGCAGGGTGGAGCTTTGCAGCAGCACCAGGCCGGTCTCCAGCCGCACGTCACGCAGGCACTGGCTCACGCTCTCGCCTTCCTGCGCCAGGCGCCGCTGCAGCGTGCTGGCGCTGGTGGAAAACGCAGCGGCTATCCGCTCCACTGTCCAGTCGGCCTGCGGGCTGGGGCCGATGAGGCGGCGCACGCGCTCGGCCCAGCCCAGCTCGCCCGGCGGGGCAAAGACGATGCCCGCCTCGGCCAGCAGGAGCAGCACCTCCAGCGCGCGGTGCTCGCGCAAGGTCTGCGAGTTGGCCTCGCTCTCCAGCGCGGCCATGGCGCGCAGAAAGCACTCTTCAAACCCTGCATCGGTCCCCAGCCCCGCGCAGCCCTGCACCGGCGGCACGGCCGCGAATTGGCCGAACTGGCGGTGGAACTGCGCCACCAGCTCGGGCGCAAAGCACAGCAGGCGCGCCACGTAGCGGCCTTGCGGCGCCGGGTCGTTCACGACCTCCCACTGCGCGCCGCGGGGCAGCACGAACACGCGCCCGCTGGGGTAGCGGTGCCCGCCGCCGGGCGTGACCAAGTGCTTGGTGCCCGACACCACCCAGCCCACCGAATCCATGCGCACGGTGACGGTGTGCACGCGGTGGTGGACGGTGGTGGCGATCTGCAGGGACAGTGCGGGTTCAGCCATCCATGGATTCCTTGCGGCTCACGCCCCGCCATCCGCCTGGCTTCGCGCGGGGCCGGGGAGCTCAGCGCGATCGCTCACGCGTCACGTTCACGTCGATGTCGCCAAACACGGTCACGCCGCTCGCGCCTTGGGACGGCTGCTGGCTGGCCGGGTCGCTGGAGCGCGCAGCGCTCGTCGAGGTGCTGCCGCAGCCCGCCAGCGCACCGGCTACCGCCAGGGCCACCAGCGCGGTGTGCCAAAGGCGCCGCGGGACGGGCGCGGTGGATGGTGCGACGAGCGCCCGCATCATTCGCCGCCCAGGTGGTTGCCCAGCAGGCCGGCCAGCTCGAACATGCCGGCGCTGTCCTTGCCGAACACGGCACGCAGCTTGTCGTCGGCGCGGATGGTGCGCTTGTCCTGCGGGTCCTGCAGGTTGTGGGCCTTGATGTACTCCCACAGCTTCTTCACGGCTTCGGGCCGCGCCACCGGATCGGTGCCGATCACGGCGGCCAGGGCTGCACTGGGCGCCTTGCCGGCGGCCGCCTTGCGCGGGGCCTTGGCGGTGGTGGTTTTGGTGGCGGCCTTTTTTGCAGGGGCTTTTTTGGCTGCAGCGCTTGTCCTGCCTACGCTGGCAGCTCCTGTTTTTGCAGCAGCACCGGGGCGCGGAGGGAACTTGCTGGGCGCAAATTCAAAGTTGACCTTGCCCGCGTCCTTGTCCCACGCCAGGTGGGCCTTGAAGTTGCGGCGCGTGCGCATGGAGACAAACTTGTCCAGCAGGTCGGTCTTGCCGGTTGCAAGCAGCTTGTGCATCTGTTCGCGCTCCACCGGCTGCTGCAGGATGACCTTGCCGCTCTTGAAGGTGCAGCTGGGCGTGGGCTGGGCGGCGGTGGGCACGGCCTTGCTGCACACGTAGTTGCTGCCGTGCTCGTGCACTTCCGCGCCGCAGATGGGGCAGGGGCCGAGCGAGGCGTCTTCAAACTCCACCAGCTCGCCCGATTCCTCGGCGTTTTTGTCGTCGCCAAAGTCGAATTCGAGCTTGTAGTTCTTGGCCTCGTCGTCGTACTTGATGACGATCTCGGACGTGAAAGGCCAGCCCGCCTTGGAGCGGAAGCCCTCCAGCGGGCCGATCTTGCGGTCGCGCAGCAGCTGCTCGGCCTCGGCCGTCTCGAAGGTGCGCCCCGCGGGCGACTTGCCGAAGCTGAAGCCGCATCCCTCGCCGGAGCCGCCCGCGTCGGCTGGTCGGCCGACGCATGCGTACCTGCGGTAGTTCTCCTTCACCACGCCGCCGCAGTTCGGGCAGGGCGTCTGCAGCGTGGCGTAGTCGCCGGGGATGGTGTCGCGGTCGTATTCCTTGGCCTTCTTCACCATGCGCTCGGTCATGGCGGCAATCTGCTGCATGAAGGCTTCGCGCGAGAGCTGGCCCTTTTCCATCTGTGCCAGCTTGTACTCCCACTCGCCGGTCAGGTCGGCGCGGCAGAGTTCCTCCACCTCCAGCCCGCGCAGCAGCGTCATGAGCTGGAAGGCCTTGGCCGTGGGAATCAGCTCGCGGCCTTCGCGCAGCATGTATTTCTCGGTCAGCAGCCCTTCGATGCTGGCCTCGCGCGTGGCCGGGGTGCCCAGGCCTTTCTCTTGCATGGCCTCGCGCAGCTCGTCGTCGTCGATCTGCTTGCCCGCGCTTTCCATGGCGCCCAGCAGCGTGGCTTCGGAATAGCGCGCGGGGGGCTTGGTCTTGAGGCCCTTGGGGTCCGCGGCCAGGGTGTTGACGCGCTCGCCGGGCTGCACGGCCACCAGGTTCTGGCCCTTGTCGCCGTCCTTGCCGCCCTCCACCTCATCGGCCGCTTCCTTGCCGTAGATGGCCAGCCAGCCGGGCTTGACCAGCACCTTGCCTTCGGTCTTGAAGCTATGGGGCGCCACCGTGGAAATGCGCGTGGTGACGGTGTATTCCGCACTCGGGAAGAACACCGCCATGAAGCGGCGCACCACCAGGTCGTACAGCTTTTGCTCGGCCTCGGAGAGGCCCGACGGCGCCTGCGTGGTGGGGATGATGGCAAAGTGATCGCTGACCTTGCTGTTGTCAAAGATGCGCTTGGACGGGCGGATGTAGTTGTTGTTCAGCGCCGTGAGCGCGTGGGGCGCCAGGTGGCGCATCCCGCTGTCGGCCAGCATCTCAAACGTTTGCTTGGCCACGGGCAAGTAGTCCTCGGGCAGCGCGCGCGAGTCGGTCCGGGGGTAGGTCAGCGCCTTGTGGCGCTCGTACAGGCTTTGCGCCAGGGCCAGCGTGGTCTTGGCACTGAAGCCGAACTTGCCATTGGCCTCGCGCTGCAGGCTGGTCAGGTCGAACAGCAGGGGCGATGCCTGCGTGGTGGGCTTGCTCTCTTCGGTGACGGTGGCCTGCTGGCCGCGCACGGCGTTGGCAATGGCCTGCGCTTCGGCGGCAGACCAGACGCGGTCGGCCCTGGCTTCGGGGTCGTCGCCCTTTTTCCACTTTGGGTCGAACCACTTGGCGGGGTACTCGCCCGCCTGGGCGCCAAAGGTGGCGTGGATTTCCCAGTAGTCGCGGCTCACGAACTTGCGGATCTTTTCCTCGCGCTCCACCACCAGCGACAGCGTGGGCGTCTGCACCCGGCCCACGGTGGTCAGAAAGAACCCGCCATCGCGCGAGTTGAACGCCGTCATGGCCCGCGTGCCGTTGATGCCCACCAGCCAGTCGGCCTCGGAGCGGCTGCGCGCGGCGCTCGCCAGGCCTGCCATCTGCTGCTCGCTGCGCAGGGCGTCGAACCCGTCGCGGATGGCCTGGGGCGTCATGGACTGCAGCCACAGGCGCTTGACGGGCTTGCCCAGGGGCTTGGCACCCCCTGCGTACTGCTCGATCAGGCGGAAGATCAGCTCTCCTTCGCGGCCCGCGTCACAGGCGTTGATGAGGGCGCTGACGTCCTTGCGCTTGGCCTGCTTGACCACGGCCGCCAGGCGGCTCTTGGTCTTGTCCACGGGCTTGAGGTCAAAGTACGGCGGGATCACGGGCAGGTGCGCAAAGCTCCACTTGCCGCGCTTCACGTCGAACTGCTCGGGCGCCTGGATCTCCACCAGATGGCCCACGGCGCTGGTGACCACGTAGCGGTCGTTCTCGAAATGGTCATCAAACTTGTCGAACTTGCCCGTCACGGGCGTGAGGGCGCGCACGATGTCTTGCGCCACCGAGGGTTTTTCTGCAATTACCAGGGTCTTGGTCATTTGTTGGGTTTCTCGCCAGTCTGGCTGTTCCGGCACCGGGCCGGCTGCTTCTACGCTTCTACAATTCGTTGCCTCACGCGTACACGCGCACGCGCATGCATGTGTGCATATTCAAGTTAACAGAGTTTTTGCCATGCCCCGCTCCGCACCGCCCGCCGTCCCCAGCATTCCCCCGGGCCGCCGCATCCAGACCCGGCGCTCGGGCGTCCATGGCAAGGGCGTGTTTGCCGTGCAGGACATCGCCGAAGGCGAGGTGCTGATCGAGTACACCGGCGAGGTGATCAGCTGGCAGGAGGCGCAGGACCGGCACCCGCACGATCCGCTGCAACCCAACCACACGTTCTACTTCCATGTCGATGAAGACCGCGTGATCGACGCAAAGTTCGGCGGCAATTCGGCCCGCTGGATCAACCACAGCTGCGACCCCAATTGCTATGCCGACGAGCGGGACGGGCGCATTTTCATCACCGCGCTGCGCAATATCAAGGCGGGCGAAGAGCTCAACTACGACTACGGCCTCATCATCGAAGAGCGCTACACCAAGAAGCTCAAGGCCGAATACCCCTGCTGGTGCGGCAGCAAGAACTGCCGCGGCACGCTGCTCGCCCCCAAGCGGGGCTGGGCGCCGCCCGTGCCACTGCCGCCCGCCCGCCAGCAGCCGGCGCAGGCGAAGCTGAAGAACCCGCCGCAGAAGGCCGCCCGTCCGGCAAAGCCGCCGCGTACCCCGGGCCGCCGCCCATGATGTCCACCCCCGTCACCCGCTGGCCCGCCGAAGCGCTGTGGCAAACCCTGTCACCTCTGTTGCCGGGTTTTACCGTGGAGGTGCTGCCCACCATCGACTCCACCAACACCGAGCTGATGCGCCGCGCCCGCGCGGGCCGCTGCGAGCCCACCTTGCTGGTGGCCGAGCAGCAGACGGCCGGACGCGGGCGCCTGGGGCGGGTGTGGCAGGGAGGCGCGGCAGACAGCAGCAGCGCCGCGGCAGCGCCCCTGCCCTCCCTGATGATGTCGCTGGGCCTGCCGCTGGCGCCGCGCGACTGGTCCGGCCTGTCGCTGGCGGTTGGCGTGAGCGTGGCCGAAAGCCTGCAGCCGGTGCTGCCCCCGCCGGGCGCTGCCGGGCCTGCGCGGGTCGGCCTGAAATGGCCCAACGACCTGTGGCTGTCCGGCGCCGGCGGCGACCGCAAGCTGGGCGGCATCCTGGTGGAAACCGCGAGCTTTGTCGCCCCGCAAGCCGCCGGTGTGGCGCCGGGCGCGGCCGCCCCCGCCGGCACGGCCCGCTATGTGGTCGTGGGCATCGGCATCAACGTGCTGCCGCGCAGCGGCGAGGGCCTGAGCCTGCCGCCTGCCAGCCTGCAGGAGGTGGAGCCCGGCCTGGACGCGCCCACGGCGCTGCTGCGCATCGTGCCCGCGCTGGTGGGCATGCTGCAGGCCTTCGAGCTGTACGGGTTTGGCCCCGTGCAGCCCCGCTTTGCCCTGCGCGACGTGCTGCGGGACCGCGCGGTGACGCTGAGCGACGGCCAGGCGGGCACGGCCCACGGCGTGGGGGACGATGGCGCCCTGCTGGTGCTCACGGCCGGTGGCATGCAGGCCATCACCAGCGCGGAACTCAGCGTGAGACCCGTGGCATGACGCCCGCCGCACGCCCGCGCCTCCTGAACGAAAGGCCGCCATGCTGCGCCTAGCCCTAGCCGCGCTGCTGCTGGCCAACGCGGGCTACTACGCGTGGTCGCAAGGCCTGCTCAAGGACTGGGGCTTCGCGCCCGAGGAGCAGGCGGAGCCGCAGCGCATGGAGCAGCAGATCCGGCCCGAGACGCTGCAGATCCTGCGCGTGAACCCGAGCAAGACCTCCTCTTCCGCACCGGCGCCCTCGTCGGCCGCGGCCGCCTCCACGGCCGCCGCGTCGGCGGGGTCCGATGCGCCGGCCGCACCCTCCGATGCCGCCGAGTGCCTGCAGGCCGGCGTGTTCGACGAGCGCCAGGCCGAGGCGCTGCGCACCGCCGCGGCCGCGCTGCCGCAGGGCAGCTGGTCGCTGGAACCCACCCCCATCGGCGGGCGCTGGATGGTGTACATGGGCCGCTTTGACGACCTGGAGACGCTGGACCGCAAGCGCGCCGAACTGCGCGCCCGCAAGGTGGACCACGACCGCGCGGGCGGCACCCTGGAATACGGCCTGTCGCTGGGCCGCTTTTCCTCCAAGGATGCGGCCGAGCGCGAGCTGGCCAACCTGGGCAGCCGCGGCGTCCGCACGGCCCGCGTGATCCAGGAGCGGCCCGAGTCGGCCGGATTCACCCTGCGCCTGCCCGCCGTGAACGACGCGCTGCGGCCCCAGCTCGACACGCTGCGCACCGCCATGGCGGGCAAGACGCTGCGGGCCTGCGGCTGAAGGCCCGCCGGCACTCTGGGCGCTGCAGGACGGTTTCAGTCCAGCGTGATGCGTGCGAACCGGCTTACGCGCCGCATCTTCTCCACTTCCTTGCGGATCTGCGCAGCAAACTCTTCCGGCAGGCTGCCGGAGGCCACCAGCCCTTGCTCGGCCAGGCGCGCCAGCACGCGGGTGTCCTGAAGCACGGCTGCCACGGCGTCGCGCAGCCGCCGCGCCAGGAGGGCGGGCATGCGCGCCGGGCCCACCAGACCGAACCAGGAAGGATCGTTGTTGGAGAACAGGCTGAGTTCGCCGTACGTCGGTACCTGGGGCAGAACCGGCAGGCGCTGGTTCCACGACACAGCCAGCGCCCGCAGGCGCCCGGCCTGCAGATGGGGCAGCGATGAGGCCACCTGGTCGAAGTACACCGGTACCCGGCCGGCCAGCACTTCGGCCACGGCCGCGGCGGCACCTGCCTGCGGGACGTGGTTCATGCGCAGGTTGGTGCTGCTCTTGAGCAGTTCGCCCCACATGTGGCCGATGGTGCCGTTGCCGGGCGACGCATAGGCCAGTTGCCCCGGCCGCGCCTTCACATGTTGCAGGAACTGGGCAAAGTCGCGCACCGGCAGGCCGGGATGCACCACCAGCACGCCCGGAGCCTTGACGATCTCGGTGATGGGCGTAAACCCCTCCAGCGCGTTGTAGGGCAGTTGCCGGTACACGGCGGGGTTCACGCCATGGGTGGACAAGGTCGCTACGCCCAGGGTGGCGCCATCGGGTGCGGCGGCAGCGACCTCGGCCATGCAGGCGGCGCCGGCGGCGCCAGGCCGGTTTTCCACCGCCACGGGCACGCCCAGCCGCTCCGACAACGGCCCGGCCAGCGCACGCGCCGTGATGTCGGTGGCGCCGCCCGCGGCAAACGGCACCAGCAGCCGCAGCGGCCGCACGCTGCCCGCCGGGGCCTGTGCCTGCGCGCGGGCCCCTGCAGCGCGGCCCAGGCAGGCGGCCGCACCGCAGGTAATCAGCAGCCGGCGTCGCGGAATCAGGTTCATCGTTGGGCTCCTTGCCTCGCGGCACATGTGGCGGCCCATTCTGGGCAGGTGCCGTGGTGTTGGCTAACGACGTTTGGAACTCATCACATTCCGCGGCGGAATGTGGTGCTGCGGCGCCAGCGGCCACGGCGCGTGACCCGGAGCGGGGGGCTGGGGCGGCTCAGGCGTCCGCGGCCGTGTCCCGCGCTGCAAACCGCACGCTGAACCGCGCCCCGGGCGGGCTTTGCCCCGGCCGTGCGTCTTCGAGCGTGACCTCGGCGCCGTGCTTGCGCGCGATCTCCAGCACGATGGGCAGGCCCAGGCCCGAGCCGTCGGCCTCGCTGCCCAGGGCGCGGTAGAACGGCTGGAACACCAGTTCGCGCTCGGCCTCGGGCACGCCGGGCCCGGAGTCTTCCACCTGCAGCAGCAGCACGTGCCCAAAGGTGTCGGCCAGCACGCGGGCGGTGACCACGCCGGGCTTGGCGGGCGTGGAGGGCGTGTAGTTGATGGCGTTGTCGAGCAGGTTGCGCACCAGTTCCTTGAGCAGCGTGGGGTTGCCGTCCAGCCACACGCCGGGCGAGCCGGGCTCGGCGCCGTCGTAGCCCAGGTCGATGTGCTTGTCCAACGCGCGCGGCACGGAGTCGCGCACCACCTCGATCACCAGCCGCGCCAGGTCGCAGGGCTGGCGCGCAATGCCCACGCCGCTGCCTTCGGCGCGCGCCAGGGCCAGCAGCTGGTTCACGGTGTGCGTGGCGCGGATGCTGGAGCGGCCGATCTGCTGCAGCGAGCGCTTGAGCTCTTCGGTGCTGGTGCCTTCGCGCTGGGCCAGGTCGGCCTGCATGCGCAGGCCCGCCAGCGGCGTCTTGAGCTGGTGGGCGGCGTCGGCCAGAAAGCGCTTTTGCGTGGCCAGCGAATCGTTCAGGCGGGTGAGCAGGTCGTTCACCGAGGCCACCAGCGGCGCCACTTCCAGCGGCACGGTGCGGTCGTCCAGGGGCGAGAGGTCGTCGGGGTTGCGGGCGCGGATGCGCTGCTCCAGCTGGTTCAGCGGCTGGATGCCGCGCGCCAGCGCCAGCCACACCAGCAGCACGGCCAGCGGCAGGATCACGAACTGCGGCAGCATCACGCCCTTGATGATTTCGGTGGCCAGCACGCTGCGCTTTTCGCGCGTCTCGGCCACCTGCACCAGCGCCATGGGCGTCTCGGGCAGCGGCAGGCGCACCCAGATGTAGGCGATGCGGATCTCGATGCCGCGCATCTCGCCGTCGCGCAGCCGCACCTCGCCCGAGGTGGGCACCTCCTCGGCGGGCGGCTCGGGCAGTTCGCGCTCGCCGGAGAGGAACTCGCCGCCCGGGCCCAGCACCTGGTAGTAGACGATGTCGGAATCGTCCGCGCGCAGGATTTCGCTGGCGGGCTGGGGCAGGTTGAACTGCACCTTGTTGCCGGCCACGCTCACCAGCTGGGCCAGGGCGTGGGCGTTGTATTCCAGCGCCCGGTCGAACGGCTTGTTGGCCAGGCCCTGCGCCACCAGCCAGGTGAGCGCCAGGCTCACCGGCCACAGCAGCAAGAGCGGCGTGAGCATCCAGTCGAGGATCTCGCCGAAGAGGGAGCGCTGCTCTCGCTGGAAGATTTTCAAGTTTTCAAGCCTTTTTGGCCTCTAGCGCTTGCAGTTCAAGCGCAAGCAGCTATCAAATCAGGAGCTAACCCGGGATTTTTTCGAGGCAATAACCGAGCCCGCGCACCGTGGCGATGCGGATGGGCCCGCCCTCGATCTTCTTGCGCAGGCGGTGGATGTAGACCTCGATGGCGTTGTTGCTCACTTCCTCGCCCCACTCGCACAGGCGCTCCACCAGCTGTTCCTTGCTGACCAGGCGGCCGGCGCGCTGCAGCAGCACCTCCAGCAGGCCCAGCTCGCGCGCCGAGAGCTCGATCATCTTGCCGTCGATGGTGGCCACGCGGCCGGCCTGGTCGTACACCAGCGGGCCGTGCTTGATGGCGCTGCTGGTGCCGCCCATGCCCCGGCGCGTGAGGGCGCGCACGCGGGCTTCCAGCTCCTGCAGCGAGAACGGCTTGGCCATGTAGTCGTCGGCGCCAAAGTCCAGGCCCTTGACGCGCTCCTCCACGCTGTCGGCGGCGGTGAGGATGAGCACCGGCAGCGCCGAGCCCCGGCCGCGCAGCCGCTTGAGCACTTCCAGCCCGTGCAGCTTGGGCAGCCCCAGGTCCAGGATGAGCAGGTCGAACTCGTTGTTGGTCAGCAGCGCGGCGTCGGCCTCGGTGCCGCTGGCCACGTGGTCCACCACCGCGCCGGAGGCCCGCAGCGTGCGCAGCAGGCCATCGGCCAGCACCTGGTCGTCTTCGGCAATGAGAATGCGCATCCGGGTCTCCTGGGTCGGCGGCGCGGTCTGGGCCGCGCCTGTGCCCCGATTTTAGGCGCCGGCCGCCCGGCCCGGATGCGCTGGATCAGCGGGGATCGTGCGCCAGCAGCTTGTGCACCAGCGCCTGCAGGTCGGCCTGCAGCCGCGCCATACCGGCCGGGTCCTGCGCCAGCGTGCGCTCGTCCATGTAGAGCTTGCGGTTGATCTCGACCTGGATGCTGTGGCGGTGCTGGGCCGGGTTGCCGTAGCGGCGCACCAGCTCCACGCCCTTGTAGGGGTGGTTGTATTCCACGCTGTAGCCGCGCTCCCGCAGGTGTTCGCAGACCAGCGCGGACAGCGCCGGGCTGGCGGTGCTGCCGTCGCGGTCGCCGACCACGAAGTCGGCATGCACCAGGCCGGGAAAATCGGTGGCAAAGCGCCCCGACACGGCGGGCATGGAGTGGCAGTTGAGGTGGATGCTGTAGCCGTGGCGCGCATGCGCCGCGTCAATGGCCTGGGCCACGGCCGCGTGGTAGGGGCGCCAGCAGCGGTCGATGCGCGCGCGCACTTCCTGAACGGACAGCAGGCGGTTGTAGATGGGCTCGCCGTCGTCGGTGAATTTCCAGATCAGCCCCTTGCCCAGGCGCACCTTGCTGAGCACGCGGGGGTCGGTGGAGACGGGTTCGGGCCAGGGGCCGTCGATCAGGGAGGTGTCGAGTTCGGTGGTGTCGCGGTTGGCGTCGAGGTAGATCCGCGGGAAATGGGCTTCGATCCACGCCACGCCCAGCGCCGGGGCGAAGGCATAGATCTTCTCGACATGGGTGTCTTCCGCGCGGCGCAGCGTGGGCAGGTCGCACGCGGAGCCGAAGTCGTCGGGATAGTGGGTGCCGCTGTGCGGCGAGTCCAGCACCAGCGGCGTGCTGCCGGCAACGGCGGTCACCGTGCGGGCGGCGGCAGGGGCCGCCGGTGCGGCCTGGCCGGGCGAGCCGGTGGCTCCGGGCTGGGCGTTCTGGAATCGGTGGTGGATCAGTTTCAAGGCTGCATGCATAGGCAGAGTGTGCGCAAAGGGGGGCGGCAGGCCGGGCCGCCCAGACCGGAATGCGCCCAGGGTTATCCGCCAACGGGAGGCCCTGGGGTCCGGCTCATGGCCTGGGGGCAAGGAGGCGTTGCCGCCCCCCTGCCCTGGGTTCATCGGTTCAGTCGAGCGATATCTTGGCGAATTCGGCCACCCGCTTCATCTTCTCGATTTCCCGGACGATCTGGGCGTTGAATTCCTTGGACGTGGTGCCCGAGGGGTACAGCCCCTGGCCCGCGAGGCGCTCGCGCACGGCGGGTTCCTTCAGGGCCTGGGCCACCGCCTGCTGGATGCGGTCCACGGCCGCCTGCGGCGTGGCGGCCGGGGCCACCAGGCCGAACCACGAGGGTTCGTTGGCCTGCTTGTAGCCCAGCTCGGCATAGGTGGGGACGTCGGGCAGCACATCAAGCCGCCCCGGCCAGGACACGGCCAGGGCCTTGAGCTTGCCGGCCTTGATGTACGGCAGGGAGGAGGCCACCTGGTCGAAGTAAACCGCCACTTGGCCGGCCAGCACGTCGTTGAGGGCCGGGCCCGCGCCGCGGTAGGGAATGTGCACCATCGCGGTGCCCGTGCTGCTCTTGAACAGCTCGCCCCACATGTGGCCGATGGTGCCGTTGCCCGGCGTGGCGTACGACACCTTGCCGGGGTTCGCCTTGAGGTGCTTCACCAGGTCGGCGAAGTCCTTCACCGGCAGCACGGCCGGGTTGATGACCACCACGCCCGGCGCCTTCACGATCTCGGTCACGCCCACGAAGTCCTTGAGCGGCTGGTAGGGCAGCTTGCTGAACACGGCGGGGTTCACCCCGTGGGTGGACAGCGTGGCCACGCCCAGCGTCAGGCCGTCGGCCGGGGCGCGTGCCACTTCGGCCATGCCGATGGAGCCGCCCGCGCCGCCGCGGTTGTCCAGCACCACGGGCTGCTTGAGGATGCGGGCCAGCGACTCCTGCAGGCTGCGCGCCGTGATGTCGGTGGCGCCGCCGGGCGGGAAGGGCACGATGATGCGCAGGGGCTTGCCCTCTTGCGCCAAAGACATTCCAGGAACGAAAGAAACGGCGGCCAGCGCGGAAAGCAGGTGACGGCGTTGCATGGGGTGTTTCTCCTTTGAAGTGCAGCAAGGTTAAAAGAATGGGTGCCCTTGACCAAGCAACGGATGTGCCTGATAACATTCCCATTCGGAATGATTTGAGTACTTACCATGTCCTCCCTGCGCCGTTTGGCTCCGCCCCTGCATCTGTTGCGCGCGTTTTCCACCGTGACCCGGTTCGGCGGCGTGTCCCGCGCCGCCGAGGCGCTGCACCTCACGCAAAGTGCGGTCAGCAAGCAGGTGAAGGAGCTGGAGACCTGGGTGGGCGTGCCGCTGTTCGAGCGCAGCCGCAAGCGCCTGGCCCTGACACCCGCCGGCGAGCGCTATGAAAAGGCCGTGCGGGCCGTGCTGGCCCAGCTGGAGGCCGCCACGCTGGAGCTGATCACCAGCGACGACGGCGGCGGCGCGCTGCACCTGTCCAGCCTGCCCACCTTTGGCGCCAAGTGGCTGATTCCGCGGCTGCCGCAGTTCCAGCAGCTGCACCCGCAGATCACGCTGCACTTCGTGCCCTACGTGCACAGCTACGACTTCGAGCGGCCGGAGCTGGACTGCTCCATCCTGTTTGGCGACGGCCACTGGCCCGGCGCCCACGCCCACTACATCACCGGGCGCGACGTGGCGCTGATCGCCCCGCGCACCAAGGTGGCCGACTGGCCGCTGAACCGCCCGCGCGATGTGGCCCGGCAGACCCTGCTGCGCCACGTGACCGTGCCCGACGCCTGGCTGCGCTGGAGCGAGACGCACGGCGTGGCCGGGCTGGTGGACCCGCTGGCCGGCCCGCAGTTCGACCAGTTCCAGACCATGATCCGCGCCGTGATGGCCGGCATGGGCCTGGCGCTGGTGCCACGTTGTCTGGTGCAGGACGAGATCACGGCGGGGCTGGTGCGCGAGCCCGTGTTCGAGGACAGCCCGGCCCCCACCAGCGGCTACGCCAGCGAGCTGGGCTACTGGTTCTGCTACCCCGAGGGGCGCACCCAGGTGCACGCGCTGCGGTGCTTCCGGCAGTGGCTGCTGCAGTCGGCGGAAGCCACGGCGCCCGCCCCTCAGCCGCCGCCGGCCGCGCCCGCGTAGGCCTCCAGGCCCAGTGCCACCACCGTGGCCACTTCCGGGCCCACCTCCTCGCGGAACTCGGCCTCGGCCTGCGCCACCGCGCCGTGGAACGCCGCCAGCCATGCCAAGCCGGTGGGCGTGAAGCACACCCGCCGAGCCCGGGCGTCGCGCGGGTCTGCCTCGCGGGTGACCAGGCCCCAGGCCACGCACTGGTCCACCAGGTCGGCCATGGCCTGCTTGGTCATGCCCGCGCGCTGTGCCAGGTCGGTGAGGCGGTCGCCCTGCAGCGACAGGTGCCGCGTGATGTGCACGTGCGCCGCCGTGACCTGGTCGCGCGCCGCCAGGTTGGACAGCGCCAGCGGCACCTCCACGGCGCGCGCCATGAGCTGCAGCACCCGGGCGTCAAACCGGCGCATGGCGTGGCCCAGCAGGCGGCCCAGGTGCGTCTGGCGCCAGCCGTCGTCGGCGGGGGGGTTCTGGGAGGGGGCGGAGTCCATGGCGCATTGTGGCGCAGGTCCGGCATTTGGTCAGCCAAACTGACTAAAAAATGGTTGGAAATGCAGATAGCCGCCCATAAACTACTGTTCAAGCATCCAGACTGTGATTAATTGCAGAGCGGTGCAGCCATCCAACCCGTTGTTTTTCAAGGAGTTTTCTCATGGACGTCGCAGTCAAGGGCAGCAATCCCGCCAACAATGAAAAAGCCAAGGCCCTGGCGGCCGCGCTCGCACAGATCGAGAAGCAGTTCGGCAAGGGCAGCATCATGCGCCTGGGCGAAGGCGAGGCCATCGAGGACATCCAGGTCGTCTCCACCGGCTCGCTGGGCCTGGACATCGCCCTGGGCGTGGGCGGCCTGCCCCGCGGCCGGGTGATCGAGATCTACGGCCCGGAATCGTCGGGCAAGACCACGCTCACGCTGCAGGTCATTGCCGAGATGCAAAAGCAGGGCGGCACCTGCGCCTTTGTCGATGCCGAGCACGCGCTGGACATCCAGTACGCGCAAAAGCTGGGCGTGCACGTGCCCGACCTGCTCATCAGCCAGCCCGACACCGGCGAGCAGGCGCTGGAAATCGTGGACAGCCTGGTGCGCTCGGGCGCGGTGGACCTGATCGTCATCGACTCGGTGGCCGCCTTGACGCCCAAGGCCGAAATCGAAGGTGAGATGGGCGACGCCCTGCCCGGCCTGCAGGCCCGCCTGATGAGCCAGGCCCTGCGCAAGCTCACCGCCACCATCAAGAAGACCAACTGCATGGTCATCTTCATCAACCAGATCCGCATGAAGATCGGCGTGATGTTCGGCAGCCCCGAAACCACCACCGGCGGCAATGCGCTCAAGTTCTACGCCTCGGTGCGCCTGGACATCCGCCGCACCGGCACCATCAAGAAGGGCGAGGACGCCATCGGCAACGAGACCAAGGTCAAGGTGGTTAAGAACAAGGTGAGCCCGCCCTTCAAGACGGCCGAGTTCGACATCCTCTTCGGCGAAGGCATCAGCCGCGAAGGCGAGATCATCGACATGGGCGTGAACGCCAAGGTCATCGAGAAGAGTGGCGCCTGGTACGCCTACAACGGCGAGAAGATCGGCCAAGGCCGCGACAACGCCCGCGAGTTCCTGCGCGAGAACCCGGAGCTGGCCATGGAAATCGAGAACAAGGTGCGCGAAGGGCTGGGCATTGCC
The DNA here is from genome assembly GCF_021287135.1 of Acidovorax sp. Classification (GTDB taxonomy): domain Bacteria; phylum Pseudomonadota; class Gammaproteobacteria; order Burkholderiales; family Burkholderiaceae_C; genus Acidovorax. The sequence goes on from NZ_JAJTBB010000020.1 coordinate 16,982, forward strand.
CTGCTGCCCCCCGCCGCGGCCCAGGCCGGCGGCAGCGCCGACTGATCGGGACGCCGCGCAGATCATGGCCAAATTGGCTGCTAGCGCTTTGTGGATAAGCGCTGGCAGCTATCATTTTTGAAGCAATCCCCCGATGGGAGCCCCCACCCTTTCGCTCAAGGGCCGCGCGCTGCGGCTGCTGAGCCAGCGCGAGCATTCGCTGGAGGAACTGCGCCGCAAGCTGGCGCGCCATGTGCAGGAGGGCGACGACCTTGCCGCGGTGCTGCACGACCTGCAGGCCAAGGGCTTCATCAACGAAAGCCGGGTGGTGGAATCCGTGCTGCACCGCCGCGCCGGCCAACTGGGCGCGGCGCGCCTGCGCCAGGAACTGCAGGCCAAGGGCATTGCGTCCGAGGCCGTGCAGCAGGCTGTGGCGGGCCTGCAGTCCAGCGAGTTCCAGCGCGCCCATGCCCTGTGGCTGCGCAAGTTCGGCACGCCCCCGGGAGACGATGCGCGCGAATGGGCGCGGCAAAGCCGTTTTCTGGCGGCGCGGGGTTTCTCGGGGGACATCGTGCGCCGCGTGGTGCGCGGCGAAGCCCCCGAGCCTGACGCGGAGTAGCGCCCCCCGGGGGCGACGAAAAGGTATTGCCGGCGGCGGCTAGCGCGAGGCCGGTGGCGCAGCCGGCATGGCCGACGCGCCGGGCTGGGCCCCTGTCGCCGGTGCCTGGCCGGTGGCAGTGCCGGTGCCCTGGCCGCTCAGGCCTTCGGGCGCGCTGCTGCCGGACGTCAGCGCCCCACCCTTGGGCGCACCCACGCTTTCGCGGCCGGGGGCGGTGGGGGTGTCGGCAGCCTGGGGCGCGGGCGATTCCACGGCGGGGGTGGTGGCGCCGGAGGGGGCCGTGCCCTGAGCGCGGTCTGCGCCGGGGCTGGGCCCCCCCGTGGTGGGCCCCGCGGAGGACTGCGCCGGGCCGTCGCCCACGCCGGTGCGCGATGCGCCTTCCGGGCCCAGCAGGTTGAACCCCAGCACGATCAGCAGCGCCAGCACGGCCGCAGCGATGAAGAAGGCCATCAGCCCTTTGTTCTCACGCTCGCTGGTCGGGCGCGGCGCGGGGGCGTTGTGCTGCGCCGTTGCGCTGGCGGGTGGCGGCGGGCGGTTGTCGGACGGGGCATTCATGGCAGTCCTCGCAAGGGTGGTTGGCAGGGCCCACGGTAGAAGGCCCTGCGCGCGTCCCTTGTCGGACGGGTGCCCGTTGCGGCTACGGCAGACGCCGGGGACGCGCCCGCTTCTGCGTCCGCGTGCCGGTCACGCCCCCAGCATCAGCCGCAGGTTCTGCACCGCGGCGCCGCTGGCGCCCTTGCCCAGGTTGTCCAGCCGCGCCAACAGCACGGCGTGGCGGTATTCCTCATTGCCGAACACCCGCAGCTCCAGCTTGTTGGTGTCGTTGAGCGCGGTGGCGTCGAGCTTGCCGTCCTCCGTGGGGGGCAGCACGCTCACCCATTGCTCGGGCGTGTTGGTCTTGGCGTAGTGCGCGGCCAGGGCGTCGTGCAGGTCGGCCGCCTTGGGGGCACCCGGCAGCGTGTCCAGGTGCAGTGGCAGCTGCACCAGCATGCCCTGGCGGAAGTTGCCCACGGCAGGCACAAAGATGGGCCGCCGGGTGAGGCCCGTGTAGCGCATGATCTCGGGCAGGTGCTTGTGCTGGAGCGTGAGGGCATAGGCCTCGAACAGCGGCGCCGTGCCGGCCTCGTAGGCCTCGATCATGGTGCGCCCGCCGCCCGAATAGCCGCTGACCGAGGGCAGGGCCACCGGAAAGTCGGCCGGCAGCAGCCCGGCGTCCACCAGGGGGCGCAGCAGCGCGATGGCGCCGGTGGCATAGCAGCCGGGGTTGGCCACGCGGTCCGCCTGGGCCACCGCCTGCGCCTGCCCGGGGGCCAGCTCGGGAAACCCGAAAACCCAGCCCGGCGCCGTGCGGTGGGCGGTGCTGGCGTCGATGATCTTGATCGTGCGGCCGGTGCTCTGCGTGATGGCATCCACCAGGGCCACGGTCTCGCGCGCTGCATCGTCGTGCAGGCACAGCACCACCAGGTCCACCCCGGCCACCAGGTCGCGCTTGGCGGCCGGGTCCTTGCGCAGTTCCGGGGCAATGCTCACCAGTTCGATCTGCGGCAGGGCCTGCAGGCGTTCGCGGATCTGCAGACCCGTGGTGCCGGCTTCGCCGTCGATAAAGACTTTATGGGACATGGTTGCTCCTGGTGGAAGTGGCATGGGCTCCACGGCGCCCCGGAGTGGGACGCCCGGGGATCGGGAAGACGCAACCCCCCACTGTAAGGCCTGCAAAAGGATGGTGCGCTGCAGCATGATACAGTCGTGGGTTGCCATGTCCCACGCCCGCGGCCAGACATTTCCAATCATGGCAAACGGGTAAACCCACCATTCCTGAGAGAGACCTCATGAAGATTCACGAATACCAAGGCAAGGAAATCTTGCGCAATTTTGGTGTGCCCGTTCCGCGCGGCATTCCCGCGTTCACGGTCCAAGAAGCCGTGGAAGCAGCCCAGAAACTTGGCGGCCCCGTGTGGGTCGTGAAGGCCCAGATCCACGCCGGCGGCCGTGGCAAGGGCGGCGGCGTGAAGGTTGCCAAGACCATCGACGACGTGAAGAAACTGGCGGGCGACATCCTGGGCATGCAGCTCAAGACCCACCAGACCGGCCCCGAAGGCCAGAAGGTCCGCCGCCTGTACATCGAAGATGGCGCCGACATCAAGAACGAACTGTATGTGTCGCTGGTCACCGACCGCGCCACGCAGAAGGTCGCCCTGATCGCCTCGAGCGAAGGCGGCATGGACATCGAGGAAGTGGCCCACTCCACGCCCGAGAAGATCGTCACCGAGATGATCGACCCCCTGGTCGGCATCACCGCGGAGCAAAGCAAGAAGGTCGCAGCCGCCATCGGCCTGACCGGCGCTTCCGTGGACCAGGCCGTGGATCTTTTCGCGAAGATCTACAAGTGCTACATGGAGACCGACGCGTCGCTGGTGGAAATCAACCCGCTGAACTGCGACTCCAAGGGCAACCTGATGGCCCTGGACGCCAAGTTCAACTTTGACGCCAACGCCCTGTTCCGCCATCCCGAAATCGTGGCCCTGCGCGACCTGGACGAAGAAGATCCGGCCGAAGTGGAAGCCTCCAAGTTCGACCTGGCCTACATCAGCCTGGACGGCAACATCGGCTGCCTGGTGAACGGCGCGGGCCTGGCCATGGCCACCATGGACACCATCAAGCTGTTCGGCGGCGAGCCGGCCAACTTCCTGGACGTGGGCGGCGGTGCCACCCCCGAGAAGGTCACCGAAGCCTTCAAGATCATGCTCAAGAACCCCAAGGTCAAGGGCATCCTGGTCAACATCTTCGGCGGCATCATGAAGTGCGACACCATCGCCACCGGCGTGATCACCGCCTGCAAGGCCGTGAACCTGAACGTGCCGCTGGTCGTGCGCATGAAGGGTACGAACGAAGAGCTGGGCAAGAAGATGCTGGCCGAGTCCGGCCTGCCCATCATCGCCGCAGACACCATGGCCGAAGCCGCGACCAAGATCGTTGCTGCCGTCAAGTAAGCCCGGAGAACACACATGTCGATCTACATCAACAAAGACACCAAGGTCATCACCCAGGGCATCACGGGCAAGACCGGCCAGTTCCACACCGAAAAGTGCCAGGAATACGCGAACGGCAAGAACTGCTTCGTGGCCGGCGTGAACCCGAAGAAGGCCGGCGAGTCCATCTTCAACATCCCGATCTACGCCTCCGTCAAGGAAGCGGCGAAGCAGACCGGCGCCACCGTGTCGGTGATCTATGTGCCGCCCGCAGGCGCTGCAGACGCGATCTGGGAAGCCGTGGAAGCCGACCTGGACATGGCCATCTGCATCACCGAAGGCATTCCCGTGCGCGACATGCTGATGGTGCGCAACAAGATGAAGGCCAAGGAAGCCGCCGGCGGCAAGAAGACCCTGCTGCTGGGCCCCAACTGCCCCGGCCTGATCACGCCCGACGAAATCAAGATCGGCATCATGCCCGGCCACATCCACCGCAAGGGCCGCATCGGCGTGGTGTCCCGTTCGGGCACGCTGACGTATGAAGCCGTGGCCATGCTGACCGAAGTCGGCCTGGGCCAGTCCAGCGCCGTCGGTATCGGTGGCGACCCGATCAACGGCCTCAAGCACATCGACGTGATGAAGGCTTTCAACGACGATCCGGACACCGACGCCGTCATCATGATCGGCGAAATCGGCGGTCCTGACGAAGCCGAAGCCGCCCAATGGTGCAAGGCCAACATGAAGAAGCCCGTGGTGGGCTTCATCGCCGGCGTGACGGCTCCTCCCGGCAAGCGCATGGGCCACGCCGGCGCGCTGATCTCCGGTGGCGCCGACACGGCCGATGCCAAGCTGGCCATCATGGAAGAGTCGGGCTTCGTGATCACGCGCAACCCGTCCGAACTGGGCAAGCTGCTGAAGGCCCAGCTGAAGTAAGCAAGCCGGCCCGAAGGCCGGGTGGCTGGGGAGCGCCCCTTCCCCGGCCCTGCGGAACAAGCGTCTGGAACTCCGGTTTCAGGCACTTTTTTTCTGGGCCCTGCCATGCCTGCCGTGGCGCGCTCACCGCCCAACCCGCCGGGCGGTGACAAAAATGGCAGCTTCCGGCCAAAACGCCTGCGGTCGGCGGACAAGAAAGACCGCCGTGAGCGCCGTCGCACCCCCTGCCAGCGGCCTTGCGGTGCCTTTGCAGGGCCCGAAACCCCGGCGTAAATATTGCTTGAATGTGTCCCAAACCAGCGTGGAGACCAAGAGCAAGTGGGACGGACACTGTCGGGACCGAAGGGGGGCGTAGGGCGTGCCGACGGGTTGCGTGCTGCCTTGGCGGCGGCGGCAGTCGTCGCCTTTGCTGCCGTCACCGGAGCCTTGGCGCAGCTGGAATACCGGCTGTATGACACGGCCCTGGCGGCCGGCGCCGTGCCCCCGCCGCCCGGAATCACCCTGGTCGGTATTGACGAAGCGGGTGCTGCGGCCCTGGGAACCGGGCCGGAAGCCCGGGCCGGGTACGCGCGGCTGATCGACGCACTCACGGCCGCCGGCGCCAAGACGGTTGTTCTGCTCTCCCCGCTGGACGGGCCGCAGTCCGGCAGTGGGCTGGCCTACCTGCAGAAGATCCGCTCCACGGTCGCCGCCAGTGGCGACACCTCGGCGCTGGCGGCGGAGCTGGGCCGCGCGGCCGAAGAAGGCGCCCGCCTGCTCGACGGCGACGCCCGCCTGGCCGAAAGCCTCCAGCGTGCCGGCAATGTATTTCTGGCGTCGCAGTACGCGGTGGCGGGTGGTACGCCCGCGCCGCTGCCGCCGTTTGCGCAGCGCAGTGCGCTGGCAGACCCCGGCGCGTTGGCTGTGCCCGCCACGGCCGCACGCCATCCGGCCGACCGGATCGGCACGGCGGCGGCCGGGGTGGGCCACTGGCTGGCCACGCCGGACGGAGACGGCACGGTCCGGCGCATCCCGCTGCTGCTGCGCTATGACAACGTGGGCATTCCTTCGCTGGCCTTGCTGGCGGCGCGCCACAGCCTGCACCTGGGACCGCGGGAGGTGCGGTGGGACGAGGCCCGCTCCGGGGTCCAGGTGGGCGGGCTGCTGACGCCCACCGATGCTGCGGCCCGGATGTTGCCGCGCTGGTACGGCGCGCCGGAGGCAGAGGCGCGGCCGTTTCCCGTGGTGCCGCTGGCGCAGGTGTTGAACGGCGCGGTGCCGCCGCAGCGCTTCAAGGACCAGGTGGTGCTGGTGGGCGAAACCGGTGGAACCCTGGCCGCGCCCTGGGCGGTGGGTGGCGGGGGGACCCTGGCGCCCGTCGAGGCGCTCGCGCACGCCGTGTCCGCACTGGGTCATGGCTTGGGCGTGCGCCAGCCCGCGTGGGCGCTGGCCGCCGGCTGGGGCGCGGCGCTGGTCGCGCTGCTGGGCATCGCCCTCGGGCTCCCCCGCCTTTCGCGCACGGCAGGGGCGGCGCTGGGGGGCGCGCTCTTCGTGGCGCTGGTCGGCGCCGAGTGGGCGTTGTTGCGCCACGCGGGGCTGTGGGTCACGCTGGTGCCCGGCGCCCTGGCGCTGTTGGCGGGCACGGCCATGCTCTGGCTGCTGCGCTGGTCCCCTGGCGCCAGCGCAGCCGGCACAGCCCGGGATGCGGGCGAGGCGGCCGAGGCGGACCGCATGCTGGCGCTGGCCTTGCACGGCCAGGGGCAGCTGGACAAGGCCTTTGAGCGCTTGCGCAAATTGCCCCCCAGTGATGCGCTGCTGGACAACCTGTACCACTTGGGCCAGGACTTCGAGCGCAAGGGAAATCTCGTGCGGGCCAAGTCGGTCTACAAGCACATCCTGCAGCACAACAAGGGTTTCCGGGACGCCTATGCCCGCTACAAGCGCGTGCGCGCGCAGCTGCACAAGGACCCGGGCACGCCGTCGAGCACGCCCGCCTCGGTGCCGCCGGCAGCCGCCACCCGCTTGGCCGGCGATGCGTCGGTAGGGGTGCCCCAGCTCGGCCGCTACCAGATCGAGAGAGAAATCGGCAAGGGGGCCATGGGCGTGGTCTACCTGGGCCGGGACCCGAAGATTGGCCGCGTGGTCGCCATCAAGACGCTGGCGCTTGCCGAGGAATTTGAAGGCCATGCGCTGGTGGACGCCCGCGCCCGGTTCTTCCGCGAAGCGGAAACGGCGGGGCGCCTGCAGCATCCCTGCATCGTGACGATCTTTGATGCGGGCGAGGAGCACGACCTCGCCTACATCGCCATGGAATTCCTCAAGGGCGCCGACCTGGCCCAGGCCTGCCGCAGCGGGCAGCTGCTGCCCGTGCCCACCGTGCTGTCGATTGCAGCGCGCGTGGCTGACGCGCTGGATTACGCGCACGCGCACCAGGTGGTGCACCGCGACATCAAGCCCGCCAACATCATGTTCGACCCCGCCACCGATGCCGTGAAGGTAACGGACTTCGGCATTGCCCGCATCACGGATGCGAGCAAGACGCGCACTGGCCTGGTTTTGGGAACGCCCAGCTTCATGTCGCCCGAACAGCTGGCGGGCAAAAAAGTGGACGGCCGGTCCGACCTGTATTCGCTGGGCGTGACCCTGTTTCAGCTGCTCACCGGATCGCTGCCGCTGCGGGGCGAGTCGATGCCCGAGCTCATGCACAAGATCGCCAACGTGGAGGCACCGGATGTCCGCCAGCTGCGCCCGGACCTGCCGGCGGAGGTGGCGCGCGCCGTGGCCCTGGCGCTGCAGAAGCGGCCCGAGGCCCGCTACCAGACCGGCCGGCAGTTCGCGGCTGACCTGCGGCAAGCCGCCGCGCTGGCGGGCCTGGAAGCCCCTTTGCGGGCAGAAGCAGTCGACTATGATGCACGGCGCGACGCAACAGGGCATGAAATGGCGGATTCCACCCCAACCGTGATGGCAGCAACACCGGCGGGCCGGGATGCACCGCTTCCCTCCCCGCCTGCGGCCGGTGCCCGATGACGTTCGCTTCCACATCCATGACCTACGAATTTTTCGCGCGGACCGACAAGGGGCGCGTGCGCTCCAACAATGAAGACGCGGTCGCGGTGGACCGCGATGCGCAGGTCGCCATCCTGGCCGACGGCATGGGCGGATACAACGCGGGCGAAGTGGCCAGCGGCATGGCCACCACGTTCATCCGCACCGAGATGGCCCGCTGGCTGGCCCAGGCAGGCACATCCCCCCAGACCACCGACGTGCGCCGGGCGCTGGAGATCTGCGTCGAGAACGCCAACCACGCCATCCTCGGGGCGTCGCTCTCCAACCCGCAGTACGCGGGCATGGGCACCACGCTGGTGGTGGGCGTCTTCCATGGCAGCCGGCTCATCCTGGGGCACATTGGCGATTCCCGCTGCTACCGGCTGCGGGACGGGGCGCTGCAGCAGATCACCCGTGACCATTCCTGGCTGCAGGAGCAGGTGGATGCCGGCCTGCTCACGGCGCAGCAGGCGGCGCTCTCGGGCAACCGCAATCTCGTCACCCGCGCCCTGGGCGTGGAGCCCAACGTCCAGATGGAAGTCAACGAATTTCAGGTGGCTCCCAACGACCTTTTCCTGATGTGCTCGGACGGCCTGACCGACATGGTGGCGGACGACGACTTGGCGGACCTGGTGCGTGCGCCCTTGTCCCTGGAGGAAAAAGCCACATTGCTCATCGACACGGCCAATGCCAACGGCGGCCGTGATAACGTGAGTGTGCTGCTGGTGCAGGCGACCGCTGGAGGCAAGAAACGGGGCCTTATGTCCCGTTTGCTCGGTGCCGCTTGAGTGGCCTCAACTACAACAACATTACGCATTACATCAGGAGTGGATCATGCCCAAAATGATCGTTTCAATCGACGGGGTCGTCATCAAGGAAGTGCAACTGACCAAGGAGCGCACCACGCTCGGCCGCCGTCCCTACAACGACATCGTCATTGACAACCTCGCCATCAGCGGTGAGCACGCCGTGATCCACATGGCCGGCCCGGAGGTTGAGATCGAGGACCTGGGCAGCACCAACGGAACGTATGTCAACGCCAAGGCCGTCAAGCGGCAGGAGCTGCGCAGCGGTGACACCATCGAGGTCGGCAAGTACAAGATCCGTTTCCTGAACGAGACCGAAGGCCAGAACTTCGAGAAGACGATGATCTTCAAGCCCGGCATGGTGCCCCCCGTGGGCGGGGCTGCCGCAGCGCCGCGGCCCATGCCCCAGCCGTCCGCTGCCGCCCCCCTGGCGGCGGTCATCCGGGTCATGTCGGGCGCGGCCGCTGGGCGGGAAGTGTCCCTGCAGAAGGTCGTGACCACCATCGGCAAGCCCGGCGTGGCCGTGGCCTCGATCACCAAGCGGCTGCAGGGCTTTGTGCTGGCGCATGTGGAAGGCCCGGACATGCCGCTGCTCAACGGGGCGCCCATCGGGTCGTCGCCTGTGCCCCTGAAAAACGGTGACCTGCTGGAACTGGCCGGCACCGAAATGCAGTTCCAGCAGCTCTGAGGGCCACGGGCCCCGGCCTGCTGGCCCGGCGGGTGGCGGCCCTTTTGCCGCGGCCGGCACAGGGCGCCTTCCAGCCCCTTTCTTGATCCCCACCCATGCGACAGCGCCTGCACCAGCTGTTCTGGCGCCACAGGGGCCGCGCCGCCATCACCTTGCTGCCGCTGGTGTTTGGGCTGCTGCACGTTGCAGACGTCTTGCACCTGCAGGTGCTGGAACGGCTGGACAACATCATCTACGACGCCCGCCTGCGGGCCACGATGCCGCGCACGCTGGACGAGCGCATCGTCATTGTCGACATTGACGAGAAGAGCCTGGAGCAGGTCGGGCACTGGCCCTGGGGGCGGGACAAGCTGGCGGCCCTGGCGCGGGAGCTGTTCGAGCGCCAGCAGGTGGCGGTCCTGGGGTTCGATGTGCTCTTTGCGGAAGCGGATGGCAGTTCAGGCCTGGCCCGCCTTGAAGAGCTGGCCCAGGGGCCATTGCGCGGCCAGCCCGCCTTCCGGGAACAGCTGGCGCGGCTGGCCCCGTCGCTGGACCACGACGCGCTTTTTGCCCGGGCCTTGCAAGGCCAGCCCGCGGTCCTGGGGTACTACTTCACCAGCGACCGGGACGGCAGGACCCGGGGCGTGCTGCCGGCGCCCGCGCTGCCCACGCAACGGCTTCGCGGCCTGCCCTTGTCGGCAACGGCCTGGAACGGGTATGGCAGCAACATTCCGCAGCTGGCGGATGCCGCCCCGGCCGCCGGCTTCTTCAACTCCATTACCGACGACGACGGCATCGTGCGGTCGCTGCCCCTGCTGGCCGAGCATGACGGCAGGTATTACGAATCCCTGGCCCTGGCGATGTTCCGGACCTTGCTCGACCAGCCCGAGGTGCACCCCGACTACGCGCGGCCCACGCCGCAGGGCACGCACGACACGTTGCGCAGCGTGGTGCTGCGCCAGGGAAGCCACGAGCTGGCGCTCCCGGTGGACGAGCGGCTGGCGACGCTGATCCCGTTCCGGGGGCCGGGCGACGTGCGCGGCGGCTCGTTCCGGTACCTGCCCGCCTCGGACGTGCTGGCAGGCCGCCTGGCCCCCAACGAGCTGCAAGGCTGCGCGGTGCTGGTGGGCTCCACGGCCCAAGGCCTGCTGGACCTGCGCGCCACGCCGGTCGGCCGGGCCTACCCGGGCGTGGAAACCCACGCCAACATGCTGTCCGCCTTCCTCGATGGCAAGAGCATCGTGCGCCCCGAATATGCGCTGGGTTTCGACGCCGCCCAGCTGCTGGTTACGGGGCTGCTGCTTGCGCTGGTCCTGCCCGTCCTGCCCGCGCTGTCCGCCTTGCTGGTCACGGCGGGTGTCGTCGCCGTGCTGGTGGGGCTCAACCTGTGGCTGTATCTTGGGCAAGGCCTGGTGCTGCCCCTGGCCACCGTGCTGGTCATGGCCGTGCTGGCCTTCACCCTCAACATGGTGTACGGCTATTTTGTGGAGAGCCGGTCCAAACGCGGCCTGGCCGCCCTGTTCGGCACCTACGTCCCGCCGGAGCTGGTGGACGAGATGGTCTTGCGGCCGGAGAAGTACAGCATGCAGGCCACGAGCCAGGAACTCACCGTGATGTTCTGCGACATGCGCGGCTTCACCAGCTTGTCCGAGCAGATGGAGCCCGTGCAGCTGCAGGCGCTGCTCAACGATGTGTTCAGCCGGCTCACCCGCACCATCCGCAGCCACCGCGGCACGATCGACAAATATATGGGCGACTGCGTGATGGCCTTCTGGGGCGCCCCCGTGGCCACACCCGAGCACGCAGAACTGGCAGTGCGCGCCGCGCTGGACATGCAGAGCGCGGTGGACGAAATCAACGCGGCCCATCGTGGGCGTGGCCTGCCCGAAATCGGCATCGGCATCGGCATCAACACGGGCGTCATGTGCGTCGGCGACATGGGCTCTGACATCCGCCGCAGCTACACCGTGATCGGCGACGCGGTGAACCTTGCCTCGCGCCTGGAGGGCCTGTCCAAGCACTACGGCGTGCGCACCGTGGCCAGTGAAAGCACCCAGGCCCAGGCACCGGGGTTTGCCTGGCAAGAGCTGGACCGCGTGCGGGTCAAAGGCAAGCTCCAGGCCGTGGCCATTTATTCACCGGTGGCCTCGCAAGGTGCCGAAACCCTCCAGCAAGCGGAAGAATTAGACACTTGGCAACAATGCCTGGCCGCTTTTCGCGCGCAGGACTGGCCACAATGCGAGACACTGCTGACCCAACTGAAGCAAGCAGCGCCGGCCAAGGAACTCTACCGCCTGTATGCCACCCGCCTGCAGGCGTTGCAGGGGCGGGCCTTCGACCCCGACTGGGACGGCGCCACCAGCTTTGATACCAAGTGAGTCGTGAACCGAACCAACGCCTGAGCCCATGAAAGTCCGTGTACTGGGCTGCTCCGGAGCCATCGCCAAAGACTGCCGGACCACCGCTTTCCTGATTGACGACAGCATCCTCATCGACGCAGGGACCGGCGTGGGCGACCTCACGCTGGACGAAATGCGCAAGATCGACCATGTGTTCCTGACGCATTCGCACCTGGACCATGTTGCTGCGCTGCCGTTGATGCTGGATGCGGTGGGGTCGCTGCGCAGCGCGCCCGTGCAGATCCATGCCCTTCCGGCCACCGTAGAGGCGCTGCGAGCCCACGTCTTCAACAACGTCATCTGGCCGGATTTTGAGGCGATCCCCTCGCAAAACCAGCCCTTCATGCGCTTTTGCCCCCTGGCCGCCGGCGAGCAGCGAACCGTTGCCGGGCTGCTGCTGGAGGCCTTGCCTGCCGTACACACCGTGCCCGCCCTGGGCTACGCCCTCCGCGGCGAGGCGGGCTGGTGGGCGTTTACGGGCGATACCGAGCGCAACCCCGCGTTCTGGGAGCGTGTGAACGATCTACCGCTGGCCATGCTGGTCATCGAGACGGCGTTCAGCCAGCGCGAGGCCGCACTGGCGCGCCGGGCCCTGCACTTGGCGCCGCGCACCTTGCTGGAGGAACTCAATTCGCTTAGGCAGCCCGGGTGCAGCATCTACATCACCCACGCCAAGCCGGCCGAAACGGAAATCATCGCCGAAGAAATCCGCGCCCTGCTTTCCTCGGACCCTGTCTCGCGGCAGGCCCCTGGCGGCCGCATGCAGCCGATCCATTGGCTGCGGTCTGGAGACGAGTTTAGGGTGTAGGCGGGAAGCGAACCCTCGGCGGGCAGACGGCCTGTCAAGGCAACGCTCTTCGGAGAGTCGAAAAAGGTCCCAGCCTGACACTTCGCGCACAACGCGCAACATTCGACGCACTTGCTGACACTCTTGACGGGACAAAATTGTCAAGAAATGCGATCAACGCGCCCTTCCGAGTCAAAAGCGCGGGGATGACGAGTGGTGCTCCCCCTCAGCCCTCGGGCACCGATCAATCCGCAGGCTGGCATGGGAAATGCTGTTAATTCATCAGACCTGGAGAGCTGTTCTGCAGGTTGTTAATTGCAATTGACCTCCAAGGAGTTTCGTATGAAGCAGATGATGCAAAAGGGTTTCACCCTGATCGAATTGATGATCGTGGTGGCGATTATTGGTATTCTGGCGGCCGTGGCGCTGCCGGCTTACCAAGACTACACGATCCGCGCACGCGTTACGGAAGGTGTGGGTCTTGCTTCAAGTGCTAAGCAACTGGTGGGCGAAGCTAACACTGCTGTTGAATTGAAGGCGGCTGCTGACACTTGGAACGCGCAGGCTGGCGGTAACGGTGCTATTAGCAAGTATGTGAAGTCGGTGAAAATGGCTGACGACACTGGCGAAATCACGGTTGCGTTCAATAAAGCAAACGTGGGTAATATCAACGTTGACGGTGCAACATTGATTTACACGCCGTACATTCAAGCGGGCGGCGCAAATCCTGTCGCGCTGGCGGGCAACTTCACTAGCGCCGCTCCCGTCACGGGCTCTGTTGATTGGGGTTGCTCGTCCGATACGCATGCAGTATCCACTGCTCGTAAGCTTGAGCCCATTGCAGGCGCAGGTACACTGAAGGCCAAGTTCGCTCCGAACGATTGCCGTTGAGTTGGCCTGAAATTTAAAAACCCGCGTCAGCGGGTTTTTTTTTGTCTCTTGCCCGTCCTATGCGCGTAAACCGCTCTCCACCATTCTTGTCTGCCCAACTTAGGGCATTCATATTTCATTCCCTGGGCACTCTTGTTGCGATAGCGGGGGTAGGTTACATCGTTTTCATTTATTGGTTTCCAACAGGACTAGGTGAGTTGGCTGGACGGAACAGCCTGTATGGCCTTTGCATTCTAGGCTTGTTCACATCAGGGCCTTTGTTAACAGCACTGCTGTACCGATCTTCAAAAAGTCAGCGCGCTCTCTTTATTGATATGCTATTGGTTGCAGGTATTCAATGTTCAGCTTTGTTCTATGGAGTGAATGCACTGATCGTTGCCAGGCCGTTGGCTCTAATTTTCGAAACTGATCGATTTCGCATGGTTACCTACGCCGATGTGCCCGAGCAATCACATCCCTTATTAGAGGATTGGATTCTCCCTTGGAGTTTGCGCGGCTACGTCGTGGCAGGTCTACGTGCACCTGCGTCAGAAGCGGAGCGTCTTCAGCGCTTTGATGATCTCTTGGCGGACATCGGCCCTAGTCAACGCCCTGTCTATTGGCAGGATATTTCACTAAGTGCAGAAGATATCCGTAACCGCTCACGCCCCTTGGCGGACCTCATTAATAAATACCCAGCCCAACGAAAAAAAATTGAAGCTATAGCCCATCAAGCCGCAGCCACAGAAAAAAATCCAGATCTAGTCTGGGTGCCCTTGGTGAGCCGCCTTAGCCTAGACTGGATTATTGTTTTGAATGTCGGTACCTTGAAGCCGATGGGTTTTCTTCCTTTAGATGGCTTTATTTAATGGGTAGAGCGGGCAATGGCCTGTGTTGCAAGGTTGTGAGTGAATGTGCGCATAATCTTGTGTTCGGGCTTAAAGGATGAGTTTTCAAAATTATCCATGGAGGCTTCTTCTAGATCTTTCCAACGCTTTTGCGATATCAGTGCCGCGCTCCATGCTGTCCAGGCGATGCCATCAAACGCTATACGAGAATATTGGGAAGTCGGTCGTTGAGTAAACCACTTACGACCCAGCTCTTCCATCTTTTCGTAATCTCTTGCTGATTGCGCCCCTAAAATCTGTAGGGCTCTGTTTAGATCTTCCGGTATTTGATCGCAAGTAATCCAAGTGGGATTAATCCACGTCCCGACTAGAGCATTTGCGGGAAGAAAATCCATGGTCCTTTCTGCTAACTCCGAAATGCTATTGACGAGGGTGCGGTACTGATATTCTGTCCACCGAGCGCTGCATTGCTTGCCGATATCCCGCAGCGCAATGACCGGAAGGGCTTGTGGAACTGTTTGCCCGGTTATTTCGGCAACCAATGCGCGCGCAATGTTCGTTGCCGCCTCCGGAGGGAAGTATGTTTTCCCTAATGTTGGTGTACTGGACGGCAAAGGCCCGCTGACGTGCAGGGCTTCCAAATATGACCGCATTGTTAAGGGTATTGATAGCGTCGATTCAGCATTATCTCCTCTGAAACGAGTCTTGGGAGCGTCTAAGCTAAGTATGGGGTAATAATCAGAATTGGTGCGTGTATTGCCGGAAAGGCCGGCCAGTGCTCGAATCATCTCTGCATTGGCAACTTTTCTGAATGCCAGATGGTCGCCATGGGCAACCCCGATGCGGGCCAAATCTTTTTTCAATTCGGGGGACTTCTCGATGCGCTTCCAGTCATTAGTGGTGATATGCCCCTTAGGCTTTGCGACCAAGATCAGATCCGTCTGGGAGCCGAACCATGCTGCGTAGTCTTCAAAGGCTGGGGTCAATGCATTGAGAATGGATGCTAAGAGCGTATCGTTGATTTCGTACAACTGAATCCATTGTACAAAAATGCCATCTTCATTAATATGCTTAGGTACAAACTTGTAAAATTCCTCTGAAAAGAGGGAGCCGACTCCACTAATCCACGGATTGGACGGCTCTGAAATTAATACATCATATTTTCGGTTTTGTCCTGCAAGATATGCTTTGGCATCTTCAATTATGATGTTTGAGCGAATGTCGTTAAATGATCGATCTACTCGATTGCCGAAGAGTTTGGCGCCTTGCACCATGGATGGTTCTATTTCGATGGTGTCCACCTGCTCCACGCGGTGGTCTCCGAGTAACGTGTGGGTTGTCATCCCTGATCCAAATCCAATAACGCCGACCTTCTTTGGGGCGTCATGTAGCGAAAGTGGAATACCTCCGAGAAGTACCATGGTCGGCTCATCAGCCGTGGGTGCGCCATCGCCGATTTGAACCGCGGCATCAGTTTTGCCATTCGTTGAGATCGAAGCGCTACCGCTTTTTGATAACAGTAGCGCGACGCTGGCAGTTTTTCCATCTTTGTAATATATGATTTCATCGCTGGAGTTAATGCTTGGCTTGCCATGCCGGTAGACTCCAGACGCCACTATCGTCGGGTCGAACGGAGTCCGAACCGCAATGATTAAGGCACAGATGGCTACTCCTCCCCCGAATACCAATTGTCGTCGAGATCTACTATCCGCGGCATGTATGCGTAAGAAATAGAAGCCAACCCCAATATCGGCTAGTGCGGCAACGCAAAGTGCAAGCTTTAGACCAATATTGGGAATTAGCAAATGAACGGCTAAATAGACTCCAAAAATTGCGCCCAATGTGTTCCAAGCATAAACGCGACCTATGACTCGTTCGCCGAGACCTGCTCTTAGCAGAGCTACAGTAAATAAGGGTAACGTAGTTCCGGCAAAAAAAGCTGCCGGGAACATAATTGCGATCGCAATAGAGGCGGTGCCAAAGTTGAAAAGAGCGTATCCCCCATCCGTCTTTGCCAGCGATTGCATCAGCCATCCAACCCAAGCAAATGAATTCGCGTACACAAGCAGCGACGCGAGCGCTGCGATGCCCATGGCTACCTGCAGCCAACCTACCAGTTGCAGTGGCGCAGTCGCACTATCCGCTCGGCGCCTGATCCAAAGGCCTCCGAAAGCTATGCCTGCAATGAACGCTGCAAGCATGAGCTCAAATGCGTGCATGGTGCTGCCAACGGCCATGCTCAACATGCGAATCCAGACTATTTCGTAGGCAAAAGACGCTGCACCGGATAAAGCAGTTGCTGTCAAGACAACGCGCAATAAGGGAAGTTCTTTAGAACGATTTTGCTCGTCATTTTTGAAAATCTGGGGTTCAGAGCTCTTGGCCAACTGCCATGCTATACCAGCAACTACGAAGTTCAAAACTCCTGCCGCAAATACAGCACCCGGCAACCCCACGCGGGGAATTAATACGAAAGTGGATACAAGAGCACCTGCCGCGGCACCTATGCTGTTGGTGAAATAGAGCCCCCCCAACATGCGACCCTGGTATGTGGGAAACCGGCGTATGAGCCCTCCACTCATTAATGGAAAGGTCATTCCAAGTAATATGGTCTGCGGAAGAATAAGGATGGCTGCTACGAGCCAGCGAGTAACATTGATGGCCCAGGGTTGGCTTAGAGAGGGAATAATCCATTCAAAGCTCACTGTGCTGGCTGTAGTAAAAAACCAGTGAAATACAAGACCAAAGAAACCTATTGCAGCCTCAACCAGCGCGTACCAGCGGAGCAGATCGCGCCAGCGCTCCCCAACATTTGAAATCCAGGCGGCACCAGCTGCCATGCCTCCCATAAAAATTGTCAAAACAAATGCTTGCGCATAGGCGGCATGGCCTAAAAACAGCCCAAGGTATTGAGACCAAATTGACTGATAAATAAGGCCGGCAAAGCCAGACAAGACGAAGATGATATAAAGCCAGTATCGCGAACTTCGATGCGTTGAACTCATGATGTTGGTAGTCTGTGAATTCTTGGAATTATTCAAACTAAGCAAGATGCTCGCCAGGAGCACGGAGAGCCGTCGGGTCGGGCTGTGCGACCTTTTGCGGGATCCGTGTAGGAACGGTATTTGCTTCGTGTTCCCCAAACTAGATGGGCTAACCGATGATAATGCGATGGAGAGTCAAGGGGTTAACTTTGATCGAACTCATGGTCGTCGTGGCGATCATTGGGGTGTTGGCGGGATTAGCGCTGCCCGCTTATCAAGCACATACCACTCGAGCGCGAGTGATCGAGGGGTTGGCGATTGCCGATGCGATCAAACATGAGATTGGGATCGGTTCGGCTGCAGCCGTCGACCTT
Organism: Acidovorax sp.; assembly: GCF_021287135.1. GTDB lineage: Bacteria > Pseudomonadota > Gammaproteobacteria > Burkholderiales > Burkholderiaceae_C > Acidovorax. The sequence goes on from NZ_JAJTBB010000020.1 coordinate 34,241, forward strand.
GAAACCACTATTGCGACTTGGAACGCGCAGGCAAACAATAAGGGTGCATCGAGCAAGTACGTAACGAGCGTCCTAGCGACAAGTGCGCCGGGGGATGCCACGGATGGAGAAGTGACGGTTACTTTCAGCAATGAAGCTGGTCCAGTAGGGAACAGAACCGTCGTGTTGTCCCCATGGGTACACGCCTCAGCGGCGCTTCAGCCACTAGGTACATCTTATGGAACCCAGGACACGGGTCCTATTGACTGGAGTTGCCAGTCTGACAGCGGTGGGGTCTCGACCGCCCGAGGAATGGGGGGGTCGTTGGGTTCGTTGCCTGCCAAATTTGCTCCTCCAGATTGCCGCTGAGCGTAGCTTTCTGCTGCAGTTTTAGTAGAGATCTGGACCGTAGCAAGATTGGCGCTTGCCGTTGCAGGCCACTATTTAGTGAGGTCGTAGGCATGACACGAAGCGCACGCGGGAATTTTTACTTCTGCATGAAGGTGCCTGACTTTCCCCCCCGCTTTTCTACTACCCCAACGCCTTGAATGGACATCCCCCGGTCCACCGCCTTGCACATGTCATAAACGGTCAGCAAGGCCACCTGCACCGCCGTCAGCGCCTCCATCTCGACCCCGGTCGGCCCCACGGTTTCGACGGTGGCGGTGCATTGCACGGAATTGCGGTCTGGCTGCAGTTCAAAATCCAGGGCCACGCGGGTCAGGGCGAGGGGGTGGCACAGGGGGATCAGGTCGCTGGTCTTCTTGGCGGCCATGATGCCCGCGATGCGCGCGACGCCCAGCACGTCGCCTTTTTTTGCGGTTCCTGAGGCGATCAAGGCCAGGGTTTCGGGCTGCATTTCGATGCGGCCAGAGGCTACGGCGACGCGGTGGGTGGCGGGCTTGGCGCCGACGTCCACCATGTGGGCCTGGCCCTGGGCGTCGAAATGGGTGAGGGTGGGTGGGGTGGATTCGGGCATGGCTGCTGCGGGGCGGTTGGGAAACAATTCAGAACCGGGGGCATCATACGGCGTTAGCACCCGCCGGCGGGCCGGTGGGGTGGCCTTGGGGATGAACGAGGATCCGCGTGCCGAAATTTAAGCCAAAAAAGCCTTTTGGTGTTGCCAGTAAAGCGCTGGCAGCTATATTATTTGTAGCGTTTCCCTGCCTGGTAGCGGCCCCGCTGGCCACAGCGCAGGCCAGTCTGCCCACGCTGGGCGACAACAGCGATCTCACCACCAGCGCCGAGCGCCGCTTGGGCGACCGCATCATCCGCGAGCTGTACCGGGACCCGGACTATCTGGACGACGCGGTCGTCGGGGAGTATGTGCAGAGCCTGTGGCAGCCGCTGCTGGCGGCGGCGCGGGCGCGGGGGGAGCTGTCGCCGGAACTGGATGAGCGCTTTGCTTGGGAGATTCTGCTGGGGCGCGACCGCACGGTGAATGCGTTTGCCCTGCCGGGGGGCTACCTGGGGGTGCATCTGGGGCTTATCGGGGTGGTGACCAGCCGCGACGAGCTGGCCTCGGTGCTGGCCCATGAACTGAGCCATGTCACGCAGCGCCATATCTCGCGCCTGATCACCCAGCAGAGCAAGCAAACGCCCCTGCTGCTGGGCGCGATGGTGCTGGGCGCGCTGGCGGCCAGCAAGAACCCGGGCGCCACGCAGGCCCTGGTGGTGGGCGGGCAGGCCTTGGCCATCCAGAACCAGCTCAACTTCTCGCGCGACATGGAACGCGAGGCGGACCGCATTGGCTACGGCCTGATGGAGCCCGCGGGCTTTGCGCCCCAGGGTTTTGTGAGCATGTTCGACAAGCTCCAGCAGGCCAACCGGCTCAACGACAACGGGTCGTGGCCCTACCTGCGCAGCCACCCGCTGACCACCGAGCGGATGGCCGACATGCATTCACGCATCCCTGCCGGGACCCCGCCGGTGGCAGGCCCGGCCCCGGTGCAGCTGGAGCACGCGATGGTGGCGGCGCGGGCGCGGGTGCTGTCCAACCCCGGCGTGGACACGCTGCGCCAGTGGGTGGCGGAGCCCCAGGGGACGGGATTTGCCGCGCAGCCGCTGGCCCGCCGCGTGGGCGCGCTGTATGCCGCAGCCCTGGGCAGCAGCCAGCTGCGCGACGCCAACGGGGCCCGCCGGGCCGCCCGCAAGCTGGAGGAGCTGGTGGGCCAGGACGCCGCCGCGCACCGCCAGGTGCAGCTGCTGGCCGCCGAGATTGAGCTGGCCGCGGGCGACCCGACTGCGGCCCTGGCCGCCCTGCCCGCGGCCGGCGCGGGCCCTGCGGGCGGCGCCGGCAGTGGCAACCCGATCCGCCGTCCCGAGCTGGTGCTGCGCACCCAGGCACTGCTGCGTGCCGGGCGGGCCGCCGAAGGCACGGGCGCGCTGCAGACCTGGGTGGCCACCCACCCGCGGGACGCGACCGTGTGGCAATTGCTGGCCTCCACCTGGCAAGCGCAGGGCCAGGCGCTGCGGGCCGTGCGCGCCGACGCCGAGGCGCAGGCTGCGCGATACGACTACGCCGCGGCGGTGGACCGCTTCAAGGCCGGGCAGGACCTGGCGCGCAGGGGCGGCCCCGAGGTGGACCACATCGAGGCGTCGATCATCGACACCCGCCTGCGCGCGGTGGAATCACTGCTTCGTGAACAGGCCGCCGAGCGCTGACTCGATGATCACCCCGAGCACGGAATAGATCAGCGAGCCCAGCAGGGCTGCCCCGAAGCCGTTGACGTGGAAGCCGCTCAGCACGCTGGCCGCCGCCCAGAACATCAGCGCGTTGATGACAAAAAGGAACAGGCCCACGGTGACGATGGTGACCGGCAGGGTCAGCACCACCAGCACGGGCCGCAGCACCACGTTGAACAGCCCGATGACAAACGCGGCGATCAGCGCGGAGGTAAAGCTCTGCACTTGCACGCCGCTGTAGACATAGGCCACGAACAGCAGCGCTGCGGCGCTGAGCAGCCATTTCAAGAGGAGTTTCATGGGCGGAGAATAGCACCCGCGTTTCCTGCAGGGCAATGCGGTGCCGGCGGCGTGCGGGCGGCCCGGCCGGGGGCGCCGAGCCCGCGGGCGCGGCCCGTCAGTCCAGGCCCAGCAGCCACAGCGCACCGATGCCGGTGAGCACGCTGCCCAGCGTGCCCGGCAGGGGTGACCAGCGCCCTTCCGGGGGGGGCGGGTCTTCGGGCTGGTCTGCCTTGGGGCGCCGCGCGTCCACCACCTGGGCGGTGGGGCCGCCTGCGGGCTGCAGCTGGTCGGTCAGCTCGTTCAGCGGCCCTTTGGCGAGCACCGTGGTGACGCGGCTTGCTGGCACCTGCAGCCAGGGGAGGATCTGCGCGAACAGTTTGTCCGCCCACTTGATGCGCCAGTTTTCGCGCGCCCGGTGGCTCACCCACTTGCTGATGCGGTGCGTCATGCGTGGGGCGCAGGCCACCAGCACCCACTGCGTCTGCGCCGAGGCGTCCCGTGCGAACAAGGGCGCGAGCATCTGCCGCGCGTAGGCGGCGTCGTCCACATACACAATGACCCGGTTGTCCATACTGCCTCCTTGGGGGACCGGGCGGCGCGCACGGGACGGCGCCGCACCCGGTCGATGTATCACACGAGGGCCGTCCGCCCTGCTCCCTTATGGCGCGGGGCTGGCCGCCGCACGGCGGGCCAGCACCATTTTGCCTGCCAGCAGCACCAGCAGGGCTCCGGCCACGCTCGCGCCGTATTTGACGGCGTCGGTTTGCGGCAGCTTCAGCATCCACTGCCACTGGTCGGGGTTCGACAGCGCAGGGTCGCTCACCAGCATCCCGCCCGCGATCCAGCCCAGCAGCATGCCGCCGAGCGTGATGATGAACGGAAAGCGCTCCATCAGCTTGATGACCAGCTGGCTGCCCCAGACGATGATGGGAATGGAGATCAGCAGGCCCAGCACGACCAGCAGGAACGAATGGTCGCCCGCGTTCTGGGCGGCGCCGGCGATGGCGATCACGTTGTCCACGCTCATCACCAGGTCGGCCACGATGATGGTCTTGATGGCGGCCAGCAGCCGGTCGCTGCCTTGCACGTCGCCGTGGCCCTCCTCGTCGGGGGCCAGCAGCTTCACGCCGATCCACACCAGCAGCAGGGCGCCCACGAACTTGAGGAAGGGCAGCGCCAGCAGCGTCATGGCAAACGCGATGAGAACCACGCGCAGCACGATCGCGCCCGCTGTGCCCCAGATGATGCCCTTGGTGCGCTGCGCCGGGGGCAGCTTGCGGCAGGCCAGCGCAATCACGACGGCGTTGTCGCCGCCCAGCAGGATGTCGATGATGATGATCTGGCCCAGTGCAAGCCAGAATTCAGGGGAAGCCAAAAAATCCATACGGTCCTCGGTTGTCCAGGGGCAAAGAACTTTCCCGTTGCCTGGTGCAGGCTTGGGGTCTGTCCGCGAAAGCGGCCGGCTTCGAGAGGGGGATCAGGGAGCCTGGCAGCCAACGAACCGTTGAGGCAAAGGACGACCTTGATCACCCCGCGATGCAGGGCCATCAAAGGTCTTGCTCAGCACACGCTGCGCGTGCGCCCGACGGGCCGGGTGGCTGTGTATGCCACCGTACTGACGACCCGCCGTCATAGCCGCGCAACCCGGAAAGAATGGGTTTGCGTGCCTTGGAGCTACTCCCCTTTGGAGTGGACGGCATTGTAAGAATTTCCCTTCGATTCACGGTTTTTTTCCATTAACCCTGTGCGTCCAAGGGAGACGGAAACGGCGCCGTACGAACAATTACGCATAGGTCGCAGGGTCTTGCTTGCATAAACTCATCCCCCCGCACATGCGGGCGCGCGCAGCCCGCCTTGGCGTCCCGCCGCAGCACAGACGACAACATTCTTAGAACGGACAACCCATGGAATTGCTCTCCAACCAGGCTTTCTGGATCGGCCTGGCCCAGATCATCTGGATCAACATCATCCTCTCGGGGGACAACGCGGTGGTGATCGCGCTGGCCGCACGCAGCCTGGAGCCGCGCCAGCAGAAGCAGGCCATCTTCTGGGGCACGGCCGCCGCCGTGGTGCTGCGCGTGGCGCTCACCATCGTGGCCGTCAAACTCATGCAGCTGCCCTGGCTGCAGCTGGCGGGCGGGGTGCTGCTGCTGTGGATCGGCGTGCAGCTGCTCAACGAGGGGGATGACGAAGACTCGGGCGAAGAAGCCAAGCAAAGTGGCCTGATGGCGGCCATCCGCACCATCCTGGTGGCCGACCTGGTGATGAGCCTGGACAACGTGATCGGCGTGGCCGCCGCCGCCAACGGCAACATGGCGCTGCTGGTGCTGGGCCTGGCCATTGCCATCCCGATCGTGATTTTCGGCAGCACGCTGATGATCAAGATCATGACCCGCTACCCGGTCATCGTGACGCTGGGCGCTGCCCTGATCGGCTGGGTGGGGGGCGAAACCATCGTGTCCGACAAGATGATCGAGCCCATCGTGCCCCACCACTCCTTCGGGTTCTACGCCGCTGCGGTGCTGGGCGCCGTGCTGGTGGTGGCCACCGGCAAGTACCTGCAGGGCCGCAAGGCCTCGTCGGCGACGCCCGCCTGAGGGCCTGAGCGCCTGAACTCCTAGGTCTCCGTCAAAGGCCGCGGGACCGCTGCGCGGCGGCTCCCCAGCTTTCGCACCCACATCCCCGCCCCGGCCTCGGCCCGCGCGGGGATGTGCGTTTTTGGCGCCGCCGCGCCGAACGCACGGCGGCAAAACCCCCTCGGGAACCCGTGCCCGCCGGGGCGGCTATCATCCAGCCCCCGCGCACGACCATGACCGCCATCCACATCACCGACATCGAAGCCGCCATCAACCACTGGCGGCAGCGCGCGCCGGCGTGTGACCGCATGGGGCTGGCGCCGCCGGTGCAGGCACTGGCCGAGGTGTACGCCCGGATGGTTTTCCGCCGCGAAGAGGCGGTCGAAGACGGCGCGCTGCCCCCCGAGGCGCTGGCCGCCTGGCTGGCCTGGTACGACACCACGCCGGACACGCCCTGCATCGCCATCTGCTCCACCAGCCAGGGGGACGACCTGTGCAAGGGCTGCGGCCGCACCTTCGACGAGGTGCAGTTCTGGCCCGCGTTCAGCCCTGCCGAAAAGCGCGCGGTGTGGCGGCGCATCACGCTGGAGCATTCGGCCTGGCGCTTCAACCGCTATGCGGAACGGGCCGCCGAAGGCCCTGCCGCGCCCGCACCCCCCGCGCCGGCGGATGCCGCGTAGCCGCCGCTGCCGGGAAAACGCGCATCCACCCCTGTACGCCGGCCCTTTCGGCGGCTAAGGTGGCCGCTGTGCTGCGCCTGACCCAAGCTCCCAACATCGCCATTGCCACGCTGTGGGCCGACCTGCTGTGCGAGGCGGGTTTCCCGGCCTCGGTGCAGCGCCAGTACCTGGGGGCTGCCGCCGGGCACCTGCCGCCCGACCAGTGCCTGCCGGAGATCTGGATCGAACACGCGGAGCACGCCGCGCAGGCCCATGCCCTGCTGCAAGCGCTGCAGCAGCTGCCGCAGCGCCGCTGGGCGTGCCGCTGCGGCGAGGTGGTGGAAGGCGGTTTCGAGCAATGCTGGCAGTGCGGCGCGTTCATGCCGCGCGGCTGAGAAGCGCCGAGCGCTGCGGGATTGCTCTTGTTTTGATAGCTGCTAGCGCTTTCCTGGAAAGCGCTGGCGCCGTTTTTGGGCCGAACCGGGCTATTTCCAGCGCACTGGCTCCAGGTGCACGCTGCCCTGCGTGCTGCTCAGCGTGATCGCGCCTTCCTGCACCGTGGCCTGCAGCTGCATGCTGCGCTCGGCCAGCTGGGCCAGGGCCTGCGAGGCCTCGGTGGGGATGCGCCAGACCTGCAGCTTGTCCAGGCGCGAGAGCTTGCCTTCGATGCCCTTCCACCAAATCTCGGCCGCGTGGTTGAAGCAATAGACGATCACCGCGTCGGCCTTGCTGCAGGCCTTGGTCAGCGGCTTGTCCTCGGGCTGGCCGACTTCGATCCAGACGCGCTTGCGGCCCGTGAAGTCGGTGAGCGAGGCGTCCGGGTCGTCCGGGTCGGACAAGCCCGCCCCAAAAGCCAGGGTGCCGTCGCCGTTGCACAGGTCATTGAGCTGGTGCGCCTGGATGGCCAGCGCCGCCAGCCGCACCATCATGCGTTCGTCGGTCTCGCTGGGGTGCCGCGCCAGCGTGAGCGCGTGGTCGGCGTAGTAGCCGTGGTCGATGTCGGCAATGGCGAGGTTCGCCTTGAAGATGGTGGATTTGATGGCCATGTGCGTATCAAAAAGAAGAGCTGCCAGCGCAAGCGGGTACTTGCTTTGGCAGCCCTGGAGCATTCAAATGCCCGTGCAGTCAGCGCAGGCAGCTATCATTTTTAGGGTGGCGTCACACCCGTCGGGCCAGTTCGGCGGCCTTGCCCGTGTAGCTGCCCGGCGTCATGGCCAGCAGCCGGTCCTTCTCGGCCTGGGGGATGTCCAGCGAGCGGATCAGGCCGTGCAGCGCCTCGGCCGTCACCGTCTTGCCGCGCGTGACTTCCTTGAGCTTTTCGTAGGCGCCTTGCACGCCAAAGCGGCGCATGACGGTCTGGATGGGCTCGGCCAGCACTTCCCAGGCGGCATCCAGGTCTTCGGCCAGGGCCTCTTCGTTCAGCTCCAGCTTGTTCAGGCCGGTCAGCAGCGAGGCGTAGGCCAGCGCGGCGTAGCCCAGGGCCACGCCCATGTTGCGCAGCACCGTGCTGTCGGTCAGGTCGCGCTGCCAGCGGCTGATGGGCAGCTTTTCCGACAGGTGCTTGAGCAGCGCGTTGGTCAAGCCCAGGTTGCCCTCGGCGTTTTCAAAGTCGATGGGGTTGACCTTGTGCGGCATGGTGGACGAGCCGATCTCGCCCGCCTTCAGGCGCTGCTTGAAGTAGCCCACGCTCACGTAGCCCCAGATGTCGCGCGAGAGGTCGATGAGGATGGTGTTGGCGCGCGCCACGGCGTCGAACAGCTCGGCCATGTAGTCGTGCGGCTCGATCTGGATCGAATAGGGCTGGAAGGTCAGGCCCAGGCCCAAGGGCTCGGGCGTCTCGACCACCTTCTTGCTGAAGGCTTCCCAGTCGAAACCGGGCCAGGCCGAGAGGTGGGCGTTGTAGTTGCCCACGGCGCCGTTCATCTTGCCCATGATCTTGACGGCCGCAATGCGGTCGCAGGCCGTCTGCAGGCGCACCACCACGTTGGCCAGTTCCTTGCCCACGGTGGTGGGGCTGGCCGTCTGGCCGTGGGTGCGGCTGAGCATGGGCACGTCGGCGTACGCATGCGCCATCTCGCGCAGCTTGAGCACCACCCGGTCCAGCCCCGGCAGGATGACCTGGTCGCGGCCCGAGCGCAGCTGCAGCGCGTGGCTGGTGTTGTTAATGTCTTCGCTGGTGCACGCGAAATGCACGAACTCGGCCGCCTTTTCCAGCTCCGGCCGGGCTTCGAACTTGCTCTTGATCCAGTACTCGACCGCCTTGACGTCGTGGTTTGTTGTTTTTTCGATCTCTTTGATGGCTGCCGCGTCCGCCTCGGAGAAGTTCTTGACCAGGCCCAGCAGGTACGCGCGGGCGCCCGTGGTCAGGGGCTTGAACTCGGCAAAGCCGGCGTCCGACAGCGCGATGAACCAGGCCACTTCCACCTGCACGCGGCGGTGCATGTAGCCGTGTTCGCTCATGATCGGGCGCAGGGCGGCAAGTTTGCTGGCATAACGGCCGTCGAGCGGCGAGAGGGCGGTGATGGTGGACAGGCTCATGGCGCGCCATTGTAGGGGGCGGGTAGGGGGCGGGTAGGGGGCGGGTAGGGGGCGGCCCCGCGTCAGCGCCCGTAAGTAAGCTGCCGATAGAATCAAATCCAACGTGTTCAGCGCACCCGCGCACTGGAAAACAAACCATGAAATTGATCGGAGCCTCTGCCAGCCCTTACGTCCGCAAAGTGCGGATCGTGATGGCCGAAAAAAAGCTCGACTACCAGTTCGTGCAGGAAAACGTCTGGGCCGACGACACCACCATTGCCACCTCCAACCCGCTGGGCAAGGTGCCCTGCCTGGTCATGGAAGGCGGCGAGGCCGTGTTCGATTCGCGGGTGATCGTCGAGTACCTGGACACCCTCTCGCCCGTGGGCAAGCTCATCCCGGCGCAAGGCCGCGAGCGGGCCGAGGTCAAGACCTGGGAAGCCCTGGCCGACGGCGTGGCCGACGCGGCTATTCTGGCCCGCCTGGAGGCCACCTGGGCGCACCGCAAGGAAAGCGAGCGCAGCCAGGCCTGGATCGACCGCCAGCTGCAAAAGGTGGACGACGGGCTCAAGGCGATGGGCCAGGGCCTGGGCGACAAGCCCTATTGCAGCGGCATCCACCTGAGCCTGTCGGACATTGCCGTGGGCTGCACGCTGGGGTGGCTGGAGTTCCGGTTTCCGCAGATCGCCTGGCGCAGCGAACACCCCAACCTGGGCAAGCTGCTGGACAAGCTGATGCTGCGCCCGAGCTTCGCCGACACCAAGCCCTACTGATCGCGCACCGGACTCGGCCCGCGCGCCGGCGCAGGCCGCGGCCGCTCAGCCGCGGGCGCGCTGCTTGAGCCAGCGCATCAGCCCCCCCAGCAGGGGCAGCTTTTCGTACAGCTCCTCGGCGGCGTCCCAGTAGTCGCGGTGCAGGACCACCAGGCCCTGCGCGTCCAGCACCAGGTGCGAGGCGCCGCGCACCGTCTGCACCGCTCCGCGGCGCAAGCGCCGCAGGCTGAACTGGAAGTCCCACGTCAGGAAGCACTGCCCGCCCTGCACCACCTGGCCGGTGACCACGAACCGCGGCTGCTCCAGCGATTCGAACATGTGCTCGAAGATGCGCTCAATCGCCGGCAGGCCCTGCACCTCGTTGAACGGGTCCTTGAACCGCGCGCCGGGCGCATACAGCGTGCCCAGCGCAGCCACGTCCGCGGGTGTCAGGTTTTCATAGAAGGCCACCACGCGGGCCACCGCCTCTTGTGGGGTGGCGTGCGGTGGCGGTTGCTGCGGCAGTTGCGGATGCGGGGAGGAGGGTGGCATGGTGCGGTCAAAGCCCGGTGAAGCGGCGCACGGCCGGAAAGTACCACGGGTAGGGCAGCACCCGCAGCAGCTTCAGCCAGCGCGTGAAGCGCTTGGGAAAGTGGATGTCGAACTGCCCGCGTTCCCAGCCGCGCAGGATGGCCACGGCCGCCGCGTCGGGCGTGATGAGCGCGGGCATGGAAAAGTCGTTGCCGGCCGTCAGCCGCGTGGCCACGAAGCCGGGGTTGATCACGCTCACGCCCAGGCCCAGGTCGTGCAGGTCCAGGTACAGGGCCTCGGCCAGGTGGATCAGCGCGGCCTTGGTGGGGCCGTAGGCCAGGCTCTTGGGCAGGCCCCGGAAGCCCGCCACGCTGCTGACGAGGCTCACGTGCCCCGGGCGCCCCGCCCGCGCCGCGGCCAGCATGCCGGGCAGCACCGCCCCCAGCACCTGCAGCGCGCCGTCGTAGTTGACCTGCTCATGCCGCCGCATCACGGACAGGTCGAAGTCCGTGGCGCGCATGTCGCGGTAGTAGCCTGCGCAGTAGCACACCAGGTCGGGGGCGCCCCCGGCCAGCACCTGGGCGGCGGCGGCCTGCACCTGGGCCGCATCGGCCGTGTCCAGGGGCAGGGCCACGCTGCCGGGGTGGGCCGCCGCAAAGGCCTCCAGCAGGTCGCTGCGGCGGGCCGACACGATGACCTGCGCGCCGCGCGCATGCAGCGCCTCGGCCGTGGCCCGGCCAATGCCGCTGGAGGCGCCGATCAGCCAGGCGCGGCGGCCGCGCCAATCGCGCAGGGGGGGGTTGAGGCTCATGGCTTGGAGAACGACAGGGTGAGGTCGCCCAGGTGCACGCCCCACTTGCTCAGGGTGGCGCGGTTGAGCATCACGCGTTCGTCGATCAGGACCATCCAGTCGTCCAGATCCACGTGGTAGACCCTGCCGTCCACCGGCAGGGCCAGGGTGTAGGCCCAGCGGAAGGCGTTGCCCCGTGCCTGGCCGCGGGCTTCGCCCACCACGTCGTCGGCGGTGCCGGTGTAGCGGCCGTCGGCGTGCTTTGCCAGCCGCCAGACGCGGCGCTGGGTGGTGCCGTCCGAATAGGTGAAGGCCTCGTCCAGCACGCCCTGGGCGCCCTGCCACGCGCAGTCCATCACCACCGTGAAGCGGCGGACGATCCGGCCGCTGCGGTTCTGGAACATGCCGTGCGCGAGCACGCGGCCGTTGAAATACTGCGCCAGGTCCAGCACCGGCTTGTCCTGGGCGTAGGCGTCCACGCCGGGGCTGGCGCAGCCTGACAGCGCCAGGCCCAGCGGCGGGGCGGCGGCAGCACTGAGAAAAAGACGTCTTTGCATGGGAGCAACTCGCTAGAAAGGTCCACGGGAAAGCGCCGGGGCGCCGGCCGCCCGGGCGCGCTGCGGCCGCAGCAGCAGCCCGTACAGCGCGGCGGCCGCCAGCAGCTTGAGCGCGCAGGGCAGCATGGCATAGGCCCACGCCAGCACCTGCAGCCCCTGGGCACTGCGGGTGCCGGGCGTGTAGCCCAGCCAGCCCAGCAGCGGCAGGGCCAGCCCTGCGGCCAGGGCCAGGTTGAGCTTGGTGGCAAAGTTCCACCAGCCGAAGTACGCACCCTCGTGCCGCCCGGCGTCGCCCCCGGCCGCCACCACGCCGGCCAGCAGCGCGCCGGGCAGGGCCAGGTCGGTGCCCAGCGCCACGCCCGACAGCGCGCACACGGCCAGGAAGGCCCCGGCATCGCCCGCGCCCAGCCCGGCCGTCCACGAGAACGCGGCCACGGCCAGCAGCATTCCCGCCAGCCAGGCGCGCGCCAGGCCCCAGCGCGCCACGGCGCGCAGCCACAGCGGAATGGACAGCGCGGCGCACAGGAAATACGCGCCCAGGAACAGCGGCTCCTGCGCGGCCGGGGCCTGCAGCCCGTCTTGCACGAAGAACAGCACTAGCGTGGCCGGAATCGCGCTGGCAATGCCGTTGAGCACGAACACCAGCAGCAGCCGGCGGAAGGCCGCCTGCCCCCAGGGCCGCCACAGGCCGGGGTGACGGCCGGGGGCGTCACGGACTCCGGGCCGCGCGGCGCCAGCGGCGCCAGGGGCCGGGCGGGGTGCGCGGGTCCAGGCCCACCACCCCGCGGCCAGCGCCACCGCGAAGGCGGCCCACAGCGCCGGCAGGCCCGCCCAGGGCGGCAGCACCGAGGCCAGCACCACGCCCGCCAGGGCGGCCGCTTCGCGCCAGCCCACGATGCGGCTGCGCTGCACTTCGTCACCCCCCAGCCGCGCGCCCCAGGCCTGGTGGGCAATGCCCAGCTGGCTGTACGCGGCGTAGGTCACCACCAGCGCCGCCAGCGCCCAGGCCACCAGGCCGGACGGGGACTGCACGGGCGGAAACAGCAGGCCGCCCAGCCCCAGCGCCAGCACCGCGGCCGATACGGCGCCCGCCCGCAGCACGGCGCGCGGGGAGCGGCCGAACAGGTGGTCCGACAGGCGCCCCAGCAGCGGATCGGTGAGTGCATCGAACAGCCGCGCCGCCAGCAGCACGGCCCCCAGCGTGGCCAGCGGCATGCCGAAGGCGCGCGCGTAGTGGTTGGGCAGCAGCACGTACAGCGGCAGCGCCACGAACGCGAGCGGCAGGCCCAGGAGCCCGTACGCCAGCCCGGCACGCGCGGTGAGGGCGGCGGGCGCTGCGTGGGCGGCCGCAGCCGCCGTCGCCGGGCTCATGGCCGCCCCGCCACCCGGGCCGTGTCGCCCACCAGCGCCTGCCGCAGGCCCGGCTCGGAGGTCTGCGGCGACAGCCAGATGCCGAAGAACAGGCGCGCGAACTCGGCGTCGTCCACCCTGCCCAGCACGCGCCCGCCGCTGCGGAACACGGCGCCCTGGCCGGGCAGGTACACGCCCACCAGCCGGTCGCCCGAGCGCACGTCGGGCAGCACGGCCTGCAGCGCCCGCAGCCAGCGCTGCGCCTGCTCGGGCGTGAAGGCGCCCACGCGGCGCATCTCCTCCAGGGAGCGCTGGGCGATCGCGTCGGCGGTGAAACTGCGGTGGTAGGTCAGCTCCAGCGCCAGCGGCCGCGCCGCATAGTCGGCCGCGTCGAACCCGGCCGACACCCACAGACGGGCCCGGTACACCTCGATGCCGAGAAACCGCAGCGTGCCCTGCCCGGCCAGCCGCAGGCCCTGCAGCGCTGCTTCGGCGGGCGCCGGCGCGGAGGGCGCTGCGTGCGCGGGCAGGTCCTGGGTGCCCGCGGGGTTTGCGTAAAAAATGGCTGCAGCGCCCGTCAATAAAGCGCTAACAGCTATGTTTTTAGGAGCAATTCCTGGCATGGCCGCCTCCTGATCATTCCCGCACCAGGGTGTACTGCACCAGGTTGATGTTCCCCATGTCGAACGCCGCCTCGCAATAGGCCAGGTAGAACTCCCAGATGTGCAGGAAGCGCTCGTCAAACCCCAGCTGCAGGATCTGCGCGCGTTGCGCCAGGAACCGCTCGCGCCAGCGGCGCAGGGTTTCGGCGTAGTCCGGGCCGAAGGCGAATTCGTCTGCCACGCACAGGCCGGCCGCTGCGGCCTCGCGGCGGAACTCGCGCGGACAGGGCAGGCAGCCGCCGGGGAAGATGTACTGCTGGATGAAGTCGGTGGAACTGATGTAGCGCTCGAACAGGCCGTCGTCGATGACGATGCTCTGGATGCACGCCCGCCCGCCGGGCTTGAGCAGCCGCCGCACGGCCTGGAAATACGTGGGCCAGTATTCGCGCCCCACGGCCTCCACCATCTCGATGGAGCAGATCGCGTCGTAGGGGCCGTCGGCGATGTCGCGGTAGTCCTGCAGGCGCAGGTCGGCCCGGTCGGCCGCGCCGAGCCGGGCCATGCGCCGCTGCGCAAACGCAAGCTGTTCGGTGGACAGGGTGACGCCGGTGAGGGTGGCGCCGCACTCGGTCACGGCCATCTCGGCCAGGGCGCCCCAGCCGCAGCCGATCTCCAGCACGCGGTGGCCCGGCTGCACGCCGGCCATGCGCAGTGCGCGGCGCACCTTGGCCTGCTGCGCGGTGCGCATGTCGCGGCCGGTGTCGCCCTCGAACCAGGCGGACGAGTAGTTCATGGTGTCGTCCAGCCACAGTGCGTAGAACGCGTTGCCCAGGTCGTAGTGCGCGTGGATGTTCTTCTGGCTGTTGGCGCGGGTGTTGCGGTGGAGCAGGTGCTTGAGGCGGTACAGCAACCGGCCTGCCCAGGTGCCGTAGATCACGCCCTCCACCTGCTGGCGGTTGGCAATGAAGAGCTTGAGCAGCTCGGTGAGCTGGGGCGTGGTCCAGTCGCCGGCAATATAGGTTTCGGCAAAGCCGATGTCGCCCGACTTGAGCGCGGCGCTGCACACGTTCCAGTTGCGCAGGGTGATGGCCGCCACCGGCCCGCCGCCCCCCTGGCCGAAGTGACGCAGCGTGCCGTCGGGCAGCTGCACCGTGAGGTGGCCATGCTGCAGGCGCTGCAGCAGCTGCAGCGCGGTGCGGGCGGCGGCCGGCGTGCCGGCGGGCAGGGCCAGGCGGGGAGCGGTGGTGGAGTTCATGGCGTTCTCGGTTCGTCGTGCAGGGGTCAGCGGGTCACGGCGGTGGCGGGGGCCGGGGGCTTGCGGTGAAAGCGCACGCGCTTGAGCCACAGCCGCAGCGCATGCCAATGGATGCGGGCGATGACGGCCAGCGTCATGGCCGGGTAGCCCCACAGCGCGCGGCGCAGGCTGCGGGCGTCCGCCGGCTGCAGCGTGCCGCTCACGCTGGTGTGGATGAGCGGGCCGCTGGCGTCGTCGTAGTCGATGCGCACCACGGTGCGGCCGGCGTCCTGCGCGCCGGGGCCGGTGCGCAGGAAACGAAAGCGGTAGCCGCCGCTCACCTCGCAGAACGGCGATACGTGGAAGACCTTGCGCGCTGCCTGCTCCACGCCATAGCGCGGCGCATCCAGCAGGTAGCAGTGGCGCTCGCCAAAGGTGTTGTTCACCTCCACCACGATGGCGCGCAGGCTGCCGTCCGCGCGGTGGCAGTACCAAAAGCTCACCGGCTTGAAGGTGTAGCCCCACACGCGCGGGTAGCAGTGCAGCCAGGCCTCGCCCGTGGCGTCGGCAATGCCCTCGGCGCGCAGCAGTTCGTCCAGCCAGGCCAGGGCGCCGCCCTGCGCCGGGCTGCGCCCGTCGCCGTGGTCCGCGTCATGAAAGCTGATCGCGCCCGGCCGGTTCACGGCCAGGGCGCTGCGCACGCCGCCCAGGCTGCGCATGGGCAGCATCAGGAAGAATGTGGGGTAGGCAAACGCATGCGGCCGGGGCCGCAGCCGTGCGTGGCGCACCTGGCCAAAGCCGATCAGCGGCTGCGCCGGGGCGGCAGCAGGAGCCTGGGGGCCGGCGTTCATGCGGCCTCCGTCAGCAGGCCCGGCAAGGCCGCCCGCAGCTGCCCTGCCACGGCCAGGCCGGACTTGAGGCCGTCTTCGTGGAAGCCATAGCCCGTCCACGCGCCGCAGAACCAGGTGCGCTGGCGGCCCTGCAGCGCGGGCAGCTGGCGCTGCGCCCGGATGGCGGCCAGGTCGAACACCGGGTGGGCATATTCGTACTGGCCCAGCACCTGCGCGGGGTCGATGGCGCGCACCGGGTTGAGCGACACCAGCACCGGCTGGGCAAACGGCAGCGGCTGCAGCCGGTGGAGCAGGTAGTGCAGGCACACGCGCGCCGCTTCCCGGCCGCCATCGGCCGCGCGCTCGTAGTTCCACGCGGCCCAGGCACTGCGGCGCGTGGGCAGCACCCGCGTGTCGGTGTGCAGCACGGCCCGGTTGGCCTGGTAGCGGATGGCGCCCAGCACGGCCTGCTCTTCGGCGCTGGGCTGGGCCAGCAGGGCCAGCGACTGGTCCGAGTGCGTGGCCAGCACCACCTGGTCGAAATGCTCGGTGCGGCCGTCGGTCACCACGCGCACGCCGGCGGCATCGCGCTCCACGCGGCGCACGGGGGTGCGCAGGCGCTTGTCGGCAATGCCGGCCACGATCTTGTCCACATAGTGGCGTGCGCCGCCGGCCACCGTCCACCACTGCGGGCGGTCGGCCACCTGGAGCAGGCCGTGGTTGTGGCAAAAGCGGACCATGGTGGCCACGGGGAACTGCAGCATCTGGTCGGTGGGGCAGCTCCAGATGCAGCCCAGCATGGGCAGGAAGTACCAGTCGCGGAAGGCGGCGCCAAAGCGGTGCTGGTCCAGGAACTCGCCCAGAGGCTGCTGCAGCGCCGCCTCGGCGCCCGCGGTGGCAAGCGCAGTGCACAGGCGGTTGAAGCGCAGCAGGTCGGCCAGCATGCCCCAAAAGCGCGGGCGCAGCAGGTTGGAGCGCTGGGCGAACACGGTGGCCAGGCTGCTGCCGCTCCACTCCAGCGCCGCGCCGCCCGCGTGCGCGCCCGGGGCCTGCACCGAGAACGACATGTCGGATTTCGCGCTGGCCACGCCCAGCTCGGCCAGCAGGCGGATCAGCTGCGGGTAGGTGCGCTCGTTGTAGACCAGGAATCCGGTGTCCACGCCGTGCGTGGCGGGGCGGCCCGTGCCATCGGGCAGCGTGACGTCCACCGTGTGCGTGTGCCCGCCAAAGTAGTCAGCGGCTTCGAAGAGGGTGACGGCGGCCTGGTGGCGCAGCTGGTGCGCCACCGCCAGCCCGGAGATGCCGGAGCCGATGATGGCGACCTTCATGGCCGGCCCCCTCTGGCCGGCGCCTGGAATAAAAAGGTTGCGAAGCGTCCCGAAACGAATAAGAGAGGGAGGGAGGAGAAGCGCTCCAGGAGGTCAGTCGAGGTCAGGGACCCCGAAAGGCTTCGCAACGTTAAAACTGTCCGGTGCGCAATCGTCGTGCGCAGGGGATAGAGTGGGGCCGTCCCGGCGAAGTTCCAGGGCGCTGCGCCCAAATTTTGAAAAAAAGTGAACGAATTCATTGCAATCACCGGGGAGTGGCAACAGCAAGTTGCTGTTCGATGGCGCGCACCAGGCTCTTGCTGTCGGGGCCGGTGAAGCTGGCGTACTGGTCCACCAGCCGGCCGTCCCGGCCGATCAGGTACTTGTGGAAATTCCAGCGCGGCGCGGTGCCGGAGAGTTCCGCCAGCTGGCGGAACAGCGCCGAGGCCTGCGGCCCGCGCACGCTGCTCTTGGCGAACATGGGGAATTTCACGCCGAAGGTGTTTTCGCAGAACTCGGCGATCTGCTGGTTGCTGCCCGTCTCCTGCGCGAAGTCGTTGGACGGAAAGCCCAGCACCACCAGCCCCCGGTCCTTGTAGCGGGCGTACAGCGCCTCCAGGCCCTGGTATTGCCCGGTGAAGCCGCAGAAGCTCGCCGTATTGACCACCAGCACCACGCGGCCGGCGTACTGGCACAGCGACTGCGGCTTCTCGTCCTGCAAGCGCGCAAAGGTGTGGTTGAGCAAGGCCGGGCAGGCCGCACCGGCGGGTGCGGGCGCGGGGGCGGGCGCCGCTGGCGGCGTGGCATCGGCCGCCCAGGCCGCGCCATGCGCCCCGCCGGCCAGCGCCAGGGCGGCGGCCAGAACGACACGTCGGGAAGGGTTTGTCATGGGTGGGGCTCCTGCTTTTGGCGGCAATTTAACCGAATCATTATTTTCTGTCCACACTAGTTTTTATTTATACCGAGTGGTCATATTTTCGGCCGATGGGTCCAAGACTGGCTGGGAGCGGGCGGCGCGCGCGCCGTCCCGGGCACGGCTGCAGGTGCCCCGGCGAGGGATGGGAGAAAGGGAAAACAGGAAGACGGCGCGCCGGGCGAAGCGGCGCGTGCCGTCTCACGCCAGGCTGAGCATGCGCTCCAGCGGCAGCTTGACGCGCACGTCCTTCAAGGCCACCACGCCGGTGATCTTCCAGGGCGGCATGCCGGTGTCGCGGGGAATGGGCTCGCCGGTGGGCATGCCCTCGCGGTTGGTCACCACGGCCACGCGCGGCGTGGTGGCGGTTGCGCCGCGGCGCACCACCACGCCCACTTCCTGGCTGGCCAGGCGCACGAAGGCGCCGGGCGGGTACACGCCCAGCGTCTTGACCAGGGCTGCGCCCGCTTCGTCCACCTGGTGGTCCTCGTCGTAGTAGCTGGCCTGCATGGCCGCCGTGACCGGCATGGGCGAGCGCGTGGCGCGCGGCGCCATGCGGGCGCCGAAGATGTCGGCGCGCTGGATCAGCCGGGCCATCTGCTGCGCCGGGGTCTTCTTGCCCAGCGGGCCGGGCTGGCGATGGTGGTGGCAGCGCACGGCTTCCAGCCACACCGGGTCGGCCACGCCCAGGCTGCGCAGCAGCGCCTCGGCGCGTTCCGCATGGCTTTCCACCGCCGCGATCTGCTGGGCCGTCAGGGGGTGGGTCTGCTGGGTCAGCTGGTCCTGCAGCTCGGTCATGGCGATGTTCATGCTGAGCGCTGCGCGGCCCAGCTGGTGCACGCCCGCCTCGGGCCAGCGCAGCATCTCGCGGGCGACCACCATGCACACGCAGCTCACCAGCAGGGCGTGGGTGGCGCTGTACATGCGCGTTTCCTGGGTGGACAGGTAGATCAGGGCCAGCAGCGTGGCGTCCGGCGTCTGCTCGCAGTGCCGCGCCAGCTCCTCGTGCAGCGCCTGAAAGCGCGCCCCGAAGTCGGCGGGCGAAGGCGTGCGCAGCAGCTGCGTGGCGCGCAGCTGCAGCTCGGGCCAGTCGGGCAAGGCCCGGGTCTCGCGCGCACGGCGGGCCGATTCCTCGGCCGCCGTCATCTTCATGGCAGCAATCTCGCCCAGGTTGGTATCGGCATTCAGCAGGCGCTGCAGCTGGGCGAGGTAGGCGCGGTGGCTGTCGCCCGACTCGTCGGTGTCCACGCACAGCTGCCGCCCGCGCGCCACCATGCTGCTCAGTTCCGCGCGGTTGCGGATGACGTAGCCCTTTTGCGCCAGCAACACCCCATCGCCGCCCCGCAGCACGAAGGGCAGCGGCTGGCCGAGCGGAATGGTCTCGATGTTGAGGCTGACAAGGTTCATGGCGTCGTTACATTATCTAACGCCCCTGCCGCCGGCAAACCCCCGTCGAACCGGGGGTTTGCCCGCCTTTTTCACGGTCTTCCTGCGTTCACGGGGGCGGCGAAACGGGCGCCGCCGGTCCGGCCGGGGGCGCCTCGGCCGGCAGCCCGCGCAGACGCCGCTGCAGCCGCCGCACGCGGTGCTCGAAGTCGTCCACCCCCGTGAACACGGCGGGAATCACCAGCAGGCTGAGCACCGTGGACGTGATGAGCCCGCCAATCACCGCCACCGCCATGGGCGAGCGGAAGCTCATGTCCGCGCCGCCCCAGGCCAGAGCGATGGGCAGCATGCCGGCGCCCATGGCCAGCGTGGTCATGATGATGGGCCGGGCCCGCTTGTGGCAGGCGTCCAGCAACGCCTCCATGCGCGTCATGCCATGGTCGCGGCGCGCCACGATGGCGTATTCCACCAGCAGGATGGAGTTCTTGGTGGCGATGCCCATGAGCATGATGAGCCCGATGAGCGAGGGCATGGAGAAGCTCTTGCCCGCGATGAGCAGCCCCACGAAGGCCCCGCCCAGCGACAGCGGCAGCGCCACCAGGATGGTCACCGGCTGCAGGAAGTCCTTGAACAGCAGCACCAGCACGATGTAGATGCACAGCACGCCCGTCAGCATGGCCAGGCCGAAGCTGGCGAACAGCTCGCCCATCATCTCGGCGTCGCCCACGTCGATCTTGCGCACGCTGGGCGGCAGCGACTGGATGGCCGGCAGCGCGTTGATGGCCTCGGCCACCTCGCCCAGGCCGCGCTCGCCCAGCTCGATCTCGAACTGCACGTTGCGCGCGCGGTCGTAGCGGCTGATGACGGCCGGGCCGCCCGCCAGCTCCAGCGTGGCGACCTCGCCCAGGCGCACCGGGCCGCGGGCGCCCGGCACCGTCAGGCGCTCGAGCACCGACAGGTCGGTGCGGTCCCCGTCGCCCAGGCGCACGACGATGGGCACCTGCCGCTGCGCCAGGTTGAGCTTGGGCAGGTTCTGCTCGTAGTCGCCCAGCGTGGCCACGCGCAGGGTCTCGGCGATGTCGTTGCTGGTCACGCCCAGGTCGGCGGCGCGCGCGAAGTCCGGGCGCACCGCGATCTCGGGCCGCACCAGGCTGGCGTTGGAACCCACGTTGCCAATGCCGGGGATGGTGCGCAAGTCGCGCTCCACCGCACGGGCGGCGGCGGACAGGGCCTGCGGGTCCTCGCTGGCCAGGGCCAGCACGTACTTGTCGTTGGAGCCGCCCAGACCCACCTTCACGCGCACGCCCGGCAGGTCGGCCAGCGCCGCGCGCAGGCGGGTTTCAATGTGCTGCTTGAGCGGCCGCGTGCCGCGCGGCGCCATGCGCAGCGTGAGCGTGGCGCGCCGCGGGTCGGCCGCGGAGCCCCCGGCAAACGGGTCGGCCCCCGCCGCCCCGCCGCCGATGGCGGTGTAGATGCTGTCGATGTGGCCCACCGTCAGGATGCGCTCGCTGGCCTGCGCCACGGCCAGGCGGGTGTCCGCCAGCACGCTGCCGGGCGGCAGCTCCAGCGTGACCTGCGTCTGTGCGTTGTCGTCCGGCGGGATGAAGCCCGAGGGCAGCAGCGGAATCAGCGCCAGCGAGCCGATGAAGAACACCAGCGCGCCCAGCAGCGTCATGGCGCGGTGGCGCAGGCACCAGCCGGCGGCGCGCATGTACAGCGCCAGCCAGCGCGGCTCCTTCTCCTGCGCCACCATGGGCTTGAGGATGTAGGCCGCCATCATGGGCGTGAGCAGCCGCGCCACGACCAGCGAGGCAAACACCGCCAGTGCCGCCGTCCAGCCGAACTGCTTGAAGAACCGCCCCGGAATGCCGGCCATGAAGGCCGTGGGCAGGAACACCGCGATCAGCGTGAACGTGGTGGCGATCACCGCGAGGCCGATCTCGTCGGCCGCCTCCATCGCTGCCTGGTACGGGCTTTTGCCCATGCGCAGGTGGCGCACGATGTTCTCCACCTCGACGATGGCGTCGTCCACCAGAATGCCCACCACCAGCGACAGCGCCAGCAGCGTGATGATGTTGATGGAAAAGCCCAGGTAGTGCATGCCGATGAAGGCCGGGATCACCGACAGCGGCAGCGCCACCGCCGACACGATGGTGGCGCGCCAGTCGCGCAGGAACAGCCACACCACCACCACCGCGAGGATGGCGCCCTCGTACAGCAGGTGCATGGAGCTGTCGTACTCGTCCTGCGCGATGTCCACGAAGTCCACCGTGCGCTGGAGCGTGAGGTGCGGGAAGTCGGCTTTGAGCTGATCGAGCGCGCGTTGCACGCCCGCGCCCACCTCCACTTCGCTGGCGCCCCGGCTGCGCGAGACCTCGAAGCCGATCACCGACTTGCCGTCCAGCAGCGCGGCCGCGCGCGGCTCGGCCACGGTGTCGGTCACGGTGGCGATCTGGTCCAGGCGCACCGACTGCCCGTTGGGCAGCGGCACCTGCAGCGCGCCGATCTCGTCCGCCGTCTGCACGGTGGCGATGGTGCGCACCGGCTGCTCGGCCCCGCCCAGGTCCACGCGGCCGCCCGCGCTTTCCATCTGCACCAGCCGCAGGCGGCGCGACACGTCGGCCGCCGTCACCTGCAGGGCCTGCATGCGCGCTGCGTCCAGCGCCACGCGCACCTCGCGGGTGACGCCGCCCACGCGGGTGACACCGCCCACGCCCGGCACCGCCAGCAGGCGGCGGGTGAGGGTGTCGTCAATGAACCAGGACAGCGCCTCGTCGTCCCACTGCGCCGAACCCACGGCGTAGGCCTGGATGGGCTGGGCCGACAGCTCCAGCTTGGCCACGATGGGGTCGCGCACGTCGGCCGGCAGGTCGGCGCGCACGCGCGAAACGGCCGAGCGCACGTCGTCCACGGCCTCCTGCACGGGCTTTTCCAGCCGGAACTCGGTGGCAATGGTGGCCGAGCCGTCCACCAGCGTGCTGGTGATGTGCTTGACCCCCTGGATGGTGGCGATCGCGTTCTCGATCTTGCGGGCCACATCGCTTTCCAGCTGCCCCGGCGCGGCCCCGGGCAGCGCCGCGGTGACCACGACCACCGGCAGGTCCATGTCCGGGAAGTTCTGCACCTTCATGGCGCGGAATGACATCAGCCCCGCGAGCGTGAGCAGCACGAAGAGCATTGCCGCCGGAATCGGGTTCCGGATCGACCAGGCGGAAAGATTCATCGCTGCGCTCCTTATTTGCTAGCTGCTTGCGCAGGTGGGACGGGCGCTGGAGGCTGTTTTTGTGCATTTCCTGCAGGCGCGGTCACGCGCACCAGGTCGCCATCGTTGAGGAAGGCCCCGCCGCGCTCGACGATGGTGGCGGCGGCGCGCAGGCCCTCCAGCACCTCCACACGGTCCTTCAGGCGCTGGCCGGTCTGCACGCGGCGCATGGCCACGCGGCCGCCCTCGCCCAGCTCGAAGACGTAGCTGAAACCGTCGCGCACCACGATGGCGGACTGCGGCACGGTGAGCGCGTCGTGCGTGCCCAGCACGAACTCCCCGCGGGCGAACATCCCTGCACGCAAATCCGGGTGGGACGGCAGGTCCACATAGACGATGCCGTTGCGCGTCTGCGGGTCCACCGTCGGCGCCAGCATGCGCACTTTGCCCTCCACGGCGGCGCCGCCGGCGGCCGTGATCTGCGCCTGGCTGCCGGGGCGGATGCGCGCCAGGTCGTTGGACGTGACCTCGGCACGCCACTCCAGCCGGCCCTTGCGCACCATGCGGAACAGCTCGGTGCCCGCGCCGACCACGCCGCCCACGGTGGCGCTGCGCGCCGAGATCACGCCGCTGTCGGGCGCGACCACCTGGGTGTATTTCAGCCGCAGCTGCTGCGCGCGCAGGCTGGCCTGGGCGGCCTCCACGCGGGCCTGGGCGGTCTTCTCCGCCGTGGTGTATTGCTGGATCTGCTGCTGGCTCAGCGCGCCCGTGGCCTGCAGCGAGCGGGCCCGTTCGGCGTTGGCCGCCGCCTCGGCCGCGCTGGCCTGGGCCTCCAGCAGGCTGGCACGGGCCTGGGCCACCTCGGCCTGCACGGTGTCGGCGGCAAACGTGGCCAGCACCTGCCCGGCCTTGACCACATCGCCCACGTTCACCCGCACCTCCGTGAGGCGCAGCCCGTTGCTCTCGGAGCCGATGATGGCCTCCTGCCAGGCCGCAATGCTGCCGTTGGCGGCCAGGCGCACGGGCACCTGGCTGGCCTGCGGCACGGTGGTCGTCACCGCGAGCGCCGGCCGGGGCTGGGCCGCTGCCTTGGGCTCATCGGCCGCACGCGATGCGCCGGCGTACAGCAGGGCACCGCCCGTGGCCAGCACGCAGACCGCGATCACGGCGAAGGCGGCGGGAGAGAACTTGAAGGAGAAGGAAGCATGTTGCATGGGCATTCGTCCTGAAGAATTCATATCAGCGGTGCAGGGTGCAGCGCGTTGCTCACAGCGTTTGAAACGGGCGGCTCAAAGGAAGGCGCCGAAGGCGACTCAGGGGGGCGATTCATAGCCTCCATCCCCCGCCCGCTGCCCGGTACAGCGCGACCCAGGCCAGTTGGCGCTCGTGCTGCAGCGCGACCAGGGTGTTCTCGGCCGCCAGCGCGGCGCGGCGCGCGTCTTCCAGCTCCACCAGGCTGGCCAGGCCGCCGCGCCAGCGCGCCTCGGTGGCGGCGAAGGATGCGCGGTAGCCCTCGGCGGCGGTGCGCGCGCTGATGCTGCGCTCGGCCGTGCTCTGCAGCCGCACCAGCGCCTGCTCCACCTCGCTCACCGCCTGGCGCACCTTGGCGCGGTACAGCGCCACGGACTCGTCGTAGCGGGCCTGCGCCGCATCCACCTGCGCGCCGCGCCGGCCGGCATCGAACAGCGGCACGCTCAGCGCCAGCGGGCCGATGCTCCAGGTGGTCAGGTCGGTGGTGGCTCCGCCGGTGCGCACCCAGCCCGCGCCCACGGAGCCGCTGAGCGACAGCCGCGGGTAGCGCTGGGCCTGCGCGCTGCCCACGTCGGCGCTGGCGGCGGCCACTTCGCGCTCGGCGTTGTACACGTCCGGGCGCTGCGCCAGCACCTGGGCGGGCAGCGTCTCGATGGCAAAGAGGGTGTCCGGCGCCGCCGGCACGGGCGCGGCCAGGCGTGCGCGCAGCGCGGCCTCGTCCCAGGCCGTGAGCGCCACCAGGGTCTTGGTGTCCACATCGCACTGCATGCGCTGCTGGGCCACGCGGTTGTCCGCCTCGGCCGCACTGGCGCGCGCCAGCGCGGCGGTGGCGGGCGCGGTGAAGCCGGCGCGTTCGCTCAGCCCGGTCAGGCGGAAGGTCTCGCTGCGCGACTGTGCATCGCGTTCGGCCACGCCCAGCTGCGCCAGGCAGGTGCGCAGGCTGCTGAGCTGCTGCGCCACCTCGGCGGCCACGCTCACGCGGGCTTCGTGCCACAGCGCCTGGGCGCCGGCCAGGCGCTCGTCGGCGGCCGCCTTGGCGGCGCGGTTGGCGCCGAACAGGTCGATCTCCCAGCTGGCCTGCAGCCCCACCTGCCCAGTGGTGGCGATGCGCGCCAGTTGGTCATTGAAGCCCCGGCTGGCGTTGGCCTGCCCGTCCAGCGCCGGCAGCAGGGCGGCGCGGCTGGCCACCTGTGTGGCACGGGCCTGCGCGAGGCGCGACTGCGCCTGTGCCACGCTGGGGCTGACCGCCTGCGCGGCGTCGATCAGGTCCACCAGCAGCGGGTCGCCCAGCTGCGTCCACCAGCGCGACAGCTCGCCCAGCGAGCCCTGGTGGGGCAAGGGCGCCTGCCATGCCGCAGGCGCGGGCGCCTCCACCCGGGCGGGGGGCGCGGTGACGGCACAGGCGCCCAGCGCCAGGGGCAGGCCGGCGGCCCAGAGAAGTCGCGGGCTCTTGAACCAGAAATTCATGCGTTGGATTCCTTGTGGGAAGGCTTGGCGCTACCGCGCGCGGGGCGGGCAGGCGACGGTTGCTGCGATGCGGTTTGGCGCCGGGCCATCTCGCCCTGCACCATGCTGAGCGCATAGCCGGTGAAGCGCTCCACCCAGGCATCCACCGCGTCCGAGCCGGCCAGTTGCGGCGCAATGGCCTGCAGCGGATCGCGCTGCGTCCACAGCTGCATCACGAACCCGGCCAGCGAGAACGCGAGCTGATGGATGCCGTCGTCGGCCTCGGGCACGCCCATGTGGCGGCACAGCACCCGGACCAGCGCCAGGTGCGGGGCCCGGCACTCGCGCTCGATGAGTTCGGGCCAGACGTGGGTGGGGTCCAGGAGCTCGCGCACATGCAGGCGCAGCGACTGGGTCACCAGGTCGTCGTGCTTGAGCGGCTCCAGGAACCCGGTGAAGTAGCGCTGCAGCGCCTGCGGCAGCGACAGGGACGGCTCGGCAAACACCGGAATGAGGTCGCTGCCGCTGCCAAAGGGCTCATAGAACGTGGCGGTGTACAGCCGGGCCTTGTCGCCAAAGTGGTAGGCGATGGCCGCCACGTTGGTGCCGGCCGCCTCGGCAATGGCGCGCACCGAGGTCTGCGCGAAGCCGCGCTCGGAAAACAGCTGCAGGGCCGCGCGCAGCAGGCGCAGGCGTGTGTCCTCGCCGTCGCTGCGGGCGGTGCGCTGGGCTGCGGGAATGAAATGGGCGCCAAAACTCATGGCCCCGCATTACACACCAGAATTCAAACAGGTGTTTGAATTAGCCCGGCAGGCGCCGGGGAATCGGGTGGAAAAATGCAACCAAACGTGAACTATCTCACGCAAAGACCGCGTGCCAGAGCGCCAGCACCGCGTCGCGCTCGGCCTGCAGGGCCGGCGGCGCGACCTGCGTGGGCGCCTCGTCCAGCCGGGCCACGTGCTGCACCCGCCGCAGCTCGCGGTAGGCATCGGCGGCCGCCATGCCCACGCCCGACGGCAGCAGCCCCACCTGCTCGGCCCGTTGCAGCAGCGCAATGTTGCCCACGTTGCCCCGCAGTTCCGGGTGGGCCGCCGACTGCGACAGCACCAGGTACTGCACGGCGAACTCGGCGTCCACCATGCCGCCGGGGCTGTGCTTCACGTCAAACTGCCCGTCCCGCGTGGGATGGGCCGAGCGCACGCGCTCGCGCATGGCCACGATCTCCTCGCGCAGGGCGACCGGGTCGCGCTCGGAGGTGATGACGGCTTCGCGCACGGCGTCAAAGCGCGCCTGCAACGCCTCGCTGCCCATCACGAAGCGCGCCCGCGTCATGGCTTGGTGCTCCCAGGTCCAGGCCGTGTTGCTGCCCCGGCGCTGCTGGTAGTTGGCATAGGCTTCGAAGCTGGTGACCAGCAGCCCCGAGCTGCCGTTGGGCCGCAGCGCCGTGTCGATCTCGTACAAATCGCCCTCGCCCGTCTTCACCGTGAGCCAGTTGATGAGCTTGCGCACGAAGGCGGCATAGACCTCAGGGGCGCGCTCGTCGTCGTCGTCGAACACGAAAACGATGTCCAGGTCGCTGCCGTAGCCCAGCTCTTTGCCGCCCAGCTTGCCGTAGCCAATGATGGCGAACTGGGGGCTCTCCCGGTGGCGGTTGCGCAGGCGGTTCCAGCACCACTGCGCGGTCACGCGCAGCACGCTGTCGGCCAGGGCCGAGAGGTCGTCGGCCACCTGCTCGACGGTGATGCGCCGCTCCACGTCGCGGGCCAGCGTGCGGAAGGTCTCCGCGTGCTGGGCGCGGCGCAGCAGGTTGAGCAGGGTTTCGTCGTCGTCTTCGCCGGTGGACTGGAGCGAGGCCAGGCGCACGGCCAGCTCGCGCTCGAAGTCGGCCACCACAAAGCGTTCGGCCAGCAGCGAGTCGCCCACAAGCTCGTCAATCACGCCCGGGTGCTGCAGCAGGTAGCGGGCCGGCCATTTGGCGGCGCCCAGCAGGTGCAGCAGCTGTTCATGCACGGAGGGGCGCTCCAGCAGCAGGGCCAGGTAGCTCTCGCGGCGCAGCAGCGGCTCCAGCCAGTTGGCCAGGCGCAGCGCCGCCTCCGGGGTGACGCGGCCCTCCTTGAGCCACTGGGCGGTGCGCTGCACCAGCCGGAACAGGCGCGCGCGGGCCTCGTCGCGCAGCCCGGCCACGCGGGGGTGATCGCGCCACTCGGCCACGCGCTCGCGGAACCCCGGCGGCAGCTGCTCCAGCAGCGCATCCAGCTCGGGCGGCGGCGGGGGCGCCGCGGCGCGCGGGCCGCCGCAGCCGTTGCCATTGCACTGCTTCTTGCCGGCGCCGCCCAGCAGCTTGTCGAACTCCTGGGCCACAAGCTCCCGGTGCGCGTCCAGCTCGTGCAGAAAGGTGCAGCAGTTGGCGTGGCCCAGGGTGTGGGCGATCCACGCCAGATCATCGTCGCGCGTGGGCAGCACGTGGGTCTGCTGGTCGTCCAGGTACTGGATGCGGTGCTCCACCTGCCGCAGGAACACATAGGCGCGGGCCAGGGCTTCGGCGGTTTCCTGCGGCATCAGGCCGGCCTGGGCCAGGCGGGGCAGCGCGTCCAGCGTGGGCCGGCGGCGCAGTTCGGGGAACTGCCCGCCGCGCACCACCTGCAGCAGCTGCACCGTGAACTCGATCTCGCGGATGCCCCCGCGCGAGAGCTTCACGTCATTGGCGCGCTCGGGGTGGCCGGCGCTGCGCCGGGCCGCGTGGTCGCGGATCTGCCGGTGCAGGGAGCGCAGGGCCTCGAACACGCTGTAGTCCAGGTACCGGCGGAACACGAACGGCAGCACCACGCCGCGCAGCGCCTGCACTTCGGGGCGGGCCACGCAGTCGCGCGGCGCCACCACGCGGCTCTTGAGCCAGGCAAAGCGCTCCCATTCACGGCCGTGCAGCTGCAGGTACTCCTCCAGCGCCGACAGCGAGACCGCGGGCGGGCCGGAGTTGCCGTTGGGGCGCAGCGCCAGGTCCACGCGGAACACGAACCCGTGCTCGGTGGTGTCCCCCACCAGGCTGTAGATGGCCTTGACCGCGCGGGCGAAGTACTCGTGGTTGGAGATGCGCCCGCGCCCCTCGGGGGTGCCGGCGGTCTCGCCGTCGTGCTCGTACACGTAGATGAGGTCGATGTCGCTGGAGACGTTGAGCTCGCGCGCGCCCAGCTTGCCCATGCCGATGATCCACAGCTGCACGGGCTGGCCCTCGGGCCCGCGCGGCGCGCCGTGGCGCTCGTCAAGCTCCTGGCGGGCCTGCTGGCAGGCCTTGTCCAGTGCCAGTTCCGCCAGCTCGGTGACCGCACGCGTGATGTCGGCCAGCGGGGCCCGGGCCTCGCAATCGAGCTGGATGAGGCGTTCCATGACCAGCTGCCGCAGGACGCGCAGCGCCGTGCCCGTGTCGCACCCGCGGGCGCGCAGGGCTTCGTAGGCCGCGTCCATCGTGGCCCAGACGGGCGCGCCCGGGGGCAGCAGCGGCAGGTCGTCCGCGTAGCGCCGGTGCAGCCGCTGGTAGAAGCGCGAATGCGCGGCGCCCGCGACAAACGGCACGGAAGGGTTGCAGGGAGAGTCAGCGCGCGAGGAGGACATGGCTCTCGAATCGGGGTGCCGCAAAAGACATTGGACGGGGTCCGAGAACCCCGCTTGGGTGTGAACCCGCGCCGGGGCCGCGGGTCATAATTCCTGCCACATTCAATCCCACCATGATCGTTCCCACCACGCACCCCACTCGCCTGCTGAAATTCGTGGCAGGTCTTGCGCGGTGGTCACTGGGCTTGCTGCTGGCCTTCTGGCTGCTGCTGACCATCGCCTGGGGGGCCTTACACGGCTGGATTGTGCCGCGAATCGGTGATTTCCGCCCGCAGCTGGAGGCCCAGGCCGCACGGGCCCTGGGGATTCCCGTGCGCATTGGCGCCATTGCCGCCCACACCGAGGGGTTGATCCCGTCCATCGAGCTCTCGGATGTGGCGCTGCTGGACGCCGCAGGCCGGGCGGCGCTGCACCTGCCGCGCGTGGTGGTGGCGCTGTCGCCGCGCTCGCTGCTCAAGGGCGGTTTCGAGCAGCTCTATATCGAGGAGCCTGAGCTGGACGTGCGCCGCACGCCCGATGGCCGCATCGAGGTGGCGGGCATTGCGCTGTCCGCGCAGCCGGGCGAGGACAGCGCCGCCGCCGACTGGCTGTTCTCGCAAGGGGAGGTCTTCATCCGGGGCGGCACGGTGCGCTGGACCGACGAGCAGCGGGGCGCTCCTGAACTGGCCCTGCAGAAGGTGGACCTGCTGCTGCGCAATGGCAACTGGCACCACCACCTGCGGCTGGACGCCACGCCGCCCCCCGCCTGGGGCGACCGGTTCACCGTGGTCGGCCTGTTCCGCGCGCCCCTGCTGCGCGCGCGCGATGGCAACTGGAAGCACTGGAGCGGGCAGGTGTTTGCCCACTTCACGCGCGTGGACGTTTCGCAGCTTCGCCACTACGCCGACCTGGGGGTGCAGGTGGCCCAGGGGCGGGGCGCGCTGCGGGCCTGGGCCGACGTGCAGCGCGGCCAGGTGGTCGGCGGCACGGCCGATCTGGCCCTGGCCGACGTCAACGCCACCCTGGGGCCGGAATTGCAGGCGCTGGTGCTGCCCACCATCCAGGGCCGGCTGGGCGGGCGCAAGCTCAACGGCGGCTTTGAATTCTCGACCCAGGCCCTGCAGTTCGAGACCGACGACGGCCTGCGTTGGCCGGGCGGCAACGCCCGTCTCGTGTACACCGCGGCCACCGGCAAGACGCCCGCGCAGGGAGAGTTCCGGGCCGACCGGCTGGACCTGGCAGCGTTGGCCCAGGTGGCCAGCCGCCTTCCCCTGGGCCCCACGGCCCATGGCGCGTTGCGCACCTATGCGCCCGAGGGCCTGGTCGACGAGATCCAGGCCACCTGGAAAGGCCCGCTGGATGCGCTGCAGCAGTACCAGTTGCGCGGCCGCATCCGCGGCCTGGCGCTGGCGGGCGATGCCCCGGGGCGCACGCTCACGCAGCTGGGCCTGCGCGGCGCCACGGTGGATGTGGACATGACGCAGGCCGGCGGCAAGGCGGCGCTGTCCATCGCCTCCGGCGCCTTGGTGCTGCCCGGGGTGTTTGAAGACCCGGTGCTGCCCCTGGACCGGCTCAGCGCCGACGTGCGCTGGCAGATCGACGGCGACCGCGTTGCCGTCCAGGCCAACGACGTGCAGTTCGCCAACGCCGACGCCCAGGGCGAGGCGCGTGCCTCCTGGCACACCAGCGATGCCGCCAAGGTGGCCCACCGCTCGCGCTTTCCGGGCGTGCTGGACCTGAGCGGCACGCTGCACCGCGCCGACGGCACCCGCGTCCACCGCTACCTGCCGTTGTCGATCCCCGCGGAGTCGCGCCACTACGTGCGCGACGCGGTGGTGGCCGGCTCGGCCAGCAACGTGCAGTTCCGGGTCAAGGGCGACCTGCACCACCTGCCGTTCGACGACCCCAAGCAGGGCGAATTCCGCATCGCCGCGCGGGTCAAGGACGTGACCTACGCCTACGTTCCCACGGCCCTGCAGCCGCCCAACACCCTGCCCTGGCCGGCACTCACGGGGCTGTCGGGCGAGCTGATCTTTGACCGGTCCTCGATGCAGGTGCGCGGCGCCAGCGGGGGCTTTGCGGGGCGCCCCGGCCTGCGGCTGTCCAAGGTGGACGCCAAGATTCCCGACCTGGCCCACACAGTGGTCAGCGTCAGCGCCGACGCGCGCGGGCCGCTGCCCGAGCTGCTGGCCCTGATGAATACATCACCTCTTGGGCGGATGACCGGCAACGCGCTGGAACAGGCCACCGGCGCGGGGCCCGCGGACTTCCAGCTTCGGCTGACCCTGCCCATCAGCGAGATCCACAAGTCCAAGGTCCAGGGCAGCGTGGCCCTGGCCGGGAACGAGCTGCGCATCACGCCGGAAGCCCCGACGCTCAGCCGCGTGCGCGGAACGGTGAACTTCACCGAGGCGGGCTTTTCCCTGCAGTCGGTGCAGGCCCAGGCCCTGGGCGGCGCCGTGCGGCTGGAAGGCGGCATGCGCGCGCTGCCGCCCAACGCCCCCGCCACCGAGTCGGCCGTGCAGCTGCGCGCGCAGGGCACGGCCACGGCCGAAGGGCTGCAGCAGGCCCCGCAACTGGGCGTGCTCTCGCAGCTGGCGCGCCGGGCCACCGGCAGCACGCCGTATTCCATGGCGCTCACCTTCCGCCGCGGCCAGCCCGAAATCCAGGTCACCACGCCACTGCAGGGACTGGCCCTGGCGCTGCCTGCCCCGCTGGGCAAGGCGGCCGATGCCAGCCTGCCGCTCCGGTTTGAAACCCAGGTCGCACGGGAGTCGCTGGCGGGGCTGACGCAGCAGACGGCCCCCACGGCCGCCACGGCTGAGTCCCCGCCCCTGCGCGACCAGATCACGCTGGACCTGGGCGCGCTCGGCTCGGCCACCTATGTGCGCGAGCTGGGGGGCGCCCAGGCCCGCGTGCTGCGGGGGGCCATCGGCATCGGCCTGGCGCCCGGCGAAGCCGCCCCGATGCCGGCGCAGGGCGTGGCGGCCAACATCCAGCAGGGCCGGCTGGATGTGGACGCGTGGGAAGACGTGCTCACCCAGGCCACCAGCAGCCCGGCGGCGGCGCGCACTGCGGCGCAGGCCCCCGCCGCTGCCGCGCAGGACTACCTGCCCACCACGCTGGCCCTGCGCGCGCGCGAGCTCACCCTGCAGGGCCGCACCCTGCACAACGTTGTGGCAGGCGCGCTGCGCGAGGGCACGACCTGGCGCGCCAACCTGGACGCCACCGAGCTCAACGGCTTTGTGGAATACCGCCAGCCGGGCGGGGCCGACAACCCCAGCGGACGCCTGTTTGCGCGCCTGTCGCGGGTGAACATGCCGCAAAGCGATGTGAACCAGGTCGAGGCCCTGCTGGACGAGCAGCCGGGCGCGCTGCCGGCGCTGGACATCGTGGTGGACGATTTCGAGTTGCGCGGCAAGCGCCTGGGGCGCGTGGAGATCGAAGCCCAGAACCGCGGCGGCGACAGCGCCCAGCGCGAATGGCGCCTGAGCAAGTTCAACATCCTTGCCCCCGAAGCCAGCTTCACGGCCAGCGGCAACTGGGCCGTTCTGCAGGCGCCCACCGCCGCGGCGGTGCGCCCCACGCAGCGGCGCACGGTGCTGGGCTTCAAGCTGGAGATCCGCGACTCGGGCGAACTCCTGGGCCGCCTGGGCATGCCCAACGTGGTGCGCCGCGGCAAGGGCCGCATGGAAGGGCAGGTGGCCTGGATCGGCGCGCCGTTCAGCCCCGACTACCACACGATGACCGGGCAGATCAACCTCAACGTGGAATCGGGCCAGTTCCTCAAGGCCGACCCGGGCCTGGCGAAGCTGCTGGGCGTGCTCAGCCTGCAGTCGCTGCCCCGCCGCCTCACGCTGGACTTCCGCGATGTCTTCAGCGAAGGCTTCGCGTTCGACTTCGTGCGCGGCGACGTGCGCATCGAGCAGGGCGTGGCCACCACCAACAACCTGCAGATGAAGGGCGTCAATGCCGCCGTGCTGATGGAGGGCAGCGCCGACATCGACCACGAAACGCAGGACCTGCGCGTGGTGGTGGTGCCGGAGATCAATGCCATGACCGCCTCACTGGTGGCCACCGCCATCAACCCGGTCATCGGGCTGGGCAGCTTCCTGGCCCAGGTGTTCCTGCGCGGCCCCCTCATCGAGGCGGCCACCCAGGAGTTCCGCATCGATGGCACCTGGGCCGATCCGCGCGTGGTGCGCGTGCCGCGCCGCAACCGTGCGGCCGAGACCCCCGCGCCGCGCCCGGGCACCGTCAGCCCGCCCGCTTCCGGAGCCACCCCATGAAGATGAATGTCGCCGCGATCCAGATGGTGTCGAGCACCCGGCTGGAGGACAACCTGCGCGATGCGCGCGCCCTGCTGGAGGAAGCTGCCCGCGGCGGGGCCGAGCTGGCCGTGCTGCCGGAATACTTCTGCGTGATGGGCCACCAGGACACGGACAAGCTCGCCCTGCGCGAGACCCCGGGCGAGGGGCGCATCCAGCAGTTCCTGGCGCGCGCCGCCCGCGAACTGCAGCTGTGGATCGTGGGCGGCACCTTGCCTTTGCAGGCCAGCAGCCCCGAGCGTGTGCGCAACACCACGCTGGTGTTCGATCCGCGCGGCGAATGCGTGGCGCGCTACGACAAGATCCACCTGTTCTACTTTGACAATGGCCGCGAGCGGTTCCACGAAGGCCGGGTGATCGAGGCAGGCGCGGCGCCCGTGCAGTTCGACCTGCCTTCGCGCGGCGGACACCGCTGGCGCGTGGGGCTGTCGGTGTGCTACGACCTGCGCTTTCCCGAGCTGTACCGTGCGCACGCCGCCGCGGGGGCGGACCTGCTGCTGGTGCCCAGCGCCTTCACGCACACCACCGGCCAGGCGCATTGGGAGGTGCTGCTGCGCGCCCGGGCCGTGGAGAACCTGGCTTACGTGCTGGCGCCCGCGCAGGGCGGCACCCACGAGAACGGACGCCGCACCTGGGGCCACAGCATGCTGGTGGACCCCTGGGGCGGCGTGCTGGCGCAGCGCCCGCAGGGCGCCGGCGTGGTGCCGGGGGTGCTGGACCCTGAACGCCTGCGCGACGTGCGCCTGCAGCTGCCGGCCTTGTCGCACCGCGTGCTGTGACGTCAAGAGCCCCCCGAAGAAGAAAAGCCCTGTGCCCCGGATGAAATCCCGGATCAAGTCCCACCTGAACGCCCTGGCCCGGCGCTGGCGCGGCGCCTGGCGGCGCTGGTCGCTGTGGACCGCGCTGGTGGTGCTGGTGGCGGCCATGCTGAGCACCCTGGTCTGGCTGGCCGGACGCTACGAGGCCAGCCAGGTGCAGTCCCGCCTGGAGCGGGACACCGCCGACGCGGTGGCCGACATCCGGGCGGCGCTGACCCGCAACCTGCAAAGCCTGCAGGCCCTGCACGCCGGCGACCCCGGCCAGCTGGCCTGGGAGGTGGACGCCGCCGAGCTGCTGCGCAACCGCCGCGAGCTGGTGCGCATCGAGTGGCGGGACGCCGACCTGCGGGTGCGCACCCATGCCCAGTCGCCCTACCGCCCGGTGGCCTGGGAGGTGCGGCTGCGCGAAGGCTCCCAGTCGGACGCTGCCATCGCCTGCGCCACGGCGCGCCGCCTGAGCAGCCCGGCCTATTCCAGCAGCTATTTCCAGCCGCACGGCGACGGCCTGGGCTCCGAAATGATGGAGCTGTGCATGCCGCTCACGGCGAAGGGGCGCATCACCGGGTTCCTGGTGGCCACGTACTCCTTGCACGACGTGCTGACCAACCTGGTGGCCCACAACCTCACGCGCCGCCAGGAGGCCTCGTTCACCGAGCCGGACGGCACCCGGCTCGCGGCGCTGGGCGCCGCGCGGCGCGGCTCGCGCATGTTCACGGCGCAGCACCTGCTGGACCTGCCCGGGACCACGCTGGTGCTGCGCATGGACAGCTGGCACAGCGCGCCCAGCCTTTTCCCCAACGTGCTCACGGCGCTGGTCACGGCCATGTCGATTGCCCTGGTCACGGTGATGGTGGTGCTGGTGCGCGACAACCGCCGGCGCCTGCGCGCCGAGCGCGACCTGGCCGATGCGCTGGCCTTCCGCAAGGCGATGGAGGATTCGCTGGTCACCGGCCTGCGCGCGCGCGACCTGCAGGGGCGCATCACCTACGTCAACCCGGCGTTTTGCGCCATGGTGGGGTTCAGCGCGCAGGAGCTGCTGGGCCAGAGCGCCAACGCGCCCTACTGGCCCCCCGAGCGGGTGGAGGAGTACCGCCAGCGGCAGGCCATCCGGTTCGCAGGCACCATCCCGCCGCGCGAGGGCTTCGAGTCGGAGTTCATGCGCAAGGACGGCACGCGCTTTCCCGTGCTCATCATCGAAGCCCCGCTCATCAACGCCCAGGGCCAGCACACCGGCTGGATGAGCGCGTTCCTCGACATCAGCGAACAGCGGCGCGTGGAAGAGCTTTCGCGGGCCTCGCAAGAGCGCCTGCAGGCCACCGCCCGCCTGGCCACGGTGGGCGAGATGGCCTCGCTGCTGAGCCATGAGCTCAACCAGCCGCTGGCGGCCATCTCCAGCTACGCCACGGGCTCCATCAACCTGCTGGAGGCCCCGCCGGCGGAGCCCGCCGGCCCCGCGAGCCCCGCGCAGGCCGAGCAACTGCGGGACCTGCGCATGGCCTTGCAGCACATCGCGCGCCAGGCCGAGCGCGCCGGCAAGGTGATCAAGAGCGTGCACGACTTCGTGCGCCGCCGCGACCAGGCCCGCGAGTCCGTGCCCGCCCAGCAGCTGCTCGACGCCATCCTGCCCCTGGTGATCCTGCAGGCGCGCAAGCTGGGCGTGCGGGTGCACACTCAGGTGGAGCCCGGCCTTCCCCCCGTGTGGTGCGACCGCACGATGGTCGAGCAGGTGCTGCTGAACCTGGCGCGCAACGCCATGCAGGCCATGGACGACCCGGCCCTGCCCGCGCGGGTGCTGACCCTGCGGGTGCGGCACGCCGCGTCCAACCAGCACTCGGCCTGGGTGGAGTTCTCGGTGACCGACGTGGGCAGCGGCATTCCGCCCGAGGTGGCCGAGCGGTTGTTCACCCCCTTCTTCACCACCCGCCGCGAGGGCATGGGCCTGGGGCTGAGCATGTGCCGCACGGTCATCGAGCAGCACGGCGGCTACCTCGGCTTTGCCCCCCACGAGCCGCGTGGTACGGTATTCACCTTCACGCTGCCCGCGGACCCTGGGACAGCCCCCTGAAGCGCTGCGCGGCCGGGCCGCCCTCGCCCGGGCCATGACGGTTCAAAAGGTGCGCGCAGCAGACATTGCAATGGACAATTGAGCAACCTATGGAGCCCATCACCAACGCCACCGTGTACATCGTGGACGACGACGCCAGCGTGCGCGAGGCGCTGGCCTGGCTGCTGCGCTCGCGCCGGCTGCCCAGCGAGTCGTTTGAAAGCGCCGAGGCCTTCGACGCCATGCTGCAGGCCCGCCCGCCGCAGCGCCAGCCCTGCTGCCTGCTGCTGGACGTACGCATGCCGGGCATGAGCGGGCTGGCGCTGTTCGACCTGCTGGCCGTGCGCGGCGATCTGGCCACCATGCCCGTGATCTTTCTCACCGGCCACGCTGACGTGCCCACGGCCGTGGACACCGTCAAGCGCGGTGCCTTCGATTTCTGCGAAAAGCCTTTTTCCGACAACGCGCTGGTGGACCGGGTGGAGCAGGCCCTGGCGCAATCGGCCGAGCGCCTGGCCCAGCTGCGCGAGCGCAGCGATGTCCAGATCCGCCTGGCCGAACTCACGGAGCGCGAGCGCGACGTGATGGATCTGGTGGTGGCCGGCCTGCCCAACAAGCTGATCGCCGATCAGCTGGACATCAGCGTGCGCACGGTGGAAGTGCACCGCTCGCGCGTGTTCGACAAGATGCAGGTCAAGTCCGCCGTGGAGCTGGCCAACCTGCTGCGGGCGGGCAAGCTGGAGTGATTCCTGCGAGGCGCTTCACGCCTCCCTGCCGGCCGCCCGGGGTCGCCCAGTGCCGTTGCGCGTGAGTCGCGCGCAAGCGCTTATCCCCGCGGCCGTTCCCCCACGAAAATCTCGACCCGTCGGTTGCGGGCGCGCCCATCGGAGGTGTCGTTGCTGGCGATCGGGTAGCGCGAGCCCATGCCGTCGATGGCAATGCGGCGGCTGTCCACGCCGCGCGCGGCCAGGTAGCTTCGAGTGCTGGCGGCGCGGTCCACCGACAACGGGTTGTTGATGGCGTCGCTGCCCGTGCTGTCGGTGTGGCCGACGATGCGCACCTCGGCATAGGGGTTGTCGCGCAGCCCGGCGGCAAACTGGTCGAGCACCGGCGCAAAGTTGGGCTGGATGTCCGAGCGGCCGACGGCGAACGAGATGTCGCTGGGGATGTTCAGCATGAGCCGGTTGTCCGCCGTCTGCGTGACGGCCACGCCCGTGCCCTGGGTGGCGCGCTCCATGTCGCGCTTCTGGCGCTCCATGTTCTGCGACCAGATGTAGGTGCCCAGGGCGCCCACGCCCGCGCCCACCACGGCGCCTGTGCCCGCGCTGCCGCCCGTGGCCGAGCCGATCACCGCGCCGGCCAGCGCGCCCACGCCGGCTCCGGTGGCGGTGCGCCGCTGGGTGTCGTCCATGTTGGCGCATCCGGTGGCCAGCGCCAGGACGGCCACGGCGCCAATGAGAAGGTGTTTGCGTGTATTGCGCGTGGGCAGGGGACGGGTATGCATGTGTGCTCCTTGGTATCGCGGGGACCGCCCTGCAAAAAGCAGAGCGCGGTTGCCCGCCTGCCCGTCATGATGGCATGGCGGCGGCGCCGCACCATCAGTGCCGCCGCCCATGCCGTGTAGGACGCTGCCGCAAGGCCGCGGTCCAGCCCAAGGGCGAGCGTGCGGCGGGCGTGCCCCCGCCCTCTCAAGGCCCGGGCGGCGGGCGGCGGTCCTCGCCGTCCTGCGGCGGCGGCTCGCCGCCCTTGCGTCCCGAGAACATGGTCCACCAGACGATGGCCACCAGCAGCACCAGCGCCAGCAGTGCTTCAAGCAAAATCAGCCCCATGAAATTGACACTCCTGCGCGCGGTTTGGACGGCGCTGATTGTAGGAACGCTGGCCGCGTGCTCCACCCCGCCGGCTCCCGCCCCCGCACGCCCTGGGGCCATCGGCGTGCGGCCCCCGCCCGCCAGCGCCCCCGTGCCCGGCGATACCGGCCCGCTGCCCGCGCCCATGGCGCAGCCCAAGAGCCGCTGGGTGCCCGTGCGCTGGGCCGAGCTGCCCGGCTTTGCCGACGACGCACTGCACGAGGCCTGGAACGCCTGGATCAAGAGCTGCGAGCGCCCCGTGCCGCCCTTTGCCGCGCTGTGCGGCGAGGTGCGGCAGCTGAGCATTGCCACCCCCGAGGAGCAGCGCGCCTGGCTGGTGGCGCGGCTGCAGCCCTACCGCATCGAGTCCGGCGACGGCAACCCGGAGGGCCTGCTCACCGCCTACTACGAACCCCTGCTGGACGCCGCGCGCCAGCCGGGCAACGGCTACACCGTGCCGGTGTACCGCCCGCCCGCCACCCTGGGCGCCCGCAAGCCCTGGTACACGCGCCAGCAGATCGAGACCCTGCCCGAAGCCCAGGCCGCCCTGGCGGGCCGCGCGATTGCCTGGCTGCGCGACCCGGTGGAGGCCATGGTGCTGCACATCCAGGGCTCGGGGCGGCTGCGCATTGCCGAGCCCGACGGCACGACCACGCTGGTGCGCGTGGCCTACGCGGGCACCAACGACCACCCCTACCAGAGCGTGGGCCGCTGGCTGCTGGACCAGGGCTACACCCGCGACGCCACCTGGCCCGGCATCCGCGCCTGGCTTGCGGCCAACCCGCAGCGCACCAACGAGCTGATGTGGACCAACCCGCGCTACGTGTTCTTCCGGGAGGAGGCCCTGAGCGGGCTGGACGCGGAGTTCGGCCCCCGCGGCGCCCAGGGCGTTCCGCTCACGCCCGGGCGCTCCATCGCGGTGGACCGCCAGAGCATTCCCTACGGCACGCCGGTCTGGCTGGCCTCCAGCGGGCCGCTGGTGCAGCTCAACCGCCTGGTGCTGGCGCAGGACACGGGCAGCGCCATCCTGGGCGCGGTGCGGGCGGACTTCTTCACGGGCTGGGGGCCGGAGGCGGGCGACACGGCGGGCCGGCTCAAGCAGAACCTGCGGCTGTGGGCGCTGTGGCCGAAGTGAGGCCGGGGCCGGGCGGCCCCCCGCGCTGCCCGAGGCCGTGGGCGCCATTTCTTGATGAAAATGGCCTCTAGCACTTACTGGTAAAGCGCAAACAGCTATTTAATTTATAGCATTCGGACCGCCCTGACGGGGATTCAGGGGCACGCGACCTTGTCCGCGTCCGTCTCCACGCGGCTGGAGGTGGCCGCAGCGGCCGACACCATGGGCGGCGGCACGGTCACCGTGCGCAGGCGGCCGCGCTGGACGCGGTATTCGTACTCGCGCGTCGTGCCGACCATTTCCGTCTTGAACGTGCTGCCCGCCATGGTCGCGGCGTACACCTGCGGGCGCACCACGCGGTACCGGTAGGTGGTGGTGGCCACGCCGTTGGACGATGTCTTGCAGACCGACGCGAACTGGTCTTCCGTGAACTGCAGGGTGCAGCGCCCGGTGGTGTCCTCCGCGGTCGTGCCGTCGGGCGAGTGCAGCACGATCTTGGCCGCGCGCCAGCAGCCCAGCAGTGCGGGGTCGGGGGCCGCGGCGTGGAGGACGGACGCGCCGGCAAGGGCTGCGATGGCGGGAAGGCTGCGGGACAGGCGGGACATGGTGAGGCGCGGCGGGTAGCGGGTGGCGGACGCAAGGGTCAAGGGCCGCCATGTTAGAGCAGGCGCTTGGCCGCTACTCCACCGCCCAGCGCGTGACCACCGGCGGCGCGTCGCCCACGTGGAAGGCCAGCTTGCGCTCGCGCAGCGCCACGTCCGAGGCCGTCACGCGGTCGAAGCGGCGCAGGTGCTCGGTCCAGGACTCGTCCTCGATGCGCTCCACATAGCGTGCGGGGCGGCTGATGTCGTGCAGCAGCTGCCAGTCCAGCGCACCCTGGCGCAGGCGGCTGCGGCGGCTTTCCTGCATCACCGCCCGGAATTCGGTGGCGCGGGCGGGGTCAATGAAGTATTCGATGGTGACCACCACCGGGCCCGTGCCCGGCGGCGCGTCGGCCACGGGGACCTTGAAGGCGCGGGAGGGGCTCAGGTCCTCCTCCATGCTGCGGTCGGCCACCAGCCGCTGCACCAGCAGCATGGCCAGCACGCCGGTGACGGCGGCAATGCCCAGGCTCACGTGCACATTGCTCCAGGTGGCCACCTGGCCCCACACGGCCGCCCCCAGGGCGGTGGAGCCCATGATGGCCATCTGGTAGATGGACATGCCGCGCGCCCGCACCCAGTTGGGCAGCGCCAGCTGGGCCGACACCGACAGCGAATTGGCCGTGGTGATCCACGCCATGCCGCCCACGAACATGGCGGGCACGGCCACGTACACGTTGGGCGCCACCGCCATCACGCCCGTGGCCGCTGCCTGCAGCGCCGTGCCGCGGATCACCAGCACGTCGCGCGCCATGGCCTGGCGCAGGCGGGGCAAAAACATGGCGGCCGTGATGGCGCCCGCACCCATGCTGGCCAGCAGCAGCGTGAAGGTGCCCGCGCCGCCGCCTTCGAGCCCCTTGGCCAGCAGCGGCAGCAGCGCCAGCAGCGCGGTGGCGTGCAGGAAGAAGATGGAGATGCGCCACAGCACGGCGCGCATGCGCGGCGACTGGCGCACGAACTGCACCCCCACGCGCATCGCGCTGGCCAAGCGCTCCCGGCCCAGCGGGCTGGGCGTGTGCACGCGCTTCCAGCGCATGATGGTGAACGCCGCCACCAGCGAAAGCGCCGCGTTGAGCACGAACACCCAGGCGCTCCCCGCGCTGGCGATGATGGCCCCGGCCAGCAGCGGCCCCATGATGCGCGAGGCGTTCATGGCCACGCCGTTGAGCGCCAGCGCCGCGGGCAGCTGCGGGCGGCTGACCAGCTCGGGCACGATGGCCGCGAACACCGGCCAGCGCATGGCCAGGCCGATGCCGTTGGCAAAGGTCAGCGCCAGCAGCAGCGGCGCGGTCATGCCGCCTGCGGCAATGGCAACGGCCAGCACCACCGCCACGGCGGCCACCCAGAACTGCGTGGCGATGAAGTAGCGCCGCCGGTCCAGGATGTCGGCCAGCGCCCCGCTGGGCAGGCCCAGCAAGAAGACGGGCAGCGTGGACGCCGACTGCACCAGCGCCACGAGGATGGGCGAGGTGGTGAGTGTGGTCATGAGCCAGGCGGCCGCCACGTCGTTCATCCACATGCAGGTGTTGGCCGCCACCCAGGTGAGCCAGAGCATGCGGAACACGGGCACCGACAGGGGCGCCAGCGGCGAAAGCGAGGCGGCCTGGTTCAGCGCCGCCGCACCGTGCTCCAGCTGCGCGGCGACGGCTTCTTCCGTGCGGTGGGCCAGATCGGCCGTGTGCGCAGCGCGCTCGGCGGCCGCGCCGTCCTGCGGCGGGGCGCCCGCGTTCAGGGCCTGCGGGTCGGGCGCGGCGGGGGCGCTGGGCTGCGCGGGCTTTCGTGGGACGGCAAGGGGAGGCATGCCGGCGCATTGTGCGATGGATGCCGCCGCCCGGGTTGCGACGCGCCGAATACCTCAGCGCGGGGTGCGCCTACCTCCTGCCTTTCAGGGCGCGTCGGTGGTCGCATCCGCCGGCTGGGTGCCCGCCCGCCGGGTCTGCCGCAGCAGCAGCCAGGCCATGACCGCCAGCGCGCCCACGCCCGCCAGCAGCACGCCCCACAGCACGGCGCTGCGGGTGGAGATGCCCTCGCTGGGAGCTGCCGCGGGCACCAGCGCGCCACCCGCCGGCGGCCCGCCCGGCAGGTCGGCACGCGCCACGTCCACCTGCGCCAGGGGCAGGCTGTTCTCCTGCCCTGGCTGGTAGCCCGGGATCAGGCTCGCCAGGGGCAGGTAGGCGCTGGCCGTGGCCGGGGGGCTCGGCAGCCCCGCCGCCAGGGTGAAAGGCCCCGGCCCGCTGGCCAGGAAGACCAGCTGCACGGGCTCGAATTGCAACGCCACTTCGGGCGCCGCGGCAAAGCCGGGCGTCTTGGCGTCGGCCTCGATCTTCACCTCGCGCACCGAGGCGCCGCCCAGGTCGATGGGGCCGCTGTGCTGCTCCTGGCCCCCGATCGCCATCCTGTAGACCACGGCGCTGGCCAGCGGCGACCAGGGCTGCTC
Source organism: Acidovorax sp. (assembly GCF_021287135.1). GTDB lineage: Bacteria > Pseudomonadota > Gammaproteobacteria > Burkholderiales > Burkholderiaceae_C > Acidovorax. Next base: position 75,910 of record NZ_JAJTBB010000020.1, read on the forward strand.
GCGGTGGTCGCGGCCCAGCACGCGCACGGGGATCAGCACATTGCTGCCCGCCGGCGTGACGGTGAGCGCGGCCACCGGCGTGGCGAACGGCAGGGCCAGCACCAGCTCGCGCGGGTGGGCCAGCGGGGGCAGGGCCACGCGGGCGCTGACGCGTTCGCGTGGGCTGTCGCCGTGCGAGGTGACCAGCGTGGCGCCGCGCAGGTTCACGGCGGCGTCGCCCCAGGTCACGCGCAGGTAGTGGCCCTTCAGGTCAGCGCGGTGCAGGTCGATCTGCTCCGTGCCCAGGCGGCCCGGTGCCGCGGGGCCCGCCGCGGCATCGGCGCGGTAGAGCACCGTCTCGGCCAGCGGGTGCCAGGTTTTCAGGTCCTTGCTGGCCTGCACCTCGAAGGTCACCGGCTGGCCGGCGGGCAGGTCCGCGTCCAGGGCCATGCGGGCCGCAGGCTGCTGCAGGGCGCGTGCATCCAGCAGCGCGCCCCGGACGACCTGCGCGGCGGGGGCGCCCTGGGCGCCCGCGGTGCCAGGGGTGTTGATCTGCACCACGCGCTGGCCCCGGCGCTCCTCGATGCGCAGCGACAGGCCTTCGAGGCCCGCCGACCCTGCCACGGCGGCCGGCCCCAGGATGGGATACGCGCGCAGCACCACCGAGGCCTCGGGCGCGCGGGCGGCCGCCACCCCCGCCAGGGCCATGGGCACGGGCTGGCCGGCGCCATTGAAGAGGCGCAAGTCCGCGTAGCCAGGGCTTTGCAGGCGCACCAGCACCTCGGCGGGCAGGGCCGCGCGCTGCAGCGGCGCATCGGCCGCCAGCGCCACGGGAGCGCGGAGGGCATAGGCGGCCGGGCTGTTGGCATCGACCGCCGCCCGCGCGGCACCGCCACCGGCACCGGCAGCGAGGGCCAGGGCCGCGGCAGCCAGCACCCCGGACAGGTTGCGCTGGAGGCGGGTCATGACGGCATCTCCTGTTCCGGCGTTGCAGGGGGCGGCGGCGCTGCGGGCGCGGCGCGGGGGGCCGCCTTGGGCGGCAGCGGCGCGAAGTAGCCCACCACCAGCATCAGCACGCCCACCGCGATGAACGCGATGATGCGCTCGGCCCCCCCGGCGTTGGACAGGTCGATCAGCAGCAGCTTGACCACCACCACGCCCAGCAGGCCCGCGCCCACCAGCCACAGCGGCCGCTGCGCGCGGCGGTTCGCCAGCACCATCATGCTGAGCGCCAGCAGCGTCCACAGGATGGCGTAGCCGGTCTGCACCACAAAGCTGTCGAACAGCGCCGAAGCATCCCAGTCCACCCCGAAGAAGTGGTGGGCCACGCGCAGCCACACGGTGTTGATCACGATGAACGCGAGCAGCGCCAGGGCCGCCAGCGCACCGCGGCCGGTGACCCAGCCCGCGCGGGCCGGCGGCGGCAGCGCGGCAAGCAGCGCCCGCCGCCAGAACACCAGGCCGCCCAGCGCGAGCGCGAGCGCCAGGTCGGTGGGGTTGAGCAGCGGGATGTAGGGCAACGGCGCGGTGTGGCCCGACGAATGCACGGCCGCCAGCAGGGCGCCCCAGAACACCAGCACCGCCAGCGGCAGGGCGGCCCGCCAGTAGTAGGCCTCGGCATGGGGGTTGAGCGGCCAGGGCAGCGCAGCGCGCGCGGCGGGCCGGTTGCCGCGGCCCGCCCACAGCGCCAGCAGCATCAGCACCGCAATGGCGCTGACCAGCAGCACCACGCCGGCCCACGAGGTGCGCCACAGCTCGGCCTTGGCGATGCCGGACCACAGGCAGTCGGCCAGCAGCAAGGTCACCAGCCAGGCGGTGCCGGCGTGGAGCCCCCCGAAGCGCGCGGCGCCGCTGGCGGCCGGGCCCGCGGTGCCGGCCGCTGCCTGCCAGCGGTCCGTTTGCCACAGCATCCACCCATGCAGCGCCAGCACGGCGGGCCACACGGCCCAGGCGGGCGTGGCCAGCACGCGGTGACCGTCCACCAACTGCGCGGCAAATCCCAGCGCCAGCACGGCGAGGGTGCCGCGCGCGGGCCAGGTGGCCACGGCCCAGCGCGTGCGCAGGCCCAGCACCATCGACAGGGCGGCGCTGAGCACCACGGCCAGCATGCCCAGCAGTTTGGCAACGCGGCTCGAAAACACCGGAACAGGCCCCTGCATCACCTCAACGGCGGGCACGCTGCGCGTGACCTCCAGCCACCAGGCCAGGCACCAGAACGCAAAGCCGTAGAGATAGGCCGGCTGGGACAGCTGCACCTCCACGCCCGCATAGGCCCGGGCCCAGGACGAGCCGCTGTGCGGCAGCGGCTGGCGCAGCCACCAGGCCAGCAGCAGCGCGGGCAGCGCGATCAGCATCGCGCCGATGAAGGCCGGGTTGGCCAGCGGCAGGGCCGAGACGTACAGGCCGCCCCCGTCCAGGCCGCGCAGGAACATCAGCATCGCCACGCCTTGCAGCAGCAGGCCAAAGGCGCGGGGCATCCAGCGCGCCTGGCGCATGCCCACCCAGAATGCGCCCGCGCCTTCCAGCGCCCAGACCGCGGAGGTCCACTGCGCATCCAGCGCGAGCGGCACGGCCAGCGTGGCAAAGCCCACGCCGATGGCAATGCAGCATTCGGTGAGCAGGCGCCAGCTGTCCTGGGCGCGGCGCGCCAGCACGGTGGCGGTCAACAGGTAAAGCGCGGCAAAGGCCAGCGCCGAGAAGGCCGCGCCCAGCTCGAAGGGCTGCACCAGCCCCGTCTGCAGGCCAAAACCCACCAGCGGCGTGCCGAAGACCAGCATGGTGTCCACCGTGTGGCCCAGCTTCGTCGGCGTGTTGCGCGCGTACAGGATGGCGGTGAACAGGTAGATCAGCACAAAGACCGCCAGGAAGGGCTGCGTGCTGGCGTAGTGGGCCGGCACATACTGGAGCACCCCCCAGGCCGTGGCCACGCCAAAGGTGGCCACGAAACCCACCGCGTTCAGCACCCGCCACGAGCGTTGGTGCGCGATGAACAGGATCGCCAGGTTCAGCAGCGTGTAGTAGCTGAACAGGCCCACGTGGCTGCCCTGGCCCGTGGAGAGCAGGAGGGGCGCCGCAAAGCCGCCCGCAAACGCCGCCACCGCCAGCGCGCGCGAGTCCTGCAGCAATGCCAGCGCGCAGCTGGCCGCGCAGACCACGATCATCAGCCCGAAGGCCAGCGTGGGCGGCAACAGCCCGTACAGCCGGAAGGCGGCGAACACGGTGAGGTACATCACCGCCACGCCACCGCCCTGCAGGGCCAGCGCAAAGCCGGGCTTGTCCATGCGCTTGCGGAACCCGACCCCCAGCAGCGCAATGCCCACCGCGGCCACCGCCGCCAGGCGGAACTCGACCGGCAGCAGGCCGGCCGAGGCGGCGTAGCGGGCGAGGAAGGACAGGCCGATGAACAGGATCACCAGCCCCACGCGCACGATGGTGTTGCCGCCCAGGAGCCAGTTTTTGGCGGCGAGCACGGCCTGATCCAGGGCGTTGGGCTGCGCGGGCTTGGCTGCCTTGCGAGGCTCGGCGGGTGGCGGGGGCGCGGCGGTCTCGATGGGCTCGGCGGGCTCGGCGGGCGCCTGCGCGCGCGCGGCCATGGGGGCGGCCATAGAAGCCGAGGCCGGGATCCGCGGCAGGCCTTGCGGCGTCAGTTCGCCGGCCCAGAACGCGTCGTCCGCGTCCGGCGAGGACGGCACGGGCGCCTGCGCCGCGGCCGGTGCGGCCACCGGCCGGTCTTCGGCCACGGGCGCCGCCTGGGGCGCCTGCGCTCGCGTGGTGGGGGCCACGGCCTTGGCGGCCTGCGCCTGCAGCTCGGAGCGGATGGCGGAGCGGACCGCCCAGCGCAGCGACAGCCCGGCGAAAAAGCCCAGGATGCCGCCGATGTACGGCCCCAGGTCGCCGTAGCTGTCGAACCACGCCCCCAGCACCGCGCCCCAGAAAATGCCCCAGATGATCATGACCATGCCGCCCTCTCCCTCGTTGGGGCTCCTCTTCGGCCGGCCCGGGGCCTGTGCTCGAAAGGAGCCGTCGTCTTGGTCGCCCCACCGGCCACCGCTCGCACCGCCCGCCGTGGCGCACGGCGGGGGCTTCAAAGACCTTGAACAGGTTCTTATACCGTACGGCCTGCACCGACTCCGTACCCTAACGCCTTGTTACGTCAACTGGGCCGGGAACCCGCCAGGATCTCATGCCAAAACGGGCTCTGGCGCCCGTCCAGCAAGCGCAAACAGCTATCAATAATATAGCAATCAGCCCTTGATGCGGGCCAGGTGCGCCAGCGGCAGCGCGCCACCGGCCTTGACCTCGCCCAGCGAGAAGCTGGTGTGCATGTCCTTCACGTTGGGCAGGTTCAACAGCACGTCGCGCGCGAACTGCGAAAAGCTGTCCAGGTCGCGCGCCACCACCTGCAGCTCGAAGGTGCCGGTGCCGCTGATGTAGTGGCAGGCCACCACCTCCGGAATCTGGCGGATGGCCTCTTCCATGGCGCGGGTGAGGTTGCCGGTGCTGCGGTCGGCATCCAGCCGCACAAAGGCCAGCACCCCGAGGCCGATCTTGTGGCGGTCGATCTCGGCGCGGTAGCCCTTGATGAAGCCCTGCTCCTCCAGGGCGCGCACCCGGCGCCAGCAGGGCGCCGCCGACAGCCCCACGCGCTGGGCCAGCTCGGCGTTGGTCAGCCGGGCATCGGCCTGCAGTTCGCCCAGGATGGCGATGTCGAATTTATCCAAATTGTTCATTGGAGCGGGATTTTAAGAAAGCTTCTTTCAAAAACAAGGGTAAACCTCGCATGAAAACGAAAGGACATATCCCCCGGGAGTGCATAAACTGTGCGCCAAACCCCAAGCATGCTCCCGCGCTGCCCTGCCCACAAGGCGGCGGCAGCGGGCCGTCACCCCACAGGAAACTCCGCCATGAACGCCCCTCTGCCCGAAGCCATCCGCAAAGCGCTGGAAACCGTCACGTTGGACGACAAATACGCGCTCGACCACGGGCGCGCCTTCATGAGCGGCGTGCAGGCCCTGGTGCGCCTGCCCATGCTGCAGCGCCAGCGCGATGCGGCCGCGGGCCTGAACACGGCCGGCTTCATCAGCGGCTACCGCGGCAGCCCGCTGGGCACCTACGACCAGGCCCTGTGGGCGGCCAAGAAGCACCTGGCCGAGAACCACATCGTCTTCCAGCCCGGCGTGAACGAGGAGCTGGGCGCCACCGCCGTGTGGGGCACGCAGCAGCTGGACCTGTACCCCGAGAAGAAGAAGTACGACGGCGTGTTCGGCATCTGGTACGGCAAGGGCCCGGGGGTGGACCGCTGCGCGGACGTGTTCAAGCACGCCAACATGGCGGGCACCTCCCGGCACGGCGGCGTGATCGCCATCGCGGGGGACGACCACATCAGCAAGAGCAGCACGGCCGCGCACCAGAGCGACCACATCTTCAAGGCCTGCGGCACGCCGGTGTTTTTCCCCAGCAGCGTGCAGGAGATCCTGGACATGGGCCTGCACGCCTTTGCCATGAGCCGCTTCTCGGGCGTGTGGTCGGGCATGAAGACCATCCAGGAGGTGGTGGAGTCGTCCAGCAGCATCAGCGTGGACCCGGACCGCGTGAAGATCGTCCTGCCCGAGGACTTCGCCATGCCGCCGGGCGGCCTGCACATCCGCTGGCCCGACGCGCCGCTGGAGCAGGAGGCGCGCCTGATGGACTACAAGTGGTACGCGGCCCTGGCGTACATCCGCGCCAACAAGCTCAACTACAACGTCATCGAAGGCCGGCAGGACCGCTTCGGCATCATCGCCAGCGGCAAGGCCTACAACGACATGCGCCAGGCCCTGGTGGACCTGGGCCTGGACGACGACACCTGCCGCAGCCTGGGCATCCGGGTGCACAAGGTCAACGTGGTGTGGCCGCTGGAAGCCACCATCACCCGCGACTTTGCGCAAGGCCTGCAAGAGATCCTGGTGGTGGAAGAAAAGCGCCAGGTCATCGAGTACCAGATCAAGGAAGAGCTCTACAACTGGCGCGCCGATGTGCGCCCCAACGTACTGGGCAAGTTCGACGAGGTGGAGGGCGACAACTCCGGCGGCGAATGGAGCATGCCCAACCCCAGCCAGAACTGGCTGCTGCGCCCCAAGGCCGACCTGACGCCCGCCCTCATCGCCAAGGCCATTGCCAAGCGGCTGAAGAAGCTGGGCGTGCCCGAGCACGTGGTGCAGCGCATGGACGCCCGCCTGGCCGTCATCGACGCGCGCGAGCGCGCGCTGGCCGAGACAAAGGTGGACCCCTCCGGCGACCGCACGCCCTGGTTCTGCAGCGGCTGCCCGCACAACACCAGCACCCGGGTGCCCGAGGGCTCGCGCGCCGTGGCCGGCATCGGCTGCCACTACATGGTCAACTGGATGCCCGACCGCCGCACCAGCACCTTCACGCAGATGGGCGGCGAGGGCGTCACCTGGGTGGGCCAGCAGCCGTTCACCCATGAAGAGCACATCTTCTCCAACCTGGGCGACGGCACGTACTTCCACAGCGGGCTGCTGGCCATCCGCCAGAGCATCGCGGCGGGCGTGAACATCACCTACAAGGTGCTCTACAACGACGCCGTGGCCATGACCGGCGGCCAGACGGTGGGCGAGCGGCCCGAGGGCCACACGGTGCTGCAGATCATGAACAGCCTGAAGGCCGAGGGCGTGGCCAAGCTGGTCATCGTGACGGACGAGCCCGGCAAGTACGACGGCGTGCCGCTGGCCGAAGGCGTCGCGGTGCACCACCGTGACGAGCTGGACCGCATCCAGCGCGAATTTCGCGAGATCAAGGGCTGCACGGCCATCATCTACGACCAGACCTGCGCCACCGAAAAGCGCCGCCGCCGCAAGCGCGGCAAGCTGGCCACGCCCGACAAGACCGTGGTCATCAACGAGCTGGTGTGCGAGGGCTGCGGCGACTGCTCGGTGCAGTCCAATTGCCTGTCCGTGGAGCCGGTGGAGACCGAATTCGGCCGCAAGCGGCGCATCAACCAGAGCACCTGCAACAAGGACTACTCCTGCGTGAAGGGCTTCTGCCCCAGCTTCGTCACGGTGGAGGGCGGCCAGCTCAAGAAGCCCAAGAAGGAGAAGAAGGGCGACCTTGCGGCCCTGCCCCCCATTCCCGAGCCCGTGCTGCCCGTGGCCGAAGCCGCATGGGGCATCGTAGTGGCGGGCGTGGGCGGCACGGGGGTCATCACCATCGGCTCGCTGCTGGGCATGGCGGCCCATCTGGAGGGCAAGGGCGTCATCACGCAAGATGCCGCGGGCCTGGCCCAGAAGGGTGGCGCCACCTGGAGCCACATCCAGATCGCCAACCGGCCGGACGCCATCTACACCACCAAGGTCGATACCGCCAAGGCCGACCTGGTCATCGGCTGCGACGCCATCGTGGCCGCCAACAAGGCCACGCTGGCCGTGCTGCAGCCCGGCCGCACCTTTGTCGCGCTGAACACGCACCGCACGCCCACGGCCTCGTTCGTGAACAACCCCAACTGGCAGTTCCCCGACGCGCACTGCGACACGGCCATCGCCAGCGCGCTGGGCGACGGCGGCGTGGGCAGCTTCGATGCCGAGCAGGTCGCCACCCAGCTGCTGGGCGACAGCATCTACACCAACCCGCTGCTGCTGGGCTACGCCTGGCAGAAGGGCCGCATCCCGCTGACCCATGCGTCGCTGATGCGCGCCATGGAACTCAACGGCGTGCAGGTGGACAACAACAAGGCCGCTTTTGAATGGGGCCGCCGCTGCGCGCACGATCTGGTGGCCGTGCAGGCACTGTTCCAGGCCGCGCAGGTGATCCAGTTCGTCAAGAAGCCCGCGCTGGCCGACATGATCGCCAAGCGCGTGGAGTTCCTCACCGGCTACCAGAACGCCGCCTACGCTGCCGACTACCAGGCGTTCGTGCAAAAGGTGCAGGCCGCCGAAGCCCGACTGGGCACCACCACCCGCCTGAGCGAGGCCGTGGCGCGCTACCTGTTCAAGCTCATGGCCTACAAGGACGAATACGAGGTGGCGCGCCTGCACACCGACAAGGCTTTCACGGACAAGATCGCCGCCCAGTTCGAGGGCGACTTCAAGCTGGTGCACCACCTGGCGCCCCCCCTGATGGCCCAGAAGAACGACCGGGGCGAGCTGGTCAAGCAAAGCTACGGTCCCTGGATGCGCAAGGCCTTCGGCCTGCTGGCCCGGATGAAGGGATTGCGCGGCACGGCGTTCGACCTGTTTGGCAACACCGACGAGCGCCGCACCGAGCGCGCGCTGATCGGCGAATACCGCGCCTGCATCGAGGAGCTGCTGGCCGGGCTCACTGCCGACAACCTGGGCCTGGCGGCGGAGATCGCCCGCATTCCCGAGGACATCCGCGGCTACGGCCACGTGAAGGAGCGCCACCTGCAGGCGGCCCGCGCCCGGTGGAGCAGCCTGATGGCGCAGTGGCGCAACGGGCCTGCGGCCGCACCGCGCCAGCAGGCAGCCTGAGGCCGTTGGGCACCTGGATGCTCTGTTATTGATAGCTGCCAGCGCTTGCTGTACAAGCGCTGGCAGCTTTTTTTATGGGATGACGTGGCCCCCCGGCGCCCCTGCGCAGGCGCGCGCCACCAAACACCCTCGCAGGCCTGGGTCTTGCACCCTGTCCGCCAGGGCGGGGCGCCGCATACAATGCCCTGTTACGCCCCGCCTTGGCGCGCAGCGCCCGCCAGACCTGGGTTTTCGAGAATTTGACCGTCCATTTGTGGAGTCCTGTCCGTGTTTATTTCTTCTGCTTTTGCCCAGACCGCACCCGCCGCAGCCGCGGGCGGCGGCGACATGATGTCCTCGCTGACCAGCATGCTCCCCCTGGTGCTGATGTTCGTGGTGCTGTACTTCGTCATGATCCGCCCCCAGATGAAGCGCCAGAAGGAGCACCGCGCCATGATCGACGCCATCGCCAAGGGCGATGAAGTGGCCACCGCCGGCGGCATCATCGGCAAGGTCACCCGCCTGTCGGAAGGCTTCCTGCACATCGAGATCGCGAGCAACGTGGAAGTGCAGATCCAGCGCAGCGCCGTGGTGCAGGTGCTGCCCAAGGGCACGGTGAAGTGAAGAGGAACAACCCCCTGAGCGGCTGCGCCGCTTCCCCCTTCTCTCGCGCTGCGCGCGGGACGGGGGACGATGCCGGTGGCCTGGCACAGCCAGTTCCACGGCATCCTGGCAGGGGGCAGGCGCACGGCGCCGTGGACAACTGAGGTAAGAGCGCGATCATGAACCGTTATCCGGTCTGGAAGTACGCGATCCTGGTGATCGTGCTGCTGGTGGGGGCCTTGTACACCCTGCCCAATTTCTTCGGCGAGGCGCCTGCGGTGCAGGTGTCGTCGGCCAAGGCCACCGTCAAGGTGGATGCTGCCGTGCAGCAGCGCGTGGAAGATGCGCTCAAGGCGGCGGGTGTCGCGCCCGACTTCGTGGCGCTGGAGGGCAACTCGGTGCGGGCGCGCTTTGACACGCCCGACAACCAGCTCAAGGCCAAGGACGCGATCCAGAAGGCGCTGGTGCCCGACGCCAGCGACCCGTCGTACATCGTCGCGCTGAACCTGGTGTCGCGCTCGCCCGTCTGGCTCAAGGCCCTGCATGCCAACCCCATGTACCTGGGCCTGGACCTGCGCGGCGGCGTGCATTTCATGCTGCAGGTGGACATGCAGGCGGCTTTGACCAAGAAGGCCGAGTCGTACGCGGGCGACATCCGCAGCGCGCTGCGCGACAAGAACGTCCGCCACGGCGGCATCACCCGCGAAGGCCAGTCCATCGACATCAAGGTGCGGGACGAGGCCACGCTCACGGCCGCGCGCAATGTGATCACCGACCAGTTCCCCGACCTGGTGGCCACCAGCGTGCCCGAAGGCAGCGAGTTCAAGCTGCGCGCTGCCATCAAGCCCGAAGCCACGCGCAAGGTGCAGGAGCAGGCGCTCAAGCAGAACATGGTCACGCTGCACAACCGGATCAACGAGCTGGGCGTGGCCGAGCCGGTGATCCAGCAGCAGGGCCTGGACCGCATCGTGGTGCAGCTGCCGGGCGTGCAGGACACGGCCAAGGCCAAGGACATCCTGGGCCGCACCGCCACGCTGGAAGTGCGCATGGTGGACGAAGGCACCGAGGCCCGCGCGGCCGAGACCGGGCGCGGCCCCGTTCCGTTCGGGTCCGAGCGCTACCTGGACCGCAACAACCAGCCCATCATCGTGAAGAAGCAGGTCATCCTGACCGGCGAGAACCTGACCGATGCCCAGCCCGGCTTTGACGGCCAGACGCACGAGCCCACCGTCAACCTGACGCTGGACGCCAAGGGCTCGCGCATCTTCAAGGACATCACCCGCGAGAACGTGGGCAAGCGCATGGCCATCGTGCTCTTTGAAAAGGGCAAGGGCGAGGTGGTGACGGCCCCCGTGATCCGCAGCGAAATCGGCGGCGGCCGGGTGCAGATCTCCGGCCGCATGACCACGTCCGAGGCCAACGACACCGCGCTGCTGCTGCGCGCCGGCTCGCTGGCCGCGCCCATGGAGATCATCGAGGAATACACCATCGGCCCCAGCCTGGGTGCCGACAACATCGAGCGCGGCATTCACAGCGTGGTCTGGGGCATGGTGGCGATCGCCGTGTTCATGTGCATCTACTACGCGCTGTTTGGCGTGTTCTCCACCGTCTCGCTGGGCGTGAACGTGCTGCTGCTGCTGGCCATCCTGTCGATGTTGCAGGCCACCCTCACGCTGCCGGGCATTGCCGCCATGGCACTGGCGCTGGGCGTGGCCATCGACTCCAACGTGCGGATCAACGAGCGCATCCGCGAAGAGCTGCGCGCGGGCGTTGCGCCGCAGGCGGCCATCCACGCGGGCTACGAGCGCGCCTGGGCGACCATCCTGGACTCCAACGTGACCACGCTGATCGCCGGTCTGGCCCTGCTGGCCTTCGGCTCCGGCCCGGTGCGCGGATTCGCGGTGGTGCACTGCATCGGCATTCTCACCAGCATGTTCTCGGCCGTGTTCTTCTCGCGCGGCCTGGTGAACCTGTGGTACGGGCGCCAGAAAAAGCTCAAGAGCGTGTCGATCGGCCAGGTGTGGAAGCCTGAAGCCGACGCCACTTCTGTGGCCAAGACAAACTAAAGGAGGAAGGCCATGGAGTTCTTCCGCATCCGAAAAGACATTCCCTTCATGAAGCACGCGTTGGTCTTCAACGCGATTTCCTTCGTCACCTTCGCCCTGGCGGTGTTCTTCCTGTTCTCGCGGGGGCTGCACCTGTCGGTGGAGTTCACGGGCGGGACCGTGATGGAAGTGGCCTATAGCCAGCCGGCGGAACTTGCGAAGGTGCGCGCGACCGTCACCGGCCTGGGCTACCCGGACGTGCAGGTGCAGAACTTCGGCACCGCGCGCGACGTGATGATCCGCCTGCCGGTGCAAAAGGGCATCACCTCTGCGCAGCAGAGCGAGCAGGTGCTGGGTGCGCTCAAGGCGGCCGACCCTGAGGTCACGCTGCGCCGCACCGAGTTCGTGGGCCCGCAGGTCGGCGAGGAACTGGTCCAGGGCGGCCTGATGGCGCTGGCCATGGTGGTGGTGGGCATCGTGATCTACCTGGCCTTCCGCTTCGAGTGGAAGTTCGGCGTGGCGGCCATCATCGCCAACCTGCACGACGTGGTGATCATCCTGGGCTTCTTCGCGTTCTTCCAGTGGGAGTTCTCGCTGTCCGTGCTGGCTGGCGTGCTCGCGGTGCTGGGCTACTCGGTGAACGAGTCGGTCGTGATCTTCGACCGGATCCGCGAGGCCTTCCGCAAGTACCGCAAGATGACCACGCATGAGGTCATCGACCACGCCATCACCAGCACGATGAGCCGCACCATCATCACCCACGCCTCCACCGAGGCCATGGTGCTGTCCATGTTCTTCTTCGGCGGTCCCAGCCTGCACTATTTCGCGCTGGCGCTGACCATCGGCATCCTGTTCGGCATCTACTCGTCCGTGTTCGTGGCCGCAGCCATTGCCATGTGGCTGGGCGTCAAGCGCGAGGACCTGGTCAAGGCGGCCCGCAAGGAAGGGGATCCGAACGATCCCCAGGCCGGAGCCACCGTCTGACCCGCTAACATCGGCGCATGCAGCCCGTTCCCTCGTCCGTTCCGCAGCGCCGCCTGGCCCGCCAGGCGCGACAGCGGTTCGTCGAGGGGTTGTGCGCCGGCTTGCCGGAGCTGGACAAGACGGTCCAGGATTTCCTCACCACCCTGATGTCGCAGACCGGGACGGCCCGGGACATGCAGGCCCACCGCGACGCCTGGCTGCTCTACCAGCAGCGCCACACGGCCTGGACCGAGCGCACCGGCAAAGCCTGGCGCGACGCGCTGACCGCGCACAGCAGCACGGCGGCCGCCGCCCTCGCAGGCAGTGCCGGAGGCGGGATGCACTTCGAGCTGCTGAGCGACGATGTGGTGGAGAACAAGATCGTTTCGGCCCGCATGGCCCTCACGATCAGCGAGCAGGTCAGCCAGCAGTTCGACATGCTGCGCCAGCGCACACAGTCGCTGGAAGGGCAGGAGCTCGACAGCAAGGACATTCTGCGGCCCGAGACCGTGTGCCAGTTCCTGGTGGAGCAGTGGGTCGAGGCCGGCCTGCCGCGCACCGATCTCCAGACGGTCGTGGACCCGCTGCAGCGGGAGCTGGCGAACCTGCTGCAAAAGCAATACCAGGCCGTCAACGTTTTCTACGTGGAGCAAGGCATCACTCCGCAGGCCGACCTGCGGTCGCGGGTGCGGCGCACCTCGGGCGGGGCGGTGCAGGCCGGCGGCCAGGACTCGGGCGCGGCGGGGCTGGCGTCCCAGGCATTGGCGCAGTCCCGTGACGCGCTGGCGGGCGCGCGCAGTGGCGCCCAGCCGCTGCCGGGCGGGCGCCCCATGCCGCCGCGCATGCCTGCGGCCGGCTATGCCCCGCAGTACGCGGGGATGCCCACCGCCTTCGCGACCGGCATGACGCCGCTGGCGCGGGCGCGCCAGCGCGCCCAGGGCGTGATGGGCCAGCTGCGCAAGCTCCTCACGCAGCCCGTCACCGGGTTCGACATGGTGAATGCGCCCCCCGCGTCGGCGGCGCTGGCGCATGCGCTCACGGCCCACCGGGTGCAGTCCGACACCTACTACAGCGGCGTTGCCACCCTGGTCGAGGACTACAGCCCCGCCGCGGTGGTGCGGGTGGCGGGCGCGGTGCGCGAGCGTTCGGCCGAGCTCAAGCAGAAGGCGTCCACCGCCGGGGAAAAGGCCATCATCGAGGTGGTGGCGCTGATGTTCCAGAGCATCCTGGCCGAGGAGCGTATTCCCCCCGCCGTGCGCGTGTGGTTTGCGCGGCTGCAGGTGCCGGTGCTGCGTGTGGCGCTGGCCGAGCCGGAGTTCTTCAGCAACGTGGACCACCCCGCGCGCAAGCTGATCGACCGCATGGGCGCGTGCGTGATGGGCTTTGACGCCACCAGCATCAACGGCAGCGCGCTGGAGGCCGAGATCCGCCGCGTGGTCCAGGTGATCGAGCAGTATCCCGAGACCGGCCGGCGGGTGTTCCAGCTGGTCTACGACGAGTTCGAGAAATTCCTGTCCAAGTTCCTCACGGAGAAGCAGGCAACCTCCCGGCTGGTGACGGTGGCGCAGCAGGTCGAGCAGCGCGAGACGCTCGCGATCCAGTACACCATCGAGCTGCGCACCATGCTGCGCGACATGCCGGTGCGCGAAGAGATCCGGGAGTTCCTTTTCAAGACCTGGGCCGAGGTGCTGGCCTTGTCGGCGGTGCGCGATGGCGCCCAGCACGCCGATACCGTGGCCCTCAAGCGCACGGCGGCCGACCTGGTCTGGGCGGCCAGCGCCAAGCCCAACCGCACCGACCGGGCCCAGGTCATCCAGAACCTGCCGGGCCTGTTGCAACGCTTGCGCCAGGGTCTGACCCTGATGGGGGTGAACGGCCCCGCGCAGGACGCGCAGGTCAAGGTCCTCACGGACACGCTGGCCGACGCCTTTCTTTCCAAGACCGCGTCCATCCCGCAGGCGCACATCGACGCGATGGCCAAGCGCCTGGCCAATCTGGAAGACTTCATCGACGATGCGGCCCTGGGCGATATGCCGCTCAATGCCGACAACATCGAGATGATGCTGGGCATCGACGCATCGTCCATCCATGTCGTGGCCGACAACGGTGCGCCGGTGGACGAGGCCATGGTGGCCTGGGCGCAGGAGCTGCCGGTGGGCGCCTGGTTCACGCTGGACCACAATGGCGCCTCCGCCCAGGTGCAGTACGCCTGGCACAGCCAGCGCAAGCAGCTGCACCTGTTCGCGGCCGTGGACGGCAGCAGCTACCTGATCCAGCTGCGCAGGCTGGCGGCCTACCTGCAGGCGGGGCTTCTGGTGGCCCAGGAAGAAGAAACCCTGACCCTGCGCGCTACGCGCGACGCGCTGGCCAAGCTGGACGCCAACCCCGAGCGATTGCTGGGCTGAGACGGCACGCGCCGCTGTGCACGCGGGGCCCACCGGGCGCGTGCCTGCCTGCTGCGCGGCCTACGGCCTAGGCGCGGCCCAGCCGCTGGAACAAGCCGCCCGGCAGCCGTGCCACGCGGCCCTCCAGTTCCAGCTCCAGCAGTTCCACCTGCACGGAGGCCGCGTCCTGTCCCGTGCGGGCGACCAGCGCGTCCACGGCCATGGGATCGAAACCCAGGGCCTTCAGGAGCGCGCTGTCGGTTTCGTCGGGCGGATCCCCGGCGCGGAGGTCCGCTGCCGGGTCGCCGGAGGGCGCCGCCGCAGGCTGCGAAGCGGCCCCTGCCGGGCCGGGCAGGCGAAGCTCCTCGAGCACATCCTGCGCAGACTCCACCAGCTTTGCCCCCTGGCGGATGAGCGCGTGGCAGCCGCGGGACTGCGGGGCGTGGATGGAGCCGGGGATCGCAAACACCTCGCGCCCCTGCTCCGCCGCCATGCGGGCCGTGATCAGCGAGCCGGAGGCCAGCGCGGCCTCGACCACCAGCGTGCCCTGGGACAGGCCCGAAATGATTCGGTTGCGCTTGGGGAAGTTCGCCGCCAGCGGGGGCGTACCGAGCGGGTACTCACTGACCAGCAGCCCCCGCGCGGCAATGCGGTGGGCCAAGCCCAGGTTCTTGCGCGGGTAGACCCGGTCCAGCCCGGTACCCACCACCGCAATGGTGGCCGGGGCGTCGCCTGCTGTCCCGGGGGCCGCGTCCAGGGCGCCCTCGTGCGCGGCGGCGTCGATGCCGAGCGCCAGGCCGGAAACGATGGTGAGTCCCGCTTCGGCCAGCGCCCGCGAGAAAAGCCGCGCGTTGTCCGCCCCCTGGGCGGTGGGATTGCGGCTGCCGACCACCGCGAGGCACCGGCCGGCGGGGAACGGCGTCCCGGCCACCAGCGGGGCCGGTCCCATCAGGTACAGCAGCAGCGGAGGGTCTTCGGTGTCCAGCAGCAGCTGCGGATACCGTGGATCGCCCAGCGTCACCACCGCACGGGCGGCGCCCTCGGGCTCCTGGGGGGCTTCTTCCAGCCAGCGCCAGGTGGCGTCCGTCAGGGCTTCCCATGCGGGCGGCACGGCGATCAGCGCGCGCGCATGGGCCGGCGCCACGCACTGCAGCAGCGCGGCTTCGGTCTGCTGGAATACGGCCTGCGGCAGGCCAAAGCAGGCGAGCAGCCGCCGCGCTGCGCCATTGCCCACCCCCGGCGAGAGGGTCAGGCGCAACCATGCACCCAGTTCGTCGCGGTCCATGCAGTGGGTTCGGTGATCGGGCCGCCTGTTCCGTGCGGCCCGGGGCACAGTGCCGTCAGTCCTGGGGGGTCACCAGCTGGTCGCCGACGCGCACGCCCGTGCGGATCTCCAGCACCAGGGCATACGAAACCCGGTCGAAGGTGCGGAACACCATGGCGGTCCCGTTGCGCTCGCTGGGCAGCCGGATCATCGGCTTGGCATCGTCGGTCTTGTCCTTGATGCGCGTGCCGCCGGTCAGCAGCGACAGCACATGGCCCGGTTCAATGCCGTCCTGCGAGCCCACATTCAGGGCCACCACCTGGTTCTGGGCCGCATAGGCGGCCGAGAAGCTGCCGTAGATCGAGACCACCCGGGCACGCACTTCCATCGGGGGCACGCGCGGGGTGTAGCTGGTGAAGCTGCGCTCCGGCGCGGGCAGCAGGCGATCGCCGGCACGGATTTCTTCCTTGGTGCCCGACAGGTCGACCGTGGCCGGCACGTACTCGGCCACGGTGCCGCCGCGGCCGTTGGGGACGTCTTCGTACGATTCGCCCCGCACCAGCTCGGCCTTGCCCAGGTACTGCGCTTCGTAGCCGAGGATTTCGCCCGTGTCCGGGTCCTTCAGGGCGACGGCATCGCGGAACACACGGTAAAAGCGCGGCTCACCCGGCTCGGCACGCACGGGGGCGGCCGCGTCGCCGCGCACGTAGGCGCGGTCGCCGCTGGCCATCAGCACGCGGTCTTCCTCGGTGGCGATGATGCGGGGGGCGCGCAGCAGGGTGTTGGAGTCCACCACCACGGGCTCCACCAGGAACGGCTCGATCAGGTGGGGTGGCAAGGTGGGCAGGGCGTTGCTGGCCAGGCTGTCGCTGCGCACGCGGGGAGACACGCGGACGGTTTCGGGCTCGGAGGGGGATTCGACCGTGCCGGGCGGCGTGGTGCGCAGGCGGGCGTAGCCGCCGTCCTTGTCCAGGTACAGCGTCTGGCCGGGGAAGATCAGGTGCGGATTCGGGATGGCCTTGAGGTTCATCCCCCACAGCTCGGGCCAGCGCCAGGGGCGCTTGAGGTACAGCCCCGAGATGCCCCACAGCGTGTCGCCGCGCTTCACGGTATAGGTGTCCGGTGCATTGGGAGTCAGCTCTGACAGCGGCACGCCGCGCTCTGCCACCTGCTGCGCCGTGGCGCGCTGGCTGCTGGAGACGGGGTAGTTCTGGGCCTGGGCGGGGGCAACCAGCAAAGCGCCAGCGGCCAGGGTGAGCGCCCCCAGGGCGGTTCGCCGCAGGCGGGTAGATGCCGTCATGTTGTTCCTCTTGTCATGCATTGCGAAACGCCCCCTCGCTGGCGCCATGGTGCCCGCAGCGTTGCGGGGTGAACCGGCTGATACGTTACAAATCTTCTGAGAACCTGTTCAAGGTCTTTTCGGGGATCGCATTGGAATGCAATCGGGCGGAGTGGATGCTTCGGAGGCGCCGCATGGGCTCGTGCCCATGCAAGCAGCCGGGGCGTGCAATCGCCCGATTTCACTCCAACCCTTCGGGCAAGCGCCTTGCCGGGCGGTCTGCGGCGTTGCGGCGCTTGTGGATAGCCGGGCTATCCACTGCGCACCGCGCCTTGCATCCCGTCCCGGCAAGGCCCTTGTGCGACCCCGAAAAAACCTTGAACAGGTTCTTAGATTCTCTGCTCAAGCCCTTGATTCGGCAACGATTATTGGCTTAGCGGGCTGCAGCGGGACCCAAAAGTGGCGAAAATAACGACATCTCTTTCCCACTTTCATGGCAATCCTTCCCATTCTCTGTTACCCGGATCCACGGCTGCACAAGGTCGCCCGCCCCGTGGAGGCGGTGGACGACCGCATCCGCACGCTGGTCGCCGACATGCTGGCCACCATGTACGACGCCCATGGCATCGGCCTGGCGGCCACGCAGGTGGATGTGCACGAGCGGCTCGTGGTCATCGATGTCTCCGAAAAGCGCGATGAACCCTTGGTCCTGATCAATCCGGAGCTGGTGTGGACGAGCGCCGAGAAGCACCTCAATGAAGAAGGCTGCTTGTCGGTGCCCGGCATCTACGACGGGGTGGAGCGCTTTGACGCCGTGCATGTGCGGGCGCTGGACGCGCAGGGCGTGTCGCGCACCATCGAGGCCGACGGCCTGCTCGCGGTGTGCATCCAGCATGAAATGGACCATCTGATGGGCAAGGTATTCGTGGAATACCTGTCTCCGCTCAAGCGCAACCGCATCAAGACCAAGATGGTCAAGCAGCAGCGGGAGGCGCGGGCGTGAAGCCCCGGGCGCTTCGCGCCCTCTGGGGCGGCGGAGTGCTGGCCCTGGCCGCGCAGCTTGCGGGCTGTGCCCTGCCCCTGGTGGCCCGCGAGCAGCCGGGCGCGCTGCGTGCCGAGGTCGTGGCCCGCCACGGCCCGCCCACCGCCGTGGTGGCCTTGCCGTCGGGCGAGCGCCTTGTGTATTCCGAGCTGCCCTCGGGCTTTGCCGCGTACAACCTGGATTTCGACCCGTCGGGCAGGCTGGTGCGCAACGAACAGGTGCTGACGCAGACCCGCTTCGAACGCATTCCCCTTGGGGTCTGGACGGCCGCTGAGGTGCATGGCACGTTCGGGCCGCCCCTGCGCGTGGAGCGGGTGGCGCGCTTCGATGGCGATATCTGGACCTACCGTTTCCGCCAGAATTCCGACCCGCGGCTGGCGCATGTGCACCTCGACCGCCAGGGCGTGGTGCGCCAGGTGCTGTTCACGGACGAGCTGCCCCACGGCGACAATCTGCGCGACTGACGCCCTAGGGATGCTCTGCACAAATCATCGCGCCGTGTGCCTCTGCGGTCTCGGGCGGTCTGCCGCGTTGCAAAGCCTCGCAATAGCACCTGCTATTGCTGCGTTTTGTGCCTTGCAGCCCCTCCCGATCCGCAGTGCACACTTTCCGCTCGATTCGCGCAGAGCATCCCTCGCGGCGCGCGCCCTTTTCTTTGTGATCGATTCCCCATGAGAGTCATCTTTGCCGGTACGCCGGAATTCGCCCGCGTGGCCCTGGAGCAATTGCTGGCCGCAGGCTTTACCGTGCCGCTGGTGCTCAGCCAGCCCGACCGCCCCGCGGGGCGCGGGATGAAGCTGCAGGCCTCGCCCGTCAAGCAATGCGCCCTGGAGCACGGCATCGCCGTCGCGCAGCCGCGCAGCCTGCGCCTGGACGGCAAGTACCCCGAGGATGCGGCCGCCGCGCAGGACGCGCTGCGCGACGCCCGGGCGGACGTGATGGTGGTGGCCGCCTACGGGCTCATCCTGCCGCAGTGGGTGCTGGACCTGCCCCCCAAGGGTTGCCTCAACATCCACGCCAGCCTGCTGCCGCGCTGGCGCGGCGCCGCCCCCATCCACCGGGCCATCGAAGCGGGCGATGCCGAAACCGGCGTCACCATCATGCAGATGGATGCCGGCCTGGACACGGGCGCCATGCTGCTGACGCAGCGGCTGCCCATCGGCCCGGCCGACACCACCGCCACGCTGCACGACCGGCTGGCCGCGCTGGGCGGCCGGCTGGTGGTGGAGGCGCTGGAGCTGGCCGCCTGCGGAGGCCTGCATGCCGTGCCCCAGCCGGCCGAGGGCATCACCTACGCGCACAAGATCGAAAAGTCCGAGAGCGCGATTGACTGGGCGCTGCCCGCGGCCGTGATCGCGCGGCGCATCCGGGCCTTTGACCCGTTCCCGGGCTCCAGCACCGAGGCGGCCGGAGAGGCCATCAAGGTCTGGGGCTGCGAGATGGACAGCGGCCTGTCCGCCCAGGGCAAGCCGCCGGGCCAGGTCCTGGCGGCGGGCGCCGATGGCGTGGCAGTCGCCTGCGGCGAGGGCGCGCTGCGCCTGACCGTGCTGCAGCGCGCAGGCGGCAAGCGCCTCGCTGCGGCCGATTTCCTGCGCGGTTTCGACCTCCAGCCCGGCATGGTGCTGGGTGCCTCGGCCGCTCGGGCCGCCCTGACCCCTGGCGCATGAACTGGCGGGCTGTCCTGGGCCGCACGCTGCGCCACCCGTCCTATCGCACCGCCGCCGCCGACATGGCGGGCACGGCCGTGGGCATCGGTGCCTGGGGGCTGGTCACGGGCGTTGTCATGGTCAAGAGCGGCATGCCGGTCGGCATGGCCATCTTCATGTCGCTGGTGGTGTACGCGGGCAGCGCCCAGCTCGCGGTGATTCCGCTGATGGCCGCTGGCGCGCCGCTGTGGGTGGTGTGGCTTACGGCCAGCTGCGTGAACCTGCGCTTCGTGATTTTCAGCAGCATGTGGCGCAGCTATTTCGCACACTTGCCGCTGCGCCAGCGCCTGGCCGTGGGCTATTTCAGCGGCGACGTGATCTACGTGGCCTTCATGAAGCGCTTTCCCCAGCCGCGGCCGGAACCCGAGCAGGTGCCGTATTTCTGGGGCGCGGCCACCACCAACTGGCTGGCCTGGCAGGTGCCGTCCCTGGCGGGCATTCTGCTGGCCAACGCGGTGCCGCTGTCCTGGGGCCTGGGGTTTGCCGGGGTGCTGGCGCTGCTGGGCGTGCTGCTGTCGCTGCTGTTTGACCGGGCCACCTGGCTGGCCACGGGCGTTGCGGCCACGGCGGCCATTGCCGCGTTTGCCTTGCCGCTCAAGCTCAACATTCTGGTGGCCATTGCCGCCGCCGTCGCCGCAGGCCTGCTGATGGAGGCCGTGGACCGGCGCCGCCACAAGCCCGAGCTGGTCCTGCTGCCGGCCGACAGCGTGCTGCCCCCTGAAGAGCGCGAGCAGGTCGAGGCGGGCGATGTGGTCCCGCTGCGCGAGGAGCGGCACCCATGAGCAGTCCCTGGACCGGCATCGAACCTACCCTGGCCATTCTGGGCCTGGCGGTCATCACCGTGGTGTCACGGGCGTTTTTCATGATTCCCGAGCGCGAGCTGCCGCTGCCCGATTGGCTCAAGCGCGGCCTCAAGTACGCGCCGCTGGCCGCGCTGACCGCTGTGATCGCGCCCGAGATCCTCATGGCCCACGGCGAATTCATCGAAACGCTGCGCGATGCGCGCCTGCCCGCCGTGCTGTGTGCGAGCGCCTACTATTTCTGGAAGCGCGGCATCCTGGGCACCATCGTGCTGGGCATGGCCGTGTACCTGCCCCTGCACATCGGCTGGGGCTGGTAGAGAAGTCTCCCCCCTTGAAGAAGCTGCTGCGCGGCTTCCCCCTGGGGTCGCGCCAGCGACCTGGCAAAGGAGCTCACGGCGTCTGCTGGCCTGGGCCGCGCCGGTGGGGGCGGCCTGGCTTACTAAAATGGCGCCCCTCAAGCCCGATTCACTTCTCCCCCTGCCATGAACATCCTTCGCTTTTCCGATCTCTGCGCCCAGGGCAAGGCCCAAGGCCAGCGCGTCTTCATCCGTGCCGACCTGAACATTCCGCAGGACGATGCCGGCCGCATCACCGAAGACACGCGCATCCGTGCCTCGATCCCCTGCATCCGCATGGCGCTGGACGCCGGAGCCGCCGTGATGGTGACCAGCCACCTCGGCCGGCCGACCGAGGGTGAGTTCAAGCCCGAGGACTCGCTGGCCCCCGTGGCCGCCCGGCTGTCGGAGCTGCTGGGCCGCGAGGTGCCGCTGGTGGCCAACTGGGTGGACGGCGTGACCGTGGCCCCCGGCCAGGTCGTGCTGCTGGAGAACTGCCGCCTCAACGTGGGCGAGAAGAAGAACAAGGAAGAGCTGGCGCGCAAACTGGCCGCGCTGTGCGACATCTTCGTGAACGATGCCTTTGGCACCGCCCACCGCGCCGAAGGCACCACCTACGGCATCGCGCAGTTTGCCCCCATCGCCTGCGCCGGCCCGCTGCTGTCGGCCGAGATCGACGCGCTCACCAAGGCACTGGCCCATCCGCAGCGCCCGCTGGCGGCCATCGTGGCGGGCTCCAAGGTATCCACCAAGCTGACCATCCTCAAGAGCCTGGCCGACAAGGTGGACCAGCTCATCGTGGGCGGCGGCATCGCCAACACCTTCATGCTGGCCGCGGGCCTGCCCATCGGCAAGAGCCTGGCCGAGCCCGACCTGGTGGGCGAAGCCCGCGCGGTGATGGATGCGATGAAGGCGCGCGGCGCCGAGGTGCCGGTTCCCACCGACGTGGTGGTGGCCAAGTCCTTCGCGGCCGATGCGCCCGCCACGGTGAAGGCCGCCACGGAGGTGGCCGAGGACGATCTGATCCTGGACATCGGTCCGCAGACCGCCGCCCGCCTGGCGGGGCAGCTCAAGTCCGCCGGCACCATCGTCTGGAACGGCCCGGTGGGCGTGTTCGAGTTTGCAGCGTTTGAAAACGGCACGCGGGAAATCGCGCGCGCCATTGCCGACTCGGCCGCGTTCAGCATTGCAGGCGGCGGCGACACCCTGGCCGCCATTGCCAAGTACGGCATCGAGAAGCAGGTGGGCTACATCTCCACCGGCGGCGGGGCGTTTCTCGAAGTGCTGGAAGGCAAAACCTTGCCGGCGTTCGAGATTCTCGAAAAACGGGCAGTTACAAACAGTTAATTTCTGTCGCGTATCTTTTGGAAAGCAGAGGGGCGCGTGCGTAAGCAAGCGCGCCAATCTGTGACCAAAAACAACGAATTGCGTGTGTCCAGGCGCAGTTACCTCAATTTTTTCTTGTTTTTGTTGAGTATCCCGCCCAGAATTATTTTCTGACCGCGTGGGATGTATCTGTTCATGTCCCCGCCTCTCAAAGTCCGTAGGAGGGAACCATGAAATTTTCAAAGGCAGTCGGCTTGGCGGTGCTCGCCGGCGCTGTGGCTACTTTGGCAGGATGTGCTTACCGTTCGCCCATCCCCCTGGCAGAGAACTTTGAGTTGACGGTGCAGCCGAAGGTCCGTTCCGCTGGTCACTGGGAGCTGGTCTCCAACGACGTGGTGGCGCAGACCCTGAGCGCGCTGGACAAGAGCGGCGTCGCTCCCGGCACCCAGCTGCATGTGGCACTGCCTCCCAACCCCAGCGCGTTCGACCTGGCGTTCCGTGATTTCCTGATCACCAAGCTCGTTCAGAGCGGCGCCCCCGTGCTGCAAGACCCGGGCCAGACGCTGAACGTGACCTACAACACGCAGATCGTCCGCCACAACAGCCCCCGTCCCCATTTCATTCCCGGCCAGTTCACCATGATTGCTGCCGGCGTGATGGCCGCCTACGGCTTGCGCCATGAGCACCTGGACGGCCAGCTGCTGGGCGCCCTGGGCCTGACCGCGCTGGCCGACTACGGCGCCAGCATCAACTCCGGCGGCCCGACCAACACGGAAATGATCCTCACGACCACCGTGACGCGCGGCGGCCAGTATGTGGTGCGCAAGACCGACGTGTACTACCTGGAAAATGCGGACACGCCCCTGTTCATGCGTCCGTCGTATAGGAACGTCAACATGAAGGTAGTTTCGCAATGAAATCCACAGCACTTCTGACCGCGCTGGCGGCCGCCGCCCTGCTGGCAGGCTGCGCCAACAACGGCCCCGCCGTGCGCACGGAGCCCACCTACCAGGAAGCCGCCAGCAGCCAGTTCCTGGCCAGCAGCCGCGATGCCGTGGCCAAGCTGACCGCCGGCTTCGACCTGAGCGCCATCGGCAACGGTCCGGTGCTCGTGGCCACGGTGGTCAATGTGAACGACCTGAGCCGTTCTGCCCCGCTGGGCCGCACGCTCTCCGAGCAGTACGCATCGCACATGGCCGCCACCGGCTTCAATGTGAAGGAAATCAAGCTGCGCGGCGACGTGTTCGTGCGCGAAGGCGCTGGCGAACTGCTGCTGTCGCGTGAGATCAAGGACATCGCACGCAGCCACAACGCCTCGCTGGTGCTGGTGGGCACGTACTCCGCTGCCGCAAACTACACCTATGTGAGCCTGAAGCTCGTGCGCACCGAAGACAGCCGCATCGTCCGCGGCTACGACTACGCGCTGCCCAACGACCGCGACGTGCAGCGCCTGCTGACCGTTCAGCGCTGAGGCGCAGGGCACCGGTGGCGCGGCCACAGGCTGCCCCCCGCCCCGCACGCTGCCATTCTCCTTTTGCAAGGCCGTTTCGACGGCCTTTTTCTTTGGGTGCTTCTTTGGGCGCGCCCGCCCGACTGGGCCCCCCCCCGCAGCCTGACAGGCGCCGCCCGCCGCATCGCGGAGACGCATTGCGCATCGCCCTAAAATCTCGGCCCATGACCTTTACCGACATGCTGCGCGACGCCACGGCGCAGAACCGCTCTCTGCTGTGCGTGGGCCTGGACCCGGAGCCCACGCGGTTTCCCGCGGGAATGCAGGGTGACCCGCGCAAGATCTACGACTTCTGCGCGGCCGTGGTGGACGCGACGGCCGACCTGGTGTGTGCCTTCAAGCCCCAGATCGCCTACTTTGCGGCGCATGGCGCGGAAGACCAGCTGGAACGCCTGATGCAGCACCTGCGCGCCAATGCGCCGCACGTGCCGGTCATCCTGGACGCCAAGCGCGGCGACATCGGCTCCACCGCCGAGCAGTACGCCAAGGAGGCGTTCGAGCGCTATGGCGCCGACGCGGTCACGCTGTCGCCCTTCATGGGGTTCGACTCCATCGAGCCGTACCTGGCCTACCACGGCAAGGGCGCATTCCTGCTGTGCCGCACCTCCAATCCCGGCGGCGACGACTTGCAGAACCAGCGCCTGGCCAGCGTGGAAGGGCAGCCCCGGATGTACGAGCACATCGCGCGCCTGGCGCAAGGCCCCTGGAACCGCAACGGCCAGCTGGGGCTGGTGGTGGGCGCGACCTACCCGCAGGAGATCGAGCGCGTGCGCGCCCTTGCGCCCACCCTGCCCTTGCTCATCCCCGGCGTGGGCGCCCAGGGCGGCGACGCCGTGGCCACGGTCCGCGCCGGGCTGCGCGACGACGGGCCGATCATCGTCAACTCCTCCCGGGCCGTGCTCTATGCCTCCCGCGGCGAAGACTTTGCGGCCGCTGCGCGGGCCGAGGCCCAGCGCACGCGCGCCGTGCTGGAAGCCGCACGCGCCGGCTGAGGCCACCGACCCGCCGCCGTAGCGCGCCCCCGCGTCGACCGACACCGCGCCATGCAGCTCAAGTGGGTCGAAGACTTCATCGTGCTGGCGCAGGAGCGCAGCTTCACCCGCGCGGCGGAGCTGCGGCATGTGACGCACCCCGCCTTCGGGCGGCGCATCCGCGCGCTGGAAGCCTGGGCCGGCACGCCGCTGGTGGAACGTGGCGGCGGCCCCGTGGTGCTCACGCCCGCAGGCCAGAGCTTTCTGGAGACCGCGGGGCAGCTGGTGCGCCACCTTGCGCAGTCGCATGACGAGCTGCAGAGCCTGGCAGGGCGCCACGCCCGCACCGTGACTCTGACCACGGGCCGCACGCTGGCGCGCACCGTGGTGGCCGACTGGCTGGTGCGGCTGCAACCCGTGCTGCAGGGCGGCGAGCTGTGCATCCGCACGCGGGCGCTCGCCGAAACGGTGGCCCTGCTGGAGCGCGGCGAGGCCGACTTCTCGCTGGTGTACCACCACCCGGCGCTGGCGATCCGCCTGGACGCGCGCCAGTTCATGCATGTGACGGTGGCCTCGGACCGGCTGGTTCCCATCTCGCGCGCCACGGCCCAGGGCCAGGCGCTGCACGCCTTCGAGGCCGGCACGGCCGCGCCGGTGCCGTACCTGGCCTACGCCCCGCAGCTTGCGCTGGGCCGCCTGGTGGAAGACCACTTGGCGCAGAACCCGCACGCGCCCCGGCTGCAGCGGGTGGTGGAATGCGATTCGGCCGATGCCCATTACGAATACGTCCAGAAAGGGCTGGGCGTGGCCTGGCTGCCCTGGTCCATGGTGCATGCCGATTGCAAGGCCCAGCGCTTGGCGCCCGCCGGGGATGCCCGCATGGAGGTGCGCTTCGATGTGCGGCTGTACCGCCCCAAGCGCCGCCTGGGCCCGCTGGCGGAAGCGCTGTGGGCGGCGCTGGCGCCGCGCTGAGCCGGGCCGGCGATATTGGCACCATCCGGTGCCGTTTTGGCACCGCGGCCCGGGGGCGGACTTTTGACAATCGGGGCTAGGAGTCTGCGCGGCAAAAGGAGCATCGGCTGCAACGCGCGATAAACCGGTCTCGCGCGGTACTACCTCCTGCGCCCAGGGGGCCACCCTGGGCTTGTCGGTAGCACCACGCGATCCTCGGTTTTCGCGCGTTTCGCCTCGATGCCTTCTGCCGCGCAGACTCCTAGCGATCCCCCGCTGCCCTTTCTTCAGGAAACCCCGCCATGTTCCTTGCCCCCTCCTTTTGCCGTGCCGCGCTGGTGTGCGGCCTGGCCTTGTCCGCCACCGTGCCCAGCCTGGCGCAGGACGCCTACCCCAACAAGCCCATCACCATCGTGGTCGGCTACCCGCCCGGCGGCAGCACGGACCTGACGGCGCGCACGGTGGCCACCGAGCTGGGCACCAAGCTGGGCGTGCCTGTCGTGATCGAGAACATCGGCGGCGCGGGCGGTGCCATCGGCGCGCAGAAGGTGGCCAGCAGCGCCCCTGATGGCTACACCCTGCTCGTAGGGGCCAGCAACGAAATCGCCATCAACAAGCTGGTCACGAAGAAGGTGAAGTACGACCTCAAGGACTTCACCGCCATCGGCCTGATCGCGTCGCAGCCCCTGGTGCTGGTGGCGTCCGCCGGCTCGGGCGTCAAGAACCTGGCCGACTTCACGCGCAAGGTGAGCGCCAACCCCGGCAAGTACAGCTACGGCAGCTCGGGCGTGGGCACCTCGCTGCACCTGGCGGGCGAGATGGTCAAGGAGCAGGGCAAGCTGTTCATGACGCACATTCCCTACCGCGGCGTCGCGCCGCTCACCAACGACCTGCTGGGCAACAACCTGGAGTTCGGGGTGTTCGTGCTCTCCAGCGGCCTGCCGCACATCAAGAGCGGCAAGGTGGTGGCCCTGGGCACGACCGAAGCCAAGCGCTCGGCCATCACGCCCGAGATCCCCGCCCTGGCGGAAACCGCGCAGTACAAGAACGTGGACATCGGCGTCTGGTTTGCGCTCATGGCGCCGGCGCACCTGCCCAAGCTCGTGTTCGACAAGGTGAAGAAGGCGCTGAACGACAGCCTGCAGTCGCCCGACTTTCGCAAGAAGATGGAAGCCACCGGCTCCACTGTGGCGGCCACGAACGTGAACATCGACCAGTTCCTCGCGGCCGAAGTGGCCAAGTACAAGAAGATTGTTGAATTCGCCAAGATCGAAGAATGAGCACCGCTACCGAGAACTCCCAGGCCGGCAACGCCGCCGTGCCGCCCCTGGCCTTTACGCTGCCGGCGCCCGACCTCGGCGCCTGGCGCGCCGGCAACACGGGCACCGAGGGCGTGTGGCACTTCGACTCGGGCCGGCCCGGGCGCCATGTGATGGTCAGCGCCCTGGTGCATGGCAACGAGCTGTGCGGCGCCTGGGCGCTCAAGGGCCTGCTGGAGGCCGGCGTGCGGCCGGCGCAGGGCACGCTCACGCTGGCCTTTTGCAACCTGGAGGCGTTTGACCGCTTCGATCCCCGCAGCCACGACGCCTCGCGCTTCACGGACGAAGACCTCAACCGCCAGTGGATGGACGAGCGCATCGACGCCGGCGACACCCGCGAGCGGCGCCGTGCGGCGGCCCTGCGCCCCTTCGTGGCGCGTGCGGACTGGCTGCTCGACATCCATTCCATGCACGAGCCCTCGGCCCCGCTGCTGCTCACCGGCATCCAGCCGCGCAACCTGGAGCTGGCCCGCGCCATGCGGTCGCCGGAGCACATCGTGGTGGACGCGGGCCACAAGGACGGCGTGCGCATGCGCGACTACGGCCGCTTTGGCGACCTGGCCGACAACGGGACCCGTTCGCTGCTCATCGAGTGCGGCTTCCATGGCGACCCCGCCAGCCGCGCCGTGGCGCAAGACCAGTGCGTGCGCTTCCTGGAGCAGTCGGGCGCTGTGGCGGCGTCCACCCTGGCGCAGCAGCTGCCGGGCTGGCGCCTGCCCGACGCGCCCTGCCAGTGGGCGCTGGAGGTGACCGGCCCCGTCGTGGCGACGAGCAGCGCGTTCCGCTTCACGC
Organism: Acidovorax sp.; assembly: GCF_021287135.1. GTDB lineage: Bacteria > Pseudomonadota > Gammaproteobacteria > Burkholderiales > Burkholderiaceae_C > Acidovorax. Next base: position 103,644 of record NZ_JAJTBB010000020.1, read on the forward strand.
AGCCTTTCACCGGGCTGGAGCGCATCGAGAAGGCCGGCACGGTCATCGGGGACAACGACGGCGTTGCGGTCACCACCCCCTACGACGACTGCGTGCTGGTCATGCCATCGGTGCGCCAGGCCCGGGCCGGCGTGACCGTGGTGCGCTATGCACGGCGCCGGGTGCTGTAGCCGCGGTTGAATCGAATGCTATTGATTTAATAGCTGCTAGCGCTTGTCCAGAAAGCGCTAGCGGGCGATTTCATTGAAATTTTTGCCCCGCCGCCCTGCCTACGGCATTGCGGCCCGTGCGGCGTCCAGGTGCACCTGCACCCGCTGGGCGAGGGCGATGTCGCCTGGCGTTTCCGGAACCCACTCGTCCACGGCACGGGGCTGTTCGCGCCCATCCACGGCCGTGTAGACCGCCACGCAATGCAGCACCTCATGCAGCGGGCCGCCGTGCAGGTCGCCGCTGCGCACCTCCACCGCCAGGTGCATGGCGGAACTGGTGGTCGAGGCCAGGCGCGCATGCACTTCCACCAGGTCGCCCGGCCGGATCGGGTGCAGAAAGCGGGCACCTCCCACCAGCTCCGTCACGCACGGCCCCTTGGCCCAGGCGCTGGCGCAGGCAAAGCCCGCTTCGTCCACCCAGCGCAGCACGGCGCCGCCAGGCACGCGCCCGCCGGCGGGCGCGACGCCTTCGGAGGCGAGAAAACGCAGGGTCATGGAATGCATACGGGTCTCCAGGGGGTGGGGAGGCGGTCGGGTGCGATTATTCCCCAGCCTGGCACCCGGCCGGGTGCCGCCCTGCGTGCCCGGGGCGGGTGCGCCCGCCGGCCCAGCGCCACGCCCCGGCGTCCGGGACAGCCCGGGGGGAACGCGTCCGCGGACTTGACGTGCGTCAAAACCCTACTGGCGACAGAAACCTACATTGCGTTACGACCAAGCCTTCGGAATGAGAACCGTTCCGAAATTTTGTGCTGAGCGCCGCTGGCCAGCGTCTGACCCGTGCATCTCGGCATGCCCTTTTTTCCGCGCACGCACCCGTGCGCCTGCTGCCATGTCCCTCCTGCACCGGTTGAACCTGCTTGAAAAATTCCTCATCCTGGGAACGCTCGGGCTCATGATGAGCGCGCTGCCCACCTACCTGGTGGTGCGCGACGGCTTGCGCGACATCCAGCAAGCCCGCTACGAAGCCCAGGGCGTGCCGCCCGCGCAGGCGCTGGCCCGCCTGGTGCAGCAGATGCAGGTCCACCGCGGGCTGTCGGTGGGCCTGCTCGGCGGCGACGAAAGCCTGGCGGCGCGCCGCCCGGCCGCGCGCGACGCGGTGGAGGCAGCCCTGCAGGAGGCCAGCGCCCGCTTCACTGCGGCCCAGGTGCCCGCCGGCCCGATGGCCACCTGGACGCAGGCCCAGGCCGCGTGGCGCACCCTGGAGCAGGCGGTGACGGCGCGCACCATCGAGCCCGCCCAGAGCACGGCGCAGCACACCCAGCTCATCGCCACGCTGCTGCAGCTGAACGAAACACTGGTCCACACCTTCGGGCTGCAGATGGACCCCGAGCCGGGCACCCATGCCCTCGTCCAGGCCGCCCTGGCGCAGGCGCCCATGCTGGGCGAGAAGCTGGGCCTGCTGCGCGCCCAGGGCGCCGGCGCCCTGAACAAGCGCGAGCTCACGCCCCAGACCCGGGGCCAGCTGCTGGTGCTGCAGCAGCGCGTCGCCGAGCTGCAGGCCGAGACCTTCCGCGGCCTGGAGCGCGCGCTGCGGGGCGACCCCGGGCTGGAGCGTGCCCTGGGCAGCACCGCGCAGGGCGTGCAGCAGCAGATCCAGCAGTCCCTGCAGATGGCCGAGCGCGATGTGATCCAGGCCGCGGAGCTGCAGCTGGCGTCCAAGGACTATTTCGACGCCTTCACGCGCACCATCGAGGCGCTCAACGGACTCAACAACCTGTCCATGGCCCGCCTGGACCAGGCCTTGCAGGACCGCGTGGCGGCGCTGCAGCGCAGCCTGCTGGGCGTGGCGCTGGCCCTGGTGCTGAGCCTGTCGGCCACCAGCGCGCTGGCCCTGGTGTTCGTGCGCTCCATGACGGGGCCGCTGTCGCAGGCCGTGGCGCTGTCGCGCGCAGTGGCGCAGGGCGACCTCAGCGGCGCGCCGCTGCCCCACGGCACCAACGAGGTGGGCCAGTTGCTGCAGGCCCTGCAGCAGATGCGCAGCCAGCTCACGCAGGTGGTCCGGCAGGTGCGCAGCGGCTCGGAGAGCGTGGCCACGGCCAGCGTGCAGATCGCACAGGGCAACACCGACCTGTCCGCCCGCACCGAGAGCCAGGCCAGCGCGCTGGAGGAGACCGCCGCGTCCATGGAGCAGCTGAGCTCCACCGTGCGCCAGAACGCCGACAGCGCGCGCCAGGCCAACCAGCTGGCCCACAGCGCCAGCACGGTGGCCGTGCAGGGCGGCGAGGTGGTGGCCCAGGTGGTGGACACCATGCAGGGCATCAACGCCTCGTCGCAGAAGATCGCGGACATCATCGGCGTGATCGACTCCATCGCTTTCCAGACCAACATCCTCGCGCTCAACGCGGCCGTGGAGGCGGCCCGCGCCGGCGAGCAGGGCCGCGGCTTTGCCGTGGTGGCGTCGGAGGTGCGCTCGCTCGCCGGACGCAGTGCCGAGGCCGCCCGCGAAATCAAGGCCCTCATCAGCGCCAGCGTGGAGCGCGTGGGGCAGGGCACGGCCCTGGTGGACCGCGCGGGAGCCACCATGACCGAGGTGGTGGACGCCATCCGCCGCGTGTCGGACATCGTGGGCGAGATCAGCACGGCCAGCCATGAACAGTCGCTGGGCGTGGCCCAGGTGGGCGAGGCCATCACGCAAATGGACCAGGTCACGCAACAGAATGCCGCCCTGGTGGAGGAAATGGCCGCCGCGGCCGGCAGCCTGAAGAACCAGGCCGAGGACCTGGTGCAGGTGGTGTCGCTGTTCCGCCTGGGCGGCGACAGCGGGAGCAGCTGGGTGCGCGGGCCCGGCGGCTTGCTGCCCGCGCAGTAGCGCCCCGCCAGCCCGGCCTCGCCCCGCCAACCCGGCCGCGTCCGGTCAGCCGGGGCCGCGGCGGGCCTGCGCACAGCCTGCGGGCACCGCGCCGATCGGCAGCACCAGCCGCGCCCGCAACCCCTGCCCGGGCGCACTGTGCAGCTCCAGCCGCCCGCCGTGGCTGCGCGCCACGCGGTCGGCAATGGCCAGGCCCAGGCCGGCGCCGGGTCGGCCGCTGCGGGCCGCCTCGCCCCGGGCGAAGGGCTGCCGCACGCGCTCCAGCTCGGCGGCGGGCAGGCCCGGGCCGTGGTCTTGTACCTCGATCCAGACGTCACCCGCCGTGCGGCCCGTGCGCAGCACCACGGGCGCTGCGCCGTGGCGCCAGGCGTTCTCCACCAGGTTGTCCACCGCGCGGCGCAGGGCCTGGGCCTGCACGGGCGCAGGGGGCGGCGCACCCAGTTCCAGCGTCACGCTGCGGCCATGGTCGGCCTGCGCCTGGGCAATGGCCTGGGCCAGGTCGTTGAGCGCCGCGGGCTGCGCGGGCTCGGCCTCCTGCATGCGGGCAAAGTGCAGGAACTGGCCGAGGATGGCGTCCATCTCGTCCAGGCTGCGCACCATGCGCGTGGCCAGATCGGGTTCGATCTGCGGGCCGGCAATCTCCACCGAGAGGCGCAGCTTCGTCAGCGGGGTGCGCAGGTCGTGCGACACGCCGGCCAGCATCAGCGCCCGCTCCTGGTCGGCCTGGGCCAGGCTGTGCGCCATGTGGTTGACGCTGCGGGCCACGGTGGCGATCTCGGTGGGGCCGTCCTCGGGCAGCGGCTCGTGCGGCTGGCCCCGGGCCAGGCGCTGCGCGGCCTGCACCACGCGCTGCAGCGGCTGGTTGAGGTGGCGCTGCAGCCACCACGCCCCCGCCAGCGCCAGCGCCATGCTGGCCAGTGTGGCCAGCAGCCAGGCGCCCGTGAACTCGCGCGTGGGGAACACGCTGGGCAGGTTGAGCCAGTAGGTTTCCGGCCCTTGCGCTCCCTCATGCACCACACGCAGCGACAGCACGCCGCTGCGGTCGCGCCGCCAGACCGGCTCGGCCGACGCAGCCGTGCGCGCGCCCTGTGCAGCATCCAGCTGCTGCGTGACCGCGCGCACAAACTGCCGCTCCATGGGCGAGAGCACGGCGCGCCAACTGCCGGGAGCCGCCGCCCGGGCGTGCGCCTGCGTCTGCGCGGCCTGGTCGTTGAAGGCTTGCACAAACGCCTGCCGCTGCGGCGGCGGCAGCGTCTGCAAGCCGGCGCGAATGGCGGCCACATTGCGTGCCACGCCATCGGCCACCAGCGCCACGCGGGGCTTGAAGATCATCTGCCGCACCAGCACCGCCGCGCACAGTTGCCCCAGCACGATGAGCACGGCCATGAGCAGCAGGTTGCGGCCCAGCAGGCTGCGGGGCCACCGGCCCCTTGGCCCGGGCGCTGGTGTCTGCAGAAATGCGGGTTCAGTCATGGCCGGCCCCCGCTGGCAGGCGCGGCGCCGTCGGGCACAAACACATAGCCCACGCCCCACACCGTGCGGATGTGGCGCGGCTGGGCCGGGTCGGCCTCGATGAGCTTGCGCAGCCGCATGACCTGCACGTCGATGCTGCGGTCCGTGGCCGTGTGGTCGGGGCCGTAGGCCAGGGCCATGAGCCGGTCGCGGCCCAGCGGGCGCTGCGGGTTTTGCGCCAGCGCCAGCAGCAGGGCGAACTCGCCGGTGGTCAGGGGCACGTCCTCGCCCGCCCTTTCCAGCCGCCGTTGCGCAGGCAGCAGCACGAAGTCGCCAAATGCCAGCCGCTCCTGCACGCCCTGCGGCCCGGCGTGTGCGCCCAGCAGGCGCTGGCGGCGCACCATGGCCTGGATGCGGGCCAGCAGCTCGCGCGGGTTGAAGGGCTTGGGCAGGTAGTCGTCCGCGCCCATCTCCAGGCCCACGATGCGGTCCACCGGGTCGCCGCGGGCGGTGAGCATCAGGATGGGAATGGTCTCGCCCTGCGCCCGCAGGCGGCGGCAGATGGACAGGCCGTCCTCGCCCGGCATCATCACGTCGAGCACCAGCACGTCAAAGCGCTCGCGCGCGAGCAGCACATCCAGGGGCCCCGCGCCCTCCACCGTGCGCACGGTGTAGCCCTGGTCGCTCAGATAGCGCTGCAGCAGGGCGCGCAGGTCGGGCTCGTCATCGGCGACCAGGATCTTGGCCAGGGTGTCGGTCATGGGCGGGTACTCAGGGCAATGCTGGCAATGGTAGGCGCTGCCGAGGGGGACGCAGCCGCAGGCATGACAAGCCATGACACAGCGGCTGGCGTTTGTCATGGTTTGTCATACACCGGCGGATTTCAGCCATCACTGGCTCACACCTGGCGGGCAAAGTCCTTCCATGCCCCACATCCCGAGGCACCCTCCCAGGAGTTCATTGCCATGCCTATGCTGCCCCGTTCTGCCGTGCTTCTTTCCGCGATCGCCACCCTGGGGCTCAGCGCCGGGTTGGCGCTGGCCGCGCCCGCCGAGGCCCAGGCCCGTACCCGCCACCGCGTGGAGCACCACGCCGATGGCAGCATGGCCTCTCACACCGGCGTGGCCCGCAGCGGCCCGAACGGCACCGTGCTGCGCGGCCGCACGGCCACCGCTGATGGCCAAGGCAACGCCAGCGTGACGAGCCGGGGCGCTGCCGTGGGCACGCAGGGCGGGGTGGCCGTGCGCCAGGGCAGCACCACGCGCAACGCCGACGGCAGCGCCAGCCACAGCGGCAGCCTGTCGGCCCGGAATGCCCAGGGCAGCCTGCAAAGCAGCGGCGGCGCCACGCGCAATGCCGACGGCACCGTGACGCAAGCGCGCACCTCCACCGCCACCAGCGCGGCCACCGGCAACAGCGTGCAGACGCAAAGCAGCTACAGCCAGGACAGCGGCCTGAGCCGCAGCGCCACCTGCTACGACGCCAGCGGCGCGGCCATGGCCTGCCCCACGCGGCCTTGATTTCGTTGCCGGTGCCTGGCCTTTCTGCGCTAGAAATATCCGTTCGGGCTGAGCCTGCCTGCGCCTTGCGCGGCGCATCGACAGGCTCAGCGTGAACGGTTGGGTTAGAGCCGCCCTTCTCCATCGTCCCTTCTCATTCCCGCCCTCCACCTTTTACCCTGACAGGAGCTTTGCCATGTCCCTGCGCCATCTGCTCATCGTCACCGCCCTGGCTGTCGCCAGCCTCGGCACCGCCAGCGCGCAAGCCCAGGCCCCCGCACAAAACGGGGGCCGTCTGCGCGCCCTCATCGCGCAAAGGCAGGCCGCTGCCGCCCCGGCTGCCCTGCCCGCAGGCGTGCAGCGCATTGCCGACGTGCCCTACGGCGCGGACCCGGCGCAGCGCATGGATGTGTACGTGCCCACCAGCCCCACGGGCGCAGGCGCCACCAGCCTGGTGGCCAGCGCGGTGCGCGCGCCGGTGATCTTCATGGTGCATGGCGGCGGCTGGCGCTATGGCGACAAGGCCATGGGCCGTGTGGTGCAGGAGAAGGTGAGCCGCTGGGTGCCCAAGGGCTTCATCCTCATCTCCATCAACTACCGCATGCTGCCCGACACGCCGGTGGCCGTGCAAGAGCGCGACGTGCAGGCCGCCCTCATGGCCGCGCAGCAGCGCGCGGGCACCTGGGGCGGGGATCCGAGCCGCTTCATCCTCATGGGCCACTCGGCGGGCGCCCACCTGGTGGCCCTGCTCAACGCCCGGGCGCCGCAGGCTCTGCGCGAAGGGGCCTGGCCCTGGCTGGGCACGGTGTCGCTGGACAGCGCGGTGATGAACGTGCCCGCCTACATGCGCGCGCCGCACCTGCCGCTGTACGACGACGCCTTCGGCAGCGACCCCGCCTACTGGGTGGCGCTGTCGCCCTTCCACCAGTGGACGGTGGGCGCGCCGCCGGTGCAGTTGGTGTGCTCCACCGAACGGGCGGACCAGCCCTGTTCCCAGGCCGACGCCCTGGCCCGCCACGTGCGCAACCAGGGTGGCCGGGCCGAGGTGCTGCCGCAGGACCTGAACCACGGCGAGATCAACGCCACGCTGGGCCTGGAGAGCGACTACACGCGGGCGGTGGAAGCCTTCATGGGGTCGCTGGACCTGGAAGTGGCACGCCGCCTGCAATGATGCGAGGGTGCAATCTGCTCTGATTTTTATAGCAGCTAGCGCTTTGCTGATAAGCGCTAGCGGCCATTTTCATTCAGATTTTTCCCGCAGGTAAGGCGCCAGATAGCGCCCCGTATGGCTCGCCGGGTTGGCCGCCAGGTCCTCGGGCGTGCCCACGCCCACCACGGTGCCGCCGCCCGCGCCGCCCTCGGGGCCCATGTCGATGAGCCAGTCGGCGGTTTTGATCACGTCGAGGTTGTGCTCGATGATGACGATGGTGTTGCCCGCGTCGCGCAGCTGGTGCAGCACCTTGAGCAGCAGGTCGATGTCGGCAAAGTGCAGGCCGGTGGTGGGCTCGTCCAGGATGTAGAGCGTGCGGCCGGTGTCGCGTTTGCTCAGCTCCTGCGCCAGCTTCACGCGCTGCGCCTCGCCGCCCGACAGCGTGGTGGCCGCCTGGCCCAGGCGGATGTAGGAGAGGCCCACGTCCAGCAATGTCTGCAGCTTGCGCGCGATGGTCGGCACGTCCTTGAAGAAAGCCGCCGCGTCCTCCACCGTCAGCTCCAGGATCTGCGCGATGTTCTTGCCCTTCCACAGCACTTCCAGCGTCTCGCGGTTGTAGCGCTGGCCGTGGCACACGTCGCAGGGCACGTACACGTCGGGCAGGAAGTGCATCTCCACCTTCACCACGCCGTCGCCCTGGCAGGCCTCGCAGCGGCCGCCGGCCACGTTGAAGCTGAAGCGGCCGGGGCCGTAGCCGCGTTCCTTGGCGGTGTTGACCTCGGCCATCAGCTCGCGGATGGGGGTGAACAGGCCCGTGTAGGTGGCCGGGTTGCTGCGCGGCGTGCGGCCGATGGGGCTCTGGTCGACGTTGATGACCTTGTCGAAGTACTCGATGCCTACGATCTCCTCGTGGGGCGCGGGCTCCTCGTGGGCGCGGTAGATCTGGCGCGCCACGGCGGCATACAGCGTGTCGTTGACCAGCGTGCTCTTGCCCGAGCCCGACACACCCGTCACGCAGGTGAGCAGCCCCACCGGGAAGTCCACGCTCACGTCCTTGAGGTTGTTGCCCGTGGCGCCCACCACGCGCAGCGCCTGCACGGCGCCCTGGCGGGCGTGGTGCTCGGCCATGCGCTCGGCCCGGCGCTTGCTCGCCTCGGTCTGCGGGAAGCGCGACTTGCCCTTGGGCGGCGCAGGCGGCGGCGCGGGCTGGTCCAGCACCGGCAGCCAGGGCGTGCGGCGCTTGGGCACGGGAATCGACAGCGTGCCGGACAGGTACTTGCCCGTCAGCGATTCAGGGTGGCTGCGCACCGCGTCGTACGTGCCCTGCGCCATCACGCGGCCGCCGTGCACGCCCGCGCCCGGGCCCATGTCGATCACATGGTCGGCGGCTCGCATCATGTCCTCGTCGTGCTCCACCACAATCACGCTGTTGCCGATGTCGCGCAGGTGCTGCAGCGTGGCGATCAGCCGGTCGTTGTCGCGCTGGTGCAGGCCGATGCTGGGCTCGTCCAGCACATACATCACGCCCGTGAGGCCCGAGCCGATCTGCGACGCCAGGCGGATGCGCTGCGCCTCGCCGCCCGAGAGCGTCTCGGCGCTGCGGTCCAGGCTCAGGTAGTTCAGGCCCACGTCGTTCAGGAACTGCAGCCGCGTGGTGATCTCGCGCACCACCTTGTCGGCGATCTCGGCCTTGGCGCCCGTGAGCTGCAGCTGCTGGAACCAGGCGTGCGCGCTGGCCAGGGTGTCGTGGCTCACCTCGAAGATCGCGCGGGCCTGCGCGCCCTCGCCCACCTTCACATGCCGGGCCTCGCGGCGCAGGCGCGTGCCATGGCATTCGGGGCAGGGCTGGCTGCTGCGAAAGCGGGCCAGGTCCTCGCGCACCACCACCGAATCCGTCTCGCGGTAGCGCCGTGCCATGTTGGGCAGGATGCCTTCGAACGGGTGCTTCTTGCTGTACACCTTGCCCTTGTTGGGGCCGCTGTCCAGGATGTAGCTGAACGCGATCTCCTCCTCGCCCGATCCGTGCAGCACCACCTGCTGCACCTTGGCCGGCAGCGATTCGAACGGCGCTTCCACGTCAAAGCCGTAGTGGGCGGCCAGGCTCTCCAGCATCGCAAAGTAATAGCCATTGCGGCGGTCCCAGCCCTTGATGGCGCCGCTGGCCAGGCTGAGCGTGGGGAAGGCCACCACGCGCGCCGCATCGAACACCTCGCGCTGGCCGATGCCGTCGCATGCCGGGCACGCGCCCATGGGCGAGTTGAACGAGAACAGGCGCGGCTCCAGCTCGGCCAGCGAGTAGCTGCACACCGGACAGGCGAACTTGCTGGAAAACAGGTGCTCCTGGCCCGAATCCATCTCCAGCGCCAGCACGCGGCCGTTGCCCTCGGCGCCGCCCACGCGCAGCACCGCCTCGATGCTCTCGGCCAGGCGCTGCTGCATGTCAGCGCGCACCTTGAGGCGGTCGATCACCACGTCGATGTTGTGCTTCTCGGTCTTCTTGAGCGCCGGCAGGCTCTCGTGCTCGACGATCTGACCATCCACCCGGAAGCGGACGTAACCCAGCGCCTGCATCTGCGCAAAGAGCTCGGTGAACTCGCCCTTCTTCTCGCGCGCCACGGGCGCCAGCAGCATGAGCCTGGTGTCCTCGGGCAGTGCCAGCACGGCATCCACCATCTGGCTCACCGTTTGCGCGGCCAGCGGCAGGCCGTGGTCGGGGCAGTACGGCGTGCCGGCGCGGGCGTACAAGAGGCGCAGGTAGTCGTGGATCTCGGTCACCGTGCCCACGGTGGAGCGCGGGTTGTGGCTGGTGGCCTTCTGCTCGATGCTGATGGCGGGCGACAGGCCCTCGATCAGGTCCACATCGGGCTTGTCCAGCCGCCCCAGGAACTGCCGCGCATAGGCCGACAGGCTCTCCACGTAGCGCCGCTGCCCCTCGGCATACAGCGTGTCGAACGCCAGGCTCGACTTGCCCGAGCCCGACAGCCCGGTGATCACCACCAGCTGGTTGCGCGGAATGTCCAGGTCAATGTTCTTGAGGTTGTGCGTGCGCGCCCCCCGGATGCTGATGCGCTGCTCGCGCAGGGCGCGGGCCAGGTACAGGCCGTCATCGGGAGCGGCATCGGAAGCGGGGGCGGAGACGGGCATGGGCGCGGCGGAAAAGGGCGAACCCTCCATGATAGGGGCGCGGCCCCATGCCAGGGCCTCCGTTACAACCGCCGCGGCGCCAGGGCGACGCCGGGAAAGCACTTTTGGCATTTTTCAACGGTTGTGCCTATACTCATTTTTAATAATTTTTCACAATCTAAGCCTGGCGAAGAGTCCGAGGACGCTGGGCCGATCCACCCGTATGAGCATTTCGCCGCCCAGCGAATCCAGCCCCCGGATGGCGCCCAGCCGCCTGGCCCTGCGGCCCATCCGACCTGAAGACGAAGCCACGCTGCTGGCCATCTTTGCCTCCACGCGCGAAGAGGAGCGCCGCATGCTGGGCTGGCCCGACGCGGCCTGGGACGCGTTCGTGCGCCAGCAGTTCTCCTTCCAGCACACGCAGTACCAGTCCGCCTACGCCCATCCTTCGTTCCTGCTGGTGCTGTGCGACGGCGAAGTGGCCGGGCGGCTCTACCTGGACCGCGCCCCGCGCGAGACCCGGGTGGTGGACATCGCGCTCTTGCCGGCCTGGCGGCGCCAGGGCATCGGCCGGCTGCTGATGGAATCGCTGGCCGTGGAGTCCGACGGCAACGGCATCCCGCTCACCCTGCATGTCGAGAGGAACAACCCGATCCTCGGGTACTACGAACGCCTGGGATTCCAGGTGGAGGCCGACAAGGACGTCTACCTGTACCTGCGGCGCCCCAGCGCGCTGGGCGAACTCCCTGCGCTGCAGGCCTTCGAGCCCTGCGTGGGGACCGATTTCCTCTTGCAGCGGCCGGGGGGCGAGGCGGCCGTGCCACTGCGGCTGGCGGATGTCGCCATCCGGCAGCGGCCAGGCACCCACAGCGGCTCGCTGACCTTCACGGGCCCGGACTTTGGCCGGCCGGCGCACGACACCTACGTGCTGGTGCACCCCCAGCTGGGGCGGTTTCCGTTGTTCCTCGGCCCCGTCATGGGCGGCGCGGCGGGGGAGCTTTTGTACCAGGCGGTCATCACCCGCACGGTTCCATCGCCCGAGGAGGACCCCTGACATGAGCGAGGCATTCATTGGCGAAATTCGCCTCTTTGCCGGCAATTTCGCGCCGCAACACTGGTCGTTCTGCGATGGCAGCTTGCTGCCCATTGCGGAGTATGACGCCGCCTATGCGCTGCTGGGGACCACGTACGGCGGGGATGGGGTCACGACCTTCGCCGTCCCGGACCTGCGGGGGCGGCTGCCGATCGGCGTGGGGCAGGGGCCGGGCCTGAGCCTGCGCGTCCTGGGGGAGCAAGTGGGGGTGGAGCAGGTCACCCTGCTGGCCAACAACGCCCCGGCCCACACGCACGCCCTGGCCGCGGGCGCCGCTGCCAGCAACGTGAACCCCGCGGGCCTGGCGCCTGCCGCCGTGACCGGCTTCAACCTGTATGCCGCAAGCACCACCGCGCCGCAGGCCCTCGCGGGCAGCACGGTTGACGTGGCGGGCGGGGGAATGCCGCACAACAACGTGATGCCTTCGATGCCGCTGAGCTTCATCGTTTGCCTCAACGGCATCTTCCCCAGCCGCAACTGAAGAAAGGAACACGTCATGGACCCCTTCATTGGCGAAATCCGCGCCTTCGCGTTCGGCATGATCCCCAAGGGCTGGGCGGTGTGCAACGGAAGCCTGCTGGCCATTGCGCAGAACCAGCCCCTGTTCTCCCTGCTGGGAACGCGCTATGGCGGCAACGGGCAGACCACGTTCGCGCTGCCCGATCTGCGCGGGCGCACACCCGTCGGGTACGGGCAGACCCAGAGCGGCGGTCTGCCGCTCGGCACCAACGGCGGGTCCGAGACCGTGGCGCTGACCACCGCGCAAGTGCCATCACACAGCCATGCGCTGCGCGGCACCACCGGCCTGGCAACCACCAACAATCCCGCGAATGGGGTGCTGGCGCAGACGGCCAACGCCGCCTCCGCCGCGTATGCGGCACCGGGCTCCGCCACGCTGGCCGCGGCGGCCGTTGCCTCCAGCGGCGCGGGGCTGGCACACGAGAACATGCAGCCTTCGCTGGTGGTGAATTGGTGTATCGCCATCAACGGCATCTTCCCGTCCCGCAACTGAGCCAGGAGGCCCCCCATGGCAGACCCCTTTTATGGCGAGATCCGCGCCTTTGCGTTCGACTTTGCCCCGGTGCACTGGGCCTTTTGCCAGGGCCAGCTGGTGCCCATCTCGCAGAACACGGCGCTGTTCTCGGTGATCGGCATCCAGTTCGGCGGCAACGGCGTTTCGTCCTTTGGCCTGCCCAACCTGCAGGGCGTGGCCCCCATGGGCAGCGGCGACGCACCCGGCCTCACGCCCCGCACCGTGGGGGATTTGGCCGGCACGGAGTCGGAAACGCTGCTGCCCAGCGAAATGCCGCAGCACACCCACGCAGTGACAGCGGAAGGCGCCAACGCGACGGCCGCCGTGCCGCAGGGCAATTTCCTGGCGAAAGGGCTGGTTCCCGGGGCGCGACCCAGCCCCCGGCCCACCTACGCGACCGGCGCGGCCACCACCGCGCTGGCGGCCAATGCGCTGGCGCCCTTCACGGGCGGCGGACAGCCGCACAACAACATGCAGCCTTATCTGGCGCTGAACTTCTGCATCTGCCTGTCGGGCGAGTTCCCCGTGCGCGGCTGACACCCCGTCCCGTGCCCATCGCATTCACCGTTGTGAGAGCCCTTGCCATGCACACCCTCCCAGCGCCCGTGTCGGGCAAAAAGACAGCGTCCCACTTCGTGCGCCTCTGGTTTGTGTGGCTCGCGGCCGTGCTGCTGGCCCTGGCCCTGCCCGCGCAGGCGGCCATCACGACGGGACTGGTGGACTTTGGTAGCGGCAATGCCCCGCCAGCGGGTACGGCTCCCATCACCGGCAATATCAACGGCATTGCGTTTGATGGGGCCACGTCTGGCGATGCCCACGGATGGGTTTACGCCGCAGCTGCGGAATACACGACCTGCGGCAACTGCGCATTGCAGGGTGATTTCGCTTTCCCGGAGGACGGGGGGGATAGCTCGCCTTCCACGGCGTATTTCCGGGCGGCGACCGGGGGCGACACCTTCAACGTGAGCGGCGTGCGCATCTACAGCTACGGCACCAACTCCACGATCACGGTGACGGGTTATCTGGGCGCCACGGAGATCAAAACGGTCACGCTCAATGTGACCCCGGGCTCCAGCCAGCTGGAGTCTTTCTACCTGGGCCTCACCGGCGTGGACTCGGTGAAGTTTGTGTCTGACCAGGACTGGTACTTCGCCATCGACGACCTGGGCATCGCCCCCACACCCACGGTGACCGGTATTTCGCCCACCGCCGGCCCTGCCGCAGGCGGCACCAGCGTCGCCATTACCGGCACCGGCTTCCTGGGCGTCAACGCCCCCACACAGACGGAGGTGAAGTTCGGCGCCGTCGCCGCCGCCACCACGACGGTGAACAGCGACACGCAGATCACGGCCACCGCGCCCGCCGGCACCGGCACCGTGGACGTCACGGTCACAACGGCCGGGGGCACCAGCGCCACCAGCGCGGCCGATCAGTACACCTACGTCGGGGCGCCCACGGTGACCAGCATTTCGCCCACCAGCGGCCCCACGGCAGGCGGCACCACCGTCACCATCACCGGCACCGGCCTGGGCGGCGCCACGGCGGTGACCTTCGGTGCCACTGCGGCCACGGGTTTTGTCGTCAACAGCGCCACCCAGATCACCGCCACAGCGCCCGCGGGCACGGGGACAGTGGACGTGCGGGTCACCACGGCGGGCGGCACCAGCGCCACCAGCGCGGCCGACCAGTTCACCTATGTGCCGGCCCCCACGGTGACCGGCATCGCGCCCACCAGCGGCCCGACGGGCGGCGGCACCACCGTCACCATCACCGGCACCGGCCTTGGCGGCGCCACGGCGGTAACCTTCGGTGCCACTGCGGCGACGGGCTTCGCCGTCAACAGCGCCACCCAGATCACCGCCACGGCGCCCGCGGGCACGGGGACGGTGGACGTGCGGGTCACCACGCCCAGCGGCACCAGCGCCACCAGTGCGGCCGACCAGTTCACCTACGTTCCGCCCCCCGTGGCCAACGCCGTGAGCGCCACTGTGGCCTACGGCAGCAGCAGCAACCCGATCACGCTGAACATCACCGGCACGGCGACCAGCGTGGCCGTGGCTTCCCCCGCCGGCCACGGCACCGCCGTCGCGAGCGGCGTGACCATCACCTACACGCCGGCCGCAGGCTACGGTGGGCCGGACAGCTTCACCTACACCGCCACCAACGGCAGCGGCACCTCCGCCCCCGCCACGGTGTCCGTCACGGTGAACCCGCCCACCATCGGGTACACGCCCGGCGCGCTGCCCAACGGCGCGGTGGGCGTGGCCTACAGCCAGTCCCTGGCGGGCGCCAGCGGAGGCACCGGCCCGTACACGTATGCGCTGACGAGCGGCAGCCTGCCGGCGGGGCTCAACCTGGCGCCTGACGGCACGATCTCTGGCACGCCCACGGCCATCAGCAGCGCCAGCTTCACCGTGCGTGCCACCGACAGCAGCAGTTCCACGCCCCCTGCCACCGGTCCGTACAGCAGCGCCAGCCAGCCGCTGACGCTCACCATCACGGCCCCCACGATCACGGTCGCTCCGACCACGGTGCCCAACGGCCAGGCAGGCGCCGCCTACAGCCAGACCGTGACGGCCAGTGGCGGCGCGGCGCCGTACACCTACGCGGTGACGGGCGGGGCCCTTCCGCCGGGCCTGGCGCTGAACACCACGTCGGGCGCCATCACCGGCACGCCCACGGCGACCGGTGCATTCAACTTCACCGTGACGGCGACAGACAACGGCGGCTTTGCCGGATCCCGCGGCTACAGCATGGCCGTGACTATTCCGTTCTTTACCCTGGACTTCAACGTGACGCCGAACCCGGTCGCGGGCGTGCCCTTCAGCCGGAATGTGGTGGCTGGAGGGGGCACGGCGCCGTATGTGTACTCGATCTACGCAGGCGCCTTGCCGCCCGGGCTGGTGCTTTCCACCGCGGGGGTGATCTCTGGCACCCCCACCGCGGCGGGAGCGTTCAACTTCACCATCGTCGCGCGAGACTCCACGACGGGGGTGGGGTCGCCTTACGGCGTGGTGAGCAATTTCACCCTCACCGTCACGGCGCCGACGGTGGTGCTTTCGCCGGCCTCGTTGCCCAACACGGCGGTCGGCACGGCCTACCACCAGACGCTGACCGCCAGCGGCGGTGTGGCCCCCTACAGCTACGCCGTGACAGCCGGTGCCCTCCCTGCGGGCCTGGTGCTGAACGTCTCCACGGGCGTGCTGTCGGGCACGCCCACTGCGGTGGGCGCCGCCAACTTCACGGTCACCGCCACCGATGCCAACAACTTCACGGGGGCGCAGGCGTACACGGTGACGGTGGCCCCCTCCGCCAATGCGGACCTGTCGGCGCTGGCGCTCAGCAGCGGATCCCTGGTGCCGGCCTTCAGCGCGGGCACCACGGGCTACACGGCCTCGGTGGCCCATGCAGTCACTTCGCTCACGGTGACTCCCACGGTCGCCGCCAGCGGCGCCACGGTGACGGTGAATGGAACGCCCGTGGCCAGCGGCGCCGCATCGGGCCCGGTCACGCTCAACATCGGCAGCAACCCGCTGACCGTGGTCGTGACGGCGCCCGACGGCACCACCACCAAGACGTACACGGTGTCCGCCGTGCGTGCGCCGTTGCAAAGCGTGGTTGACGGGGCCAGCGGCATGACGGTCTCCATCGCCAACAGCAGCCCCACCTGCACCTTCACCGCCACCTCGTTTGCGGCGGTGTCCTCGGTCGCCACCGCGCCGCCGGCGGGCTTCACGTTCCCGTACAACATGGCGGCCTTCACCGCAGCCCAGTGCGATCCGGGCAGCGTGCTGACCGTCACCCTCACCTTCCCCAGCCCCGTGCCGGCCGGCGCCGTGCTGATGAAGTACAACGCGGCCGCCACGCCGCCGTGGCAGCCGTTCACGCCCACCATCAGCGGCAACCAGGTGGTCTACACGATCCAGGACGGCGGCGTGCGCGATGACGACGGTGCGGTGAACGGCCAGTTCGTCGACCCCGTGGTTCTGGCCGTGCCCCTGGCGGCCACCGGGATTCCCACCCTGAACGCCTGGGGCGTGTTGCTGCTGTCGGTCCTGGCCGGCGTGCTGGGGTGGTGGCAGCAGTGGCGGCGGCAGCTGCCGCACCGCCGCCTGTGAGGCGCGCGCCTGCAAAGGGCGGCGGCGGCCGCGGTGCCCCGCTGCCGCGCCCTGACTCCGTACGGTAGGCCGCTGCCGCCAATACCCTGCCTAGCGACCATGCCCACAGTCCCGCTCTACTCGCCCTCGCTGCCCGCCACCTCCGCCACCTCGGTCACCCGCGCCGACCGCGAGCGGCTGGGCGGCCACCGCGGCCGGGTGGTCTGGCTGACCGGCCTGTCTGGTGCCGGCAAGTCCACCCTGGCCCACGCCCTGGAGCGCGAGCTGCACGGGCTGGGCCGGCGCACCTACCTCCTGGACGGCGACGCCATCCGCCAGGGCCTGAACCGGGATCTGGGTTTCTCGGACGCGGACCGCGCCGAGAACATCCGGCGCATCGCGCAGGTGGCGCGGCTTTTCGTGGATGCGGGGGTCATCGTGATCGTGGCCTTCATCTCGCCGTTCCGGGCCGAACGGGACGCCGCACGGGGGCTGTTTGCGCCCGGTGATTTCCTGGAAGTCTTTGTGGACGTGCCCCTGGCCGTCGCCGAGCAGCGCGACCCGAAGGGCCTGTACCGCCGGGCCCGCGCAGGCACGCTGGCGCAGTTCACCGGGATCGATTCGCCCTACGAGCCGCCGCTGGCGGCCGACCTGGTGCTGCCCACGCACCTGTGGAGCGTGGAGCAGTGCGTGCGCGGCCTGGTGGAGCGGCTGGATACCGCCGGCCCCCGCAACGTTGCCGCCACAGACTGATGCCGCACCGCCCCAACTCTTTGCCCTCCACCGTCTTCACCACCGATGTCCTGCAGGGCGAACAGCGCTTCGAAGCCTGGCGCAGCAGCATTGCAGTCATCTTCGACGTGGCGCCGCTAGCGCACGACGGGCTGGACCGTTTCCAGGCGTCCGTCACCGCCCACCACCTCGGCGCGCTGCTCGCGGGCGACCTGCACTTCAGCTCACAGCAGTTCTCGCGCAGCGCCGCGCGCGTAGCGCGTGACGGGGTGGACCACTACCTGGTGCAGTGGTACCGCAGCGGCGGCTTCGTGGGCCAGCACGATGACCATGCCGACATGCAGGTGCGCGCCGGCGACATCACGGTGTTCGACCTGGGACGCACGCAGCGCACGCACGCGGCCCCCTCGCACGTGCTGTCGCTGGTCGTGCCGCGCGAAACCCTGGGCGAGGCGCTGGGAGGCGCCACCCTGGCGGACCTGCACGGCGCGGTGCTGCGCCAGGGCACCGTGCTCAACGGGCTGCTGAGCGACTACCTGCGGTCGCTGCACCAGCGCCTGCCGGAGGTGACCCTGGCCGAGGCGCCGGCCGTGGTGCAGGCCACCGCCCAGATGCTGGCCGCCTGCCTGCGCCCCAACCAGCGCACGCTGGCGCAGGCCCGCGAAGAGGTGCAGGGCGTCACCCTGGCGCGCATCCAGCGGCACATTGCGCAAAACCTGGGCACGCCGCTCAGCCCCGAGCTGCTGTGCCGCACCTTCGGCATCTCGCGCAGCCTGCTGTACCGCCTGTTCGAGCCGCTGGGGGGCGTGGCGCACTATGTGCAGCAGCGGCGCCTGGCGCGCGCCTTCCACGCGCTGGCCAACCCGGCCAACCGCCGGTTGCGCGTGGCCGAGATTGCCTCGCGCACCGGCTTTGCCAGCGAAGCGCACTTCAGCCGGGCCTTCCGCGCGGCGTTCGGCCTCACGCCGAGCGACGTGCGTGCCACGGCCGGCCGCGCCAGCGCCGGAGGGGCCGCCGGGGCCCGCGGCGACGGCTTCGGCCGGGACGCCACCGCGGAATACGCAGACTGGGTGCGCGGCCTGCAGCCGGCCTGACGCCTCCCGCCGCCGCCGGGAGACGGGAGACGGCCAGTCAAGAAACGCTGGACGCCCAGTCAAGCCGCGCGGGCCAGGCACCCGCAAGATCGCAGGCATTCCCCGGCACCGTGGCCGGCAGGGTGCGGTGCGCACTGTTGCTTGCTATTAAAAATATAGCTTATTGCGCTTGTCCGATGGGCGCAGGAGCTTGTTTTGATGCCAAAGCACGAGGCCCATGCGGTGCCGGGGGGTGCGCTTTGCACCGTTACCCCCACTGCAGGACACCTCCGCGCCCATGAGAACCTTGATCTACCGACTTGCTGCCCTGCTGATGGCAGCCTTCGCGTTGTGCGGCCCGGCTGCCGCCTACATGCTGTTCGATGACTTTGCGCACGTCTACAACGTAACCCTGGTCAGCGGCAGCGGCCAATGGCTGGGCAACCGCATCGCCGTGGGGCCGAACCCGGTGACAGTCGAGGAGGTAAAGATCAATGTTGCCTCCCGTTCGGGCACGGGCCGGTTGGACATGCAGGTCTGCGAAGAAGGCAGCAACACCACCCCTGTCAACTGCGAGCCCTTCGCCATGGACCAGCTCAGCTACGGCGAGCGTACCTTCACAGGCACATTCACGGCGGCCGCCAACTCGAACTTGTGGGTGATCCTGCGGCCTGAAGTGGGCGTCCCCTCCAGCTACACCCTTGCGCTGGCGGCGGACGATAACTTCGGCCTATTCAGTGAGAACGGCGGCACTACGTGGCGTACGGGCGAGAGCACCGTCTCGATGCGCGTGCGCGGCGTGGTGGCGATGCCGCCCACGGTGGTCGGCATCGCGCCGGCCGAGGGGCCCACAGCGGGCGGCACCCCGGTCGTGATCAGCGGCAGCCAGCTGTCCGATGTGCGCGCGGTGCGCTTTGGCGGTCAAAACGCCGCCAGTTTCACGGCCGAGAGCGACACGCGCCTGGTGGCCACTACCCCTGCAGGCCCTGCAGGCCTTGCCGTGGTGGAACTGGTCAATGACTTCGGTACAGCCGCCAGCGCTACCAGCTTCAATTACGTGAACCGCGCGGCGCCCAGCATTGCCAGCGTGCAGCCCGCGCAGGGGCCGGCCAGCGGTGGCACGCAAGTCGTGATCCACGGCGCGGATTTCGATTCAGTGACTGCGGTACGTTTTGGCGGAACGGCCGTTGGTTTTACAGCCAACGGATCCCAGATCACCGCCATCACGCCTGCCATGGCTCCTGGGCCGGTGGCCGTGGAGGTTGCGACACCTTTTGGCACCGCCACCGGTTCCTTCTCCGCGCTGGGCGCGCCCACGCTTTCCAATGTGTCGCCGGGCTACGGGACGCAGGCGGGCGGCACCCTGGTCACCATCACCGGCTCCGGTCTGGCCACCACCACAGGCGTGACCTTTGGCGGCACCAGTGCCAACAGCGTCACAGTGGTGAATGACGGCCAGATCACCGCCGTGACGCCGGCCAGCACCGGTGCGAGCGTGGTGCCCATGGTGGTCACCACGCTGGGCGGAACCTCGAACCCTGTCATTTTCGAGTACACCGCGGTACCGGTGCTGGACAGCATCAGTCCCGCACAAGTGTCTGTCGCCGGTGGCTCCACCGTCACGCTCAACGGACAGAACCTGGCCGGTGCTTCCGTCTCCGTCGACGGCATGGGGATCAGCTGGATCAGCCGCACCGCGACCCAGATCACCTTCACAGCCCCCGCACGTTCTGCGGGGAGCTCCGAGGTGCGCGTGACCAGCCTGGGGGGCAGCAGCCAGCCACTGGTGCTGACTTACGTGGGGCCACCCAGCGTGTCTGGCGTGCAACCCGCCGCAGGACCGGTGGCCGGTGGAACGGCCGTGCTGGTGTACGGCCAGGGCTTCCTGGGCACCTCGTCTGTCGCTTTTGGCGGTACGCCCGCCCCACAGTTCACCGTGGTCAGCGACACACTGATCGATGCCGTGGCGCCTGCGCATGCGGCTGGCGCGGTGTCGCTGGTCGTGACCACGGTCGGCGGGACTGGCAACGTGGGCTACACCTACAACTACCCGCAGCCCACCGTTTCCGGATTTGCCCCGCAAACCGGTCCGGTCCCGGGCGGCACGGCCGTCACTATCACGGGCACCGGCTTCACCGGCGCGTTGGGCGTGCGCTTTGGCGGGACGCTGGCGCCCAGCATGACGGTGCGCAGCGACACACAGATCACTGCCACCACGCCAGCCGGCACGCCGGGCAATGCCGTGGTGTCCGTGGTCACCCCCGGCGGCCAGACGGACGCCAGCGCCCGGTTCACGTACGTGACGACCCCCACCCTGACGGCTGTGCAACCGTCCAGCGGGCCTGTTGCGGGCGGCACCCAGGTCCTCCTCAGCGGCAGCGGCTTCACTGGCGCCACGGCTGTCAGCTTCGGCGGCACGCCCGCGCCGTCGTTCACGGTGAACGGCGACAGCCAGATCACCGCTACCGCACCGGCGCACGCAGCGGGCAATGCGGCCGTGCAGGTCACCACGCCGGGCGGCGTGGCCTCGGGCGCGACCTTCGCCTACGTGGCCGCGCCCGTCATCACGGCAGTGCAGCCCAACCGCGGGCCTTTGGCGGGCGGCTCCACTGTGTTGATCTCGGGAAGCGGCTTGTCCGGCGTCGTCGACGTGCGTTTTGGAGGCACTGCCGCAATCGGCTGGACGGTGCTCAGCGACAGCCAGCTCAACGTGACCCTTCCCGACCATGCGGCAGGCGCCGTGCCGTTGGAGGTTGTGACGCACAGTGGCACCGCCGCCGGCGGGACCTTCACCTTTGCGCCGCCGCCCGCCATCACCGGGTTGGCTCCGGACGCCGGCCCAGCCGGCCAGGCCACGCCGGTCGTCATCACGGGCACCGGGTTCACCGGCGCCATTGTGGTGGGGTTTGGTACCGCGCTCGCGCCGTCCTTCACCGTGGACAGCGACACGCAGATTACCGCCACCACGCCCGGCTCGCAGCCCCCTGGCAGCGTTCCGGTGAAGGTCGCCACGCCCGCAGGCAGCGCCACCAGCGCCATGAGCTACCTGTTCGCCCCCACGCCGGTGGTCAGCGCCGTGACGCCCCTGCAGGGGCCGGCCACAGGCAGTGCCACCGTCACCCTCACGGGCAGCGGCTTCACCCGCGCCACCGAGCTGCGCTTCGGCACCGTCCCCGCCGCCAGCTTCACCGTGGACAGCGACACGCAGATCACCGCCGTCACCCCCGCGCACGCGGCCGGCACTGCCGCGCTGCAGGTCACCACCCCGGGTGGCAGCGCCACGGGCGCCAGCTACACCTTCGTGCAGGCCGCGCCTACGCTGGCCAGCGCCAGCCCCGCCAGCGCTCCCCCGGCAGGCGGCACCGGCGTGGTGCTCACCGGCACCGGCTTTGTCGGCGTGACGTCCGTCACCTTTGGAGGCACGGCCGCGCCGTCGTTCACCGTGAACAGCGCCACCCAGATCACCGCCGTCACCCCGGCGCATCCTGCCGGGCCCGCCGCAGTGCAGGTCACCACCGCCGACGGCACGGCCACGCTGGCCAGCGGTTTTGTCTATGCCGACACCCCCCTCGCCGGAGCCTGCGGCGCGGCGGCCGGCCAGGCTGCCCTGCTGGCGCCTTCCGGCGCGGGGCTGTGCAGCGCCGGCGTGGCCAGCGCTGTGGCCTCGGCCGATGGAGAACACGCCTGGACCTGCGCGGGCACCCATGGAGGCGCGGATTCGCCGCGCTGCTCGGCGCCCTGGGCCTCGGCCGGCGGCACCGGCGGGCGTACCGCCCTGGCGCTGCCCGCGACCGGCAACAACGGCTGGACCCTGGGCGAGGCCGCTGTGCAGGGCAGCCTGCCGGCCCCGCTGCCGCAGGGCGCCAGCTCGCCCTACCTGCCGCTGCAGCTCACGCTGGCCGGCGGTGCGGCAGGGTCGAGCGCGCGGGTCACGGTGCACTACAGCGAGCCCGTGCCTCCGGGCGCGGTGTACTACAAGCACGGCCCCAGCCCGGAGGGCTTGAACTGCACGGGGGCCACGGCCTGTGCGCAGCCGCACTGGTACCCGCTGCCGGCCAGCGCCGCCGATTTCGCGGCGGACCGGCGCAGCGTAACGCTGACCCTGACCGACGGCGGCCTGGGCGACAGCGACACCGTGCCCGGCCAGATCACGGACCCCGGCATGCCCGTGCTGCTGGCGGTGGAACCGGGCGCGGGCGCAACCCCCGTGCCGGCGCTGGGGCCGTGGGCGCTGGCCTGGCTGGCGCTGGCGTTGCCCGCACTGGGCGGCGTGGCACGCCGTAAGCTCCGCCGCTGACACGTCCTGCCGGCGCCGGCTTCCCCGGCGCCGGTGGCCTTTTGGCGCCCCGGCGGCACGGCCTGCGGGGGATGGAGGAAAATCGCGGCTTCCCTCCAACCGCCTGGCTCCACAGCGCACCACCGTGCCGCAGCAATCTCCCTCCTCTCCGCAGCAGCCCCCCGTTCCCCGCACCGATGCGATGACCCCGCTGGAGCGCCGCTCCAGCATCAGCCTGGCGCTCATCTTTGCGCTGCGCATGCTCGGCCTGTTCCTGGTGCTGCCCGTGTTTGCCCTGGAAGCCCGCAAGTACCCTGGCGGGGACGACCCCGCCCTGGTGGGCCTGGCCATGGGCGTTTACGGCCTGACCCAGGCCGTGCTGCAGCTGCCCCTGGGAATCGCATCCGACCGCTTCGGCCGCAAGCGCGTCATCGTGCTGGGGCTGCTGGTGTTTGCCGGGGGCAGCCTGCTGGCCGCGCTGGCCGACTCGCTCACCGGGCTGCTGGTGGGCCGGGCCCTGCAGGGTGCCGGCGCCGTCTCGGCGGCCGTGACCGCCTTGCTGGCCGACCAGACGCGCGACGCCGTGCGCACCAAGGCCATGGCCCTGGTGGGGGGCAGCATCGGGCTGATGTTTGCCGTGGCGCTGGTGCTGGCGCCGGCGCTGGCCGCCCGCGTGGGGCTGCCGGGGTTGTTCGGCCTGACGTGCGCGCTGGCGCTGGCGGGCATCGCCGTGGTGGTCTGGTGGGTGCCAGCGGAACCCGCCCAGCATGCGGACGCGCCCCGCGGCCGCCTGGCAGACGTGTGGCGCCACCCGGACCTGCTGCGCCTGAACCTGGGCGTGTTCGTGCTGCACACGGTGCAGCTGGCCATGTGGGTGGCCGTGCCGGCGCTGCTGGTGCAGGCAGGCCTGGCCAAGAGCGCGCATTGGCAGGTCTACCTGCCGGCCGTCGTGCTGTCGTTTGGCGCGATGGGCGGCCTGTTTGCGCTGGAGCGCGCGGGCCGGCTGCGCGCCGCGCTGCTGGGTGCGATTGCCCTGGTGCTGCTGGTGCAGCTGGGCCTGGGCCTGCTGGCGGCCAGCGGCGCGGCGCCCACGCTGTGGGTGCTCGGGCCCCTCATGTTCTTGTTCTTCTGCGGTTTCAATGCCCTGGAGGCGACCCAGCCCAGCCTGGTCTCACGCATGGCCCCCGCGGCCCTGCGGGGCGCGGCCCTGGGGAGCTACAACACGCTGCAGTCGCTGGGCCTGTTTGCCGGAGGCGCCCTGGGCGGGGCGCTGGCGAAGTGGACCGGCCCCACCGGGCTGTTTGCGGCCACGGCGGTGCTGTGCGCTGCGTGGCTGGTCTTGACGTGGCCCTTGCGCCCCGTGGGCCGCGGCGGCACGGGCGGCCACTGAGAACCTGTTCAAGGTCTTTTCGGGGTCGCACAAGCACCTTGCCGGGATGGGATGCAAGGCGCGGTGCGCGGCCAATAGCCCGGCTATTGGCAAGCGCCGCAACGCCGCAGACCGCCCGGCAAGGCCCTTGCCCGAAGGGTTGGAGTGAAATCGGGCGGGTGCACGCCCCAGCTGCTTGCATGGGCATGAGCCCATGCGGCGCACCCGGAGCCTCCACCCATCCCGATGGCACTCCAATGCGATCCCCGAAAAGATCTTGAACAGGTTCTGAGACCCCCATTGCGGCACAATGCTGCGTTTTGGCGCCCGGAATCTTTCCCCAAATCCGGCGCTTTCAACCCTGAAGGCAGAGAAGCACCATGGCATCCGTGAACAAAGTCATCATCGTCGGCAACCTGGGCCGCGACCCCGAAATGCGCACCTTCCCCAGCGGCGACCAGGTGGCCAATGTGACGATTGCCACCACCGACAAGTGGAAGGACAAGCAGTCCGGCGAAATGCGCGAAGCCACCGAATGGCACCGCGTGGTCTTCAACGGCCGCCTGGCGGAAATTGCCGGCCAGTACCTGCGCAAGGGCTCGCAGGTGTACGTGGAAGGCAGCCTGCGCACCCGCAAGTGGACCGACCAGAACGGCGTGGAAAAGTACAGCACCGAAATCCGCGCCGACCAGATGCAGATGCTGGGCAGCCGCCAGGGCATGGGTGGCCAGGGCGGCGGCCAGCAAGGCGGCTATGACGACGGCTACGGCGACCAGGGTGGCGGCGGCTACGACCAGGCGCCGCGCCGCGCCGCGCCCGCGCCGCGCCCGATGGCGGCCCCGGCTCCCCGCCCCGCGCCCGCCCCGGTGCAGCAGGCGCCCCGCGCCGCGTCGGGTTTCGACGACATGGACGACGACATTCCCTTCTGACGCCCCGTACGCAGCCGCAGGCCTGGCCTTGCGGCACGTTCCCCTCGCAAGCCCGCGGCCTGTGCCGCGGGCTTTTCTTTTGCTGCCGCCGCCGGGCGCTCCGGGCCGGCGCGGCGTGCTGGGGGCGGGGCGTTATACCCGGGTTAATGCGCGGCCCACCCCCCCAAAACGTCCAGTGCGGCGTGGCCGCGACGCTGCCCACATTTTGGGGTGCCGCAACCGTGGAACTCGGGGATGATCGCGGCCTTGCCGTGCAGCGCCCGCTTCTGATCCGCGGGCGCATGCCATCCAAAACCAATTCCAACAGCCACAGAGAGGGGTTTCCATGCCAGGCTTCGTCCGCAAGATTTTGATTTTCATCACCGGCTACGCGTGGCTCGCGCTGCTTGCCGGGCCCGGCATGATCGGCCTGTCGCTCTACAGCGGCTGGAAGGCCGAAGGGGACCACGCCTACACCGCCCGCGAGAGCCTGCAGAGCGTGGCGGGCACGGTGACGGGGGCGTCGGAGGTGACCGTCAAGCGCAAGCGCCGCGCCACCAAGAAGTACTACGAAATCAGCGTCCAGCCCGACACGGCGGGTGCCGAGGTGCGCAAGCTGCGCATCGACCACGGCACGCCGCAGGAGCTGGTGGCCAACCTGATCGACGAGAAGGTCACGGCGCTGGTGGATCACGGCGACAACGACCTGGTGTACAACGTGGCCGTGGGCGGCAAGTCCGTGATCAGCTACGAGGCCACGAAGCAGCGCCTCCAGGCCGAGGCCGAGTCCTCCGCAAAATCCTTCAGCGGCGCGGGCGCGTGGATCGTGGCGGCCTTCCTGACGCTGCTGGGTGCTGCCGGCGTCTGGGCCAACCGCAAGTTGCGCGCGGCCGACACCGCAGCGCAGCAGCTCAGCGCGGCCTGATCCTGTTTTCACGCAGAGGGGGGAGGGCCGGCGCCTGGGGCCGCGTCTTCCCGTATCCACAACAACAACCACCTACCGAGGAAAGAGAGCTGCCATGAACCCCAACGTACTGACCCCGTCCACGCCCGAAGGCGCACCGTTTGAACGGCGCGATTTCATCGTCTCCACCTACCAGCACCTCGGCGCCGCCATCCTCGCCTTCGTGGCGCTCTCGGCCGTGCTGATGGCCACGGGCGTTTCCGGCACCGCCGCCAAGATGCTGGTGGCCAGCGGCAACAAGTTCCTGTGGCTGGGCATCATGGGCGCGTTCATGCTCGTGGGGTGGCTGGCGTCGTCCCTGGCCGACCACTCCGACAACCCGCAGACGCAGCGCATGGGCCTGGGCCTGTACGTGCTGGCCGAAGGCCTGATCTTCGCGCCCCTGTTCGGCATCGCCCAGCTGGTGGCCCCGGGCGCCATCGGCGCGGCCGCGTTCATCACGCTGCTGCTGGTGGGGGCGCTCACCTGGACGGCGTTCACGACCAAGACCGATTTCTCCTTCCTGGGCGGCATCCTCAAGGTGGGCGGCCTGGTGGCCCTGGGCACCATCATCGCGGGCGCCATCTTCGGCTTCAAGCTGGGCATCTGGTTCTCGGGGATCATGGTGCTGTTTGCCGGCGCCTGCGTGCTGTACGACACCTCGCGCATCCTGCGCGACTACCCCACGGACCGCCCTGCGGGCGCCGCGCTGCACCTGTTCGCCTCCATCGCCCTGATGCTCTGGTACGTGCTGCGCATCCTGATCAGCCTGGCGACCAGCGACGACTGAGGCGCCTCCGCCGGCGCCCCGGCTATGCCTTCAAAAAGCGGAATTTTTGAAGAAAATAGGGCTGCAGCGCTTGCTGCATAAGCGCAAGTAGCTCACTTTTTTATAGCAATCAGGCCGTGGAGGCGCTGGCGGCCGGTTGCGGCAGGCCGTCTACGGCGGCGATCACCCCGCCGCCCAGGCAGACCTCGCCGTCGTACAGCACGGCGCTTTGGCCCGGGGTCACGGCCCACTGGGCCTCGGGGAACTGCAGCGCAAACCCGCCGCCCGGTGCGGGCTCCAGCGTGCAGGCGGCGTCCTGCTGGCGGTAGCGCGTCTTGGCAGCGTAGGCGCCGGGCGCGGGCGCGTGGCCGGCGCACCAGCTCACGTCCTGGGCCACCAGGCGGTGCGACAGCAGCCAGGGGTGGTCGTGCCCCTGCACCACGCGCAGCACGTTCTTCTCCAGGTCCTTGCGGGCCACGAACCACGGCTCGTGCGCGCCGCCACCCCGCTGCGCTCCCTTTTCCTTCACGCCCCCGATGCCCAGCCCCTGGCGCTGGCCCAGCGTGTAGAACGACAGGCCCACATGCTGGCCTAGCTTGCGCCCCCGGTCGTCCAGGATGGGGCCGGGCGCGTGGCTGATGTAGCGGTTCAAAAACTCGCGGAACGGCCGCTCGCCAATGAAGCAGATGCCGGTGGAGTCCTTCTTCCGGGCGTTGGGCAGGCCGATCTCCTCGGCAATGCGGCGCACCTCGGTCTTGTGCAGCTCGCCCACCGGGAACATCGTCTTGGACAGCTGGGCCTGGTTCAGGCGGTGCAGAAAGTAGCTCTGGTCCTTGCTGGGGTCGAGGCCCTTGAGCAGCTCGAAGAGACCGGTGTGCGCGTTCTGCCGCACGCGGGCGTAGTGCCCGGTGGCGATCTTTTCGGCGCCCAGGCGCATCGCGTGGTCCAGGAAGGCCTTGAACTTGATCTCCGCGTTGCACAGCACGTCGGGGTTGGGCGTGCGGCCGGCCTGGTACTCGCGCAGGAACTCGGCGAACACACGGTCCTTGTAGTCGGCTGCGAAGTTCACGTGCTCGATCTCGATGCCGATCACGTCGGCCACGGCGGCGGCGTCCACGAAGTCGATGTTGGACGAGCAGTACTCGCTGTCGTCGTCGTCTTCCCAGTTTTTCATGAAGATGCCGACGACCTCATGCCCCTGCTGTTTGAGCAGGTAGGCGGTCACGGCCGAGTCCACGCCGCCGGACAGGCCG
Organism: Acidovorax sp.; assembly: GCF_021287135.1. GTDB lineage: Bacteria > Pseudomonadota > Gammaproteobacteria > Burkholderiales > Burkholderiaceae_C > Acidovorax. The sequence goes on from NZ_JAJTBB010000020.1 coordinate 131,432, forward strand.
ACGACGACGCGGTGTTTGGAGGGTGCAGTCATTCCCTCCATTGTATTTTTCAGGCCGCCACGGCCTTGCGCGGCCGCACAGAACGCGTGGCCACCAGCAGGTCATACAGCTGCTGCGCGGCCGGCGACAGGGTTTTGCCCCGGCGCTTGATCAGGCCCATCTGCCGCGTCACCACCGGGTCCACCAGCGGAATGCTGACCAGCGTGGGATGGTCCTTGCCCGGCATGGCCAGGCTGGGCACGGCCGCCACGCCCAGGCCCGCCTCCACCAGGCCCAGCAGCGTGGTCACGTGCTTGGCCTCGTACAGGCACTGCGGCCGGTCGGGCACGTTGGCCAGCGCCAGGTCCATCAGCAGGCGGTTGCCCGAGGTCTTGCCCACCGACATGAAGTCGTGCTGGCCCAGCTCGGCCCAGCTCACCTTCTTGCGCCGCGCCAGCACATGGTCGCGCCGGCAGGCGGCCACGAAGCGCTCGGCCAGCACGGGCTTGAACTCGATCTCGGCCTCCTGGCTGCCGATGAAATTGAGGCCAAAGTCCGCATCGCCCTGCGCCACGGCCACCAGCACCTCGTTGGCGCTGGCGTCGTGCACCTTCACGCGGATCTTCGGAAAGCGCTCGTGGTAGCGCTTGACCACCTGCGGCAGAAAGTAATACACGGCCGAGGGCACGCAGGCAATCGTGACCTCGCCCATGCGCCGCGCGGCCACGTCGCCCAGGCCCATGAGCATGCCGTCCAGGTCATCCAGCCACACGCGCGTCTTGCGCGCAAAGTCGCGGCCCACGGCCGTGAGCGTGACGCGGCGCGTGGTGCGGTCCAGCAGGCGCACGCCCAGGGCGTCCTCCAGCTTGTCGATGCGGCGGCTGAAGGCCGGCTGCGACAGGTGAATGGCATCGGCCGCGGCGCGAAAGCTCTGCAGCTCGGCCACGGCGGCAAAGGCCTGGATGTCGGCGAGGTCGAACTTGACGTTCATTGGAGGGCTCCTTCAGGGGGTTCCAGTCGTGAACCGGCGTTGCGCACCGTGCATCAAACCATCGGAACATTGCAATTCACGAACGGAATTGGAGCATGTAAAAGCACCGCGGCGCTATTGCACACGGTGCATCAATCATTGCCAACAATGCAATTCACAGATCATCGGCACGGCCGCACCATGCCGGCCCATGAGCACCACCATTCCTTGCGTCCTGATGCGCGGCGGCACCTCCCGCGGGCCCTTCTTCCTGGCCGACTGGCTGCCGCAGGACCCCGAAGCGCGCGACCGCACCCTGATTTCCGCCCTGGGCTCGCCCCATGAGCTGCAGATCGACGGGCTGGGCGGCGGCAACTCGCTGACCAGCAAGGTCGCCATCGTCTCGCGCTCCACGCAGCCCGACTGCGACGTGGACTACCTGTTCGCCCAGGTCAGCGTGGAGGAGGCGCGCGTGGACACGCGGCCCAACTGCGGCAACATGCTGGCCGGCGTGGGGCCGTTCGCCATCGACCAGGGCCTGGTGGCCCCCACCGGCAGCACGACCTCGGTGCGGGTCTACAACGTCAACACCCGCTCGCGCATCGATGTGCAGGTATGCACCCGCGGCGGCCAGGTGCAGTACGAAGGCGATGTGCAGATCGACGGCGTGCAGGGCACGGCCGCGCCGGTGCTCATGAACTTTCTGGACGCCTGGGGCGCGGTCACCGGGCAGGTCTTCCCCACGGGCCAGCGCATCGACACCCTCGACGGCCTGCAGGTCACCTGCATCGACGCCGCGCAGGTGATGGTGCTGGTGCGCGCGGCCGACCTGGGCCTGCGCGGCGACGAGACGCCTGCCGCGCTGGACGCCAACACCGCCCTGCTGGAGCGCCTGGAACACCTGCGCCTGCAGGCCGGGCTGCGCATGGGCATGGGCGACGTGACCCACAGCGTGCTGCCCAAGCCGGTGATCGTGTCGGAGGGCGACCAGCCCGGCCACATCGTCTCGCGCTATTTCACGCCCCACCGCTGCCACCGCTCGCACGCGGTGACCGGCGCCATTGGCGTGGCGGCGGCGCGCGTGCTGCCCGGCACCGTGGCCTCGGACACGCGCACGCCGCCCGCGGCCGGTGTGCGCCGCGTCGAGGTGCAGCACCCGGCCGGCCGCATCCATGTGGATGTGGAGCTGGCCCTGGTGGACGGCCACAGCACGCTGGTGCGCGCCGCCCTGGTGCGCACGGCCCGAAAGATCCTGCAGGGCACGCTGTTCGTGCCCGACAGCGCGCTCGCAACGCACCCGCACTGAGGCGTCCCCGAGAGGTCGCTGGCACGCCGCCCCAGACCCCGGCGCCGCCGTCCCGTTCCCAGGGCCTGCCTCGCGGCAGCGCCCCCATCACCACAAACCAAGGAGACAACCACCATGCCCATCCATCCCACCCGCAGCGCCCTGGCGCAAGCACCGCACCGGCCGGCCTCGGCCCGCCGCCGCACCGCCCTGGCCCTGGCCGGCGCCCTGGCCGCTGCCAGCTTCTGGCCCGCCACCGCCCTCGCCGCGTTTCCGGAACGCATCATCACGCTGGTGGTGCCCACGGCCGCCGGCGGCGGCAACGACGCCATGGCCCGCGTGGTCGCCCAGAAGATGAGCACGCTGCTGGGCCAGCAGGTCATCGTGGACAACAAGGCCGGTGCCAATGGCGCCATCGCCTCGGAATACGTGGCGCGCGCTGTGCCCGACGGCCACACCCTGCTCTTCGGGTACATCGGCACGCACGGCATGAACCCCGCGCTGCAAAAGTTGCGCTACGACCCCGTCAAGAATTTCGAGCCCGTGGGCATGGTCTGCACTTCGCCCACGCTCATGGTGGTGAACCCCCAGGTGACGGCCAAGTCGGTGCCCGACCTGGTGCGGCAGTCGCAGGGGGCGCCGGACCAATTCAACTACGCGTCGGCGGGCAACGGCACCGCGCCGCACTTCTCGGCAGAACTGTTCAAGCTGGAATCGGGCGCCAAGATGGCGCATGTGCCCTACCGCGGCTCGGCCCCGGCCATGACCGACACCATGGCCGGCCAGACGCAGGTGATGTTCCCCAGCCTGTTCTCGGCCTACCCCTACGTCAAGTCCGGCAAGCTGCGCGCCCTGGCCGTGGCGGGCGCCAAGCGCTCGCCGCTGCTGCCGCAGGTGCCCACGCTGGAAGAGGTGGGCATCAAGGGCGTGGACATCAGCCAGTGGTATGCCCTGTTCGCCCCCGCCGGCACGCCCCGCCCGGTGGTGGACCAGCTCAACAAGGCGCTGCTCGCGGCGCTGGCCGACAAGGAGGTGGCCCGCCGCATCGAGGACCACGGTGCCACCGTGGAAGGCAGCACCCCGGACGCCCTGGGCCAGCGGGTGCGCAGCGAGGTCGCCCGGTGGCGCAACGTGGTGCAGAAGGCCCAGCTCACCGCCGACTGACCGGCGCTTCACCCCTGCCAGACCGCCCCCAGCGCATGCTGGGGGCGCGGCCGCTGCGGCTTCGCCCGGCCGGCCATTTTCACCACCGAGGAGACAACCCCCATGAGGAAAAGAAGAATCACCGGCGCCCTGTGCGTTGCCCTGGCCGGCGCTACAGCGCAGGCCCAGACCCCGGCCAGCAACGTCACGCTGTACGGCGTCATGGACCTGGGCCTGCGCCACGGCAGCGGCCTGTCTGCGTCCAACGCGCCCGCACCGGGCGCAAGCCACAGCCTGGGCAGCGGCATCCACACCACCAGCCGCTGGGGCTTGCGGGGCAGCGAAGACCTGGGCGGCGGCGCCAAGGCGCTGTTCAACCTGGAAAGCGGGCTCAATGCGGACACCGGCGCCCCGGCCAACGCCAGCAAGTACTTCGACCGCGCATCCTGGGTCGGCCTGCAAAGCGGCTGGGGCACGCTGGCCCTGGGCCGCCAGACCACCACGCTGGCCGACGCCATCTCGCCCGTGGACCCGCTGGGCATGCGCTTTGCCAGCTTCAACCCCAGCATTGGCGTGGCGGCGCTCAGCCAGCACGGCCTGGGCATCGAGTACGGCAGCGCAGGCGCCACCTCGGGCTCCTACCGGCTCGACAACTCGCTGAAGGTCACGGGCCGCTTCGGCGGCTTCACGGCCCGCGCCATGTGGGGCATCGGCGAGGTTGCATCGCAGGCCTCGGCCCTGTCGTCGCGCGGCGTGGGCCTGGCCTGGGCGGCCGATGGGCTGGTGGTGTCGGGGGCCTACCAGCGCTTCAACGACGCCAACAAGCGATCTCTGGACGGCACCACCCTGGGCGCCGCGTACCAGTGGGGCAGCGTGCGCCTGGCCGCCAATGCCGGCCGCAGCAAGGCCGAAACGGCGGCAGGCCGCTTCACCGTGCAGCGCGTTCTGTCGGCCGGCACCACCTGGGCCGCCACACCCTGGGTGGACCTGACGGCCGCCTACTACAAGGTGGACCGCTCGCGCACCGGCGCGGCCGACGATGGCTATGGCCGCCTGGTGGCGTTTGCCGAATACAAGCTCTCGCGCCGCACCAAGCTGTATGCCGAGCTGGACAGCACCCGCTGGCGCCACGGCTTCCAGGGTGCGGCCAACAAGGCGACGGCCACGGGCATTTCCGCCGGCGTGGTGCACAGCTTCTGACCCTCGCGCAGCCGTGACCGCCCCGCCGCTGGGACGCCACGGCGGGGCTTTACATTTGGAAAACCCGTGCAGACACTGGTGGGGCTGCGCGGGTTTTCTTCCCTCTGCCGCGCGCAGCCGAAGGAAAGCGCTCCCGCCGACCCCACTGCGATCCGAAAGTCCCCCATGAACAAACTGACCATTGGCAAGCGCCTGGCCCTGGTGCTGGGAACCATCCTGGCACTGCTGGTCATCACCAGCGCCATTGCCATCGCCATGCTCCAGCGCCTGGGGCAGGAGGTGGAGGCCATGCTGGAGCACAACACGCGCACCGAGCGGCTGGCGGTGGACTGGAGCATGAACCTCAATGCCGCCGTGCAGCGGCGCGCGGCCATCGCCAAGAGCCAGGACCCGGCCCTCAAGGCCTACTTTGCCGAGGCCAATGCGCAAAGCGTGCGCGTGACGGGCGAGCTGCAAAAGAAGATCGACGAGCAGCTCAACACCGCCAGCGACCGCGCGGCCCTGGAAGACGTGAACACGCGGCGCAAGGCCTACCAGACCGTGCGCGACGAAGTCACCAAGCTCAAGGATGCCGGTGACGAAGCGGCAGCGGCCCGGCTCTTTGACGAGAAATTCGACCCGGCCGCCCGCGCCTACCAGGAAGCGGTGCAGAACGTGGTGGCCTTGCAGCGGCGAGAGCTGGACGCCCGCGGCGAGCAGGTGCTGGCCCTGCGCTCGCGCACGCTGTGGCTGCTGTCGGTGAGCGCGGCCGTGGGCCTGGTGCTGGGCGTGGTGCTGGCCTGGGTGCTGTCGCGCAGCATCGTGGGGCCGGTGCGCCGCTCGCACGCCATCGCGGTCGAGATTGGCGCCATGGACCTGCGCGGCGCGCCCCAGCCGGCCTACAGCCCCGACGAGACCGGCGCCCTGCTGCAGGCCCTGGACGGCATGCGCGCGGCCCTGCGCAGCACCCTGCTGGAAGTGCGTGGCGTGGTGGATGGCGTGCACACCGCCAGCCAGGAGATCGCCGCCGGCAACATGGACCTGAGCGCCCGCACCGAAAGCACGGCGGGCAGCCTGGAAGAGACGGCCAGCGCCATGGAGGAGCTGACCAGCACCGTGCAGCAAAGCGCCGACGCAGCGGCGCAGGCCAGCCAGCTCGCCCTGACGGCGGTAGACGTCGCCCAGCGCGGCGGCCAGCTCATGGGCACCGTGGTGCAGACCATGGACCGCATCCATGCGTCCTCCGGCCGCATCGCCGACATCATCGGCGTGATCGACGGCATCGCCTTTCAGACCAACATCCTGGCGCTGAACGCGGCCGTGGAGGCCGCCCGGGCGGGCGAGCAGGGCCGCGGCTTTGCGGTGGTGGCCAGCGAGGTGCGCGCCCTGGCGCAGCGCTCGGCCTCGGCCGCCAAGGAGATCAAGACGCTGATCGACGAGAGCGTGGGCGAGGTGGGCACCGGCGCCTCCCAGGTGCAAGAGGCCGGCAGCACCGTCCGCCAGATCGTGGACAGCATCCAGCGGGTGCGCGACATCGTCAGCGAGATCAGCGTGGCCACGCGCGAGCAAAGCCAGGGCATTGCCCAGATCAACGTCGCCATCAACCAGCTGGACCAGATGACGCAGCAGAACTCCGCGCTGGTGGAGCAGTCCGCCGCCGCGGCGGGCAGCCTCAACGAGCAGGCCGAGCGGCTGGCCCGGGCCGTGGCGGCGTTCCAGTTCGAGGAAGGCGACGCGCCCACCGGCGTCCAGCGCCTGGGCTACGCCAGGCCGGCGGCTCCGGCATGACGATTTTTCGGGCGGTGCGGGCTACACGAACTTGCCGGTGATGCCGCCGTCCACCACCAGCTCGGTGCCGGTCACGTAGGCGGCGGCGTCGCTGGCGAGGAAGGCGCAGGCATGGGCCACGTCCCAGGCCGTGCCCATGCGGCCCATGGGCACCTGGCGGGCGCGGGCGGCGCGGGCCTCGCCCGGGCTGGTGTCCGAGAACATCTTCGCCACCGTGGTGGCGATGCGCGGCGTGTCGATGAGCCCTGGCACCACCGTGTTGGCCCGCACGCCCTGGCCCGCGTACTGCTGCGCCACCAGCCGCGTGAAATGCGTGACCGCCGCCTTGGTGACGCCATAGGCCAGGTGCGGGTAGCCCAGGTAGCGCAGGCCCGCGATGGACGAGATCGCGATGATGGAACCCCGGCCCCGCTCCACCATGCCGGGCAGCACTTCCTGGCACGCCAGCAGCAGGCTGTTCACGTTGACGGTATGGATGCGGTCGAAGTCCGCGGTGCTGGTCTCCAGCGGGCCGCCGGTCTTGCCGATGCCCACGTTGTGGTGCAGCACGTCGATGGCGCCGCCAAAGTGGCAGCGCGCTTCGCGGAACAGGCGCTGCACGTCGGCGGCCTCGGCCACATCGCCCACCAGGGTGATGGCCGTGCCGCCCTCGGCCTGGATGAGCGCCGTGGTCTCTTCGGCCGAGGCTGCGTCGCGGTCCGCCACGCACACGCTGGCACCCAGGCGCGCGTAGGTCACGCAGGCGGCACGGCCAATGCTCCAGCCCGGGCCGGCAGAGCCGCCCCCGGCCACGAACACCACGCGGCCCGACAGGTCCAGCGGCAGGGCGGGCGGAGGGACTGGTGGGGCGCTCATGCGTCCGCGCCCGGGCCGGCACGGCCGCCGACGAAGGGAATGGCGTGCTCCACCGTGTCCCAGATGAAGCGGCCCGAGGGGCTTTGCTGCTCTTCCACGATGTGCGCCACCAGCCCGGCCGCGCGCGAGATCACGGCAAAGCCGCGCATCACGGCCGTGGGCACGCCGATCTCGCCCAGCAGCGCGGCCACTGCGCCCGTGGCGTTGATGGTGATGGGGCGGCCTGCCACCGCATCCACGGCCTGGGACAGCGTCTCCAGCGCACGGATCTTGTCGCCCGGCAGCTCGGGCTCGGCGCGGCCCATCTCCAGCAGCTTGTAGGCGCGCGGGTCCACGGGCTTGTGCAGGTGGTGGCCAAAGCCCGGCACGGGGGATTTGAGGCCCTTGTAGTGGCGCGCAATGGTGAGCGCCTCCGCCTCAGGGTCTTGCGCCGCCGCAATGCGGTCGAGCAGGCCCGAGCAGTTCTCCATGGTGCCCACGAAGGAGCTGCCCACGGCCAGCAGGCCCGCGCTCACGGCGCCCTGCAGGTTTTCGGGCGCGCTCATGTAGATGAGCCGCGTGGCAATGGCGCTGGGCGTGAGGCCGTGTTCCATCAGCACGATGAGCACCACGTCGGTGATGCGCAGGTCCACGCCGCGTGGCGTGCGGCCCAGGATCTGCATCAGCATCACTTCGGTGAAGGTCTTCTGGCCCATCAGGTCCTCCACCAGATTCGCATCGCGGTAATGCAGGCTGGTGAGGGTGTGGGTGCACAGGCGGGTGATGGGGGTCTTGGAAGGGGTGGTGGTCATGGGAATTCCTTCAGGCTGCGGCCAGGGCGGCCAGGGCCGCATCGCGCACGGCGGACTTGAGCACCTTGCCCACGGGCGAGCGCGGCAGGCTTTCATGGAAATGGATGCGCTTGGGCGTCTGCACCGGGCCCAGGCGTTCGCGCACAAAGGCGATCAGCTCGGCCTCGCTCGCCGCTTCGCCGGTGCGCAGTTGCACGGCGGCCTGCACGGTCTCGCCCCACTTGTCGTCGGGCAGGCCGAACACGGTGCATTCGTGCACCGCCGGGTGCTGGCCCAGCGCGTTCTCCACGTCCACCGGGTAGACGTTGAAACCGCCGGTGATCACCATGTCCTTGAGCCGGTCCTTGAGGTAGAGAAACCCCCGCTCGTCGATCAGGCCCCGGTCGCCGGTGTGCAGCCAGCCGTCCACCAGGGTCTCGGCCGTCTTCTCGGGCAGGCGCCAGTAGCCAGTCATCAGCAGGTCGCCCCGCGCCACGACTTCGCCCACATCGCCCGGGGGCAGCAGGCGGCCGTCGGGCGCCATGATGGCCACGTCGCTGAACCAGGTGGTGCGGCCCACCGAGGCCAGGTTGCGCTCGTCCTCGAAGTCCTCGGGGCACAGCACGGTGAGGATCTGCGGCGCCTCGGTCTGGCCGTAGGTGGTGCCCAGCACCGGGCCGAAGAAGTCGCGCACCTGGCGGATCTTCTCGGGCGGCATGGGCGCGCCGCCGTAGATCAGCCGACGCAGGCGCGGAAAGTCCGCGCGCGACGCGCCGGGCAGCGCCATCAGCATGTAGACCAGCGTGGGCGGCATGAAGCACACCGTGCCGCCGCGTTCGCGGAAGGCCGTGCGCACCGCCTCGGCGCCCGCACCCGCCAGCACCACGTGGCAGCCGCCCTGCGCCAGGATGGGCAGGAGGTACGTGGAGGTGCCGTGCGTGATGGGCGCGGCCACGATGTAGCGCTCGTGCTCGTCAAAGCCCCAGGCGTGGATCTGGTTGGTGATGTTGGCCATCCACGCGCGGTAGGGCTGCATCACGCCCTTGGGCGCGCCGGTGGTGCCGCCAGTGAACTTGATGGCCTGGGTGGCGTCATCCGGCAGGTCCAGCTGCGGGCGCGGTGCGCCAGCATGCTCGGCGGCCAGACCTGCCAGCGTGGCGGAGCCATCGGGTGCCTGCGCCCCGGTCAGCACGCGGGCACCGGGTGCGCCTTCGAGCAGGTCGGCGCACGCGGCATCCAGCACCAGCAGGGTGGGCTCGGTCGCGTCGATGATGCGGCGGATCTCGGGCCGCGTGCTCTTGGGGTTGAGCGGCACCCACACCTTGCCGCAGGCCAGCACGGCCAGCAGCGCGGCAATGTGGTCGGCGCTGTTGCCTGCGCAAATGCCCACGCGGCTTTGGGGCGTGGGGTCGATGGCCGTGAAGCCCGCCGCGAGCGCCGCCACGCGGGCGGCCAGCGCGTCGTAGCGGAGGGCGCCCTCGGGCGCGTCGATGGCAATGCGGTCAGGCCAGCGCTGGGCGGCCCGCCAGAAGAAGTCGATGGGGAACATGAAAGAGGTGAGGTTGTGTGGGGGATCTGTCACTCGGCCGATGCGCCGGAGGCCTTGACCACCTCGCGCCAGCGCTTGATCTCGGCCGCGGAAAACTGGCGCATCTTGTCGGGCGAGCCGCCCTCGGGCGTGGCGGCCAGCTCCTGCAGGCGCGTGCGCACCTCGGGCTGGGCCAGCACCTTGTTCAGGGCCGTGTTGACCTGCTCCACCACGGCGCGCGGCGTGCCCGCCGGTGCGGCCAGGCCGAACCACGACTGCACGTCAAACCCCGCATAGCCCGACTCGGCCAGCGTGGGCACTTCCGGCAGCAGGGGCGAGCGCTGGGCGCTGGTGATGGCAATGGCGCGCAGCTTGCCCGCCTGCACGTGCGGCAGGGCCGACGGCGTGTTGTCGAACATCGAATCCACCTGGCCGCCCAGCAGGTCGGTGACGGCGGGCGCGCTGCCCCGGTAGGGCACGTGCAGCATCTTGAGGTGGGACTGCATCTTGAACATCTCGCCCGAGAGGTGGATGGACGAGCCGCTGCCCGAGGACGCAAACGTGATGCCGTCCTTGGACTCCTTGGCGTAGCGCACGTAGTCGGCCAGGTTCTTGATGGGCAGCTTGGGGTTGACCACCAGGATGTTCGGGATCTTGGCGATCAGGCCGATGGGCTCGAAGTCCTTCACCGGGTCGTAGCCCAGCTTGGGGTAGAGCGTGGCGTTGATGGTGTTGGCGATGGTGTAAACGTACAGCGTGTAGCCATCGGCCGGCGCGCGCGCCACGGCCTCGGCACCCACATTGCTGTTGGCGCCGGCGCGGTTGTCCACCACCACCGGCTGGCCCAGCTGGTCGCCCAGCTTGACGGCCACCAGGCGCGCGATCACATCCGTGGCGCCGCCGGCCGCATAGCCCACCACCAGCTTGACCGGCTTGGCGGGCCAGCCGGACGCATTGGGCTGGGCCTGCAATGGCAGGGCGGTACCGCAGGCCAGGGTGGCCGCCAGCGCCAGCAGGGCGCGGCGCGGCAGGGGTGACGAAGCCGTGCGCTGGCGCAGCGCGGCGGGGGCGGGATGGTTCATGGTGTTTGTCTCCGGGGTTCTTGCAGAAAATGCCGTCGTGGCGCGCTGCGCGGTGCTCTGCGGCACACTGCGCACTGGTGGCGTTGACGAACAAATTCTTTCCCATGCCCTCCCGACCTGCGAATTCAAATGTCCGCCAGCCGGACGAAGCTGCCCGAGCCGGCATGGCCGACGCTCCGGCCGACGACCCCGGCAGCCGCACGCTGCGCCGCGGCCTGCAGGTGCTGGACGCCGTGCTGGCCCATGGCCGCGACGGCGCGCGCGTGGTGGACCTGTGCCGCGCCGCCGCGCTGGAGCGCGCCACCGTCTACCGCCTGCTCGCCACGCTGCTGGAGAGCGGCTACGTGGCGCAGCGTGGGCGCTTTCGCTACGCCGCGGGGCCGCGCCTGGCCGCCCTGGCCGAGCCGGCAGGCCAGCCCAACATGGCCGTGCGCCTGAAGCCCGTGCTGGAGCGCGTGAGCCGTGCCTGCGGCGACGCGGCCTTTGCCATCGTGCGCGAGGGGCCGACCTCGCACTGCATTGCGCGCCACGTGGGCACGCACCCGGTGCAGATCCTGGTGATCCAGGTGGGCACGCGCCAGCCGCTGGGCGTGGGCGCTGCGGGCCTGGCGCTGCTGGCCGCGCTGCCCGACGCCGAGGCGCAGGCCTGCATCGCCGCCAACGCGCAAGAGCTGCCGCGCTACGGCGGCATGACGCCCGAGCGCCTGCAGATTTTGGTGCGCGCCACGCGCGAGCGCGGCTGGTCGGTGGTGGGCAACCATGCCACGCAGGGCGTGCTGGCGGCCGGCATGGCCGTGCGCAACGCGGCCGGCGAGCCGGTGGCCGCGATCAGCGTGGCCTCCACGGAAGACCGCATGCCGCGCGAGCGCCAGCAGCTGATTGCGCGCTGGATGCGCGAGGCGCTGGCGGCGCTGCTGCCGCACGGGGTTTAGTGGTGCCCAAAGAATGCTATTAAAATAATAGCTGTTCACGCTTGTCTAATAAGCGCTGCAGCCATTTTTCATGCACAACCCGAGCCGCGTGCGAACATTGGCCCATCACACGCCGTGATGGCCCGCTCCCTGCCCCGAAAGCCCTCCATGGAACTGAGACAACTCCGCTACTTCGTGCGCATCGTCGAGCTGGGCTCCATGAGCCGCGCCGCGCTGGACCTGGACGTGGTGCAGTCCGCGCTCAGCCAGCAGATCACGCGGCTGGAGGGCGAGCTGGCCACGCGGCTGCTGCAGCGCACGCCGCGCGGCGTGGCGCCCACCGAGGCGGGGCTGGCGTTCTTCCGCGAGGCGCAGCTCACCCTGCGCCATGCCGACCAGGCCGTGCGTGCCGCGCAGCAGGCGCGGCTGTCGGGCACCGTCACCGTGGGCCTGGCGCCCACCACCGCGGGCGTGCTGGGCCTGCCGCTGATGCAGGCCATGCGCGCGCGCTACCCCGACGTGCGGCTGCACATGGTCGAGAGCATGTCCGGCCACCTCACCGCCATGCTCAATGCGCGCGAGCTGGACCTGGCCGTGCTGTTCGACACCCGCCTGCACCAGGCGCAGCAGGCCGCGGGCGCGCGCCGCTGGGCCATGGCGCCGCTGCTGGAAGAAGACCTGTTCCTCATCTGCGCCCGCAGCGGGCAAGGCAACCCCGGCGGCCGGCGGCTGCCGGAAACGCTGACGGTGGCCGGGCTGGGGCAAGAGCCGCTGATCCTGCCCACCGGCCCGCATGGCCTGCGCAGCACGCTGGACACCGCCTTTGCCCGCGACCGCGTGGCGCCCCATGTGGTGCTGGAGGTGGACTCGCTCGCCATGGTGATGGCCGCCGTGGACGCGGGCCTGGGCTCCACCGTGCAGCCCTGGGCCGCCATGGGCCGCTACCCGGACGCGGCCGAGCGCTTCCAGTGCGCGCGCCTCACCGACGCGCCCGCCCGCCGCGTCAACCTGCTGTGCAGCCTGCCCGACGAGGAACTCTCGCCCGCCGCCCTGGCCGCGCGCGTGGTGCTGACGGACTGCGTGCGCGAGCTGGTGATGAGCGGCCAGTGGTTCGGCACAACGTGGATAGGCACATCCCCCTGAGCGGCTGCGCCGCTTCCCCCTTCTCTCATCGCTGAGCGATGGGAAGGGGGACGCCGCCCTCGCTGCGGGACGGCCCTTGCTCGGCGGCCCTGGGCTGGGGCGTGCTTCTTCAATGCGCAGCCGGAAAAGCACCAAAGCGGAAAGGTACAGAGCAACACCGGCCATGCCCTGGTGCAGCCATCACGATCCGTGATACCCCCATGACACGGCCCCGCTGCACGCCGGGCCCGGGTCTGCCTACAGTCGCCGCACCCCGATGAACGAGACGGCGACCCCCGCCAGGAGACACCCCATGGGCCCCAACCCCCCTTCATTCACCCGCGGCCGGCGCACGGCATGGGACCGCCGCCCATGAGCGTCGATGTCCTGGTCATCGGCGGCGGCAACGCCGCCCTGTGCGCCGCCCTGATGGCGCGCGAGGCCGGCGCCAGCGTGCTGCTGCTCGAATCGGCCCCGCGCGCCTGGCGCGGCGGCAATTCCGCCCACACCCGCAACCTGCGCTGCATGCACGACGCGCCGCAGGACGTGCTGGTCGATGCCTACCCCGAAGAAGAGTTCTGGCAAGACCTGCTCAAGGTGACGGGCGGCCTTACCAACGAACACCTGGCGCGCCTGGTGATCCGCGAATCCAGCACCTGCCGGCCCTGGATGCGCCGCCACGGCGTGCACTTCCAGCCCGCGCTGGCGGGCACGCTGCATGTGGCGCGCACCAACGCGTTCTTCATGGGTGGCGGCAAGGCGCTGGTCAACGCCTACTACCGCAGCGCAGAGCAGCTGGGCGTGCAGGTGCGCTACGAAGCGCCCGTGCAGCGCATCGAGATGGACGGCCGCCGCTTCGTCGCCGCGCACCTGGCGAACGGCGAGCGCATTGCCGCCAAGGCCTGCGTGCTGGCCGCGGGCGGCTTTGAGTCCAACCGCGAATGGCTGCGCGAGGCCTGGGGCCAGAACGAGCGCGGCGAGTGGCCAGCCGACAACTTCCTGATCCGCGGCACGGCCTACAACAAGGGCGTGCTGCTCAAGCACTTGCTCGACGACCACGGCGCCGACCGCATCGGCGACCCCACGCAGGCGCACATGGTGGCCATCGACGCGCGCGCACCGCTGTACGACGGCGGCATCTGCACCCGCATCGACTGCGTGTCGCTGGGCGTGGTGGTCAACCGCAACGGCGAGCGCTTCTACGACGAGGGCGAGGACTTCTGGCCCAAGCGCTACGCCATCTGGGGCCGCCTGGTGGCGCAGCAGCCGGGGCAGATCGGCTACTCCATCATCGACAGCAAGGCCATCGGCCGCTTCATGCCGCCCGTGTTCCCGGGCGTCAAGGCCGACACGCTGCCCGAGCTGGCGCAAAAGCTGGGTCTGCCCGTGGACACCTTCACGCGCACGCTGGGTGACTACAACGCCGCCTGCCGCGTGGGCACGTTCGACCACACCACGCTGGACGACTGCCACACCGAAGGCGTGGCGCCCGCCAAGACGCACTGGGCCCGGCCCATCGACACCGGGCCGTTCTACGGCTACGCGCTCAAGCCCGGCGTCACCTTCACCTATCTGGGCCTGCACACCGACGACACCGCCGCCGTGCGCTTCAACAACGAGCCCAGCCCCAACCTGTTCGTGGCCGGCGAAATGATGGCCGGCAACGTGCTGGGCAAGGGCTACACGGCGGGGGTGGGCATGAGCATCGGCACCGCGTTTGGGCGCATTGCGGGCACGCAGGCGGCTTTGGCATCAAAACAGGCTCCAGCGCTTATCCATCAAGCGCAAGCAGCTATAAAAACAGGAGTGATGAATGCAAGCGCTTGAGGCCCTGACGCGTGACGCCAAGGCGCTGGCCAACGGCGACATCGTGCTCTCCGCCCCCGAGACCGAAGTGGCGCGCCAGCTGCAGATCTGCAACGCCTGCCGCTACTGCGAAGGCTTTTGCGCCGTCTTCCCGGCCATGACGCGGCGGCTGGAGTTCGGCAAGGCCGACATCCACTTCATCGCCAACCTGTGCCACAACTGCGGCGCCTGCCTGCATGCCTGCCAGTACGCGCCGCCGCACGAGTTTGCGGTGAACATTCCCCAGGCCATGGCCCAGGTGCGCGGCCAGACCTATGCCGACTACGCCTGGCCGCCCGCACTGGGCCAGCTGTACCAGCGCAACGGCCTCACGTTGGCGCTGGCGCTGGTGGCGGGGCTCACGCTGTTCCTGCTGCTGGCCGTGGGGCTGCACGGGAAAGGCTTGGCGGCGCTGTGGACGGCGCCGGTGGGCGGCTTCTACGGCATCTTCCCGCACAACCTGCTGGTGGGCCTGTTCGCCCCCGTGTTCCTGTTTGCCGTGCTGGCCCTGGGCCTGGGCGTACGCCGCTTCTGGCGCGATGTGACGCCCGCCACCAGCGGCGCGCCGCTGAGCGCCCCCGCCACGGCCGAAGCCACCGATGCCGTGCTGCGCCTGAAGTACCTGGACGGCGGCCACGGCGACGGCTGCCACAACGAGGACGACGCCTATACCCTGTCGCGCAGGCGCATGCACCACCTCACGTTCTACGGCTTTGTGCTGTGCTTTGCGGCCACCAGCGTGGCCACGCTGTACCACTACCTGCTGGGCGCGGCCGCCCCCTACGACCTGCCCAGTTTTCCGAAGCTGCTGGGCGGCGCGGGCGGCATCAGCCTGGCGCTGGGCACCGCAGGCCTGTGGCGGCTGAACCTGCGCCGCCACCCGCTGCACGGCGACGCCGCGCAAAAGCCCATGGACCGCGCCTTCATCGCCCTGCTGTTCCTCACCGCCACCAGCGGCCTGGCCCTGTGGGCAGCGCGCGGCACCGCCGCCTTGCCGCTGCTGCTGTGCCTGCACCTGGGTGCGGTGATGGCGCTGTTTGCCACGCTGCCCTACGGCAAGTTTGCGCACGGCATCTTCCGCACGGCGTCGCTGCTGCGCCATGCGGTGGAGAAGCGCCAGCCCAATCCCATCGGTTTGGGCGCAGACTGAAATGAAACAACCCCCTGTGGCGCTGCGCGCCTTCCCCCTTCTCTCGCGCTGCGCGCGGGAAGGGGGACGCCACCAGTGCGGCGGGGCGGCCCTTGCACGGTGGCCCGCGCATGGGCAGCGCCCATAGCTACCGCCTTGTACAAAAACAAGTAGCTCGTCCTGTATCCACTTTCCCCACGATGAAGGAGACCTCCATGAAAAAACGCACCCTCTTGATGAGCGCGCTGGCGCTCGCCACCGCTGCCGCGACGCTGTCTGGCGCTGCCCACGCGCAGGATTTCCCGCCCAAGAAGCCCGTCACGCTGGTCGTGGGCTTTGCGGCCGGCGGCGCGGCCGATGCGGCGGCGCGGCTCATTGCCAAGAAGCTCGGCGAGAACATCGGCCAGTCGGTGGTGGTGGACAACAAGGGCGGCGCGGGCGGCAACATCGCGCACCAGTTCGTGGCCAATGCGGCGGCCGATGGCTCGGTGCTGCTGCTCGGGTCGGTGGGACCGCTGACCATTGCGCCGCACCTGATGAAGCTGCCCTATGACCCGTTCAAGGACCTGGCCCCGGTCTCGGGCGGGGTGAACTTTCCGAACGTGCTGGTGGTGCACAAGGGCGCGGGCGTGAAGACGCTGGCCGAGTTTGTGCAGCTGTCCAAGAAGAAGCCCGGCAGCGTGGACTTTGCCTCCACCGGCGCGGGTTCGGCATCGCACCTGGCGGGCGAACTGTTCAACCAGCGCGCCGGCATCGACATGACCCACGTGCCCTACAAGGGCGGCGCCCCCGCGCTGCAAGACCTGTTGGGCGAGCGCGTGACCTCGTACTTTGCAGCGCCGCCCACCGCGCTGCCGCACATCGAGGCGGGCAAGCTCATCCCCCTGGCCACCACCGGACTCACGCGGCCCTCGTACATGCCCAACGTGCCCACCGTGGCCGAGGCGGGCTATCCCGGCTTTGAAGCGCTCAACTGGTACGCCTTCGTGGCCCCGGGCAAGACGCCCGCCCCGCTGCTGGACCGCTGGAACAAGGAGATCGTCAAGGTGCTGAGCGACCCGGGCGTGAAGGAGGCGCTGAACAAGCACGGCCTCACGCCCCAGCCCACCACGCGCGCCGAGCTGGCGGCCTTCATGAAGAAGGAATCCACGCAATGGGCGGCCATCATCAAGGAGCGCAAGCTCACGGCAGACTGAGTGCCCGGGCCGCTGCGGCCAGGGCGCCGCGTTGCTATTGCGGCGCGGCCTCGGTCACCGAAATGTCGGTGTGCACCAGCGTCAGCGGAAAGCGCTGGCCCGCCAGGTAGTCTTCCAGGCAGCGCAGCAGCAGCGGGCTGCGGTGCCGCTCGGGGCAGGCGCGGATCTCGTCCGGCGTGAGCCACAGCGTGCGCACGATGCCGGTGTCCAGCGCGCGCCAGCCATGGTGGGTGCCCAAAGTGCCCGCAAACGCAAAGCGCAGGTAGGTGATGTCGTCGCCCGTGCGGGTCTTGGTGAAGCGGTTCAGGTACACGCCGATCAGCGCCGTGGGCTCGAAGTCGTGCGCCGTCTCTTCCAGCACCTCGCGCGCGCAGGCCTGGATGGGCGACTCGCCCGGGTCCAGGTGGCCGGCCGGGTTGTTGAGCTTCAGGCCGTCGGTGGTTTCTTCCTCGACCAGCAGAAAGCGGCCCTCGCGCTCGATGAGCGCGGCCACGGTGACGTTGGGTTTCCAGCGGTGGGGCATGGCGCGCATTATCACCACGCTGTGTGACGGGCGGCGCGGGCCCCACACCCGGACCGGAGCGCGGCGTCAGAGCTCCCCGCTGCGCCCCGCGCCCTCGGGCGGTTGCCGGTGCATCAGCGCGCCCCCTGCGGCGCCACGGGCGCCGCCACCGCCGGCGCCGGCCGCAGCACCAGCCACAGCGCCGCGCCAATCAGGCTTCCGCCCGCCGCATGGGCCAGGGTGGCCGGCTCGCCCAGCAGCAGCCAGCCCCAGGCCACGCCGAACAGCGGGATGAGGAAGGTCACCGTGAGCGCCTTGAGCGGCCCCACGTCGGCAATGAGCCGGAAATACAGCACGTAGGCCAGGGCCGTGCACAGCAGCCCCAGCGCCAGCAGCGCACCCCACACCTGCGCGGGCGCCGCCAGCCAGGTGGCCGCGGCCTGCGGCTGGCGCAGCAGCTCCCAGGCCACCACGGGCACCAGCACCAGCACCGCGCCCAGCTGGCTGCCCAGGGCGACGATGCGGCTGTCCAGCCCGCCGCGTTCGGTGATCCAGCGCCGCGTGAGGAAGCCGGCCAGCCCGTAGCACGCGGTGGCCACCAGGCAGGCGGCCATGCCGCCCAGCACCTCGGGCGTGAGTGCCACCGGCCCCGCCTGGGCCAGCACGGCCACGCCGGCCATGCCCAGCACCATGCCGCCCACGCGGGCGGCGGTGATGCGCTCGCCAAAGGCCAGCGCGCCGATGAGCACGCCCATGAGCGGCGTGGTGGCGTTGAGGATGGCGCTGTAGCCGGCCGGCAGGCTGCGGGCGGCCAGCGCGAACATGAGGAAGGGGATGCCCGAGTTGACCACCCCCAGGGCCAGCGTGGCGGCCAGCTTGCCGCCAAAGCGCGGGCGCAGGCGCAACGCCACCAGCAGCAGCGCCAGGCCGGCGGCGCCCAGCAGCACGCGCACGAACGTGGTGGGCAGGGCCCCCAGCACCGGCGCGGCCACGCGCAGGAACAGGAAGCTGCCGCCCCAGAGGGCGGCCAGGAGGATCAATCGCAAAAAGCTGGGCAAGGGCATGGGGCACCTGGGATACGTCGGAGGAAATGGGAGTGCGCAAGCGGTAGGGCCATTGTTGGAAATCCGTGCATTTGTGGCAAACGATTTATCCTCTACAGCCGTTGAGCTGCAGTGAACACTCCGACCAGACACCATGAAGCTTCCGCCCCTGATCGCCGTGCGCTTCTTCGAGGCCACGGCCCGCCACCGCAGCGTGCGCGAAGCCGCGCGCGAGCTGCACGTCACGCCCGGCGCGGTGTCGCAGCAGGTGCGTCGGCTGGAGGCGTTTCTGGGCTGCGCGCTGTTCGAGCGGCTGCCGCGCGGCCTGGCGCTCACGCCTGCCGGCACGGACTACCAGGCCGCCTGCGGCGAGGCCCTGGCGCGCATCGGCCACGCCACGGCCCGGCTGGCAGCCGGCGCGCGCCACGTGGTGCGGGTGAGTTGCACGGCCGACTTTGCGGCGCAGTGGCTGGTGCCGCGCCTGCAGCACTTCCTGCAGCAGGCCCCCGAGCTGGACGTGCATGTGAACAGCACCGAGCGCACGGTGGATTTGCAGGCCGAGGACATGCACTTTGCCGTGCGCCACGGCCTGGGGCCTTACGCCGGCCTGCAGGCCGAGTGGCTGCTGTCCGATGACCTGATTGCGGTCTGCAGCCCGCGCCTGGTGGCACCGCGCCCCTGGGCGCTGCTGGCGGACGTGACCGGCCCGCGCCTGCTGCACCACGGGCGCCGCGACGACTGGCGGCTGTGGTGCCAGGCCCAGGGCCTGGCGCGGGTGGACAGCGGCCAGGGGGTGGTGTTTGCGGGCGCCAACGGGGCTGTCGAAGCCGCCCTGGCCGGACAAGGCCTGGCGCTGGTGCCGCGCGCGCGGGTGGGGCGCGAGCTGGCCACGCGGGCCCTGGTAGGCCTGCAGGCGCCCGCCGCGCCGGTGCCCCTGGGCTACCGCCTCGTGTACCGGCCCGAGGCCTTGATCGACCCCGCGCTGCGGCGCTTCCGCGACTGGGTGGTGGGCGAGGGCCTGGAGGCCGGAAGCATCAGCGCGGGCTGACGGAAGCGCCCGGGCCGCCGGGGCTGTGCAGCAGTGAGCGCACCATGTAGACGGCGCCCTCGCCGTAGCTCGCCAGATGCTCGCGCTGCGCCGCATCGGCCAGCGGCTGCACGGCGTAGCCGTGGCGTTCCCAGTAGCCCTGCGAGCCCTGCACGGACACGAGCGCGCTGTGGCGCAGGCCTTCCTGCCGCGCACGCTCCCACACCGGCGCCAGCAACGCGCGCGCCAGGCCCTGGCCGGCCAGCGCGGGCAGCACCGCCATGTCGTGCAGGTACAGGGTGTCGGGGGCCGGGGCAGCGGCGCGGCCGGGGGCGGTCGGCCGGTCGGCCCCAAAGTCGCCGTGCAGCGGCGTGACCTTGTTCAGGTGCGAGCGGTAAGCGGCCAGGTAGGCGCACACCTTGCCGGCGTGCTCCAGCACCAGCGAACAGTTCACCGGGCTGGCCAGGCGCCGGGCAAAGACCTCGGCGCTCTCCACAAAGCCTTCTCCATAGCAGGCCCGCTGCACGGCCAGCAGGCCCGGCAGGTCGGCCGCCGCGAGCGGGCGCGGCGTCCAGCGCGCGGCCGTCATCCCCGGGGAAGCTGGGGCGGCTGCACCAGGTCGTCCAGCGACAGGCCCTTTTCCTTCAAGAGCGCCTCCAGCACAGGAGTGAGCCGGCCCAGGCTTTCCTGCACGGCCTCGCGCACCGTGTCCACCACCACCTGGGTGCTGCGCTCGATCTCGATGTTCAGGCGGTCGCCCACCTGTTTGGCTTCAAACACGGTGGCGCGGCGCGTCTCGGGAATCAGCCACACCTCGAACCAGCCTTCCTGCCGGTTCACCTCGGCCACCGTCAGGCTCGCGCCGTGGATCGCGATGTAGCCCTTGGCGAACACATAGCGGCGAAACGGCTCGGGCACGGCCACGCGCCACACCAGGTTGTTGTCGAACTCGCGGCGTTCCACCAGCGTGCCGGTGAAGTCCACATGGCCCGACAGCGGGTGGCCGCCAATTTCTGCGCCGTCCTTGGCCGCGCGCTCCACGTTCACGCGGTCGCCCTGGCGGTAGCTGCCCAGCGTGGTGATGTTCAGGCTCTGCAGCATCACGTCGAAATTGGCCTGCGTGGGCGAGACGATCTCGGTCACCGTGAGACACACGCCATCGGTGGCCACGCTGGCACCAATGGCGAGGTCCTGGCAAAAGCCCTCGGGAAAATCGAGCGTGAAGGTGCGCAGGCCCGCGCGGTCGGTGATGGCGGCAATGCCTGCCGTGGCTTGGACGATGCCTGTGAACATGGTGGCGCGGCTTGTGGAGCGTTGGAGGGGGAACCGGGAATTTTGCCACCCGGCTCCCGCCGCGCGCTAGCGCCGGGCTACTTGGCCCGGAGCAGCTCGCCCACTTCGAGCAGCACCAGCTCGTTGTCATCCGCCTTGTTCGGCTCGCGGCTGCTGCTGAAGGGCAGGTTGTTGTCGTTGCCCACCACGATGTGGGTGCCATCCACCACGTCCACGTTCTCGATGGTGAAGAACGGGAAGGTGAGCACGCCGTTGTTGAGCGGCTTTTTCGCCAGGCGCTTCGGGTCCTGGATGTTCATCAGGTCGATGTAGCCCACCTTGCGGATCTCGCCGCCCACGTTGGCGTCGCTCATCTCGACCTTGTAGACGCGCTTGAATTGGGCGAGGTCGTGGAAGCAGTCGGTGCGCTTGACGCCTTCGGGGCAGGCCTTGTCGGCCGTGCCTTCGCCGTTGTCGCGCTCGATGATGAGGCCCGTGGTGGCATCGATCATGTTGAAGTCGCCGATGGCGTGGTGGTTGGCCTCCAGCACGTACTTCCAGTGGCGGCCGGTCCAGCGCTCGGTCTTCACGTCGAACTCCAGCACGCGCAGGTACTGTTTGCCGCCCACGTTTTCATAGGCCTTGGCCTCGTCGTTCCACAGCGCGCCTTCGAGCAGCGCGTAGAGCTTGCTGCCGTCCTTGGACGCGGCCATGCCCTCGAAGCCCTTGGAGCGCTTGACCTCAAACGGCGTGGGTTTGGCGTCGGGCGCGCCGGGCATGAGCACGCCGGGGGCATCGGGCGAGCGAACGACCTTGCCGTCCACCTGGGTCTCGAACACGGCCAGCACCTTGCCGTTCAGGTCGGTCTTGATGAGGAAGGGGCCGAACTCCTCGCCAATCCACAGCGCGCCGCCGGCGAACTGGAAGCTCTCGGGGTCGAAGTCCGCGCCGGTCAGGTAGCGCTGGTCCGTGCCCTCGTGCGTGATGCGAAACGGCACCTTCTTGTCGGGGTCGTGCAGGAAGATGGTCTTGAGGCGGCGGAACTGCCCGCTCTGGAAGTCCACGGCGTAGTGGTTCAGGTAGAGCATGAAGTCGGGCGAGTTGGCCTTGGAGCCGGCACCGTTGTCGGTCAGGATCCAGAACGAGCCGTCCGCCATGTGCTTGATGCCCGAGTGGCCCTGCAGCGGCTGGCCCTGGAAGGGCAGCGATACGCCCGTGTCGCGCCCGCCGGACTGGCCCATCACGGAGCCTACGGCGTCCACGCGGCGGGCCGTGGTGAACTTGCCGCTGGTCTGCAGGTCCCGCGGGGCATCGGGTGGGGCGGGGACGAAGCTCTGGGCCGGCAGCACGGCATGGCCGGCCAGCGTGGCCGGAAAGGCCTGCTGGGCCAGGGCAGTCGTGGAAGCGGCGCACGCGAGGAGCAGTGCGGTACCGGCGGCAAGGGCGCGAAGTCGGGGCATGGCAGGCAGTCAGGGTAAAGAAAACGAAGCCGCCACGATGCCGCGCGGCCGTGGCAGCCGTGTGACGGTCTGCGGGGGATTGCCTACCACCACAATTGTTCCTAAAACTGGAACAGTCAGTTCGCGACTCGGTGGTTTTTCTCTGAACACCCGCGGCGTACAGTTCATCCCATCGATGAGCCGAACCCGCAAGGCGACTCACCGAACCCGGTTCAAGAATGGTTTTTGCACCGGCTTTTCTGAGACG
>NZ_JAJTBB010000033.1 GCF_021287135.1 Acidovorax sp.
CCCCGCCGCAGGCGCAGCCAGCAGGGGTGGGACAGCCGAACAGCCAAACAGCCACACGGGCCATCGCTGCGCTCGGCCCCGCCTTCGCGGGCGCAAGCGCCTCGCGCTGCGAAAGCCAGGCCGGGCGCAGCGCAGCGCAGCAATGGCCCGTGTGGATGTCCGATCCCCGGGTTCCCTTCAGGATGCGCCGAGGAGCGCAGCGGGCGGGGTGGCCTGTGTGCCGCAGGACACACAGGCTTCGTGCTCTGACTCGCTGCGGTTGTCCGAGCGGCGCGCGCAGCGCAAAGCGAGTTCCGCAGCGCACCCCGCCCGCGAGCACCGCAGGTTGCCCGTAGCGAAGCGGAGGGACGCAGCCTGTAGGGTCGCCCTTTCTTTGGTTCCTTTCTTTCGGCGACGCGAAAGAAAGGGACTCGCCGCCGGGCGACTCCCGGCCTCCGCCCTCAGCGAAAGCATGCTGCGCAAATGGGCGAGCGAGCGGTCGCGCCCCGGCTTCGACAGGCTCAGCCCGAACGGTTGGGGAATCGTCCCCCAACGTCTGCAAGCTCCGTCCGAGCGGCAAACGCAATCATCAAAGCTATCAAATCAATAGCTGCCTGCGCTTTCCCATCAAGCGCTAGTGCCCAAAAATCCTTGAAGAAACCCTTCCCATCACCCCTTCAACCACCCCCTCAACCTGCGAACCCCTTCCTCCAACCTCCCCACATCCTGGCTTGCAAAACACCACCGCAGCCACCCCGACGCCTCGTCGCCAAACGCACTGCCCGGCGCCAACCCCAGCCCCGCCTCCCGCACCAGCCGCTTGGCCAGCGTCAGGCAATCGTCGTAACCGTCGATGTGGAAGAACGCATACATGCCGCCCAGCGGTGTGGCCACCGACACGCCGGGCACGTCGGCCAGCAGCGGCACCAGCGTGTCGCGGCAGGTCTTCAGGTGCGCCACCAGCGCAGGCGTCACTTCCCCCGTGCGCTGCAGCGCCACCGTGGCGCCGCGCTGCACGAACACCGGCGCGCACGAGGTGTTGAACTCGATCAGCTTGCCCACGGCGTGCGTGAGTGAGGGCGGCAGCACCAGCCAGCCCAGGCGCCAGCCGGTCATCAGGAAGCTCTTGGAAAAGCTGTGCGTCACGATGAGCCGGTCTTCCGGGGCGGCCACGTCCAGAAAGCTGGGCGCGGCGCCGTTGGCCGTGTCGCCTGCGTAATACAGGCGCTCGTACACCTCGTCGGCCAGAATCCACGTGCCCGTGCGGCGGCAGTGCGCCAGGATGGCGGCCTGCTCTTCGCGCGTGAGCGTCCAGCCCGTGGGGTTATTGGGCGCGTTCACCACCAGCAAGCGCGTGCCGGGCGTGATGGCGGCCAGCAGCGCATCCATGTCCAGCCGCCACGCGCCGTGTGCGTCGGCCACCAGCGGCACGGTGCGCACCTGGGCGCCCAGGATGCGCGGCTGCGCCACCAGGTTGGGCCACACGGGCGTGACCAGCACCACCTCGTCGCCCGCATCCACCAGCGCCTGCATGGCCACCATCAGGCCGTTCACGCCGCCGGACGTGACTGCGATGCGGTCGAACCATGCGTCGGTGTGCTGCTGCGGGTGCAGGCCGTGCATGTAGCCTGCGATGGCGTGC
This sequence comes from Acidovorax sp., assembly GCF_021287135.1. Lineage (GTDB taxonomy): Bacteria > Pseudomonadota > Gammaproteobacteria > Burkholderiales > Burkholderiaceae_C > Acidovorax. Next base: position 1,622 of record NZ_JAJTBB010000033.1, read on the forward strand.
CGCAGCTCCGGCAGGCCCAGGTTGTGCGCGTAAAACGTCTCGCCGTGCTGCAGCGACGCAATGGCCGCCTCGCGGATGAAATCGGGGGTCACCTCGTCGCTCTCGCCAAACCAGAACTTCAGCACATCGCTGCGCCCCAGGCCCTCGTTGGCGACCTCGCGGATGCGCGACTCTTCGAGGCTTTGAACTACTGCTCGCATGCAATCTCCTTCAGCAACACGGTCATCATCGCAGGCGTATAGTCATTTGTCCTTTTTCTCACCAACGTCCGACCAACGCCCATGACTTATCCCAACACCCAGCTTTTCATCGCAGGCCAGTGGCAAGACGCTGCCGACGGCAAGACGCTTGCCGTGTTCAACCCCGCCACGGGCAAGGAGGTCGGCCGTGTGGCGCATGCCAGCCAGCCGGACCTGGACCGTGCGTTGGAGGCTGCGCAAAAGGGATTTGAGGCCTGGCGCGACATGCCTGCCGCCGAGCGCGCGAAGACCATGCGCCGCGCCGCCGCGCTGATGCGCGAGCGGGCCGAGGCCATCGCCGCCATCATGGTGCAAGAGCAGGGCAAGCCCTTGGCCGAGGCCAAGGTCGAGACCCTGGCGTCGGCCGACATCATCGAATGGTTTGCCGACGAATCGCTGCGCGTGTACGGCCGCATCGTGCCCTCGCGCAACCTCAAGGCCACGCAGATGGTGCTGAAGGACCCCGTGGGCCCTGTGGCCGCATTCACGCCGTGGAACTTCCCCATCAACCAGGTGGTGCGCAAGCTGGCCGCCGCGCTGGGCGCGGGCTGCTCCATCCTGGTCAAGGCACCCGAAGAAACCCCCGCCAGCCCGGCCGAGCTGATCCGCGCGTTCGCCGACGCGGGCGTGCCCGCTGGCACCGTGGGCCTGGTGTACGGCAACCCGGCCGACATCTCCAGCTACCTGATCCCGCACCCCATCATCCGCAAGGTCACCTTCACGGGCTCCACGCCCGTGGGCAAGCAACTGGCGGCGCTGGCGGGCAAGCACATGAAGCGCGTGACCATGGAACTGGGCGGCCACGCCCCGGTGATCGTGGCCGAGGACGCCGACCTCGAATTGGCCATCAAGATCAGCAGCGGCGCCAAGTTCCGCAATGCGGGCCAGGTGTGCATCTCGCCCACACGCTACCTGGTGCACGAGAGCATCCGCGCCGATTTCGTGGCCGCCTTCGCCAAGTACGCCCAGGGCCTCAAGGTGGGCGACGGCCTCACGGCCGGCACGCAGATGGGGCCGCTGGCCAACCCCCGCCGCATCACGGCCATGGCCGACCTGATGGCCGATGCCGTGCAGCAGGGCGCCACGCTGGTGACGGGCGGTGAGCGCATCGGCAGCGAAGGCAACTTCTTCCAGCCCACGGTGCTCAACGATGTGCCGCTGTCGGCCCGCATCGTGAACGAAGAGCCCTTCGGCCCCGTGGCGGCCGTGCGCGGCTTTGAAAAGATCGAGGACGCCATCGCCGAAGCCAACCGCCTGCCGTTTGGCCTGGCCGGGTACGCCTTCACGTCCTCGCTGAAGAACGCGCACCTGCTGGCCCAGCGCTTGGAAGTGGGCATGCTGTGGATCAACCAGGCCGCTGCGCCGGCGGCCGAGCTGCCCTTTGGCGGCCTCAAGGACTCGGGTTACGGTTCCGAAGGTGGCCCCGAGGCCATCGAGGCGCACCTGAACACGCGCCTGGTCTCGATCATGAACGTCTGACCTCACTGGCGCATCCCCGTTGCCGGCAGTGCTGCCGGTGCGGGGCCTTGCCCGGGCCTGCGCCTGCCGCAGGCGGCTCCCCGAAGATTCTTCCGAACCTTGCCAACGCTTGACGAGGTCTGGTAAATACATATCATGATATATATCGTGAGGTGATTTGAATGGTGGACGACGTCGTTAAAGAGCTGGGGTTCCTCACGCTCGGAACCCGCTTCAAGCGCATTGGCGAAGCCCTGCAGGCGCAGACCCAGGCGGTGCTGCTCCAGCATGGGATGGACCTGCCCGCGGCGCACTTTCCGCTGCTGGCGGCGCTGGACTGGCATGGCCCGCTGGGCGTGGGCGAACTGAGCGACGCGGTGGGCGTGAGCCAGCCGGTGGTCACGCGCTCGCTGCGGGGGCTGGAAGAGCGCGGGCTGGTGCAGTCGGAATCCGTGGAGGGCGACCGGCGCGTGCGGCGGCTGGCGCTCAGCCCTGCAGGGCAGGCGCTGGTGCGCCGGGCCAAGCGTGAGGTGTGGCCGTTGCTCGATGCGTCGGTCGCGCAGGTGTGCGCGGGGCTGCAGGGGCCGCTCTTGGACCAGCTGGCCGCGGTGGAGCAGGGGCTGGAGCGCACGTCGCTGCTGCAGCGTTCGGCCAGGGCGCTGGCCAGGCAGCCCGCCGCAGCGGGCCGTTCAGGAGGCAAAAAACCATGAACCATGATGGAATGAACAACCCGTTCGACCGGCCCGTCTGGGCCTCGCTGGCCAGCGCGCCTCATCTGGCGGAGGGTGGGCCGCTGGCCCGCCGCTACCGGCGTGACGTGAACCTGTTCGCATCCGCGCGGGACGACGAGGACGGTGCATGCCTCGCGGCGCTGGGCGCCCTGGTGCAGCCGGGGGAGTCCGTGTTCGTGCTGCAGGTCCCGCCCATTGCACTGCCCCCCGGCCTGCAGGCGCTTCGGCGTGCGCAGGGTGTGCAGATGCTGGCCGTGCGCCCGGTCGCGCCGGAGGCGGGCGCGGACGAGGTGCTGGAGCTGGGCGACGCCGACGCGGCAGAGATGCTGGCCCTGGCGCAACTGACCGAGCCGGGCCCCTTTCTGCCGCGCACGCACGCGATGGGCCGGTTTCTGGGCATCCGGGTCAGCGGCCGGCTGGCGGCCATGGCCGGGGAACGCATGCGTTTCGCCGGGGGCACGGAAGTCAGCGGTGTCTGCGTCCACCCGGACTTTCGCGGCCGCGGGCTGGCGCGGCGCCTGTCATCGCTCGTGGCCCATGCCGCCCAGCAGCGCGGCGATCAGCCGTTTCTGCACGCCTGGGTGACCAACCGGGCCGCCATCGCGTTGTACGAGAGCCTGGGTTTCGAGGTTCGCACCGAGGTACAGGTGGCGGTGCTGGGGCGGTAGCCGCAGATGGATGACAGCGGGTGGCAGAGCTGGCCGTTGCTGCGTGGGGTGCGTGGCCGCCCCCCATCGGCTGCGCCGGCGGTCCGGGAACTTCCGCAGAGCTTCCTAAGCGCGGATTAATCTGCGCTGGCTAACCTCCCGGAAAAATCCATCACCGGAGGTGCCTGTGGGCCGAAACATTTCCTTTTTCCTCGGAGCCGCTGCGCTGGCGTTGTCGCCGCTGGTGCTGCCGTCCGCCTGGGCGGCCGGTGCAGAAAAGCCCGCCGCGCAGCCGCCGTCAGCCGTGCCGGGCTTCACCCGGGAGCGCCTGGAGGACGCATGCACCACCGAGCCGCGCAGCGAGTGGCTGCCCGAGGCGGAAATGCGGCTGCTGGCCGAGTTCCGCGGGTACAAGATCGTGACGTTCAAGATCGCCAAAGGCAACTGCTACGAGGTCTACGGCTTCAAGGGTGGGCAGATGGTGGAGGCGTATTTCCACCCCGTCACGTCCAAGCTCGTGCGGCAGAACGTCGCCAAATAGCCGCGGGCGGCAAGCGCACGGATCGCTGGGCGAAGCCCGGTTCCGGCCGCCGGCACCGCGAACTCACGGTCCCCTGTGCGCCGCCACCGGGGCCATTTCCCGCAGCAAGTCCACGAACGCCCGGACCTTCGCGGGCCTGAAGCGTGCCGTGGGAAACACCGCGTGGATGCCGCCCAAGGGCAGTCCCCACTGCGGCAGCACATGGACCAGCCGCCCGGTCTCCAGGTCCTCTGCCACCGCATAGTCCGGCAACACGGACAGCCCTGCGCCGTAGCGCACCGCCTCGCGCACGGCCAACGTGGCGTCCATCGACATCACGGCGTGCACCGAGACGCTCTGGCGCTCCCGTTCGCCCCGCGAGAAGCTCCAATGCGTGGGGTCGCGCAAGGCGGTATTGGCCACGAACGGAAGCTGGGCTACGCCTTGCGGGTCGGCCAGGGCGTCCACGGAGCCCTTCCACGCTGGTGCTGCGACCAGCAGTTGCCGGAATGCGCCAATCTGCCGGGACTGCACCCCCGCGTCCGTCAACCACCCCACGCGGATAGCCAGCTCCACCTGGCCGGACATCACGTCGAGCGACTGGTCGCTCAGAATCGCGTCCACCTTGCACTGCGGATAACGCCGCGTGAACTCCGTGATGGCCGGCACGATGGTCGTGATGCCGTAGTCCAGCGCCGCGGTCAGCCGCAACGTGCCGGTCGGCTCCGTCACCCGTTCCCCCAGTTCATCGAATGCGTCGTGCGCCTCCTTCAGGATCAAGGCGCAGCGCTCGTGAAACGCCTTGCCTGCGTCCGTGGCCGTCACCCGGCGGGTGGTGCGTGTGAGCAGCGTGGTGCGGAACTCCTGCTCCAGCCGTGCCACCTGCTGGCTGACGACGGCCTTGGTGATGCCCAGCCGTTCGGCGGCCGCCGTGAAACTACCCGTCTCGACCACCGCCGCGAAGTACGCCATGCGCTTGAGGTTGGCGAGGTGGCTGGCGCCGGATTCCTCGTTATTGTTTGCTTTTGCCATACAGATTATCTGGATTGACGGGATTTATTTGTCAATGCGGCCTGCCTACGATGCCCGCATTGAGCACATCCCGCCAGAGTTTCAGAACATTCCAGCGCCGTGGCGCCCCTCTGTAGGTCTTTCCGCCCCAGGGCCGGCGGCGCCCGAAAACCCCGATTTCCCCTTCTTTTCATGACTGGCCGCCCGCGCGGCTCTCTGAATTCTTCCCCCCGTGTCCTTCGAAAGAAAAAGCATGCAGATCGTTCTCCCCTTGCGCATCACCTGCCTGGCCCTCGCGCTCGCAGCCACAGGTTTCTCCGTCCACAGCCAGGCCCAGACGCCACCGACGCAGGCGGCCACGGCTGTCGAGCGCGATGGCGCGGGCCAGTCGCTGGACGACTTGTACCAGGCGGCTCTCAAGGAGGGCGGCCAGCTGACCGTGTACGCCGGCGGCGATGAGGTAACCCAGGGCTTTGGCATCCAGTCCAACTTCGAGCGCCGCTTTCCGGGCATGAAGATCAACATCGTGGTCGACCTGAGCAAGTACCACGACGCGCGCATCGAAGAGCAACTGCTGCGCAAGGACCTGGAAGTGGACGTGGCGCACCTGCAGACGCTGCACGATTTCGACAACTGGGCCGCACGCGGGCTGCTGCTGCCGTACAAGCCCATCGGCTGGGACCAGATTCCCACGGCCTACAAGGACCCGGCCGGCCGCTTTACCGGCCTGTTCATGCTGACCTTCGCCAACAGCTACAACAAGAACTACGTGTCGGCAGAGAATGCGCCGCGCGACTATTCGGACTTCCTCAAGCCCGAGTTCAAGGACCGCATCATCATCACGTACCCCAACGATGATGACGCCGTGCTGTACCTGTTCGACAAGATCATCCAGAAGTACGGCATCGGGTTCATCGACAAGCTCAAGGCCAACGGCGTGCAATGGGTGCGTGGCACGCAGACCCCGCGCGACGCGGTGGAGGCCGGCAAATACGCCGTCGCGACCGGCACGTCGGGCAGCTTCGTTCCGGTGGAATCGTCGGCGCTGCGCTTCGTGCTGCCCAAGAACGACCCCTTCCTCACCTGGGCGCAGACCGGTGCGATCTTCAAGGACGCCAAGCATCCGAATGCAGCCAAGCTGTACATGAGCTGGCAGTTGTCGCTGCCGGTGGCCTCCCACCCGCGGCAGTTCCCCATCCGCAAGGACGTGGCGCCGCTGCCAGGCTTCCAGACGGTCGACCACTACAACACCAGTCCCGAGGACTTTGTGGCGTTCATGCGGGACCGTGCCCGTGTGGAGCGCCTCAAGAGCCTCTTCGAGCGTTTGATCGGGCCCGTCCAAGGCATCTCTCCGCTGAAGGACTGATGGTCCCTGAGGCTGTGCCCGCGAGCTGCACGAATGCGCTCCGGTGCACGGCTTTTCCTCCTTTCACGCTTGCGAGGCACCGTATGCGCAACCCTCTTGATTTCAGTGTTCCCAAAGAAAGCCTGGTCATCCCGGCGCTGGCCGGCATGTATGAGACGTTTGCCCAGCCCCTTGGCTGGCTCCTGCTCCGACTGGCCGTGGGCGGCTGGCTGCTGCACGAAGGCTGGCCGAAGATCCTGAACCCCATGGGCCAGGTGCAGTTTGTCGAGATGATCGGCTTTCACCCGGGCTGGCTGTTCTCGCCCCTGCTGGCCGTCATGCAGGTCGTCGGCGGCTTTGCACTCATCCTGGGGTTGCTGACCCGGCCCTTCGCGCTGGCCAATGCGGTCATGCTGTTCGTGACCGTGTGGTTCCACTTTCACTACCCCTACAACGCCCAGCCGCTGCTGAGCAGCCTGGGCCTGGAGGCGATCAAGGCCCACCCGGAATTTCTGACCCCCAACGGCGCGAAGCGGCTCATGGACGGGGGCGTCGTATTCACCGATCTCCTGCAAGACAAGGCTGTCCAGCTGTCCAGCATCTGGGCCTTCGGCAGCCTGTTCTTTGCGGCCTTTGGTGGCGGCATCTGGTCGGTGGATCGGCTGCTGAAGAAGTCGTTTTGAAGCGGGGCGCCGCACGCAGTTCGTCTGTTGTTTAACAACGCGCTGCTGCAAGGCGCCGACTGCACCGGCCGTGGGCGCAGTCCTGCAGGGCGCGGTGCAGGATTCACGGCGGCATGAAAAAAGGGCCTTGCACCCGTGCAGGATGCAAGGCGGCATGAAAAAGGGCCTTGCACCCGTGCAGGATGCAAGGCCCCGTGGCTTGGTGCGCCGCCGCTGGCCCGTCAGGCCCGCAGCAGGCGCACAGCGCCATCAGAAGTTGTGGCGCACGCCCACGGCGAACGAGCTGAAGTCGTTGCCGGCGGCCGACACACCGTAGTTGGCGGCTTGGCCGTTGTTGATGCGGGTGTAGTACGTGTAGATCTTGGTGCGCTTGCTCAGGTTGTAGTTGTAGCCCAGGGTGTACTGGGTGGCGGCGCTGTTGCTCACGTTGGCGTAGCTGCCTGCGCGGCCCACGTTCACGTGGAATTCGGACACGCCCAGGATGTAGGCGGCCGACAGGCGCACGTTGTTGCGGCTGCCGCCGTTGGCGATGTAGACGTTCTTGTCGCGCTGCACATAGGCGCCCAGCACGAAGGGGCCGGTGGAGTACGAGGCGCGCACGGCAAACTGGTTCTGGTCGCCCAGCTTGGAGTAGCCAGCGCCCAGACCCAGTGCGCCCACTTCGTAGTTGGCGGCCAGGTCGATGCTGTTCTTGCCGCCCGCGCCGCTGGGCTGTTCGTGCATGGCCCAGCCGGCTTCAAAGGTGGCGCCGCCCAGGCTGGGGGTGCGGTAGGCGATCTTGTTGACGTCGCGTGCCGGGTAGGCGTACAGGGCGTCGGCCGACGAGCCGGTGTCGTGGTTGTGGTTGCTGATGAAGTCGGCCGTGGCGTAGTACGACTCCGACGTGAAGTTGCCCAGGCGCACCATGCCGAAGCCGCCGGAGAGGTTCACTTCGCTCTGGCGGGCAAAGACGCCGCGGGCGTCGGTCGCGCCGGAGCTGGAGTCAAAGCCGCTTTCCAGCTGGAAGCCCGCCTTCAGGCCGCCGCCCAGGTCTTCCTGGCCCTTGAAGCCGAAGCGCGAGGCGTTGTTGAACAGGCCCGTCTTGGAAACGTCGCCATCTTTCTGGCGCTCGAACGTAGTGTTGATACGGCCGTACAGCGTGACGCTGCTCTGGGCAAAGGCAGCCGACGTACCGATCAAGGCCAGCGCAGCGAGGGCGCAGCGGTTCATTGTTTTCATTCGCGAGGTTTCCTTCGATCAAATTGTGTTTGATGACAAATCATCACAAGCCGCCGCGCATTGGGGGTAACGCCCGGGGCCCGTCGCTGAAGCAAGTTCGGTGCCCATGGTGATGAATCGTTGCACTTTGCAACGCCGGGATGCTACTAGCGAGTGAATGTGACCGCCACAGGGACAAGCACCTTTCGTGTGCAGGGGCGTTGTTCGTGTGCAACAAACGCCGGGGCGGCGGCCCCGGCGCTCGAAAGCGGCGGCAGCGGTCAAAAGCGGTATGTCGAGGTCAGCGTGTAGGTGCGCGCCTGGCCGTAGAAGCAGTCCCCGCGCGCCAGGCACTGGGTGATCTGCACCTTGTCCGTGAGGTTGGCCACGTTGAAGGCCACGCGCCAGTCACCCGCGTCGTAGGCGACCATGGCATCAGCCACGGTGGCAGCCGGTGTGGTGATGGACGAGGTGCCGCTCCACTGCGAGCCGGTGTAGCGCAGGCCCCCGCCCACCGTCCAGCCGCCGCGCCCCGTGCTGGCGAAGCGGTGGCTCACCCAGGCCGATGCCGTGTGCCGCGGCGTGCTGGGCACGGGCGTGCCCTGGTCGCCCGCGTTGCTGCGGCTGATCTTGGCGTCGGTGAAGGCATACGCCAGGGTGAAGTCCCATTGCCGCGCCAGGCTGGCCTGCACCTCGGCCTCCAGGCCGCGCACCTTCACCTCGCCGATCTGCAGGCTGTTGAGCGGGTTGCCGGGGTCGTTGGTCTTGCGGTTCTTCTCGCGCAGCTGGTAGACCGCGGCAAAGGCGGTGATGCCGCGGCCCGGGGGCTGCCACTTCACGCCGGCCTCCCACTGCTCCCCGCGCTGGGGCTTGAAGGGCGTGCCGTACGCATCCACGCCGCCCAGCGGCTGGAACGATTCCGAGTAGCCCGCATACGGCGCCCAGCCACCGTCCATCTGGTAGGTGACGCCCGCGCGTTTGGTCCAGGCCTTGTCGTCCGCCGCGGCGGCGGGGCGGCCTTCGGTGTCGGTCTGGGCGCTGTCGTGGCGCAGGCCCAGCGTGGCTGTCCATCGGCCCCATTGGATCTGGTCTTGCGCATAGAAGCCCAGCTGCTTTTGCACCACGCTGGGCTGGCGCACCAGCTGGGCCGCTGTGGGGGGCGTGAAGTTGCCGTAGACCGGGCTGTACACATCGATGGCTGGCGCCACGGCGCGCCAGGCTTGCTGGCCCGTGTGGTTGCGCTGCACGTCCAGCCCGGTGAGCAGGGTGTGCTGGGTGCTGCCGGCCTGCAGCTTGCCCTCCAGCTGCGTGTCGATGAGCAGCATGCGGCCGGTGTTGACCTGCCAGGCGGCGTCGCGCAGCACCGTGCGGCCGTCGCTGTTGAACACCGGGCGGGCGGGGCGGCCGGTGGCGGCGTTGGCCGTGAAGCTGGTGTACAGCGTGCGGTAGTCCACCTCGCTCACCGTGCGCCGCAGGTTCTGGCGCACGGTCCAGTCGGCGTTCAGGCGGTGGCTGAACAGGTAGCCCCACGAGTTGTTGGTGGTGTCATACGCGTCCCAGCCCGGCTCGCTGATAAAGGTGTGGCGCGGGATCTGCCCATACCGGCTGGGCAACTGCGTGCCCTGCCAGGGGAAGAAGCCGATGAGCGAGCCGCTCTGGTCCTTCTGGTGCAGGGCTTGCAGCGTGAGGGAGGTGTCGGCGCTGGGCTTCCAGGTGAGGGAGGGCATGAGCACCACGCGGTCGTCGTCCACGTGGTCCACCTGCGTGCCGCTGTCGCGGCCCACGGCCACCAGGCGGTACAGCCATTGGCCCTCCTGGTCGAGCGCGCCGGTCAGGTCGGCGGCGATCTGCTTGCGCGCGTTGTTGCCCACCTGCAGTTGCACCTCGCGCGCGGCTTCGGCCTGCGGGCGCTTGCTGGTGAGGTTGAGCACGCCGCCCACGCTGCCCTGGCCGTACAGCACCGAGGTCGGGCCGCGCAGGAACTCCACGCGCTCCAGCGTGTACGGGTCGGGGCGGCTGGTGTTGTAGGTGCCGTAAATGCGCAGCAGGCCGTCCTGGTACTGGCTCACGTCGCCGCCGCGGGCCTTGAAGCTGTCCACACGGCTGTCGAAGTAGTTGGACACCGCGCCCGCCGTGTACGCGGTGACCTGCCGCAGCGTCTGCACGCCCTGGGCCTCCATCTGGTCGCGCGTGACCACGCTGATGGCCTGCGGCGTTTCGATGAGCGGCGTGTCGGTCTTGGTGGCCGACAGCGCCCGCCGGGCCACGAAGCCGGTCACCGGCGCGGTGGGGTTCTCGTGCTCGGCGCCGGCGCTCACGGTGACGGGGGCCAGGGCCTTGTCCGCGGTGGGCGCGGCGGTGCTGTCCGGCGGTGCCGGTTGGGCCTGCGCGGCGCTGCACAGTGCGAGCAGGGCCGCCTGGGCGATGGCGGTGCGGCAGACGGTGGTGCCAGGTTTCATGGTGTGGTCTCTCCCAACATTGAATTGAAAAAAAAGGGGCTGCGCGGCGGTGCGCTCAGAAGGCGTAGTCCAGCGACACCTGCAGGCTGCGCGGCTGGCCGGGCGTGACGGAGCCGAAGCCCGCGGCCGTAGTGGTGCCATCGATGTAGTAGCGGCGGTTGGTGGCGTTCTTCAGGTTGGCCTGCAGCCGCACGCCGCTGGAGAACTGGTAGCCCACGGCCAGGTCCACCACGGTGTAGCCGGGCAGGCGCCACAGGTTGTCGTTGGCGGTGAACTTGTCGCCCTGGTGCACCAGGCCGCCGCCCACCCACAAGCCCGGCAACTGCGGCAGGCGGTACTGCGTCCACAGCGATGCGGTGCGGCGCGTGGCCAGCGCGACGCGGTGGCCCACATTGGCGCCGGCCGTGGTGTCGGCCTGCACCTTCGGGTCGTGGAAGCTGGCCTGGGCCGTGACCGTCCAGGCCGGCGTGATGCGGCCCTGCAACTCCAGCTCCACACCGCGGATGCGCTGGCGCGCCGTCAGCACCGAGTAGCCGGTGTGCGCGGGATCGGTGGCGGGCGCGTTGGTCAGCGTGAGGTCGAAGGCCGACACGGTGGTCATCAGGCGCTGGCCCAGCCACTCCTGCTTCCAGCCCACTTCGAGCTGCCGGCCCTCGGACGGCGGCGCGGCGCGGTCGCCCCACAGCAGCGTGCCGGTGTTGGCCTGGAACGAGCGCGCATGGCTGGCGTAGAGCATGCTGCCCGGGCGCGGCTCCCAGCTCAGCGCCACGCTGGGCTGGGTCTTGCCCACGTCGGTGACCGGCGCCGTGTAGGCATCTTTGAAGCGGTCGTGGCGCAGGCCCAGCAGCAGGCCGAAGTCGCCCCAGACCAGGCGGTCCTGCACGAACACGCCGGTGTTGCGCGCGTCCGACGACAGCCGCGCCACGCCCGTGGCAGGCACGGGCGCCACCTGGCCCGTCACGGGGTTGTACAGATCGATGGGCGCCAGGCTGCCCGTGGCGCGCGCGCCGTAGACGCCCTGGATGGCACGCCAGTCCAGCCCCGCCAGCAGCGTGTGCTTCACCGGCCCGGTCTGCGCCTGCGCACGCAGTTCCGCCAGCGCGGTGTCGGACGTGTATTCCTGCCCCGGCGCCAGCCAGTAGCCGCGCGCCACACGGCCGTTGGTGACGGGGCCCAGGGGTGAGGGCAGGTTCACGTTGCGGAAGGTCTCGTTGCGCGAAAGGTGCACGCGGCCCTCCAGCCCGTTGGCAAAGCGGTGCTGCAGCTCGGTGGAGTAAAAGCGCAGGTGGCCGTCGGTGGTGAGCCACGGCTCGCCGTAGAACGCGCCCACGGGCAGCGCGTCGGCGCTGCGTGGGTTCTTGGGGTCGGGCACCGCCAGCCCGGCGGTGGAGGTGCCGTCGATGCCCTGGTACTCGGCCTGCGCGCGCCACACGGTGCCGGGCGCGAGCTGCCACTCCAGGCTGCCCGCAAGGCCCTGCTTGCGCGGCGTGTTCCCGTCCACAAAGCTGCCGCCCCGGCTGGCGCCGCCGTCCAGCCGGTAGCGCAGCGTGCCCTCGGCGTTGAGCGGGCCGGTCAGGTCGAACTCGCCGCTGCGCCAGCCGTGGCTGCCCGCGCCGATCTTCACGGTGCGCAGCGCTTCGGCCTGGGGCCGCTTGCTCACATAGTTGATGAGGCCGCCGGGCGCCACCTGGCCGAACTCCAGCGCGGCCGGGCCCTTGATGACTTCCACGCGCTCGATGTTGAACAGCGGCGGGTCCAGCAGGTGCACGAACTTCGCGCCGTCGCGCAGGTAGTTGTAGGTGTTGTTGGCCCACAGCCCGCGGATGGCGAACTGCGAGTACGAGCCGTAGTACTCGCTGCGCGACGAGACGCCGGACGCGTTGCGCAGCACGTCGCGCTCGGTGGTGGCCATCTGCTGCTCCAGCAGCGCGCCGTCGATCACGCTCACCGAGCGCGGCGTCTCCAGCACCGACAGGCCCAGGCGCGAACTGCTCTGGGCGCGCCGTGCGGGTGTTGCGGCGGCCCCGTCCGTGGAGTCAACCACATCTACCTGGCGCAAGGAAGGCGCGGGCGCGCCATCGGGCGCAAGGGGCGCAAGGGGCGCGTCCGCGCGGGCCTGCGCCAGCGCCGCACCGCCCAAGGCCAGCAGCGCGGCGTGGGCCAGGGCGGACCGCAGAAACTTGGTTGGCATCATGATGCTATTAAATTAGTAGCTGTTTGCGCTTATGGGGCAAGCGCTAGAGCTTGATTTGGCTTGAATGTTTGGGCAAAAGGGGCCTGCCGCAGGGGGCGCGGCCGGGCGGGCGCTGGGCGCGCTCCGTGCGCTCCGTGCGCTCAATGCGCCTTCGGGGGCGCTGGCAGGTCGGGCGAAGCCATGCCGTCGGCCAGCACAAAGCTCAGCGTGGTCACGTAGCTGGCTTCGCCGTACTTCTCGCCGCGCGCTTCGCCGGGCGTCTTGTCGCTGTGCTTCACCTCGGCCACGTACTGGCCCTTCCACGGCAGGGCAAAGCGCACCGTGCCGTCGTCACCCGCATCGGCCTCGCGCGTCCAGCCCGAAGGGGCGGCCAGCTGCACCTTGGCCTTGGGCAACGGAGCACCTTGGTAGACCACCTTGAACTCGCCAGGCTTTCCGGTGGGCACCAGGTCCAGCGGCGCGGTGGGGGCCACGGCTTGTGCAAGGCCCGCCACCCAGCGCGCCGCGGGCTGCCAATACAGGGCGGGCAGGTTGCGCTTGCTGCGGTCGATCAGCGGATAGGTGGCCGCGGCGAACAGCGTGTCGGGCGTGCCGGCCACGGCGTAGTGGAAGCCGTCCTTGCTCAACTGGCCTTCCACGCGCTGCGCGGCGGCGCCGGTGCGCTGCTCGAGCGCCGGCACGCCCTGGAACTGGTCCAGCCGGCCGGGCGAGGTCTCGCGCAGGTTCTCGTTGAACTCGCCGAAGTGCAGGCGGGCCTGGCCGCCGGCGTTCTCCAGCCACACCTGGTGGGCCTGGGCGGCGGTGACGGCGGTGAGCGATGCGCTGGCAAGCAGTGCGGCAACACAGGTGAAAGAGCGGGACATGGCAGTTTCCTTTCGGTGGTTCTGGACAAACAAGCGGACACAGCGCTGCGCACCCCGCAGGTTGCGGGGCGGCACCACAGTGCAAAAAGGGTTGGCTGCCTACGCCCGGTGGTCGGGCGACGGGTGGCTGCGCGCCGGGTGGCGGCGGGCCGTGCCGCCGCCCGCCGGGGGCGAAAAAAAGAGGCCGGGCGTCAGAAGTCCACGCCCACGCTGACCGACAGCGTGCGCGGCGCGCCCACCACCAGGTAGCCCGCGCCGGGGTAGCCGCCGGACGAGGCCCAGTAGCTGCGGCCCGTCGCGTTGTCCACGCGGGCGCGCAGCGTCACCAGACGGCCCTGCACCTCGGTGAGGTAGCGCACGCCCAGGTCCAGCCGGTTCCAGCTGGGAACGTTCAGCGTATTGGCGGCGTTGGCGACCACAGAGCCGGTGTGCACCCAGCGGCCGTCCACGGCCAGGCCGCTCACGCCCGGCACGTCCCACTCGGCGCCGATGTTGGCCTGCAGCTTGGGCACGCCGATCACGCGGCGGCCGTCGGTGCTGGCGGCGCCCGTGTTCAACTGTTTGGCGTCCAGCCAGGTCAGGCCGCCCAGCAGGCGCAGGCCCTTGGCGGCCTCGCCCTGCACGGCCAGCTCGATGCCCTGGTGGCGGTCTTTGCCGTTGCTGCGGAAGATGTTGTCGCTGCCCACGTAGGCGCGCGGCTTGGTGGTGGAGAACAGCGCCACGCTGCCGCCGAAGCGGCCGCCGTCGAACTTCACGCCCACTTCCTTCTGCCGGGCGACGTAGGGCGACAGCATCTCGCCGCGGTTGGCGGCGGTGGAGGGCGCGGTCTGGCCCTGGCTCAGGCCCTCCACGTAGTTGCCGTACAGCGACAGGCCCTGGTCCAGCTTGTACACGGCCGCCAGCAGCGGGCTGGTGCGGCTCTGGTCGTAGCGGTCGGTCGGCGCTGCGGTGCCGTAGGCGTAGTTGGCAATCTCCATCGACTGGTGGCGCACGCCCATCGTGAACAGCAGGCGCTTGTCCAGCAGCGACAACGTATCGCCGATGGCAAAGCTGCTGAGGCGGGTGGTGCCGGTGCGGCGCGGATCGGCCAGATCGCCGCCGTAGAGCGTGTTGGCGCCAAAGGCCGGCAGGGCGGTGGCCACGGGGTTGTAGAGGTTGGTCGTGAGGGTGTTGCGCCAGTCCATGGCATAGGCGTTCTTCTTCTCGGCGCTGAAGTGCGACGCCACCAGCACCCATTCGTGCCCCACGCCGCCCGTCTGCAGCGTGCCGCGCAAGCCCAGTTCGCCGGTGTCCACGCGGTCCTTGCGCGTGTTGTCGAAGCGGTAGGCGGTGCCCGCGCCGGTGGTGCTGTCGTTCACCGTGAGGTTGGCCAGCGAATTCGCTTCGGCGCTGCGGCGCGCGCCTGCGGCGGCCCAGCCGGTCACGTTGGAAGTGATGTCCCATTCGCCGCGCAGCGTGCCGAAGGTGTCGCGCTCGTTGGAATAGGTCCAGGGCTGGGCGAAGTTGGCGTTGGCGTCGGGCGCGGCCGGCATCTGCGTCACGCCCGAGGCCAGCGTCACGTTGGTGCGGGTGCTTTGGAGCTTGTGCTCCTGCCAGCCGATGTCGCCCGACAGGCGCACATCGCGGCTGCGCCAGTCCAGGCCCACGGCGGCCAGGCCCAGTTTCACATCCTCACGGTCCACGGCCGTGCCGCCATGGTGGGTGGCCGCGTTCACGCGGATGCCGGTGTCGCCGCCGGGGCCGAAGCGCCGCGCAATGTCGGCCGCCAGCTGTGTCTGGCCGCCGCTCGAGACACCGAAGGTCACGCGGTTCAACGGCTCGTTGGGCGCACGCTTGGGCAGCAGGTTGATGCTGCCGCCGATGCCGCCGCCATTGGGGCTGGCGCCGTTCTGAAAGGCGGAGGCACCACGCAGCACCTCCACGCGCTCGAACAGCTCGGTGGCGATGTACTGGCGCGGCAGCAGGCTGTACAGGCCGTTGTAGGCGGTGTCGTCCGAATCGAGGATGAAGCCGCGGATGAAGTACGCCTCCTGGAAGTTGCCAAAGCCGCGCGCCACACGCACCGTGGGGTCGTTCTGCAACACGTCGCCCACGCTGCGGGCGTGGCGGTCCTGGATCAGCTCGTTGGTGTAGCTGGTGATGGAAAACGGCGTGTCCATCGCGTCCCGGGTGCCCAGCACACCCGCGCGGCCGCCGCGCGCCACCTGGCCTCCGGCGTAGGCGGGCGACAGGCCCTGGGCCGATGCGTCGGCACTGGCATTCACGGTCACGGTGGACAAGGTCTTGGCCTCACCCCCCGTGTGAGGGGCTGCGGTGGGCTGCGCGTGCAGCGCGGGTGCGGCCAGGGCCAGTGCCACCGCGGCGGTTGCCAGGGCCACAGGGGGGGTTGGGAACGCCGGGCGCAGCAGTGGGGCGGAGGGGGTTGAGGGTGCGGAACGCATGGAGGAGAAGATCAAGAAAACAAAAGATTCAGCGCGGTGCGGAGGACGACGAGCCGGATGCATCGGCTGCGGTGGTTGCGGCGGCGGTGCGGGGCCAGCTGTACCAGCCCATCGCCGCCACGGGAATGCCCAGTGCCACCCACGACCACCAGTCGCCCCAGGTGTCGGACACCAGGGCCGTGAGCAGCCCGGTGGTGGTGAGCGCGCCCATCACGACGGGCCCTCCCCACAGGGTTCGGAAAGCGCTGGGCTTGCTCATGCCGCCCCCTCGGTGGAGCGCACAGCGCCCGGTGCAGGCTCCGCGCCGCCCGTGCCCTGATTCGCGGGGCCAGCTGCCTGCGCGCCCTTGCGCAGCCACAGGTACAGCCCGCTGCCCAGCACCACGATGGTGGCAATGTCCAGCAGCGCCCAGAGGATCTTCATCGGCATGCCGCCGTAGTCGCCAAAGTGCAGCGGCTGCGACACCAGCAGCGCCGTCAGGTACCACGGCAGGGTGGGCGCTGCGGTGACCTGCGCTGTGCGCGCGTCCACCAGCACGGGTTGCAGCAGCTTGGAGGTGAGCGGCTCGTTGCCGCGCAGGAAAAACGTGTTGTGGTGCGGGCTGGAAAACGCCGTGCCCGGGAAGGCAATGAACGACAGCTTGGTGCCCGGCGCCTGGCCTTGCGCCACCTCCAGCGCCGGCTGCAGCGGCCCGCGCTCTGCAGTGGGCACGACGGGCTGGCCCTCGTAGGGCTTGAGCAGCGCCGAGAGTTGGTCGTGCTGCCAGTACTTGATGAGCAGGTCGGCCCACGTATTGATCATGCCCGTGCCGCCCACCACAAAGGCCCACACCAGCGTGACGATGCCCAGCAGGTTGTGCAGGTCCAGCCACTTCACGCGCGGGGACCGGCCCCGCCGAACCTCGCCAAACGCCAGCTTGCGCATGAACGGCGCATACAGCACCACCCCCGTGACGAGGGCCACCAGCAGCAGCAAGCCCATGAAGCCCAGAAACAGCTTGCCCGGCAGCCCCGCAAACAGGTCCACATGCAGCTTCAACATCACGTGCATGAAGCCCTGGTCAAACCGCGGCTGCGCCAGCACCTGCGCGGTGCGCGCATCCACCGCCACGGAGCGGAAATCATCGGTGGGCGCCGGCGTGGGCGTGAGCGTGACGAACCAGACGTTGTCATCGTCCTCCGCATGCGATGCGAACTGCACCACGCGATCCGGGTGCAGCGCGTGCGCTGCGGCCAGCACCTGGTCCAGGCTGGCACGCGGCGTGCCCGCGGGCATGGCAGGTGCCTCCACCTCGGTGCCCAGCAGGTGGCCGATTTCGTGGTGAAAGATCAGCGGCAGGCCGGTGAGGCACAGCAGCAGCATGAAGACGGTGCACACCAGGCTGGACCACTTGTGGGTCCAGGACCAGCGGCGCAGGGCGGTGGGGCTCAGCATGGCGTCGTGTTGGCGTGGGCCGGGCCGGGCGCGCACCCGCCGGCCGTGTGCGCCCGCGGGGCAGGGGCGCATGGGGTGAGGAAGAAACAGGAGAGGTTCAAGCCAGGTACCCGAAAACATCAAAAGACGGTGGGTGCTGGCTGCGGCCTTGGAGCGAATCCAAACGAAAGGCCGTGGCTTGCGGAGACAGAATTTTACATTGCAAATGGGAATTATTGTTATTTGCAATGGATTGCGAAGTCGAAGTGTTGGGAAATCGATGCGTCTTGCGGGTGGCCAGACGCTTGGGGCTCCGTAGCGCAGCAGCATGATCGCCATCTGCGTTGCAAAGAACGCTACGCTTCCCCCTCGGCACCGTCGCCGAGGACTAGGCCGGCAAATCGTGGAAACTGCACTTCAACACGCCTTCGACAACGGCGTGCGCCGGGTGAACCTGCAGGTGTATCTGCCCAACGAACCCGCTATCGCGCTCTACAAAACAATGGGCTTTGTGAAGTACGGCGTTGAGTGTGAAGCTGTATGCCTTGAAGGTCAGTATCACGACGGGATTCACATGACGCTTGCGAAAGATCGGCATGATCGGCCGCCGCATCGAACGGCTTTCGGCGTCCGCTGAGCGGCGTTGAACCGTGAATGCGCTGTTCCGTTCTCAGACGCTTATCGGTTAGGTCATTCCGCTTGCGACGACTGCGCTGGAGGCACGGCCGACCGCATTCTGACTGAACTCTGCCAAAGCGAGCGGAAAAGCGCCGAGCGTGCAGGTTGCTGCGCGTGAGAGGCCCGCTCGGCCGGGAGGGGGCACTCGGCGCGGCGTGTATCGGGCGCGGGTCTCAATACCGTGCCTTGAGCGCCACCGTCACACGCCGTGGCTCGCCATAGAAGTTCTGGCGCCCAACGCTCGACACCTTCTCGTAGTAGGTCTTGTCCAGCAGGTTGTCCACCGACAGGTTCAGAGACAGGTGGTCGTTGATCTGGTAGCCCAGCTGGGCATTGAACACGGCATAGCCCGGCGCGTTGATGCGTAACGCACCGCTTTGCGCAAAGAACTCGCTGCGGTAGGTCATGCCGCCGCCCAGGCTGAAGCCGCGCAGCGTCGGGCTGGTAAAGGCATAGCGGGTGAACAGGTTCACGCTGTGGCGCGGCGTGATGGGGCTGAACACCTGGCCCTGCTGCGCCACGGGGGCCTGGAGGTAGCGGGTGTCGTTGTAGGCGTAGCCCGCCACGATGTCCCAGCCGGGCTGGGGCTGCCCGCTGACCTCGGTTTCGAAGCCTTGTGCGCGCACCTTGCCACCTGCGATGTAGGCGTTTGCCACCACCGGGTCGGCGATGGCGCGGTTCTCGTCAATGATGCGAAACAGTGCTGCATGGGCCTGCAGGCGTTTGCGCAAAAACTCGCCCTTGACGCCCAGCTCCACCTGCTTGCCTGTCCGTGGGGCAAGCAACTGCTTGGCCGCGTTGAGCTGGCTTTGCACCACGAAGGTCTCTGCATAGCTGGCATAGCCGGTGTACTGCGGGTGAAAGTCCCACATCAGCGCCAGCGACGGCACGAACTGGCGGCCGGGGTCTGCCGATGCGGTGACTGCGCC
Source organism: Acidovorax sp. (assembly GCF_021287135.1). Lineage (GTDB taxonomy): Bacteria > Pseudomonadota > Gammaproteobacteria > Burkholderiales > Burkholderiaceae_C > Acidovorax. Next base: position 20,430 of record NZ_JAJTBB010000033.1, read on the forward strand.
CGTGCTGGTGCTGCGCGTCACCACGTCCGCCCACGACAGACGCCCACCTGCCAGCAGCTTGACCGTGTCGGCCAGGCCGATCTGCGCCTGCCCGTACAGCGCGTTCTCGCGGCGCGTGACGATTGAGGTGAAGCCCGGTAGCCGGATGTCCGGGTAGGCCAGGTCGTAGTGGGGCTGCAGCAGGTTGAACGGCAGGTTGGGGCCGTAGGCGTAGTTGCCGTCCCAACTCTTGCCCTCGTTGTGGCTGGCGCCCACCAGCAGCTTGTGGGTGCGGCCTGCCACCTGCATCGGTGTGGCCAGGAAGGCGTCGTAGTTGCGGGTGCGCACGTGAAAGTCGCCATCCACGGTTTCCATGGTGAAGCTGCCGTCGGCGGCCAGGGCACTGTTGGCGCGGGCCGAGCGGTAGAACGCCGTGCGGTCGATGTCGCGCGCGGACAGGCGCACCAAGCCGCCGCCCTCCAGCCGGTGTTCCAGCTCGGCGAAAACGTCGGTGGTCTCCAGGTCTTGGCGGTTGGCACGCAGGCCGGCGAAGGCACTGCGGGGCAGGTCGGCCAGGCGGCCATCGGCATAGGTGGGCAGGCCCTGGTCGATGGCTGCGCGCACGCGCTGCTGCGCCGCACCCACCGACACGGTGGTGGAGGGAGCGATGTCCCATTCCAGCGTGCCGTAGCCCATGCGCTTGTTGTTGAACAGGGTGTCGACAAAGCTGTCCTTGTCTTCCACCACCGCGACGGCGCGCGCGCGGATCGTGCCTTCGGCATTGAGGCCGCCGCCCACGTCTACGGTGCCCCGGCGAAGGCCGAAGGAGCCCGCCGCCGCGTCGGCGCCAATGGCCAGCTTGGCCGGGGCGCGCTTGCGCACCAGGTTCACGGTGCCGCCGGGCTCGCTTGCCCCCTGCAGCAGCCCGGCCGGGCCGCGCAGCACTTCGATGCGGTCATACATGGCCGTGTCGAGCGTGCTGTAGTTGCCCTGGGGGATCGGCACGCTGTCGAGCTGGATGGAACCCAGATCGAACCCGCGCGCCTGGAAGGTGTTGTAGTTGCCCGCACCATCAAAGCGCGTGACCGTCATGCCCGTGCTCAGCTTGATGGCGTCTTCCACTTTGCTCAGGTTGCGGTCATCCAGCTGCTGGCGCGTGACCACGCTGAGGGACTGCGGCGTCTCGCGCGGTGCCTGCTGGAGCTTCCCCACGCTGACTTCGCGCGCGGTGTACTGGCCTGAGCCCTCAGTGGCTGCGCTGTCCGCGCCGTCGGTGACCTTCACCTCGGGCAGCGCTGATGTGGCAGGGGCGGTGCCAGTCTGCGCTTGCGCCGTTGCCATGGTGGCCAGCAGAGCGGCAAGGGCCAGTGGGTGCATTCGCATGGTGCTTCTCCTCCTCGGTGGTTGATGTTTGCTATTAAATTAATAGCTGCTGGCGCTTATCCATCAAGCGCTGGCAGCCAAAATTCTTCAAATCGGCGTGCAGCGCCTGCAAGCGCAGCGTCAGAACCGCGTGCGCAACGTCACCTGCAGCGCGCGCGGCGAGCCCGGCAGGATCAGGTTGTCGTTGCTGCCGTGGGCCGACACGTAGTACTTGCGGTTGGCCAGGTTCTTGATGTTCACGTCCACCTCCCACGGGCCCAGCGTGTACTGCAGGGCCGCGTCCAGCGTGGTGTAGCCGGGCAGGGTGACCAGGTTGGTCAAGGACGTGAAACGTGCGCCCACGTAGTTCACGCCGCCGCCCACGCGCAGGCCGTGGCCCAGGTCCTTCATGGCCCACAGGAAGGCGGAGTTGCGCGGCGTGAGTGCGGGCACCTTGCCTTCTGCCGGAATGTTGGTGGTGGGCAGCTGCAGCGAGCCGGTGGTGGCCAGCGACTTCGTCATGCGGCCGTCCAGCCAGGCGTAGCCGGCGCTCACGTCCCAGCGGCCGGGCAGGCGGCCGCTCATGGTCAGCTCCAGGCCGTTGGTGCGCTGGGTGCCCACGTTGATCTGGCGCGAGGGGTTGGCGGGGTCGGTGTTCTTGATGTTGCTGCGCTCCAGGTTGAAGAGCGCGCCGGTCACGTTCAGGCGGCCGTCCAGCAGGTCGAGCTTGACGCCGATCTCCTTGTTCTCGGTGATCTCGGGCTCGGCGCCGGTGTTGTTGGCGGCCAGGGCAAAGGCCTCGGCCGAGGGCTGGAACGACTTGCTGTACGACACGTAGTACGACACCGACTCGCTGGGTTGCCACACTAGGCCGGCGCGGGGACTGAACTTCTTGTCCGTGCGCGAGAGGCCCGCGAGCTTGCGGTCAAAGCTGGTCTCCTGGCCGAACACGTCGTAGCGCGCGCCCACCAGGGCCTTCCATTGCGGCGTGAGTGTGATCTGGTCTTGCCAGTACAGCGCGGCGGTGTCTTGCGTGGTGTGGCTGGGGATGGCGCTGTCGGCGTTGTAGTTGGCCGCCGGGATGACCGGCGCCGCACCCACGGGGTTGAAGATGGATACGCGGTCGGCACCGCCCGAGACGGACTCGGCGCGCTTCTTCTGCTGGCCCAGTTCCACACCCATCAGCCACTCTTGCTTCAAGCCGCCCAGCTGGTTGCGCCAGGTCACATCGGTCTGGTTGAAGAAGCCTTTTTCGTCGCGCAGGATGAACGAGCGCGTGCGGCCCACCGTCAGGTTCACCGGGTCGGTGGTGCCGCCGGGCAGGGTGTTGTAGCGGTCCAGCGTGTAGTCGTACAGGCGCGTGACGTTGCGCACCGACCAGTCGTCGTTGAAGCGATGGTTCAGCGTGGCCGCGAACGACTGCACGGTGCTGGTGGTGGTGTCGTCCTGCGCGGCGTTGCTGGAGCCGTAGTAGGTGCTGGCGGGCACGTTGACGGGCCGGCCGTTCAGCGCCGGGATGCCGAAGTCGGTCAGGCGCTTGTCGCGTGCGTGGGTGTACTGCAGCAGCAGGTCGGTCTGCGCGGCGAGCTTGAGCGCGAGCGAAGGCGCGAAGTTGTGGCGCTTCACAAACTGCTGGTCGCGGTAGCTGCCGGAGTCCTCTACGGCGGCGTTGATGCGGAAGGCGGCGGTGTCGCTGATGCCCACGTTCACATCGGCCGTGGCGCGGCGATAGTCAAAGCTGCCCAGGCCCAGCGAGGCTTCGCCCGAGGTCTCGCCAAACTTCGGCTTCTTGGTCACGCGGTTGATCAGGCCGCCCGACGAGCCACGCCCGTACAGCACGGCGGCCGGGCCCTTGAGCACTTCCACGCGCTCAATGTCGGCCAGGTCGCGGAAGTACAGCGCGTCGTCGCGCACGCCGTCCACAAACTGGTCGGCGATGGCCGTGAAGCCGCGGATCACCACCTGGTCGCGCTGGCCGTCGCCGTGGCTCATGGCCACGCCGGGCACGTTGCGCAGCGCGTCTTCCATCGAGCGGGCGCCCTGGTCGCGCAGCAGCTGCTCGGGCACCACGTTCACGGCCTGGGGCACGTCGCGCAGCGGCGCGCTGCCCTTGGTGGCCGCGGTGCTGGCGGCGGGCGAGTAGCCATCATCGCCGCTAGAGGACTGCACGGTGACCTCGCCCAGCGTCTGCGTGGGGGCTGCGGGTGGGGTGGTCTGTGCCAGCGCGTTGCTGCAGAAAGCAGCCAGCACGGCGGCGGCCAGTGGGTGCAGGGCCTGGGTGTGGTGGAAAGGGCGATGAAGAGATGCGTGCATGGGTTGTCCTTGGTGTGTGCGCAACGCGGTGGAGAACGGCTCCGCAGGCACCGGGCCTGGCGCAGGCCCATGGGGCCGTGGCTGGGAGGGGCGCCGCAGAGAGCGGGAGAAAAAGAAAACAGGGCGGGTCAGGCGGATCAGGGCTAGCAGCAGCGGGCCCGCAGCGCCGCCACTCCCTTCACCCTTACCACCCCCCGGCCCAGGCGACCAGGCCTGCCACCAGCGCCACGCCTGCCAGCCGCGGCGCGCGCCGGGGCTGCCAGGTCACCGTGGCTGTCACGGCCATGGCAGCCACCGACAGGGCCACGGCCCAGGCAGTCACGCCCAGGGAGGCGGGTACGCCATCGGCAGGGTGTGCAGCCAGCCACAGCGACAGCAGCAGCAACAGCCACCCGGCGCGGCGCAGCGCTTGCAGGCGGCGTGCCGCACCTTCTCGGCCCGTGGCGTCTTCGTGGTGGCGTTCCATGCCCAGCGCAATGGCCGACCAGGCCGCAAAACACAGCAGAAAAGCGGACATGGTGCTCAGGCCCCCGAGGTAGACACCGACACATCGCTGGCCGCAGGCAATGCAGCGGCCGGGGTTTTGCGCTGCGCCTTGGCCGCAGCGGGCTTGCCCTTGGGGGCCCGGCCTGGGCGAAGGCGCCACGACAGCCAGCCCAGCAGCAGCCCGGTGGCCAGGAAGGCCAGGTCCATGCTGGCCCACACCCACTCGCCCGCAGGCAGCGTGACGCCGAGGTGCGTGTGCGTGGTCAGGGCGTTGACGACCGGCAGCAGCGCCCACACCAGTCCAGCCGCACCCAGCGGCACCGACCAGCCCGTGCGGCTGGGCCGCACCACGGCGCAGCCAAGCGCCCACAGCAGAGTCAGCCCCCAGGCGCTGAAGAACCAGGCCAGCTCCATATCAGCGCGGCCCTCCACGTGCAGTGGGATCAGGCGGTTGGAAGCCAGGTACACGCCGCAGGCCAGCGGCAGGCCCGCCAGCGTGGCGATGTTGATGGCCGCCACCAGGCGCTCGCCAAACGGGGGCTGTGGGGCGGTGCCTGCGCTGGCTGCTGCCCCTTTGCGGCTGGCCTGCGTCTGCGACTTGGCGCTGCGCTTGACCGACCACAGCACCATGCCCGTAGCGATCATCAGGCTGCCCAGCAGGCCAAAGCCGAACAGCGCCCAGCGCAGGCCCGGGCCGGCAAAGCGCGCCATGTGCAGGCCGTACAGCACGCCGTAGGTGGTGGCGGCGGGGCCGGTGGCATCGGCATGGTCCAGCCATTGGCCGGTGGTGGCGTCGAACAGCAGGCGGGGCGGGCGGTATTGCAGGCGGTCGCCATCGTGGCGGGCCACTTCGACCACCGCCCGGCCCTGGGCGTCGCGGCGGGCCTGTACGCTGCCAATGCGGCCGCCGTCCCAGCGCGCGCTGGCTTGCGCCAGGATGGGGGCGAGCGCCATGGGGGGCAGCGGCGCGAGCTTGTCGCTGGCGCCCCGGCGCACGCGGCTGTCGGCCTTCTCGCCCTGCAGGTCGGCGAAGTAGGCGTTGGAGTCCACGCCTCGCTCGGTCTTGTAGGCCGTGGCGATGCCGGCGGGCAGGTACAGCGTGTGAAAGATCATCAGCCCGCTGAAGGTGATCATCAGGTAGAACGGCAACACCAGCACGCCGGTCACGTTGTGCGCGTCCATCCAGGCGCGCTGCCCGCCCTTGGCGGGGTGGAAGGTGAAGAAGTCCTTGAAGATGCGGCGGTGCGTGACGACTCCCGTGACCAGCGCCACGAACATCAGCATCGTGGCCACGCCCACCACCCAGCGCCCCTGCAGGGCCCAGCGGCCCTTCTGGGCCGTGCGCAGTTCAAAGTGGAAGCGGTAGAAGAACTCGCCGCCCATCGTCTTGCGGGCGTCCACGGGTTCTCCGGTCTGCGGGTTCATGCGCAGCGTTTCAAAGCGGCCGTTCGCCTGGTCGCGCCACAGCAGGTTCACGGCCGGATCGCGCTCGTCCGGCAGGTGCATGATCCATTGCGTCACGTGGGGCGCCTGGCGCACCAGCGCGTCCAGCGACTTCTGGGCCACGTCGGCGCCCGGTGCGGGCAGGCCGTGCATCTCGGGCTGCATCCACAGGTTGAACTCGTTCTTGAAGAACGACAGCGTGCCGGTGAGGAAGATCGCGAACAGCAGCCACCCCAGGACCAGCCCGGCCCAGGTGTGCAGCCACGACATGGCCTGCCGGAAGCCTTCGCGCTGGAGTTGCAAAGCGGTCATGGCGCGCCCCCGGCCAGCCACTGCGGTGCCATGGCGCCGGCACCCAGCACCAGCGCGGGCAGCAGCGTGCCGCACCACGCGCCCCAGGCGGTCCGCGCATAGAAGGCCCAGCCCGCGGCCATCACATAGGCCAGCCAGGCCAGCATGGTGGCCGTGAGCACCGCGTCCACGCGGGGCAGGAACGGCCGGAGGGCCAGCGAGCCCGCCGCCGCGAACGCCGCGGCCAGGGCGTAGCCGCCGGCTACCGCTGCCGCCGTGCGCGAGGCCGCCGCGAGGCGGTAGCGCCAGTCCACGCGGGCGGTCTTCATGAGCGCGGCTCCTGAAGGGCCGGGCAGGCGGGCAACCCCGGGCGGCCGCAATGCGCGGGGCAGGTGAGGGGGGTGAGCGCGCTCCAGGGCGCGGACTCCGCAGGGCAGGGGCTGGCGGTGCGCAGCAGCATCAGTCAAGGCTCCAGGCTGGGGTACGACGGGGCGTACTGCGCTGGCTGCAGCGGCCTGGACGGCCCGGCTGACTGGCTGGCTACGGTGATAGAGGGCAACGGCCGGGCGCAGCCCGGCGGTTATCGCGCATTGTACTTTTGATGAGAAGCATTCGCATTTAAAAACATGGATCCACGGGCCCCCGTGATGTGCAGTTGCAACAAACGTGTGGACATGCTTCCTCGGCGAGGCAAAAAAAGCGGGCCGAAGCCCGCAGGGTGCTGATGGCAGTGCGGCGTGGCGCCGCGCAGCCCGTCAGTCCACTTCGCCCATTTGCGACTGCAGGTAGTTCGGCAGGCCGACCTTGCCGATCAGCTCGATCTGGGTTTCCAGAAAGTCGATGTGCTCTTCAGTGTCGTCCAGGATCTTCTGGAGCAGGTCGCGCGAGACGTAGTCGCGCACGCTTTCGCAGTGGGCGATGCCGTCCTTGATGGTGGCCTGCGCGCCCTGCTCGGCCCGCAGGTCGCAGGCGAGGATTTCCGGCACGTCTTCGCCGACCTGGATCTTGGCCAAGTCCTGCAGGTTGGGCAGGCCGTCCAGCATGAAGATGCGGTCCATCAGCCAGTCGGCATGCTTCATCTCGCCGATGGATTCTGCGTATTCCTTCTTGGCAAGCTTGTCGAAGCCCCAGTGCTTAAGCATCCGGTAGTGCAGGAAATACTGGTTGATGGCCGTGAGTTCGTTCTTGAGCTGGGCCTGCAGGTGGCCGATGACTTGTGCGTCGCCTTTCATGGAGACTCCTTGTAGCGGGTGAATTTGGCGTTGATTGTCGTGACCCGCATCAAGCGGCGCAAGGCAAGCCCCTGCTGCCGCGCGCGGGCTGCGGGTGATGCTGATAGGCGTTCGCGTTCACACCTGTGCTGTTTGAGGTGCACAAGGGTTGTCATGGAAAGGCCACAGGCGGTGTTCTATAGTCATTGGTAATTGATTCAATGCAATCAATTAATTGGATTGATGGTTTGAAAGTGCCTAAACTTCAGTCCTGTTCTGTCAACCAACCCCTTAAGGAAACAGCAATGTCCCTGATCAATACGCAAGTTCAGCCCTTCAAGACCACCGCTTTCGTCAACCGTGGCGGCAAGGGTGAATTCATCGAAGTGACCGAGCAGACCCTCAAGGGCAAATGGTCCGTGCTGATCTTCATGCCCGCGGCCTTCACCTTCAACTGCCCCACCGAAATCGAAGACGCTGCCGAGAACTACGCCGAATTCCAGAAGGCCGGTGCCGAGGTGTACATCGTGACCACCGACACGCACTTCTCGCACAAGGTGTGGCACGAAACCTCCGACGCCGTGGGCAAGGCCAAATTCCCCCTGGTCGGCGACCCCACGCACCAGCTGACCAACGCGTTCGGCGTGCACATCCCTGAAGAAGGCCTGGCACTGCGCGGCACGTTCGTGATCAACCCTGATGGCGTGATCAAGACCCTGGAAATCCATTCCAACGAAATCGCCCGCGATGTGTCCGAAACCCTGCGCAAGCTGAAGGCTGCCCAGTTCACCGCCGCCAACCCTGGCCAGGTCTGCCCTGCCAAGTGGAAGGAAGGCGCCAAGACGCTGACGCCTTCGCTGGACCTGGTCGGCAAAATCTAAGCACTCTGCTTCTTCGGCCCCAAAAGCCGGACAGCGTCATGGCGCCAGTGCGCCATGCCGTCCGGCTTTTTTACGCCCGGACGTTGACCAGCAGGCTTGCACTGCAGCCCTTTGGGCATCAACCTCCCAGACAGTACAACTCGAATTTCAAAGGACACCACCATGCTCGACGAACAACTCAAGACCCAACTCGCTGCCTACCTGGAGCGCGTGCAGCAGCCGTTTGAGCTGGTGGCGTCCCTGGACGACAGCGAGACGGCGCGCGACATGCGCGAGCTGCTCACCACCATCCAGTCCCTGCGCAGCGACAAGATCACCCTGCGCACCGATGGCGCCGATGCGCGCAAGCCATCCTTCAGCCTGCAGCGCGTGGGCGCTAGCAACAGCCTGCGCTTTGCCGGCCTGCCGCTGGGCCACGAGTTCACCTCGCTGGTGCTGGCGCTGCTGTGGACCGGCGGCCACCCGCCCAAGGTCGAGCAGGACGTGATCGAGCAGATCCAGGCGCTGGAGGGCGACTTCAACTTCGAGGTCTACATGAGCCTGACCTGCCACAACTGCCCGGACGTGGTGCAGGCCCTGTCGCTGATGGCCGTGCTCAACCCCCAGGTCAAGACCACCGTCATCGAAGGCGGCGCCTTCCAGGACGAGGTCACCAAGCGCGAAATCATGGCCGTGCCCATGGTGTTCCTCAACGGCGAGGTGTTCGGCTCCGGCCGCATGTCGCTGGAAGAAATCGTAGCCAAGCTGGACACGGGCTCGGCCGCCCGCGAAGCCGCCAAGCTCAGCGCCAAGGACCCGTATGACGTGCTCATCGTCGGCGGTGGCCCCGCAGGCGCCGCGGCGGCGGTGTACGCCGCCCGCAAGGGCATCCGCACCGGCGTGGCCGCGGAGCGCTTTGGCGGCCAGGTGAACGACACGCTGGCCATCGAAAACTACATCTCCGTGCTCGAAACCGATGGCCCCAAGTTCGCCGCCGCGCTGGAGGCCCACACCCGCGCCTATGGCGTGGACATCATGAACCTGCAGCGTGCCGACAAGCTCGTTCCTGCCGCGCAGCCCGGCGGGCCGGTAGAGGTGCAGCTGGCCAACGGCGGCTCGCTCAAGGCCAAGACGGTGATCCTGTCCACCGGCGCCCGCTGGCGCAACGTGAACGTGCCCGGCGAAGCCGAGTACAAGAACAAGGGCGTGGCCTACTGCCCGCACTGCGACGGCCCGCTGTTCAAGGGCAAGCACGTGTCGGTCATCGGCGGCGGCAACAGCGGCGTGGAGGCGGCCATCGACCTGGCGGGCGTGGTGGCGCACGTCACGCTCATCGAGTTTGCCGACCAGCTCAAGGCGGACGCCGTGCTGGTCACCAAGCTCAAGAGCCTGCCCAACGTGACCATCCACACCAACGCGCAGACCACCGAGATCACCGGCGCCGACGGCAAGGTGAACGGCCTCAAGTACAAGGACCGCGCCACCGGCGTGGAGCACACCGTGGCCCTGGAAGGCGTGTTCGTTCAGATCGGCCTGGTGCCCAACACCGAATGGCTCAAGGGCACGGTGGAGCTGTCCAGGTTCGGCGAGATCATCGTGGACGCGCACGGCCGCACCAACATCCCCGGCGTGTTTGCGGCGGGTGACTGCACCACGGTGCCGTTCAAGCAGATCGTGATCGCCGCGGGCGACGGCGCCAAGGCGGCACTGAGCGCGTTCGACCACCTGATCCGCATGCCGGTGGCGGCCGCGGCGGCGCCGCAACGCGAGGCCCAGCCTGCTTGATGGATTGAGAGGGAAATTGGCTTCCAGCGCTTAATGGGCAAGCGCTGGAAGCTATCAAATATATAGCAAATGCGGCGCTTCGGCGCCGCTTTGTCGTTGGGGTGGGGCGGCAGCGGCCCGCCCGCCCGGTGCCCCCGCCTCAGTACACCAGCCGCTCTGGCCGGATCTCCTGCAGGATCGTGGTGGCGATTTCCTCGATGGACTTGGTCGTGGTGGACAGCCAGCGGATGCCGGAGCGGCGCATCATGGCCTCGGCCTCGGCCACTTCCGTGCGGCAGTTTTCCAGGCTGGCGTAGCGCGAGTTGGGACGGCGTTCGCTGCGGATCTCGGCCAGGCGTTCGGGGCTGATGGTCAGGCCGAAGATCTTCCGCTGGAACGGCGCCAGCGCCGGGGGCAGCTGGCGGCGGTCGAAATCCTCCGGAATCAGGGGATAGTTGGCCGCCTTCAGGCCGCATTGCATCGCCAGGTACAGGCTCGTGGGCGTCTTGCCGCTGCGGCTCACGCCCACCAGGATCACGTCGGCACCGGCCAGGTCGCGGTTGCTCTGGCCGTCGTCGTGGGCCAGGCTGAAGTTGATGGCCTCGATGCGGTCCGTGTATTCCTTGCTGCGGCTCACGTCGGAAAAGCGCCCCACGCGGTGGTGCGACTTGATCCCCAGCTCCTGCTCCAGCGGGTGCACGAAGGTGCCGAACATGTCCAGCAGCATGCCCTTGCAGCCGTCCTGGATCACCTTGAGCACTTCCATGTTCACCAGCGTGGTGAAGACCACCGGCTTCTTGCCCTCCACCTCGCCGGTGTGGTTGATCTGCCGCACCGCCTGGTGGGCCTTGTCCACCGTGTCGATGAAAGGCAGGCGCACGTGGCGCGGCTTCATGTCGAACTGGGCCAGGATGGCGTTGCCGAAGGTTTCGGCGGTGATGCCGGTGCCGTCTGACACGAAAAATACGGTGCGCGAGTGCATGTGAGCCCTTGTTTTTGCAGTGAACTTGCGCCAACGGGGTAGCCAGCCCGGGCGGGTGGCGTTCTAGCGTCGGACGCAAGTTCTGTGAAAGCGTCAGCCCGTTGCCAGAGGCGCGGGCCTACAATTGCCGCAATTATCCAATTCTCACCATGCACGCCGTCGGCCTACAACCACAACGACAAAGCCACACCCGGCTGTGCATGGGCGCTTGCCTGGAGCCCCGCAGGGCCCGGCATGCAGACCCGGTTTCAACTTCTGGAGCTTTCCCATGTCTGCACTTTTCAGCCCGACCGCCCTGGTCGTACCGTTTGAAAACCTGAGAATGACCGACGTCGAGGTCGTTGGCGGCAAAAACGCCAGCCTCGGCGAAATGATCTCGCAGCTGCCCCAAGGGGTGCGCGTGCCCACGGGCTTCGCCACCACGGCGCACGCGTTCCGCGAGTTCCTCAAACACGACGGCCTGGCCGACCGCATCAGCGCCAAGCTCAAGAGCCTGGACACCGAAGACGTGCGCGCGCTCGCCCAGGTGGGCGCCGAAATCCGCGCCATGGTCGAGGCCCAGCCGTTCCCGGCCGACCTGCAAAAGGCGATTGCCGACGAATTCGCCAAGCTGAGCGCGGGCAACCCCGCCGCATCGTTTGCCGTGCGCTCGTCCGCCACGGCCGAAGACCTGCCCGACGCCTCCTTTGCCGGCCAACAGGAAACCTTCCTGAACGTGGTGGGCATCGAAGAAGTCCTGCACAAGATGAAGGAAGTGTTCGCGTCGCTGTACAACGACCGCGCCATCTCCTACCGCGTGCACAAGGGTTTCGAGCACGACGTGGTGGCCCTGTCCGCCGGCGTGCAGCGCATGGTGCGCTCCGACCTGGGCGCTGCGGGCGTGATGTTCACCATCGACACCGAATCGGGCTTTGAAGACGTGGTGTTCATCACCAGCAGCTACGGCCTGGGCGAGACGGTGGTGCAGGGCGCCGTGAACCCCGACGAGTTCTACGTGCACAAGCCCATGCTCCAGGCAGGCAAGACTGCCGTGATCCGCCGCAACCTGGGCAGCAAGCTGATCCAGATGGTGTTCTCCACGCCCGAGGAAAAGGCCGCCACAGGCAAGCTGGTCAAGACCATCGACGTGCCCACCGAGCAGCGCAACCGCTATTCGCTGACCGATGCCGAAGTGCAGCAGCTGGCGCAGTACGCCCTGGTGATTGAGCAGCATTACGGCCGCCCCATGGACATCGAATGGGGCAAGGACGGCACCGACGGCCAGCTCTACATCCTGCAGGCGCGCCCCGAGACGGTGAAGAGCCAGGCCAAGGGCCAGGCCGAGCAGCGCTTCAAGCTCAAGGGCACGGGCACCGTGCTGGCCGAAGGCCGCGCCATCGGCCAGAAGATCGGCACCGGCCCCGTGCGCCTGGTGCACAACATCAGCGAGATGGACAAGGTCCAGCCCGGTGATGTGCTGGTGACCGACATGACCGACCCCAACTGGGAACCCGTGATGAAGCGCGCCAGCGCCATCGTCACCAACCGCGGCGGCCGCACCTGCCACGCCGCCATCATTGCGCGCGAGCTGGGCATTCCGGCCGTGGTGGGTTGCGGTGACGCGACCGAGCGCCTGAAGGATGGCACGCTGGTCACGGTGAGCTGCGCCGAGGGCGACACCGGCAAGATCTACGACGGCCTGCTCGAAACGGAAGTGACCGAGGTGCAGCGCGGCGAGATGCCCGCCATCAGCACGAAGATCATGATGAACGTGGGCAACCCCCAGCTGGCGTTTGACTTCGCGCAGCTGCCCAACGCGGGCGTGGGCCTGGCGCGGCTCGAGTTCATCATCAACAACAACATCGGCGTGCACCCCAAGGCCATCCTGGACTACCCCGCCGTGGATGCCGACCTGAAAAAGGCCGTCGAGTCCGTGGCCCGCGGCCACGCCAGCCCGCGCGCCTTCTACGTGGACAAGGTCACCGAGGGTGTGGCCACCATTGCCGCCGCCTTCTGGCCCAAGCCGGTCATCGTGCGCCTGTCGGACTTCAAGTCCAACGAATACCGCAAGCTCATCGGCGGCAGCCGCTACGAACCCGAGGAAGAGAACCCCATGCTGGGCTTCCGCGGTGCGGCACGCTACATCAGCGAGGACTTCGGCGAGGCCTTCGCCATGGAATGCGAAGCGCTCAAGCGCGTGCGCAACGACATGGGCCTGACCAACGTGCAGGTGATGGTGCCCTTCGTGCGCACGCTGGGCCAGGCCGAGCGCGTGACCAAACTGCTGGCCAGCCATGGCCTGGAGCGCGGCAAGGACGAGCTCAAGGTCATCATGATGTGCGAGGTGCCCAGCAACGCCATCCTGGCCGAGCGCTTCCTGGAGTACTTCGACGGCTTCTCCATCGGCTCCAACGACCTGACCCAGCTCACCCTGGGCCTGGACCGCGACTCGGGCCTGGAGCTGCTGGCCAAGGACTTCGACGAGCGCGACCCGGCCGTGGAAGCGCTGATCCACCAGGCCATAAAGGCCTGCCGTGCCCAGGGCAAGTACATCGGCATCTGCGGCCAGGGCCCCAGCGACCACCCGGACTTTGCCCAGTGGCTGGCCCGCGAAGGCATCTCGTCGATCTCGCTGAACCCTGACAGCGTGATCGCCACCTGGCAACAGCTGGCAAGTTGAACGGCGGGCGCAACCACCATGGATGGGCTGGCGGCTCCCACCGTGCTCCTGCCGGGAGCGCCCCGTCCATGATGCCCCCGCGGTCCGCCGACATCGAGCTGGCCGGCCCGTTTCCGCCGGACCTGCACGATGTGCGGCACCTGAAACTCAAGGCCGCCCTGCTGCTGCTGTGGGCCTTGGTGTCGTTTGTCGCCACCTACTTTGCCCGCGACCTGCAGGGGCTGGTGTTTGGCGGCTGGCCGCTGGGCTACTGGATCGCGGCCCAGGGCGCGGTGCTCGTGTTCATGGGCATTGTGGTGGTGTATGGCTGGGCCATGAACCGCTTTGAGCGGCAAGATGCCGAGCGCCAGGCCGCCGCGGCCCTCGGCGAAGGCCCGGCAGAGACCGGGCGGCGCAGCGCGCCCACGCCATGACCGACCCGCACCGGAGCGGCGATGGCGCCCAGCGCGCCTACCTGTGGCGGCTGCACCGCATTCTGGCGCTGTACGTGGCCGGGGTGCTGGCCTTCCTGGCCCTGATGACCTGGGCCGAACGCCAGGGCCTTTCGCGCCACTGGATCGGCCCGATTTTCCTGTTCCTCACCGTCATGGTCTACGCCGGGATCGGCGTGTACGGCCGCACGACGGATGCGGAGGAGTACTACGTGGCCGGCCGGCGCATTCCGCCCATGTACAACGGCATGGCAGCGGCGGCCGACTGGATGAGCGCGGCCTCGTTCATCAGCCTGTCCGGGGCCCTGTACCTGCAGGGGTTTTCCGGCACCCCGGGGCAGGCCGGGGGGCTGGCCTACCTGCTCGGGTGGACGGGCGGCTTCTGCCTGGTGGCCATGCTGATCGCACCGCACCTGCGCGCCATGGGCCTGTACACCGTGCCCGACTTCTTCCATGTCCGCTTTGGCGGGCGCTGGCCCCGGGTGATCGCCGCGCTGGCGGCCGTGCTGTGTTCGTTCACCTACGTGGTGGCGCAGATCTATGGGGTGGGGCTGATCGCCTCGCGGCTGACGGGGGTGCAGTTCGAGATCGGCATCATGCTGGGGCTGGGCGGGGTGCTGCTGTGCTCATTTCTGGGCGGCATGCGGGCCATCACCTGGACGCAGGTGGCGCAGTACGTGGTGCTGCTGCTGGCCTTTCTGATCCCCGTGTCCTGGCTGGCCTACAAGCAGCTGGGCAATCCGCTCGCACCCCTGGTGTACGGCCAGCAGATCAGCAAGATCGCCGACCTGGAAGCCCAACTGCTGGATTCGCCCGCGGAACACCAGGTGGTGCAGACCTATCTGCGCCGCGCCCAGGACTTCGAGGCCCGCCTGGAGGACGTGGAGGGCGCCCTGGAGCGCGAGCGCGAAAAAGGCCGGGAGCGCATCCGCACCCTGCGCGCCCAGAACGCCGACGTGGGCCTCATCGTGACCGCCAGCCGCGAACTGGCGGCCCTGCCGCGCGACGCCGCCACTGCGCGTGAGCGCTGGACGCGGGAGATGCGCGAGAACTACGAGCGTGCGCGCCCCCTGGGCGGGCTGCCGCTGCAGAGCCAGGCCTATGTGGGCGACCCGCATGGAACGCCCGAAGAGCAGCGCGACTACGAGCTGACGCGGCGCAACTTCCTGGCCCTGATGTTCTGCCTCATGGTGGGCACGGCGGGGCTGCCACACCTGCTCACGCGCTACTACACGCTGCCCTCGGTGTCGGGGGCCCGGGCGTCGGTGGCCTGGTCGCTGTTCTTCATTGCGCTGCTGTACCTCAGCGCCCCCGCGCTGGCCGTGCTGGTGAAGTTCGAGGTCATGCAGAACCTGGTGGGCAGCAGCTTCGAGGCCCTGCCCAACTGGATGGCGCAGTGGGCGCGGGTGGACAGCTCGCTGCTGTCGGTGGAGGACGTGAACGGCGACGGCATCGTGCAGTTTGGCGAGATCCACCTCGGCGCCGACCTCATCATGCTGGCCACGCCGGAGCTCGGCGGCCTGCCCTACGTCGTCTCCGGGCTGGTGGCCGCTGGTGGCCTGGCGGCGGCGCTGTCCACGGCCGATGGCTTGCTGCTGACCATCAGCAACGCCCTGGTGCGCGACCTGTACTACCAGGGCAGTGGCGGGCGGCGCCATATTTCGGCCGAGCAGCGCGTGATTCTGACCAAATTCGCCCTCATGGCGGTGGCCCTGTCGGCGGCCTTCGTCGCGGCGCTCAAGCCGTCGGACATCCTGCCCATGGTCTCGGCCTCGTTCTCGCTGGCGGCCTCGGCCTTCGTGCCGGCCATGGTGCTGGGCATTTTCTGGCGCGGTACCACGCGCGCGGGCGCCGTCTGGGGCATGTTGGCGGGGCTGGGGGTGGCGCTGTACTACATCGTGTCGCACCTGCCGGCGGTGCAGATTCTCACGCCCGGCTGGCTCGCCTGGCTCTGGGTGCAGGGCCTGTGGTGGGAGATCCAGCCGATCTCCGCCGGCGTCTTTGGCGTGCCGGTGGGGCTGGCGGTGACGCTGCTGGTCAGCCGCATCACGCGCCCGCCGCCGCCGCCGCCGCGCATCCGGCTGGAGATGTGAGGCCGGTGCGCGGGCTGCCCGGTGGCGGTTAAACCGCCAGCAGTTCGACGTCGAACTTGAGCGTGGCGTGCGGCGGAATCACGCCGCCCGCGCCGCGTGCGCCGTAGCCCAGGCTGGCGGGGATGATGAGGGTGCGCTGGCCGCCCACTTGCATTCCCTGCACGCCTTCGTCCCAGCCCTTGATGACCATGCCGGCGCCCAGCAGGAAGGCAAACGGATCGCCCCGGTCGCGGCTGGAGTCGAACTTGGCGCCTTGCTGGCCGTCGTTGTAGAGCCAGCCGGTGTAGTGCACGCGCACCTGGGCGCCGGCCTGGGCGCTGGCGCCGCTGCCTTGCACGGTGTCTTCGTACTGCAGGCCCGAGGCGGTGGTGGTGAAAGCCATGGTCAAAATCCTTTGTGCTATCAAAATAAGAGCTGCTTGCGCTTGCTGCATAAGCGCTGGCAGCCAAAAAAACCAAAAACCCGCGCAGGGCGCGGGTGTCTGGCGAGAACAAGGGGCCGGGGCGGCTTTACTTCTTCGCCCGGCCGGCGGCCCAGCGGGTGGCAAAGGCCTGCAGGTCCGACAGGCGCTTGAGCAAATCCTGGCCGCTGGCGGTGACGGTGTAGCCCTCGCTGCCGTGGTCGAGCAGGCCGGCTTCGCGCAGCTCCTTGATGCGGGTGTTGAGCGTGTTCGGCGTGATGCCGCCGACGCTGTCTTGCAGCAGGCGGAAGGTTTGCGGGTGGCCGTCGCGCAGTGCCCAGAGCACGCGCAGCGCGTAGCGGCATTCGAGCTTTTCAAACAGCTGGTGGATGGCGGCGTTTTCTTTGGCGCTCATGAACGCTTCTCCTGGGGCAATGGGTGGGCGGTAGGGCAGGGCGGGCCTGCCCGATGGGGCCGGACTATATCCGGGATTCGATTTTGCTACAAGTTTAATAGCTCCAAAGTGCCGGTGGATATGCGCTACCCTGCAAAAACAGGGTAAATACCGAGTGCCCCTCCAGGGGTGGGCTTATGCTGTAGCCCCCTGTTTTTTGCTTCCCGCCATGTCCTCTCGCACTTCCTCCCTTCCCCTGGCCGGCCTGCGCGTGGTCGAATTCACCCACATGGTGATGGGCCCGACCTGCGGCATGGTGCTGGCCGATCTGGGAGCCGAGGTCATCAAGGTCGAACCCATCGAGGGCGACCGCACGCGCCACCTGCTCGGCGCGGGGGCAGGGTTCTTCCCGCTGTTCAACCGCAACAAGAAAAGCATCGCCATCGATCTGCGCCACTCCGAGGGCCAGGCGGCGGCGCGCAGGCTGGCGCTGTCGGCCGACGTGGTGCTGCAGAACTTCAAGCCC
>NZ_JAJTBB010000041.1 GCF_021287135.1 Acidovorax sp.
CGTGCGCACGATCCTGGCGCTGGCCAAGAGCCTGGACCTGCAGGTGGTGGCCGAGGGGGTGGAGACCACCGGGCAGCTGAGCTTCTTGCGGCTGCACGGCTGCGAGGGGTTCCAGGGCTATCTGTTTGGCCGGCCCGGGCCAGCGGGGGACATTGATGCCTTGCTGCACCCGGCACGCTAGGACGTCTTTGTCCGCACCAACGCGCCGCGTGCCTCCGCAGGCCTGGGCCGCCCGCGGCGCTGGGCGCCTCGCAGCCTTCTGCGGGCCGCTGCGCCTGCGTTGTGCCTGGTGGGTGTGCAGGCGCCAAAAGCTGTGTTTTCAAGAGGTGGCGCATGGCGCGCGGGGATGACGGCGCCGCGCTGGACGGCGCCCTGGCGGCACACCGCGGCCCCGGCCTGCGGGGCTGGGTGGCGGTGGTGGCGCTCGCGCTGCTGGGGGCATGTCTGGCGGTGCTGGGCGTGGTGCACTGGAAAAGCACCGAGCGCGCAAACCAGCGCGCCGAGCTGCTGCAGGAGACGGTCGAGACCCTGCAAACCCGCATCGCCGGCGCCGGCATGCTGGGGGCCGTGTCACTGCTCGGGTTGAGCGAGCCGCTGCTCAAGGCCCTGGCCCTGGGGCAACTCCCGCCGGACGACCCGGAGGCGTTGGCGCGGCTGGCGGTGGCGCGCGGCCGCTTCCTGGTCAATGGCGTGTATGTCATGTCCCGCGACGGGACGGTGGTGGCGCACGAGACGGCGGGCACCCGCTCGACCGGGCTCAACCTGGCGTTCCGGCCGTATTTCCAGCAGGCAATTCAAGGCGTGAACAGCGTGTACGCCGCGATAGGGCGCAACACCCAGGAGCGGGGGCTGTACTACGCCGCGCCGCTGTACGAAAGCGATACGCCTTCCAGCGCCATTGTGGGCGTGGTGATGTTCAAGGTGGGGTTCGAGCTGTTCGACGAGGTGCTCAAGCGCACCGGGATGCCCACCGTGCTGCTGTCGCCGCAAGGGGTGGTGTTTGCCTCCACCCGGCCCGAATGGCTGCTTTCGGTGGCTCCGCCGCTGACCCAGGCGCGCATCGACGCGATCCGGGAGTCGCGCCAGTTTGGCCGGCATTTCGACAACGGCGTTGCCTCGGCGCTGCCCTTTGCCCCGGGGGCAGGGGAGGTGCTGCTCAATGGCGTGCCGTATGCCGTGGACCGGCACCGCGTGGACTGGGGCGATCCGGGCGGGGCCTGGCAGCTGGTGCTGCTGGACGATGTCAGCGCGCTGGTGCCTCTGCCCGTGCGGCTGCAGGCTGGCGGGGCTGCGTTCGTGCTGCTGTGCCTGCTGGGCTGGCTGTTGCTGGAGCTGCTGCGCAGCCGTGCCCGCATGCGCGCCGCGGTGGAGCGCTTCAGGGTGCTGGGCACGGCGCTGGGCAACAGCCCGGTGTCGGTGGTCATCACCGATGGCGACGGGCGCATCGACTGGGTCAACCCGCAGTACGAGCGCAACACCGGCTACACCCTGGCGGAAGTCCGCGGCAAGAAGCCCGCGGTGGTGGCCAGCGGCCAGACCCCTGCGGCGACCTACCAGGAGATGTGGTCCGCCTTGCTGTCGGGGCGCTCGTGGCAAGGCCAGTTCGTCAACCGGCGCAAGGACGGCGCGCTGTACCACGACGAGGCCACGTTGTCCCCGGTGCTGGACGAGCGGGGCCGGCGCATCGCCATCGTGGGGCTGCACGAAGACGTGACCGCGCGCATCCAGGCCCAGCAGGAACTGCAGCGGCGTGAGCGGCTGCTGAACCAGCTGCTGGAGCAGCAGACGGCGATCTTCGACAATGCGCCCCCCATCGCCCTGGTCGGCGACGGGAAGTTCCGGCAATTCAATCCGGCCTTTGTGGAGCTGATGGGGAGCGCGGCCTCGGAGCTGCTGGGCCTGGGCGTTGGCGTGCTGCTGGGCGGGGCCGAGCGCGCAAAGGCCTTCCATGCCGAGGTGACCCCCCTGCTGGAGCGTGGGGAACGGGTGCGGCAGATCACGACCTTGTTCCGCCTGGACGGCCACCGTTTCGAGGCGCGCATGGCGGGACGCCGCGTGCAGCTGGAAGGCTTCCAGAATGCCTCCCTGTGGGTCATCGAGGACGTCAGCGAGCAGCGCCGCGCAGAACTGGCCGTCCAGCAGGCCAAGGACCGGCTGGAGCTGGCGCAGGAGGCGGGCAAGATCGGCGTGTTCGACATCGACCCCGTCTCCGGCCAGGTGCTGTGGAGCGAGAAGCTGCTGGCAATGATGGGGCTGCCGCCCGGCACGCAGGCGCGCTCCCAGGAGGACTGGAAGGAGCGGCTGCACCCGCAGGACCGCGACCGGGCGGTGGCGGCGTTTGCCAGCGCCCTGGCGGGAGGCGAAGCCCATGTGCGCGATTCCTGGCGCATCGTGCGGCCGGATGGCGAGGTGCGCTGGTTCCTCTCGGCGGCTCGCATCTTCCGCGACGGGACCGGACAGCCCGTGCGCGTGGTGGGCGTCAATGTGGACATCCAGGACCAGAAGCTGCTGGAGGCCCGGGTGGCCGAGCAGCTGGACTTCCAGCAGGCGCTGATCGACGCCATCCCGGTGCCTCTGTTCTACAAGGGGGCCGACGGCCGCTACATCGGGTTCAACCGCGCCTACGAGCAGGCCTTCGGGGTGCAGCGGGAGGTCCTGATCGGCAAGACGGTGCTGGACCTGCCGTTCCTGGGCGAGGACGAGCGCGCCCGGTTTGCCGTCGACGCGCAGGAAGCGCTGCGCGGGCTGCAGTCCGTGCACAAGGAGGTGGACCTGCCCTACGCGGACGGCCAGGTCCACCACACGCTGTTCTGGCTGCACGGCTTCTCGCGCGCCGACGGCTCGCCCGGCGGGGCCATCGGCACGTTTGTGGACATCACGGACCGGCAGCGCGCCGAGCAGGAGCTGCGCCTGGCCAAGGAGTTGGCCGAGGAGTCCACGGCGCTCAAGTCCAATTTCCTGGCCAACATGAGCCACGAGATCCGCACACCGATGAACGCCATCATCGGGATGTCGCACCTGGCGCTGAAATCGGGGCTGTCGCCGCGCCAGCACGAGTACGTGAGCAAGATCCAGCAGGCGGGCCAGCACCTGCTGGGGGTGATCAACGATATTCTGGATTTTTCCAAGATCGAGGCGGGCAAGCTCAGCCTGGAGAAACAGCCCTTCGTGCTGGACCGCATGCTGGAGACCGTCTCCGACGTGGTGGGCTACAAGGCCGGCGCCAAGGGCCTGGAGCTGGTGTGCGACGTGGCGGCGGATGTGCCGCCCAACCTGGTGGGCGACTCGCTGCGCCTGGGGCAGATTCTCATCAACTTCGCCAACAACGCGGTCAAGTTCACCGAGGCTGGCGAGATCAGCATCGCCGTGCGCACGGTGGAAACCGCCGGGGACCGGGTGACGCTGCGGTTCGAGGTCCGCGATACCGGCATCGGCATCACCCCCGAGCAGATGGGGCGGCTGTTCCAGAGCTTCCAGCAGGCGGACACGTCCACCACGCGCCGCTACGGCGGCACGGGGCTGGGCCTGGCCATCTGCAAAAGCCTGGCCGAGCTGATGGGTGGCTCGGTGGGCGTGCACAGCGTGGTGGGGCAGGGCTCCACCTTCTGGGTGAGCGTGCCGCTGGAGCGCGGCGTTCCGGCCCGGGCCTTCCTGCCGCCGGCCAACCTGCGGGGCAGCCGCGTGCTGGTGGTGGACGACAACCTCACCGCGGCCACCGTGCTGGCAGACATGCTGCACGCGATGGGATTCGAGGTGGAGCAGGCCCATTCCGGCCTGGACGCGCTGGACTGCCTGCGCGAGGCCATGGCGCAGCACCGGCCGTTCGGCCTCCTGCTGCTCGACTGGCACATGCCGGGCATGGACGGCATCGAACTGGCGGGCCACATCCGCGGCCTGGGCCTGGCCCAGGTGCCCAAGATGCTCATGGTCACCGCCTACGGCCGCGAGGACGTGATGCGCGCCGCGCGCCTGCAGGGCATCGACACGGTGCTGATCAAGCCGGTGAACGCGTCGCTGCTGTTCGACACGCTGATGCAGCCGCTGGCGCACTCCACCGACGTGCGCGACCGCATGGACACGCCACCCCCGACGCCGGAGGCCCTGCCGCTGGCCCTCCGTGGCGCGTCGGTATTGCTGGTGGAGGACAACGAGCTCAACCAGATGGTGGCCGTGGAACTGCTGCGCGATGCGGGCTTTGCCGTGGACGTCGCGGAGAACGGCCAGGTGGCGCTGGACCGCATTGCACAGAAAACGTACGACGTGGTGCTGATGGACATGCAGATGCCGGTGATGGACGGCGAGACCGCCACCCGCGCGCTGCGCCGCGACCCCCGCCATGCCGAGTTGCCCATCATCGCCATGACCGCCAACGCCATGGAGGCGGACCGCCAGCGGTGCTTCGACGCGGGCATGAACGACCACGTGGCCAAGCCGATCGAGCCCGCGGCGCTGTGGGCGGCGCTTGCCCGGTGGATACGCCCGCGGCCCGGTCTGGCCGCGCCGCCCGACGGCGGAGAGCCGGCGGCGGCAGCCCCGCCAGCCGGCGACTCGGCGGGCGCAGCGGGGCCGGCATTTGCCGGCATCGCGGGGCTGGACGCAGCCCTGGGCCTGCAGCGGGCGCTGGGCAAGCCGGACCTGTACGCCCAGCTGCTGCGCCGGTTTCTGCAAGGGCAAGCCGGTGCGGTGCCCGCGCTGGAGCAGGCGCTGGCCGGTGGCGATCTGGCCGGGGCTGAGCGCCTGGCGCACACGCTGCGTTCGGTGGCAGCCAACATCGGTGCGCAAGAGGTTTCCGTGCGGGCCGGCACGCTGGAGCAGGCGTTGCGGGCGCAGCAGGGCGGTGGCCCCCGCGGCACCGGGCCGGAAGACGGCGCTGCGGCGGCTTTGCACGCCCGCCTGCTGGGGGAGCTGGGCAACGCCCTGGACCCGCTGCTCCACGCGCTGCGGGCGTGGCAGCAGGCGGCGGACCCGCCGGGCAGCGCCGTCACCGAGCCGCCCCGTCCCGATGCCGCAGGAGAACCGGCCCCGGACGGCGCGGCGGCCTTGCAGCACCTGCGGGGCCTGCTGGAGCAGGACGACCCTGCAGCCGCGGAGTTTTTCCAACACAATGCGCAGGTATTGAAGCCTGTGCTGGGCCCGGCCTTCCACGCGGTCGAGACGCACACCTTGAACTTTGACTTCGAGCAGGCGCTGGAGGCACTCGCCGGCATGCAGACCACCGAACCCTCTGCCACCGGCGCGCCCTGAGCGGCCCCACACGCAGGAACGCACTTCCATGGACAACGCGCCCTTCGCCCCCCCACCGGCCGCCCTGGTCGAGAAGCCGATTGCCACCGTGCTGGTGGTGGACGACACGCCGGACAACCTGACGCTGATGGGCAGCCTGCTGCGCGAGCATTTCCACGTGAAGGTGGCCAACCATGGGGAAAAAGCGCTCAAGATCGCCCAGTCCGAGCTGCAGCCGGACCTGATCCTGCTGGACATCATGATGCCGGGCATGGACGGCTACGAGGTGTGCCGCCAGCTCAAGGCGCTGCCCGCCACGCGCGACATTCCCGTGATCTTCCTGACCGCCCGCAGCGATCTGGACGATGAGCGCATGGGCCTGGGCCTGGGCGCCGTGGACTACATCACCAAACCCATCAGCCCGCCGATCCTGCTGGCGCGGGTCAACACCCATCTGGCGCTCAAGGCCACGGCCGATTTCCTGCGCGACAAGAGCGCCTACCTGGAGCGGGAGGTGGCCTTGCGCACCCTGGAGGTGCAGGCCATCCAGGACGTGACCATCATGGCCATGACCTCGCTGGCCGAGACGCGCGACAACGAGACCGGCAACCACATTCGCCGCACGCAGCTGTACGTCAAGACCCTGGCCGAGCGGCTGCGCCACCACCCGCGGTTCGAGCATGTGCTGAACGACCGCATGATCGAGCTGCTCTACAAGTCGGCCCCGCTGCACGACATCGGCAAGATCGGCATCCCCGACAGCATCCTGCTCAAGCCCGGCAAGCTCACGGTGGAAGAGTTCGAGATCATGAAGACCCACACCACGCTGGGCCGCAACGCCATCGACGAGGCCGAGCGGCGCCTGGGCATGCGCGTGGCCTTCCTGAGCGTCTCCAAGGAGATCGCCTACAGCCACCAGGAGAAGTGGGACGGCTCGGGCTACCCCGAGGGGCTCAAGGGCGATGCGATTCCCGTGTCGGCCCGCCTGATGGCCGTGGCGGACGTGTACGACGCGCTGATCAGCCGGCGGGTGTACAAGCCCGCGTTCTCGCACGACCAGGCCTGCAGCACCATCGTGCGCGGCAAGGGTACGCATTTCGACCCGGACATGGTGGATGCGTTTGTGGACATCGCGGAAGACTTCCGCAGCATTGCGCAGAAGTACCCTGATCCGGGATAGAGGACAACCCCCTGAGTCGCTTCGCGCCTCGGCACCACCGCCAGAGGCGGTGGCTCTTCGGGCTCGTCCAAGCCTGCGCGGGCAGGCTCGGAGCCGCGGCCCTCAGCCCCTTCTCTCGAATTGCTGCGCAATTCGGGAAGGGGGACGCAGCCAGCGCGGCGGGGCGGCCCTTGCGCGGCTGCCCTGGCGTGCGTCGCGCCCACTGCGCGGTCCCGCTAGGAAACGCGCCTAGGGGGCACCGTGCGCAGGTTCCATGGCTGGGGGTGGGATGGCTTTAGAACGGAGCGTCTTCGCCCTTGCCTGCGTCCGCTTGGGATGCCGCCGATTCGGCTGCATCCGCAGCGCCTTCTGCCTCTGGCGTGTGGGTGGCTTCGGGCGCATCGGCCGCAGCCGCCTGGCGCACGGCCGCCTTGTCGCCAGCGCTCGCAAACTTGCTGTACTTGCCCAGGATGGGCACCAGCTGGCCGTAGATGCGCGGGTTGCCGGCCAGGCATTCGCGCTGCTCCAGGAAGTCGGCCTCGCCCGTGAAGTTGCCCACCAGGCCGCCGGCCTCGGTCACCAGCAGCGAGCCGGCCGCCACGTCCCAGATCGACAGGCCCGATTCAAAGAACCCGTCGGTGAAGCCTGCGGCCACGTAGGCCAGGTCCAGCGCGGCGGCGCCGGGGCGGCGCAGGCCGGCGGTGCGCTGCATCACCTCGCCCATCATGTTCATGTAGCTCTTGAAGTTGTCGCCCGGGCGGAAGGGGAAACCGGTGGAGATCAGGCAGTCCTTGAGCTGGGTGCGCTTGGAGACACGGATGCGGCGCTCGTTCAGGAAGGCGCCGCGGCCCTTGGTGGCGGTGAAGAGGTCGTTGCGCGTGGGGTCGTACACCACGGCCTGTTCGACCTTGCCCTTGACGGTGAGCGCAATGCTCACGCAGTACACGGGAAAGCCGTGGATGAAGTTGGTCGTGCCGTCCAGCGGGTCGATCACCCACACAAAGTCAGAGTCCTTGGCGCCGTATTCGCGGCCGGTTTCTTCGGCCAGGATGCCGTGGCCGGGGTAGGCCGTGAGCAGCGTCTCGATGATGGTTTTCTCGGACGCGTGGTCGATCTCGGTCACGAAGTCGTTGATCTGCTTTTGCGAGATCCGCACCGATTCCACGTCCAGGGCCGCGCGGTTGATGATGGCGCCGGCGGCGCGTGCGGCCTTGATGGCCACGTTGAGCATGGGGTGCAGATTGGACGACATAAATTGTGGTGTTGGGCAGCGCGGCCGGCGAGGGCGCAGGCGCTGCGTGGCAGGATGAGCGGTCAGGTCGGGCCCGTCCCGGCGATGCGGGCGGCGACAATGGAGGGCGGGATTTTACCCGCAGAGCCTTTTTTCGCCTAACGCCCGCCCATGAAGACCCGTTTCATCCTGATCAACACCAGCCACGCCGGCAATGTGGGGGCTGCTGCCCGCGCCATGAAGACCATGGGTTTTGACGACCTGGTGCTGGTGGCCCCGCGCTGGGCCAACGTGCTGCGGCGCGAGGAAACCATCCAGCGCGCCAGCGGCGCCCTGGACGTGCTGCACAACGCGCGCATCGTGGCCACGCTGGACGAGGCGCTGGACGGCATGAGCCACCTGTGCGCCACGGCCATGACGCCGCGCGACTTCGGCCCGCCCACGGTGGCGCCCCGGGCGCACTTTGAATCGCTATTGAAAAATGAGCTGCCGGCGCTTGCTGGACAAGCGCTAGAGGCCAAAAACGCTTCAAATTCAGAGGCGGAGGCATCCGGCCCTGCAACGCAGGCGGGCGTGGCCTTCCTCTTCGGCTCCGAACGCTTTGGCATGGCCAACGAAGACGTCTACCGCTGCCATGTGGCGCTGTCGATCCCCACGAATCCGGGCTTTGGCTCGCTGAACCTGGGCGCGGCCATCCAGGTGATTGCCTATGAGTGGCGCCAGGCGCTGGGCGGCTTTGCCGTGCAGGACGCCACGCCGCCGCGTGCGCTGGCCGATGCCGCCCAGGTGGCGGGCATGCTGGGCCATTGGGAGCAGGCGCTGGCCGCCATCGGTTTTCTGGACCCCGCCGCCCCCAAAAAGCTCATGCCGCGCCTGAACCAGCTTTTCAACCGCGCGCAGCTGAGCCCGGAGGAAATCCACATCCTGCGTGGTGTCGCCAAAGCCATGATCGAGACGGCGCAGGCCAGCCGCTAGACTGTCAAGCCAATTTACAAATAACCATAACAACCATGTTTGCCCGCCTGCGCTCCGATATCCAGTGCATCCTCGACCGCGATCCTGCTGCGCGCAGCACGTGGGAAGTGATCACCTGTTATCCGGGCCTGCACGCGATCTGGCTGCACCGCCCCGCGCACTGGTGCTGGCACCACGGCCTGAAATGGCTGGGCCGATTCATCTCGCACTTTGCGCGCTGGCTCACCGGCATCGAGATCCACCCGGGCGCCAAGATCGGCCAGCGCGTGTTCTTCGACCACGCCATGGGCGTGGTGGTGGGCGAGACGGCCGAGATCGGCGACGGCTGCACCATCTACCAGGGCGTGACGCTGGGCGGCACCTCGCTGTACAAGGGCGCCAAGCGCCACCCCACGCTGGGCAAGGACGTGGTGGTCAGTGCGGGCGCCAAGGTGCTGGGCGGCTTCGAAGTGGGCGACGGCGCCAAGATCGGCAGCAACGCCGTGGTCATCAAGCCCGTGCCCGCCGGCGCCACGGCGGTGGGCATTCCGGCGCGCATCATTCCGTCCAAGGAAGGCCAGAGCGCCGACGTGACCACCGAGCCCCAGCAGCCGCGCAAGTTCACGGCCTACGGCATCACGCAGGAGGACGACCCACTCTCGCAGGCCATGCGCGGGCTGATCGACAACGCCTCGTCGCAAGAGCACCAGATCGCGCTGCTGTGGCAAGCGATCGAAAAGCTCTCCAGCGCCAACCAGCAGGCCAAGGACTGCGTGCCCTGCGACGCGGCGCTCAAGGAGCAGTTTGAGGCGGGCAAGCTCAACGAGCTGGTGGGCAAGTAGCGGTTCTTGTTCGATTGCTATCAAAAAATAGCTGCCAGCGCTTGGTACGCAAGCGTTGGCAGCTATTTTTGTGTTGAATGCGGCTGGTCAGGTGGCGCGCGGCGCGCGGATGGCGCTCTTGGGCCGGAACGCCTTGCACACCGCGTCCCGCGTTTCCAGGTAGGGCCCGCCGATCAGGTCGATGCAGTACGGCACGGCCGCAAAGATGCCCGGCACGATCTGTTGGCCCTCGGCATCCTTCAAGCCTTCCAGCGTCTCGGCAATCGCCTTGGGCTGGCCGGGCAGGTTGATGATCAGGCTCTGCCCGCGGATCACCGCCACCTGGCGCGAGAGGATGGCGGTGGGCACGAATTTCAGGCTGATCTGGCGCATCTGCTCGCCAAAGCCCGGCATCTCCTTGTGGGCCACGGCCAGCGTGGCCTCGGGCGTCACGTCGCGCAGCGCGGGGCCGGTGCCGCCGGTGGTCAGCACCAGGTGGCAGCCGGCGGTGTCCACCAGCTCGACCAGGGTGGCGCTGATGCCCGCCTGCTCGTCGGGGATCAGGCGCGGCTCGAACGTGATGGGGTTGTGCAGTGCGCGGGTGAGCCAGTCCTGCAGCGCGGGCAGGCCCTTGTCTTCATAGACGCCGCTGCTGGCACGGTCGCTGATGGAGACGATGCCGATTTTTACGGGGTCGTGCAGGGCTTCACTCATCGCCGCGGTCCTCGTCGCTGTCGGTGGCATCGTCCGCGCCCGTGCCGCCCAGGTGCTCGCGCACCAGCTGGAACAGCTCGCGGTACGCACGGCCCTTGCGGGGCGCCAGGCCTTGCGAGACCTGGACATTGGCCTCTTTGCCCGCGGGCTGGGCATCCTTGCGCGCCTGGCGGATCAGCGCGCGCAGCTGCTGCGTGTCGGTGCTGGGGTGCTCGGCCATCCATGCGGCCAGCGCCTCGTCGTCGGCAATCAGGCGGTCACGCCAGTGCTCGGCCAGGTGCAGCTGCATCTTTTCGGCGGCCGAGCCCTTGTGCTGCTCTTCCAGCGCCTGGCGGGCGGCTTCCACCAGTTCGGGCTCCAGCTTGCGCATGAGCTTGCCCACGTACTGCATCTGGCGGCGCTTGCCCTCGAAGTTGGTGATGCGCTTGGCTTCGTTGATGGCCTCGACCAGCTTGTCGGGCAGGCCCACCGCGTCGAACAGGTCAGTGCGCAACGTCAGCAGCTCCTTGCCCAGCGCCTGCAGTTCATCGCTCTCGCGCTTGAGGTCGGTGCGGCTGGCGTCGGACGTGCCTTTGAGTTCGGCCTTGAGCTGCAGGTCCAGCTCGCTGCCTTCGGCAACAAACTGGCCCCGCACGAAGTAGCCTTTTTTGGGTTTGCGTGACATGGGGTGGGGGCAAAAAATAAGTGGCGCTAAGAGCCTGTTTACGATCTCGCAGGGGTCGCGTTGGAGCGCAATCGGGATGAGTGGATGCTTCGGGTGCGCCGCATGGGCTCCTGCCCATGCAAGCAGCCGGGGCGTCCAATCGCCCGATTTCGCTCCAACCCTTCGGGCAGCAGTCTTTGCGGGCGGTCTGCGGCGTTGCGGCGCTTGCCAATAGCCGAGCTATTGGCTGCACACCGCGCCTCGCATTCCATCCCGCAAAGACCACTGCGCGACCCCTGGGAGATCGTGAACAGGCTCTCGACGCGCCACAGCGGCAAGTATCATAGCTTTGCTATGAACCAACCTTCCACCCGCGCCGCGCGCACGCCGCACGCAACCCAGGCCCAGGCCACATCCCAGACCCCTGACAGCGGCTTCAGCTACAGCCGCGCGTTTTTTGAAGACCTGGTGGACCGCGCCCTTGCGCATGCCAAGAAGCTGGGAGCCACCGATGCGGGGGCCGAGGCGTCGGAGGGCTGCGGCCTGTCGGTCAGCGTGCGCAAGGGCGAGCTGGAGAACGTGGAGCGCAACCGCGACAAATCCCTGGGCGTGACCGTCTACATCGGCCACCGCCGCGGCAACGCCAGCACGTCCGATTTTTCGGACAAGGCGATCGAGCAGACGGTGCAGGCGGCCTACGACATCGCCCGCTTCACGGCCGAAGACCCGGTGGCCGGCTTGCCGGACGCCGAGGACATTGCACCCGCCGACACGCACCGCGACCTGGATCTGTTCCACCCCTGGGCCATCACCAGCGCGCAGGCCGCCGAGATGGCCAAGGCCTGCGAGGCGGCGGCTTTCAAGACGCACCGCCGCATCACCAACAGCGAAGGCGCGGGCGTGTCCGCCCAGCAGAGCCATTTCTTCAGCGCCCACACGCGGGGCTTTCGCGGCGGCTATGCCAGCTCGCGCCACAGCTTCTCGGTGGCGCCGATTGCCTCGCTGCCCGGCAAGAACGCCGAGATGCAGCGCGATGCCTGGTTCAGCTCCATGCGCAACGCCGACGAGCTGGCCTCGCCCGAGGCCGTGGGCCGCTATGCCGCCGAGCGCGCGCTCAGCCGCCTGGGCAGCCGCAAGATCCCGACCACGCAATGCCCAGTGCTGTTTGAGTCCACCCTGGCCGCCGGCCTGCTGGGCGGCTTCGTGCAGGCCGTCAGCGGCGGCTCGCTGTACCGCAAGAGCAGCTTTTTGCTCGACTCGCTGGGCAAGATGGTCTTCCCCAAGCACATCGACATCCTGGAAGACCCGTTCATCCTGCGCGGCAAGGGCAGCTCGCCGTTTGACGAAGAAGGCGTGCGCGTCGCGCCGCGCAAGGTCGTCAAGGGCGGGCGGGTGGAAGGGTACTTCCTGTCCAGCTACTCGGCCCGCAAGCTGGGCATGAAGACCACGGGCAATGCCGGCGGCTCGCACAACCTGGTGATGACCTCGCGCCTCACGCAGGCCAGCGACAACCTGGACGCCATGCTGCAAAAGCTGGGCACGGGCCTGTTGGTGGTGGAGCTGATGGGCCAGGGCGTGAACTACGTGACGGGCGACTATTCGCGCGGCGCCAGCGGCTTCTGGGTCCAGAACGGCCGCATCGCCTACCCCGTGCACGAGATCACCATCGCGGGCAACCTCAAGGACATGTTCAAAGGCATTGAGGCCGTGGGCGCGGACGCCTACAACTACGGCGCCAAGACGGTGGGCTCCATCCTCGTCAACCGCATGAAGGTGGCGGGCAGCTGATTTTCCGGCGGCTGGATCGGCCGCCTCCCCACCGAGGCCCTTGCCCTGGCAAGGGCCTTTTTCTTGGTCGTTTCAGGTGGAGCCGCCGGGCTGTGCGGCCCAGGTGTCCTTTTTCCCGCGCATCCCCACGGGCAGCGCGAGCCCGACGCGGTGGCGCGACAGGGCGTCCCGGGGTTCCAGGTGGGCCAGCATCACGGCGGCCGCATCTGCATAGGGAACAATCATTTGCGGCACTTTCGATGCGAACAGCAAGAGGAGCAGCGGCCCCGGCAGCTTGCCGGCCAGCGCCGGCACGGGGACCGGGAGCTGGTCCGTTGCAACGCGCAGGCTGGCGGCGCCCAGCGCGGGCTGGTCCACCATGGGCCCAGGGCACAGCAGGCGCCAATCGAGGGGCGAGGCACTCAGGCGCTCGAAGTTCTTGCGGTGCGGCCAGTAGGTGGCGCGCACCTTGGGCAGTTCCACGCCGCGGCGCCCCGTCTGCCCGATGTCGAGGGCAGCGGCGCCGCCCAGAAACCAGCAAACGGGCCGTTCGGCGGGAGCGAGGGACTCCACGCTGGAAACGATGCGGTCCATGAGGTCCACGAAGGCCTGCCCTTCGGTCACGTGCCCAGCGCAGTTGATCAGGGCGTCATGCCCCCGGATGAGGTCTGCCAGGGCGGCGATGGCCACGCGGCCCAGGTCCACCGCATGCACCGTGATGTGCGACCGGAGGGTTGCGG
Organism: Acidovorax sp.; assembly: GCF_021287135.1. Classification (GTDB taxonomy): domain Bacteria; phylum Pseudomonadota; class Gammaproteobacteria; order Burkholderiales; family Burkholderiaceae_C; genus Acidovorax. The sequence continues at coordinate 13,253 of NZ_JAJTBB010000041.1, forward strand.
GCAGCTTGGCCGGGTTGCGCACCAGCACGGCCACTTGGTGGCCTGCGGCAACGGCCTGCTGGAGCACCTGGCGGCCGAGGGAGCCGGTGGCCCCAAGAATGAGAAGACGCTTCATGGTGAGAGGGCTCAAGGACATAGGGCGTAGAAGGTTGCTTGCCGAGGGTCCGGTGCACGCAGTCATCGGCTCGACGGGCGATGATTCCACGCCCTGGGCCCAATGCCGCAGGGCGCCGGCGGGGCGGCTTGCAAGGCAGTGACTTTGTTCACGGCATCTGTCCCTGCGTGCGAGTGGTGGCACGGCGTCCGGCACGGCCCGCGGCTGTGCCGGTGGGGTGGACGGAAAGCCAGGCACTACCCGGCGGTGCGTTCTTGCGTGCCCGCCGGCTCTGGCGCCGTCACTGCGCAAAATCCGCCAGCACCTGCAGCACGGCCTCGGTGGGGGGCGAGGGAGGCGGCTGGTGGCGGTGCGCCACGGCCATGGGGCGCAGGAGTTCTGGCTGCAGCGGGCGGATCTGCACATCGGCCGCGCCCTGCAGTTCGGCCACTTCCTCCAGCGGCAGCAGGGCGGCGCACTGGGCGGCCACGGCCAGGCTCTTGAGCGCGCCCGGGTAGCTCAGCGCCAGGAACGGGCGGGGGGTGTGGCCAGCCTGGCCGAACCAGTGGGCGATCAGCCCGTGCATCTGGGTGGCGGGCGCAAACGATGCCCAGCGGCGCGGGGCCAGCCATTCGGGAGTCACGTGGTCGGGCGGGTCCCAGCTGGCGGGCAGCACGGCCACCATGGGGTCGATGCGCCAGGGCGTTTGCCGCAGCTCGGCCACGGGCGGCTGCGGGCTGGCCACGATCGCCACGTCCAGCGTCCCCGCCTTGAGGCGCTGCATGGACTCGGCGGAGCCCACGGCCTCCAGGCGGATTTCCACGCCCGGGCTGCGCTGGGCCAGCGCCTCCAGCATGCGCGGCAGCAGCTGCGTGCTGACCCCCGCCGACACGCCCACCCGCACGACGCCCTCACGCCCCGACGCGCGGCGTTGCACCCGCTCCACCAGATCGTCGGCCGCCAGCAGCAGCTGCCGGCCCTGCTGCACCAGCACCTCGCCTGCGGGTGTCAGCTCGGCCTGGCGGCGGCCGCGCACCACCAGCTCGGCGTCCAGACGGCTTTCCAGCTCCTTGATGTGCAGGCTGACCGTGGGTGGGGCGAGGTGCAGCGCCTGCGCGGCCGCGGCAAAGGTACCCAGGTCGGCGATGGCGATCAGGGTCTGCAGCTGGTCGAGGTTGAGGTTACGCATCAGTTTTTCTGAATTGATGGTTCATTCAATTCAACTTTACGGATGATACGCCAGCGGCGAGCATGCCGCCCATGACCATTCCTGCCCCGCCTGCTCCGACCTCCAGCGACCCCGCCCACGCGCCGGCATGGCCGACCGGCAGCATTGCCGCGCCCGGGCGCTCCGTGCTTCAGCGGGCGCGACAGGCCCTGCGGCGTGTGCTGCACGCTGCGGCCGATGCGCTGAAGCGGGCCGAGCGGCGCATCACCGAAGGTTTCCGCGTTCCGCCGCACGGGGGGTGAGACGCCGCGCCCAGCGCGTGGACGCAGCGGCGTTCAGCGGCTGTTGTCGCAGGAGCCGTCCAGCCCGGCCATGCCGGCCAGCTTCTGCAGCCGCGAGCGGTTGTCCAGGCAGGCCTGGCGCTGCGCGTCGGCGGCCTTTTGCTGGGCCAGGCGCGTGGCGCGCTCGCGCTCCGCCTGTAGCTGGGCCACGCGTTCTCGGATCTGGGGCATGACGGCCAGGGCGGCCTTTTCGCCTTCCAGGATCGCGTTGGCGCGCTGGGTGAAGTCGGCGGCACCGATCTCCAGCACCTGCGGGCGGACGATCACGTCGGCGCGGGCCAGTTCGGCCTCGCCCAGCTTCTGGCCCATGATCGCGATGGACTGGTTCAGCGTGCCCAGCAGGTCGCCCGGCGTCTTGCCGCGCGCCTTGTTGGAGATGTCCACCGCCACCACCACGTCGGCGCCCAGCTGCCGGGCGGCGTCCACCGGCACGGGGCTCACGATGCCCCCGTCCACGAAGTGGTACTTGCCGATGGTGACGGGCTGGAACACGCCCGGCACGCTGCTGGAGGCGCGCACCGCCTGGCCGGTGTTGCCGCGGGCAAACACGGTGCGCTGCCCGTCCTCCAGCCGCGTGGCCACCGCCACGAAGGGCTTGGCCATCTGCTCCAGCGGCTTGCGGCGCACCTGCTCATTCACGTAGTCCTCCAGCTTCTGGCCCAGCACCAGGCCGCCGGAGGACAGCTGCAGGTCGCGGATGCGGGTTTCGTCCAGCGCCACTGCCTTTTCCTGCAGTTCAAACGCGTTCATGCCGCTCGCATACAGGGCTCCGACCACGCTGCCCGCGCTGGTGCCGGCCACCACGGCGGGGGTGAAGCCGTTGGCCTCCAGCATCTTGATGACGCCGATGTGGGCAAATCCCTTGGCGGCCCCGCCGCCCAGGGCGATGCCGATCTTGACGGGCGGCTGGGTGGGTGCGTCGGCTGTGGAAGGGGTGGAGGCGGGCGTGCTGCCGCACGCGGCGAGGGCGAGCGGACCCAGGAGGGCCAGCAGCCGCAGCAGGGAGGGGGAGGACATGCGCAACGGGAAAGACGGCGGGAGCGCAGCCGCAGCAACGGGGCGGCGCGCAAGGGCATCAGTGTATCGGGCGGCCGGAAAGCGCGCGCGGGCCCGGCACAACGGCCGTGCGCGCAGCCGGTTCTGGTCCCGCGCGCGGCGGCTACGCGCTATGCTGCCGCTCCTTGCGCCATGCCTGCTGCTTCGCCATCCCCCATGCCCCACCGGCCCGGCTCCGCCAGCGGGCCGCAGCAGACGCCCGCCCTGTTGCGCCGCCTGCTGCGGGCGCGGGACCGCATGGATGCGGCCTCGCACGAGCCCTGGCCGGTGCAGCGCCTGGCCCAGGTCAGCGGGGTGTCGGCGGCGCATTTTGCGCGCTCGTTCCGGCAGGCCTTCGGCATTCCGCCGCACCGCTATCTGCTGACGCGGCGCATCGAGCAGGCCTGCACCCTGCTGCGAGAGACCGACCTGCCCGTGACCGACATCGCCTTTGCCACCGGCTGGGAAAGCCTGGGCACGTTTGGTCGCACCTTCCGCGACGTCACCGGACACAGCCCCAGCGCCCTGCGCCAGCAGGCACGGGCCGGGCAGGAGGATCGTGGCGCACTGGCCGGGGTGCCCGCGTGCTTTCTCAAGGCGGCACAGCGGCCCGATCTGGCCACCGCAGTTTCGGAGAAGCGCCGGCGGGCGGCGCCAGGTACAAACCGGCCATCGACGACCCCGTAACCCAAGGAGATTGCGAATGGACCAAGGTTTGACCTCACCGCCGCCCTGCGGCGTGGGCGTGGCGGGCGTGTACGTGCCCGACCAGGACGAAGCGCTGGCGTTCTATGTGGACAAGCTCGGTTTTCGCGTGCACACCGATGTGCGCAACGGCACCTACCGCTGGCTGACGGTGCAGCATCCCGAGCAGCCCGGCTTCCAGCTGGGACTGTTCTGTCCGGGGCCGCCCATCCACGACGAGGCCACGGCGCAGGCCCTGCAGGCGCTGGTGGCCAAGGGGGCCATGCCGCCGCTGGTGCTGCAGGTGCGCGACTGCCGCGCGGCGCACGCGCACATGCAGGCCCGAGGCGTGGAGTTCACGCAGGAGCCCGTGGAGCGCTACGGACAGGTGGACGCGGGCTTTCGGGACCCCGCAGGCAATGGCTGGAAGATGATCCAGCGCGCGCAGGGAGACCGCGCATGAGCCGCGCCAGCACCCCGGGTGCGGCGCTGGATGCGGGCACGGCGGCAGCGCACATCGACGCCAAGATCCAGGCGCTGGACGACTGGCGCGGCCCGGTGCTGGCCCGCCTGCGCGAACTCATCCTGCGCGCCGATCCCGGCGTGGTGGAAGAGTGGAAGTGGGGCACAGCCGCCTGGTCGGCCCAGGGGCTCATCTGCACGGGCGAGACCTACAAGCAGGTCGTGAAGCTGACGTTTGCCCACGGCGCGGAACTGCCCGACCCGGCCGGCCTGTTCAATTCCAGCCTGGAGGGGCGGGTGCGCCGCGCCATCGATTTCCGCCAGGGCGAGGGCGTGGACGCGGCCGCTTTCACGGCGCTGGTCCGCGCGGCCGTGGCGCGCAACCGCGGCCAGACGCTGTAGCGCCCCGTCTGCGCTGCCGTGGACTTCTAGACGCGGGCGATGTGGGCCGCAATGGCCTCGCCCACCTGGGTGGTGCTGGCGGTGCCGCCCAGGTCCGGTGTGCGCGGGCCCGCCTTGATGACCTCTTCGATGGCCCGGACGATGGCGTCGTGCGCCGCCCGGCCTGCGCCCGTGCCCTGGGTGAGGAAGTCCAGCATCAGCGCCCCCGACCAGATCATGGCAATCGGGTTGGCGATGTTCTGGCCGTAGATGTCCGGCGCCGAGCCGTGCACGGGCTCGAACAGGCTGGGGAAGTGGCGCTCCGGGTTCAGGTTGGCCGAGGGCGCGAGGCCAATGGTGCCCGTGGTGGCGGGGCCCAGGTCGGAGAGGATGTCGCCAAACAGGTTGGTGGCGGCCACCACGTCAAAGCGCCCCGGCTGCAGCACGAAGCGGGCGGTGAGGATGTCGATGTGCTGCTTGTCCAGCGTGACGCCGGGGTAGTTCTTGGCCACGTCGTCGGCGCGCTGGTCCCACCAGGGCATGCTGATGGCAATGCCGTTGCTCTTGGTGGCCAGCGTCACGTGCTTCTTGGGCCGGCTTTGGGCCAGGTCGAACGCGAACTTCAGCAGCCGTTCGGCCCCCTTGCGGGAGTAGACGGATTCCTGGATGACGATCTCGCGGTCGGTGCCCTCGTACATGATGCCGCCCAGCGACGTGTACTCGCCCTCGGTGTTCTCGCGCACCACGTAGTAGTCGATGTCGCCCGGCTTGCGCCCGGCCAGCGGGCAGGGTACGCCGTCGAACAGGCGCACGGGGCGCAGGTTGATGTACTGGTCGAACTCGCGGCGGAACTTCAGCAGCGAGCCCCACAGCGAGACGTGGTCCGGCACGGCGGCCGGCCAGCCCACGGCGCCGAAGAAGATCGCGTCCATGCCCGAGAGTTGCGCCTTCCAGTCGTCGGGCATCATTTTTCCGTGCTGCGCGTAGTAGTCGCAGCTGGCCCACTCGAAGGCGTGCAACTGCAGGTCCAGCCCGAACCGGGCGGCGGCGGCCTGCACGGCGCGCAGGCCCTCGGGCATGACTTCCTTGCCGATGCCGTCACCCGGCAGGACGGCGATCTGGTAGGGGCGGTTGCTGGAGTGGGCCATGGGCTGAATCAATGAGAGTTGGACGATGGCCGGTATTTTTCAGTGCGACAGGTAAAAATACAATCCGCCATCCGTGGCGTCACTCTTCACACTTCGTGCATAAAAATCCCGCTCCCGACGACCTGCGGGTGTTCACCCTGGTGGTGCGCAGGTCCAGCTTTGGCGGCGCGGCGGCCGAGCTGGGCACCTCGCCAGCCTATGTGAGCAAGCGCATACGCCTGCTGGAGCAGGATCTGGGCGTGAAGCTGCTGCACCGCACCACGCGCCGTGTGGCGGTGACGGAGGAGGGCGAGCGCGTGTTCCACTGGGCGCAGCGCATCCTGGACGACATGGAGCAGCTGCTGCAGGAAGTGGCCGTCACCCGCCGCGAGCCGCGGGGCCTGCTGCGGGTGAGCAGCAGCTTCGGCTTTGGCCGGCAGGTGGTGGCACCCGCCCTGTCGCGCCTGGTGGAGCGGCATCCCGGCCTGCAGGTGCGGCTGGAGGTGTTCGACCGGCTGGTGGACGTGGCGGGCGAGGGGTTCGACCTGGACGTGCGCGTGGGCGACGAGATCGCGCCACACCTCATCGCCCGGCGCCTGGCCGGCAACCACCGCGTGCTGTGCGCCGCGCCCGCCTATCTGGCGCGCCAGGGCACCCCCCGCGTGCCGGCCGACCTGCCCAGCCACGACTGCCTGGTGATCAAGGAGCGCGACCACCCGTTCGGCGTGTGGCGCCTGCGCAGCGGCGCGGCGGAAGCCGTGGCCAAGGTCCGCGGCCCGCTGTCGTCCAACCATGGCGAGATGGCCGTGCAGTGGGCGGTGGACGGGCGGGGCATCGTGCTGCGCTCGTGGTGGGATGTGAGCGCGCACCTGCAGGCCGGGCGGCTGGTGCGGGTGTTGCCCGAGTGGCAGCAGGAGGCCAATGTCTGGGCCGTGTACCCCACGCGCCTGGAGCGCTCGGCCAAGGTGCGGGTGTGCGTGGAGTTTCTGCAGGAAGTGTTCCGGCAGGAAGGCCTGGGCTTGGGCTCATAGCGGCCCAGCGGCGGGGCGGGTGCGCCGCCGCTAGGGATGTCCTTGCATGCAACGCAGCGAGCCGCCCGAGACCGCGCTATCCGACCGCAGGGAGTTATGCAGGGAGTTATGCAGGCCGCCCCCGCAGAATCTGCGCAGGCTCCCCCGTGGCGCTGCCTGGCCGGCCCTGGGCCGGGCCTGGCAACAGCGCTGGCAGCCGGGCGGCCAGGGTGTCGATTGCCACGCGCGTGCGGCGCGGCAAGGCGCGCGCGCGGGGCCACACGGCGTGCAGGGCGTAGCCGAACGGCTGAGCTTCCTCAAACACCTGCACCAGTGCGCCCGCAGCGACCGGGCCGGCCGCCAGCCACTGCGGGATGCGCACCATGCCCAGCCCGGCCACGGCGCTGGCGGCCACCACCTCCAGGCTGTCGCAGCGCACGCGCGTGGGCACCGGGAACTCACGCGGCTCGCCGGTGGCGCCGTCGCGGTACAGCCACGCGGGTGGCCGCTGCCCGTCGCGGCCGTAGCCGGCGAAGCGGTGCCCGGGCGCCGTCTCCACCAGGGCCTGCCAGCCGCTTGGCCGGCCATGCCGCGCCAGGTAGGCCGGCGCCGCGTACACGCCCATCCACTGGTGGCCCAGCAGGCGTGCGGCCAGCGTGCTGCTGTCATCCAGCGGCCCGCTGCGAAGGACCAGGTCCATCCGCTCTTCCACCAGATCCACGCGGCGGTCGTTGAACTGCAGGTCCAGCCGCAGACCCTCGTGTTCGTGGGCCAGTTCCATCAGCAGCGGCGCCACGCAGACCCGGCCGAACAGCGCCGGCATGCTCATGCGCAGCGTGCCTGCCGGGGCGTGGCGGCCAGCCTCCACGGCAGCATCGGCGGCATCCAGCTCGTCCAGCGCACGGCGGCAGCGCTCGTAGTAGGCCTGGCCGTCATCCGTCAGGCTCTGGCTGCGCGTCGTGCGCTGAAACAGCCGCACCGCCAACCGCTGCTCCAGCCGCGCGATGCTCTTGCCCACCGCCGACCGGGTGCGCCCCAGGCGCGCAGCCGCCTGGGCAAAACTCCCCGCCTCCACGGTCGCGACAAAGGCCTCGATACCTTGCAATCGTTCGCTCATTGGCGAATTTTGGTTGCCATTCAAAGGAAAAACAAGAACCACCAGAGAGTGCAGTGCGCCAATAGCATGGACCGTGTTCTGTTTTGAGCTTGTTCCCAGGAGTTTCCCCATGACGCATAGCCCCCTCCCGTCCACCCTGCAGCGCTGGCAGCTGCCCCGCTTCGGCCTGGCCCACCTGGAGCTGGTGCAGGCCCCGATGCCGCTGCCAGCGCCGCACCAGATCCTGGTGCGCACCGAGGCGGTGGCCCTGAACTACCGTGATCTGCTCATGGCGCGCGACGGCATGGGCATGGCCCTGGCCTTTCCGTTCACACCCGCGTCCGACCTGGCCGGCACCGTGCTGGCCGTGGGCGAGGGCGTGACCCGCTGGCAGCCCGGCGACCGGGTGCTGAGCACCTTCTGGGGCGGCTGGCGGGATGGCGAGCGGCCTGCCGACGCCGTGGCGCTGGGCGCGCCCGGCCCGGGCGTGCTGGCGTCGCACGTGTTGCTGGACGCCGACTGGGCCGTGGCAGCGCCTCGCACGCTGGACGCGGCCGCCGCCAGCACCCTGCCCATCGCCGGGCTCACGGCCTGGTTTGCGCTGGTGGAAACGGGCGGGCTGCGCGCCGGGCAGACCGTGCTCATCCACGGCACGGGCGGGGTGGCGTTGTTTGGCGTGCAGCTGGCGCACCTGCACGGGGCGGTGCCCATCGTCGTCTCGGGCGACGCCGCCAAGCGCGCGCAGGTGCTGGCGCTCGGTGCCGCCCACGCCCTGGCGCGCGATGCCGACTGGCCGGCCCAGGTGCGGGCGCTGACGGACGGGCGGGGCGCTGACCAGGTGCTCGAAACCGTGGGCGGGGCCAACCTGGGCCGCTCGTTGCAGGCGCTGCACGCCGGTGGGCGCGTCTCGGTCATCGGCACGCTGGCGGGCGACACGGTCAGCGGCTCGGTCTACGACGTCCTGATGGGCCGCGCCACGGTGCAGGGCATCAGCGTGGGGCACCGCCGCGCGCTGGAAGACCTGGTGCGCGCCGTGGACGCCACCGGCCTGAAGCCGGTGATCGCGGGCGAATACCCGGCCAGCGAGGTGCCCGCCGCGTTTGCGCACCTGGAGCGCGGCGCCTTCGGCAAGGTGGTGGTGCGCTTTTCCTGAGCGGTGTGCGCCGCAGGGAAGCGCCGTTTCAAGAAAAAATAGCTGCCAGCGCTTATGCAGCAAGCGCGAGCAGCTATCAAATTAGTAGCTTCAGGCAAAGCGGCCGCGGCCGCCTGCCTGGAAGCGGGTTGCTCAGCCGGCCAGCGCGGCCTTCACCGCGGCCGACACCTGGCCCATGTCGGCCTTGCCGGCCAGGCGGGTCTTGACCACGCCCATCACCTTGCCCATGTCGCCGGGGCCGGCGGCACCCACTTCGGCCACGATGGCCTTCACGGCGGCGGTCACTTCCTCGGCGGACATGCGCTCGGGCAGGTAGGCCTGCAGCACGGCCATCTCGGCCTTTTCCTTGTCGGCCAAGTCCTGGCGGCCCGCGCCTTCAAATGCTGTGATCGAGTCCTTGCGCTGCTTGATGAGCTTGTCCACGATGGCCACGACAGCGGCGTCATCCAGCGTGATGCGCTCGTCCACTTCCTTTTGCTTCATCGCCGCCTGCAGCAGGCGGATGGTGCCCAGGCGCTCGCTGTCTTTGGCGCGCATGGCGGTCTTCATGTCTTCGGTGATCTGGTCCTTGAGGCTCATGGTGGCTTCCTTCTTTTGAGTTTCAAACAGGGACAAGGGTTTGCACAAAGCCCCTCTGGTCAGGCGTCGGCGCGCTACGGCAAGGCGTTGCAACGACGCCAGAGGGGCTTTGTGCAGACCCGAAAAAACAAAAACCCGCGCTTGGCGTCCCTAGCGCGGGTTTTTTTGGCGTTGCGGAAAACGCCCAGCTGCGATCAGTACAGCTTCTTGGGCAGTTGCATGCTGCGAACGCGCTTGTAGTGGCGCTTCACGGCGGCTGCCTTCTTGCGCTTGCGCTCGGCGGTGGGCTTTTCGTAGAACTCGCGGGCGCGCAGGTCAGTCAGCAGGCCGAGCTTTTCAATGGTGCGCTTGAAGCGGCGCAGGGCAACGTCAAAGGGTTCGTTTTCTTTTACGCGGATCGTAGTCATTAGCTAATGGTTTCCAAAGTGTGCCCGCAGAGGGCCTTCAGGAAGATCGGGCCTGAAGGCCGTGCGTGGCGGGTGCCCCCGTCTCAGTCGAGAGACTGTAACTAGTATTGGCCGACGGGGTAGTGCCAGCAAAGCGCAACATTATAGCGTCCTGAGCAGGCTTGTGTGCAAGGGGGCGCGCCGCCGCCCCGCAGCCGGGCCCGTGCGCAGCGCCCGCCAACCTCTGCGCCCCCGGGTGAGATGCCCCAGTTTGGTGCCTGTGGCGTGGAAATTGCTACGTCCTGTAACCGCCCGGCCGCACGGCCGGCACCCCACCACCGCAGGCAGCAGCAGAGCCAGCAAGGCAGGCACACACACCATGGCATTCATGCACCGCGTATCGGGCTGGCTCGGCCGGCTCAGTGTGGGCCGCAAGCTCATGCTCATCTACCTGCTGGACCTGACGGCCGTGATCTACGTCTCGGGCATCCTGATCCACGAGAAGTACCTGGCCATCGATTTCGCCCGCAAGGAGATCGTGGGCACCACCTACGCCGCCGTGGTGCGCGACGGCTTCATGGAGCAGTTTCTGCCCCAGGCCGCGCCGCCGGCGGCCGGCGAGGGGCCGCAGGTGCTGCAGCGGCTGCAGCAGGTGCGCGAGCGGCACGACGGGCTGTTGCGCACGGCCGAGCTCGCGCAGCGGTTTGAAGAGGCCTTGCAGCGCCTGATCGCGGCCGAAGCCCCGGCCGCCCCGGCCACGGCGGTGCTGGCGCCCGGCGAGGCGGCGCGCCTGCGCACGGCGCTGCTGCGCGAGGGGCGCGAACTGCTCACCACCGTGGGCAACCAGTCCAACCTGATCCTGGACCCGGACCTGGACAGCTACTACGTGATGTCGCTGGTGGTGCTGCGCTACCCCGAGCTGCTGCAGGCCGTGCACGACACCGTGAGCTTTCTGAGCGCGCCCCCCACGGCGCGCGGGCCGCAGTGGTCGTACGAGCTGCTCACGCTGGCCGGGCGGCTGGAAGCGGTGGCGCTGGGCATCGAGTCGGACTACAACCAGGCCTTCATTGCCGGCACGCCCGAGATGCGTGCCGCGCTGGCCCCGCAGCGCGAGGCGCTCAAGGCCGCGCTGCACGACTTTCAGGCGCAGCTGCAGAGCGTCGCCGGCGGCGAGTCGCGCCTGACGCAGGAGGCCCTGCTGGCCCAGCAGGCCGCCGTGCTGGGCGCACTGCGCGGCGCGTGGACGGCGGGCATCGCCGACCTGGAGCGCCTCTTGAACCAGCGCGTGGACAGCCTGTTTGCCCGCATGTGGCTGCACCTGGGCACCGCGCTGGTGCTGCTGGGCTGCATCCTTTCGCTCGTCACGCTGGTGGCGCGGCAGATCGCCAAGCCGCTGCAGCACCTGGCGCGCGTGGCCGACGAGGTGCGCAAGAGTGGCGACCACAGCCTGCGCGCGCAGTGGGCCAGCCGCGACGAGATCGGCCGGCTGGTCACCGCCTTCAACGACATGCTGGCCCAGCTGGACCGCGAGCGGCTGCTGCAGCAGGAGCTGGCGGCCAGCGCCCGCGCCGCCGAGGCCCAGCGCGAGCTGGTGGAGGCCTTCCCCATCCCCATGGTCGTCACCTCGGTGCCCGAGCACGAGGTGCTGCATTCCAACGCGCCCGCCGCCCACTGGTTGGGCGGGCGCAAGAGCGACCCCTGGGCCGTGGGGCTGGAGCCGGGCGTGCGGGCGCGCTTCTTCCAGCGCCTGGCCGACCAGGGCTCGGTGGATGAGTTCGAGGTGCGCTGGAAGGCCAGCCCCGAGCCCTCGTGGGCCGTGCTGTCGGCGCGGCGGCTGCAGTTCCAGGGGCGCGATTCGGTGCTCACGGCCTTCACGCCCATCAACGTGCTCAAGGTGATGGAGCAGCGCCTGGAGCTGTGGGCCAAGGTGTTCGAGGCCTCGTCCGAGGGCATCATCATCATGAACGCCGAGCAGCAGATCCTGAGCGTGAACCGCGCCTTCTGCCGCAGCACGCACTACGACTTCTACGAAGTGATCGGCGAGAACCTGGGCTTCCTGCTGCAGGAATCGGCGGGCGAGCCGCTGCCCCTGCAGATCCAGCGCACCATGCAGGAGAAGGAGTCCTGGCAGGGCGAGGTGCGCTTTCGGCGCCGCTCGGGCGAGACCTACCCGGCCTGGCTCATGGTGTCGGCCGTGCGCGAGGGCAAGGGCGGCGCCGTCACCAACCACATCGGCATCGCCATCGACATCACCGACCGCAAGCGCAGCGAGGAGCGCATCCAGTTCCTGGCGCACCACGACGTGCTCACCGAGCTGCCCAACCGGTCGCTGTGCGTGCAGCGCCTGCAGGCCGCGCTGGCGCAGGCGCCCATCACCGGCGAAAAGGTGGCCGTGCTCTTCATCGACCTGGACCGCTTCAAGGCCATCAACGACACGCTGGGCCACCACATCGGCGACGGGCTGCTGCGCTCGGTGGCCGCGCGCCTCACGCAGGCCGTGCGCAGCCGCGACACCGTGAGCCGCCTGGGCGGGGACGAATTCGTGGTGGTGATGCGCGACGTGGCCGGCCGCGAGGACGTGCAGCAGCTGGTGGAGCGCCGGCTGATCCCGCTCATCCGCCAGAGCCACCCGGTGGAAGGGCACGAGCTGAACGTGTCGTGCAGCGTGGGCATTGCCGTGTACCCCGAGGACGGCGGCGAGATCGATGAATTGATGCGCCGCGCCGACGCCGCCATGTACGAGGCCAAGACCACCGGCCGCGACATGGCGCGCTTTTACTCCGCCGAGACCGACCAGCGCGCCCTGGCCCGCCAGTCGCTGGAGCAGCAACTGCGCCGCGCGCTGGAGCGCGAGGAGTTCCGCCTGCACTACCAGCCGCGCCTGTCGGCCCGCAGCGGCCGCCTGCTGGGCGTGGAGGCGCTGCTGCGCTGGACCAACCCGGTGCTGGGGAGCATCCCGCCCAGCGAGTTCATCCCCATTGCCGAAGAAAGCGGCCTGATCCGCGCCATCGGCAGCTGGGTGCTGCGCCAGGCGTGCGAGCAGTGGGTGCAATGGCAGTCGCCCGCCCACCGCGCGGCGCTGGGCGACGTGGCCGTGTCCGTCAACCTCTCGGCCGCGCAGATGGCCGACCCGCAGCTCGTGCCCGACATCGAGGCGCTGCTGGCGCGCACCGGCATGCCCGCCCACCGGCTGGAGCTGGAGATCACCGAATCGCAGCTCATGGACAACGCCCATGCGGCCGAGCAGCAGCTGGCCGCGCTCAAGTCGCTGGGCGTGCAGCTGTCCATCGACGACTTCGGCACCGGCTACTCCAGCCTGGCCTACCTCAAGCGCTTCGACATCGACCGGCTGAAGGTGGACAAGTCCTTCGTGCGGGACATGCTGGTCAACCCCGCCGACATGGCCATCACCCGCGCCATCATCGCGCTGGGCCGCACCCTGGGCCTGGGCATCGTCGCCGAAGGCGTGGAAGACCTGGCCACGGCCCAGGTGCTGGATGCGCTGGACTGCGAGGAGCTGCAGGGCTACCACTTCAGCCGCCCGCTGCCGCCCGACGCCCTGCTGGCCTGGGCACAGCAGCACCGGGCGCTGCAGGGGGTGTCGCTGCGAGGGCTGGAGGCAGCGGGCACGCAGCCCGCGCCATTGCTGGGGTGAACCAGCCAAAGCCGCTCATGCTGAGCTGGCCGAGGCGCCGGGCAAGGCTTCGGCGGGCTCAGCCCGAACGGTCAGTCCCAGTTCCAGTTCCAGTTCCAGTTCAAGCCGGAGGACCCGCCAGCGCCTGCGCACACGCATGCGCGCTGGCCCAGGCCCACTGGAAGTTGTAGCCGCCCAGCCAGCCCGTCACGTCCACCACCTCGCCGATGAAATACAGCCCCGGCTGGGCCTTGCACTCCATCGTCTGCTGCGACAGCGCCCGGGTGTCCACGCCGCCCAACGTCACCTCCGCCTTCTTGTAGCCCTCGGTGCCGGTGGGCGTCAGCTCCCAGCGCGCCAACTGCTCGGCCAGGCGCGCCAGGGCCTTGTCCGATGCCTCGTTGATGGGGCGCTGCCAGTCCGCCTCGCGGCGGGCCCAGGCATCGGCCAGGCGGCTCGGCACCAGCGTGGCCAGTTCGTTGGCAACCAGCTTGCGCGAGCGGACCTTGCCCTGCGCCAGCGCGGCCGGCAGGTCTACGTTGGGGGCGAGGTTGATGGCCAGCGGCGTGCCCTCCTGCCAGTAGCTCGAAATCTGCAGCACCGCCGGGCCCGACAGGCCGCGGTGGGTGAAGAGCAAATCCTCGTCAAACGCCGTGCGGGTTTTCTTGGCGCCGGTGCTGATCTGCACGGGCAGCGCCAGCCCGGCCAGCTGCGCATACGGCGCCCAGCCCGCACCGTCAAACGTCAGCGGCACCAGGCCCGGGCGGCGCTCGACCAGCGGGATGTTGAACTGCTGCGCCAGCCGGTAGCCAAAATCCGTCGCGCCGATCTTGGGGATGGACAAGCCGCCCGTGGCCACCACCAGCGAGCGTGCCTGCACCGGACCGCGGTCAGTATCAATTTGATAGCTGCCAGCGCTTGGTGGATCTGCGCTAGAGGCCAAAAAGGCAATATTCTTGACGCTGCACGGCTGCCAGCGGGTGACGCCCCCGGCCTCGCACTCGGCCAGCAACATGGCGATGATGTCCTCGGCCGAGCGGTCAGCAAACAGCTGGCCCTTGTGCTTCTCGTGGAACGGAATGCCGTGCTTTTGCACCAGCGCAATGAAGTCCGCCGGCGTGTAGCGCGACAGCGCCGAGCGGCAGAACTGCGGGTTCTGCCCGACAAAGTGCTTGTGCGGCGCGGCCGGATCCAGGTCGCGGTTGGTGAAGTTGCAGCGCCCGCCGCCCGAGATGCGGATCTTCTCGGCCACCTTGTCGGCATGGTCGATGAGCAAGACCTTCAGGCCCCGCTGGCCCGCCTGGCCCGCGCAAAACAGGCCGGCCGCACCGGCGCCGAGGATGATGGCGTCAAAGAAAGGGGTGGTCATGGGAGCGGCGGATTGTAGGCCCCGGGCTTGCCAGGGCGGGGTAGCATGTGCGCTGCTGCTCCACCCGCCAAGGACCTTCGCATGAACTCCGCCGTGATCCGCTGTGCCGCTTGCGCCCTGCTGCTGGGCGCGCTGGCCCCGGCCTGGGCCATCAACAAATGCACCGATGCCGACGGCAAGATCGCGTTCCAGGACGCGCCCTGCCCGGGCGAGGGCGAAACGATCGATGTGCGCCCGGCGATGCAGGGCGCCACGCCGGTGGCTCCGCCGGCCGCGGCAGCCCCGGCTGCCCGGGAAGGGGCCTTCGGCCCGACCTGGCAGCGCAAGTACTACCTGCAAAACCAGGGCGTTCCCGAGGCGCGTGCCGCGGTGGAGCGCCAGCAGCGCGAGTGCGCTGCGCAGCCCGCCGAAGCCGTGGCCCATGCCGGCCCCCTGCGGCGCAGCACCCTGGCCTCCGGCACCCAGTTCGCGCAGGAGCGCGCCGCCGCCGCCGGCCAGGAGAAGGCCGCTTGCGAGGCGCGCACCGAGGAGCTGCGCGAGCGCCTGAAGGCGCTGGAGGCGGAACTGGGGTCGCTCTGAGCTTGCTGAGATCTCGCGGCCGCGCCGCGCACCGGCGTGCCGCCGGGGCGCTCAGCCCTTCCAGGTGAACGGAAACTTGAACTGGTTCACAAAGCCGTTGGGCACGTAGTCGCCCAGCACGCCGTAGTGTTCGGGCCAGAGCTTGGTGCTCTTCACGGCCGTGCCGAAGAGATAGTCCAGGAAGGCGAAATGCGCCGCGTAGTTCTTGTCCAGCGCCTCCTGGTCCTGGCTGTGGTGCCAGTGGTGGAAGTTGGGCGTGACCAGCACGTAGCGCAGCGGCCCCAGGCGCACGCTCACGTTGGCGTGGTTGAACACGGCCTGGAAGCCCACGACCACGATGTACGCGTCGATCACTTCCTTGGAAAAGCCCAGCACGTAGATGGGCGCCAGCACCAGCGTGCGGGTGATGAGCAGCTCCAGGATGTGCTGGCGCGAGCCGGCCATCCAGTCCATGCTCTTGACGCTGTGGTGCACCGCGTGCAGGCGCCACAGCACGGGCACCTCGTGGTAGGCGCGGTGCGTCCAGTACTGCACCAGGTCGGCCACCAGGATGATGAGGAACAGCGCCACCCAGAAGTTCAGGCCCTGCACCCAGCCGCGGATGCCGTCGTTGGCCGCCCAGCCGAAGAACTTGTGCACCACCAGGTTGGTGGCCAGCAGCACGAAGCCCACCACCATGTGGTTCACGATGAAGTGGTGGAAGTCGGTCTGCCACTCGGCGCGGAACACGGGCTGGTCCTTGCGCAGCGCAAACAGCTTCTCGATGAAGATGAAGATCAGCGAGCTGCCCAGCAGGTCCAGGATGAACCAGTCCAGGCCGATGTACGGCGTGTTGTCCGGAAAGTTCGGGTCCACCTCCACCTTGTGCCCGCCCAAGAGCGCCGTGAGCGCCACCATGGCAAAGGCAAACGTGGCCAGCCAGCGCGCGCGGTTGAAGAGGATGTTGACCAGCGAGATGCCGCCCGCAATGGCCATGGCCGCCAGCATGATGGTGCGGATCACGGACACGTCGTAGCTCTTGCGCAGCTGCGGCGTGGTGAGGTATTCAGGAAAGTGGAAGGCCAGCACGCCCAGGAAGCACAGGATGGCCAGGGTGAGCGCGATGACGCCCGACACCATGCCGCGCCCTGTGCGCAGCGCGCCGTGGCCTTCGGTGAGTTCGTTGAGCTTGTCGATGTCGAGCATGGGTCCTCCTGCGGGTTGCGCGGCCTGGATGCGGCGGCGAGGCGCGAGTGTAGCGAGAACCCCAGGGCCGGCGCGGGCCGGCAGGCAATCCTAGAATCGGCGCATGAACATTCCCTCGCACCAGCTGAGCATGACCGTGCTCATGTCGCCGGACATGGCCAACTTTTCGGGCAACGTCCATGGCGGCGCCATCCTGAAGCTGCTGGACCAGGTGGCGTATTCGTGCGCCAGCCGCTACTCGGGCTGCTATGTGGTCACGCTGAGCGTGGACCAGGTCATGTTCCTGCAGCCCATCCATGTGGGCGAGCTGGTGACCTTTCTGGCCAGCGTGAACTACACGGGCTCCTCGTCGATGGAGATCGGCATCAAGGTGGTGGCCGAGGACATCCGCTCGCAGGTGGTGCGGCACGTGAACAGCTGCTTCTTCACCATGGTGGCGGTGGACGAGTCGCGCAAGCCCGTGAAGGTCCCGCCCCTGTCGCCCGCCACCCCCGACGAGAAGCGCCGCTGGGAGGCCGCGCAGTTGCGCAAGGCCCTGCGCAAGGAGCTGGCCGAGCGCTTTGCGCAGGTGCGCGAAGTCACCGGCTGAGACCCTACGGCCTCAGGCAGCGCTGCGGTTGCGCCCCGCCAGCGAGACGGCCTGGAGCGACAGCCCGTCGATCTCGTGGGTGATGCCCGACAGCACGTTGGCCACCACCGCGAATTCGCGCCCGTGCTCGCCGGCACGCGCGGCCATGACCTGCGCGTTGAAGCTCACCACCTTGGCCTCGCGCGCCACGGTCTGGATGGACGCGACGATGCCGGCCAGTTCCTTCATCAGCGTCTCGGACTGGGCGCGGCCCACCTGGTCGAATGCGGTGGTGGCGGCGTTCAGCGCCTCCAGCGCGCCGTCGGTCGCTTCCACCAGCCGGGCCACGGCGTCGTCCACGCGCGGGCTCTGGCGCTCGGCGTGTTCCAGGGCGGTTTCTGCCCGCTGGGCAAACGCGTCAATGGTGGCCGCCACGCCCGCAGGACCGTGGTAAGCGTTGCGGATGCATTCCGCACTGGCCGCGTCCAGCTGGCGCGGCGTGTCCACCAGCCGGGCCTGGCTGTCCTTGAACAGCGCCAGGGAACTGCGCGCAGCCTTCAGGTGCAGGTCGCTGCCGCGTGCGGCCAGCACGGTCTGCAGCACCATGCGCTGCGACAGCATGCGCTGGCGTGCGGCCAGGTTCACCAGCGACATGCCATGGCCGGCACCTGCGTCCCGCGCCGCGCGGGGCGCGCCGGGCACGGCCGGCAGCGATGCTGCAGGGCGCTGGGCGGGGGCAGGGGGCGTGCTGGAGCGGGGGGCAAGGGAAAAGGCTGACATGGTGCGTCCTTGTGCGGGTGGCCTGCGGGTCCCTGCCTTCAAGCAATACCCGGGCCAATCGCGGACCGAGTGGACGGGTCTGTCCGCGAAGCCGCACGGCGCGTGGCGGCCGGGCGAGGTGCCGGGCAAAGTGCCGGGCAAGCGAGGGCCGCTCAGCCTGCGCGCCGGGCCGGAGCCGCCGCGTCCGCGCGCGTGCCGGCACCAGCGCTGGTGGTCGCAGCCAGGATGCCCTGCACCACATCGCCCACCACGATCACGGACGGGCTGGCCAGGCCTTCCCGCGTGATGGTCGCGTGCAGCGTGCCCAGCGTGGCCACCGCGTGCCGCTGGTGCGGCAGGGTGGCGTGCTGGATGATGGCCACGGGCGTGTTGGCGGGCAGGCCGGTCAGCAGCTCCTGCTCGATCGTGGAGGCGCCGCTCACGCCCATGTAGATCACCAGCGTGAGCCGGGCGTCGCGCGCCGTGGCGGCCAGCTGGCGCCAGTCGGTGCCTGCATCGCCGGGCTTGGCGTGGCCGGTGACGAAGACCACGCCGTGCGCGTGCTCGCGGTGGGTCAGCGGCGCGCCCAGCGCCGTCAGCCCCGCCAGGCCGGCGGTGATGCCGTTGACCACGTCCACCTGCACGCCGGCGGCGCGCAGGTGTTCCACCTCTTCGCCGCCGCGGCCGAAGATGAAGGGGTCGCCGCCCTTGAGGCGCACCACGGTCTCGCCTTCGTTCACGGCGGTGAGCATCAGCTTTTCGATGAAGGCCTGCGGCGTGCTCTTGCAGCCGCCGCGCTTGCCCACGTACACGATGCGGGCCGCGGGCGATGCGTGCGCCACGATGGCGTCGCTCACCAGGTCATCCACCAGCAGCACGGTGGCGGCCTGGATGGCCTTGAGGGCCTTGAGGGTCAGCAGCTCCGGGTCGCCGGGGCCCGCGCCCACCAGCGTGCAGCGGCCGCGTACCGTCGGTGCGGTGGCGGCGGGCGTTATCGCGGCGGGCGGCTGGCTGTCGGGTGGGGTGCGGCGGCTCATGGGGAGGTCTCCAAAATGTTCTGATCAGCGATCCGCAAGATATGTTCCACCTGCCGTGCAATGGCGGCGGGCACGGGCAGCTCGCCCGCCAGCACGCGGCGGGTGTAGGCGGCCGTGGCGGCGATGTCGATCTCGGCGGGCAGGCCGGGAACCTCGCTGGCCGTGCCGGGCTGCTGCGCCTCCAGCACCGCGTGCACGCCGCGCACAAAGCCGTCGTAGCGCGGCGTGCGGCGCGGGTCGGTGGCCACCTCGCCCTCCAGCCCGCGCGAGAGCAGGGCGTTCATGCCCAGCGTGCGGAAGGTGCTCTGCAGCATCTCGAAATACTCGGGGTGCGTGTAGGCCGTCACCACGACCGAAGGCCCCGCGCACGGGTTCATCAGCTTGACCACGCTGTGCCCGGGGTTGCGCAGTCCCACCACCTCGCGCACGGCCAGCAGGCGCGCCAGGCCCGGGTGCAGGTGCCGCGTGTGGATGTGGCGCACCGCGCCGTTTGCTATCTTTTCAGGAGCTTCCAGCGCAGGTACATCGAGCGCTAGCAGCACATCGGACGCCAAGACCCGCCGCGCCTCGGTGCGCATGCCGTGCAGCAGAACGGGCAGGCCTTCGCGCGCCAGCAGCAGGGCCAGCAGGGGCGTGAGCACCGGCAGCTTGCGCGCGCCGTTGTAGCTGGGCAGCACGATGAGCGGGCGGTCGGTGGCGGGCAGCAGGGCCAGGCGCTGGTGCGTGGCGTCCAGAAAGCCGCACATCTCCTCGGCCGTCTCGCCCTTGATGCGCATGGCCAGGCAGAAGGCGCCGATCTCCAGATCGGACACGGTGCCGTCCAGCACCTGGCCGAACAGGTCGGCGGCCTGCTCGCGCGTGAGGGGCTTGGCGCCGCGTGCGCCGCGGCCAATCTCTTTGATGTACTGGCTAATGCCCATGGTCTTTTTTGGCGGGACTTGTGAAACAGGGCTCCAGCGTCGTTATTTCGGCTTGCCGTACAGGCGTACTGTCTGCGCCGAAAGCGCCTAGCTGGCGCCCTGTTGCACAAGTCCTGGTGGGGTTTGTGGGTCCGAGGGGTATTTTCCCGCAAGCAAGCGAACTTTTGGTTATATGGTGGCCTGCGCGAGTGGTGGGGACGCCTGCGGCCCGGTGGCCCGCACCATGCGCTTGAGCTCCGGCACGCACGATCCGCAGTTGGTGCCGCAGCGCAGTTGGCCCTGCAGCTGCGCCAGCCGGTCCTCGTCCGTGCCGCGGCAGTGCGCCAGTTGGGCGGTGATGGCGGCGTCTGTCACGTTGAAGCAGGTGCACACCGGCTTGCCGCGCGACTGCACCGCCACGGGCGCCTGGGCGGCCGGCACCAGCAGCAGGCGTCCGTAGGCTTGGGCGGGCAGCTCTTCCTGCAGCAGGGTCTTGAGCCAGCCTTCGGCGCGGGTGTCGCCGGCCAGCACGATGCCTTCGAGCGTGGTGGCACCGTCGGCCCCGCGCACCAGGCGTGCGGCACGGCGCTGGCCGCGCTGCTGGTCGGTGTAGCGCAAGGTATCGGCACCGTGCAGGCCCAGCAGCGCTTCGATGCGCTCCACGGTGGCGCCGGGCGGCGCAGCGTGGGCGGCGGCGCGCAGCAGCACGCCGGTGCGCTCGCGGCCGGGCTCGTGCAGCGGGGTGTGGTTGCTGAAGGGCACGCAGCTGGCGAAGGGAAACTGCCCCATCAGGGCCGACAGCGCCTCGCGGGTGGCCTGGGCGCTGTCGGCCGGCAGCCAGGCCATGGCCAGCAGCGTCCAGGGCAGCCCGGCCTTGGCGATCTTCACGGCCGCGTGCTTCAGTTCGGGCTGCTTGGACGTGGGGCAAAAGGCGGACGTGGTGAGCGCGTTCACGCCCGCCAGCCGCTCGCCGGTGGCCGCGCAGCCGCTCAGGAACTCGCTGCCCCAATGCATGGCCATGAAGGCCTGCGACAGGCCCACGGTGGCATCGGCCTGCGCGGGCACCACGATGGTGCCGCGCTTGCTGGTCACGCAGACCAGGTCGCCGCTTTCCAGTCCCTGCCGCTGCATGTCCTGCGGGTGCAGTTGCACGCTGGGCTCGGCCACGTGGCCGAACAGGCGGCCGAGCTGGCCGGTGCGCGTCATGCCGTGCCATTGGTCGCGCAGACGGCCGGTGGTCAGGCTGAAGGGGTAGTGCGAATCGCGCGGTTCCGCCGTGGGCTGCCATGCGTGCGCTGCAAAGCGGGCGCGGCCGTCGGCGGTGGGAAAGATGCCGTCCGCGTACAAGCGTGCCTTGCCCGCCGCCGCGTTTTCTGCCAGCGGCCACTGCTGCGGCCCGCGGGATTCCAGCATCTCCCACGACAGCCCGGTGATGTCCAGGTCCCGCCCGCGGGTGCTTTCGCGGTGCTCGTTCCACACGGCCTCGGCGCCGGCCTCGGCGTGCTGGGTGGTGTAGGGGAAGAGCGTGGGCGCACCCGGGCGCAGCAGAGCCTCCAGCCGGTGTGCCAGCTGCACCGCAATCGCCCAGTCGTGCCGCGCCAGGCCCGGTGCGGGCACGGCGGCGCGCACGCGCGAAATGCGGCGTTCGCTGTTGGTCACGGTGCCGGTTTTTTCGCCCCAGGTGGTGGCGGGCAGCAGCAGGTCGGCGTAGGCGCAGGTGGCGGCCGTGGCAAAGGCCTCCTGCACCACCACGAACTCCGCGCGCTGCAAGGCGCGGCGCACGGTGGCCTGGTCGGGCATGCTTTGCGCGGGGTTGGTGCAGGCAATCCACAGGGCCTTGATTTCGCCATCGGCCGCGGCCTGGAACATCTCCACCGCCGTCTTGCCGGGCTTGGCGGGCACATCGTCCACGCCCCACAGCGCGGCCACTTCGGCGCGGTGCGCGGGGTTGGCCAGGTCGCGGTGCGCGCTGAGCAGGTTGGCCAGGCCGCCCACCTCGCGCCCGCCCATGGCGTTGGGCTGGCCGGTCAGGCTGAAGGGGCCGGCGCCGGGCTTGCCGATCTGGCCCGTGGCCAGGTGCAGGTTGATGAGCGAGGCGTTCTTGGCGGTGCCGCTGCTGCTCTGGTTCAGCCCCTGGCAGTAGAGGCTGAGCGTGGCCGGGGATTGCGCAAACCACCGCGCGGCCGTGGTCAGGTCGGCCACCGGGATGCCGCACACCTCGGCCACGCGCTCGGGCGTGCAGTCGCGCACCAGGGCCTTCAGCGCGTCAAAGCCCGTGGTGTGTGCGGCGATGTAGGCCGCGTCGTGCCAGCCCTCCCGCAGCATCAGGTGCAACATGCCGTTGAACAGCATCACGTCGCTGCCCGGCTGCAGGGGCAGGAACAGGTCGGCCGTGCCGGCGGTGTCGGTGCGGCGCGGGTCGGCCACGATGACCTTCATACCCGGGTGGGCGGCGCGCGCGTCCTCGATGCGGCGGAACAGGATGGGGTGCGCCCAGGCCGCGTTGCTGCCCACGATGAACAGGCACTGCGCGTGCTGCACGTCGTCGTAGCAGGCGGGCGGCGCGTCCGCGCCCAGCGTCTGCTTGTAGCCGGCCACGGCGCTGCTCATGCACAGGCGCGAGTTGGTGTCGATGTTGTTGGTGCCGATCAGGCCCTTGGCCAGCTTGTTGAAGACGTAGTAGTCCTCGGTGAGCAGCTGACCGCTGACGTAGAAGCCCACGGCGTCGGGGCCATGCTCGCGCACCGTGCGGGCCAGGCGGTGCGAGGCCAGGTCGAGCGCGGCGTCCCACGGCAGGGGCTGGGCCGGCGCGTTGCGCTGGGCGCGGTGCAGGGGTTGCAGCAGGCGGGTCTGCTGCGCCAGCGCCTGGCTGGCGGTGAGGTGCAGGGTGGAGCCCTTGGTGCACAGGCGGCCGAAGTTGGCGGGGTGGGTGGGGTCGCCGCGCACGCCGGTGATCTCTGTGCCGGTGCTTTCGATGATCACGCCGCAGCCTACGCCGCAGTAGGGGCAGGTGGATTTTGTTTCTTGCATGGCGGGGTGATGGTTGGGTTGTTTTGGGCTGCAGCGCTTATGGGGTAAGCGCAAGCAGCTATTGTTTTGAGAGTGATGGATTGGCTCTCTGCCCGGTCAGGCGGGGCATGTGCACGGGTGGAGCGGGGCCATTTCCCGCCGCCAGCGCTGCGTACAGGCCGGTCACGCGGTCCATGCTGGACAGCAGGTTTTCGCTGGCCACGAACACCTCGGCCACCTGGCGGTTGGTGCTGCCGCCGCCTTGCATGCGCTGCAGTGCGGCGTCGAAGAAAACCCACTGGCCGTCGGCCAGCGCCAGTTCCTGCCGGATGCGCTGCGTGGCCTGCGGTGCGTTGCGCAGCAGCTCGGTGGCGCTGACGAATTCGCTGCGGGCCTTGGCGATTTCGGCCGTGGCGGTGGCCGGGTCCACCGGCAGCCTGGCGGCCAGGTAGAACTTGGCCATGCGCTGGCTGAGCATGCGCTGGCGGCCTGCCACGTTCACCAGGTGGCCCACGGGCTTGCCCGAGGCGGCTTCGTACTGTGTGGTGCCCTGGTGGGCCAGGGCCAGCACCTTGGCGTCGGCCTGCAGCAGGGCTGCCGCGCGGTCGGCGGTGAGGCTGGCGGTCTGCAGCGTGGCCTTGTGCTCGGCCCACGCGGCCTCCAGCTTCAGGTAGGTGTCGCGGATGCCGGGCGTGGGCGCATAGGCTTTGAGTTCCGCCAGCTGGCGCTCGAACAGCGCCATGGACTGCTCCAGCACCTGGCGGGCCGTGGGCGTGTCGGCCTGGTGGGCCAGGGCCAGCCAGGCCTTGCCCATGCGCTGGCTCAGCATGCGCTGGCGGCCGGCCTTGTTGATGGCGTCGTTGAGGTCCGTGACCTGTGCGCGGGCCACGCGCCAGGGTGTGGCGGCGCTCAGGGCGGCGGCGGTGGAGACGAGGCGGAAGACGGCGGTACGGCGTTGCATGGGGCGCTCCAGGGAAGGTGGTTCAGGCGGGCTGGGCCGCGGAAGGCTGGCGCGCGGCCCCGGCCGCCTCGCCAAACATCAGCGTGTCGCGGATGTCGCTCACGCTGCGGCCGTCGCGCAGCAGCTCCAGGTACCAGCCGCCGTCCACCGTGTCGCCGTACAGGCAGGCGCCCACCAGCTTGTCGTCCTGGATGACCAGCTTCTTGTACACGCCGCCCAAGGGGTCGCTCATCACGATCTCTTCGGTGTGCTCCCCGCCGCGAAAGTCGCCGGCGCTGAACAGGTCGATGCCTGTGACCTTGAGCTTGGTGGAGGTGAGCGAGCCTTGGTAGCGGCCGCAGCCGATCTCGGCCAGGTGGTTGGCTGCCACCTTGCCCTGCTCAAACAGCGGGGCCACCAGGCCATAGGCAACGCCCCGGTGCGCAGCGCATTCGCCCACGGCGTAGATGCGCGGGTCGGTGGTGGTCTGCAGCGTGTCGCTCACTACGATGCCGCGGTGCACGTGCAGGCGCATTTTCTCGGCCAGGGCGGTGTTGGGGCGGATCCCCACGGCCATCACCACCAGGTCGGCGGGCAGCTGGGTGCCGTCCTTGAACTGCACGGCGGCCACGCGCCCCGTGGGGCCGGGCAGCAGCGCCTGCGTCTGCGCCTTCATCAGGAACCGCAGGCCGCGCTCGGCCAGCGATTGCTGCAGCAGCTTGCCGGCCACATCGTCCAGCTGGCGTTCCATCAGCCAGTCGCCCACATGCACCACCGTGACCTGCATGCCGCGCTTCATCAGGCCGTTGGCGGCCTCCAGTCCGAGCAGGCCGCCGCCGATGACCACTGCGTGCCGGTAGGTGGCGGCGGCGTCGATCATCGCCTGCGTGTCGGCAATGTCGCGGTAGGCCAGCACGCCCGGCAAGGTGTTGCCGGGCAGGGGCAGGATGAAGGGGTTAGAGCCGGTGGCCAGAATCAGGCGGTCGTATTCGGCGGTGACCACCGTGCCGTCCGCTCGCGTGGCGCGGACCACGCGCCGCACGCGGTCCACGTCCGTCACCGTGCAGCCGGCGTGCAGGGTGATGCGGTGGTCGGCATACCACTGCCAGTCGTTGAGGACGATCTCCTGCAGCGTCTGCTCGCCGGCCAGCACCGGCGACAGCAGGATGCGGTTGTAGTGGGGGTGCGGCTCCGCGCCGAACACCGTGATGTCATACCGGTCGGGCGCGATCTTGAGCAGCTCTTCCAGCGTGCGCACACCGGCCATGCCGTTTCCCACCATCACCAGCCTGGGCTTGTTCATCGTCGTGGCTCCCGTTCGCCGCACGCCCTGCGGCGCGCGCAACAAAAAAAAGGCGTCCACACCGTGCGGCGCCAGCGTTGTGCCGGGCGCGCATGTGCGGACGCCTTCGTCCCTGCCACCCGGGGTGCGCCGTTGCACCGTTGGGGGCGTGGCCCTGCCGGGCCGTTGACATCGGTTAGCAATGCGCATGCCAAGGCGGGCGCCCTGTTTTGGGGAGCCGTGGAGCGGTTGCGCACGTTCACCGTGCAAGCGCGGCGGACCTGGTACTAGAATGAAGTAACAAATTGTTTTATTCCCTGCTGGCGGGTGGCGTCCGCCCGGGGCCGGCGCCCCCGGCGGGCGAGGTGGCCTCAACGGCGGCCGTGGGGTTCCCGCACTGGCGGGCAGGCGCCGGGCTGCGGCCGGCGTGTTACTGGCGAGCGTCCGTCCGGGCGTCCGGCCGCAACCTGGAGGAGTGTTCCATGCGCGTCAATCTGCCCGTGACCTCGCAAGAGTACGCATTTCCCAAAGGTGCAACGTTGGTGTCCACCACGGACCTCAAGGGACGCATCCTGTACTGCAACCCCAGCTTCATCGAGGTGAGCGGCTACCGCAGGGACGAACTGCTGGGCTAGCCCCACAACATGATCCGCCACCCCGACATGCCCGAGGAAGCGTTCCGCGACCTGTGGGACACGATCGAGCGCGGCATCCCGTGGTCGGCGCCGGTCAAGAACCGCCGCAAGGACGGCAGCTTCTACTGGGTGATGGCCAACGTCACGCCCCTGATGCAGGGGGACCAGCCCACGGGCTACATGTCGGTGCGCACCGAGGCCACGCGCGAGCAGATCGAGGCCGCCGAGCGGCTGTACCGCCAGATGCGGGCCGAGAAGGAAGCAGGCCGGCTGGTGCACGCCCTGCACGAAGCGCAGCCGGTGAACAACCACCCGTTGCACCGCGCAGGCCGCGCCCTGCGCCCGGGTCCGCTGGGCAGGATCGTGCTGTGCACCCTGCTGCCGGTGGCGGCGTCGTGGGGCGCCGCTGCGCTGGCAGCGGCCGCGCCGGGCTGGATGGCCGGGGCGGCGTGGCTGGGCGTGGTGCTGCTGGCCCTGGCCATGGCGGTCTACCTGCACCGGTCGACCGTGGCGCCGATGGAGGAAATGCTGCGCTGGGCCAACCGCATGGCCGCGGGCGACCTCACGCAGAAGATCACGGCCACCCGCAAGGGGGTGGTGGGCCAGCTGCAGAAGGCGCTGGCCCAGCTCAACGTGAACCTGCTGTCCATCGTGCGCGATGCGCGCCACGAGAGCGAGCACATGCAGGATTCCACCCGCGAGATCGCGCAGGGCAACCAGGACCTGTCCATGCGCACGGAAGCCCAGGCCAGCAACCTGGAGCAGACCGCCGCGGCCATGGACGAGATCACCGGCACCGTCAAGCAGACCGCTGAATCCGCGCGCCAGGCCACGCAGCTGGCCACGCAAGCCAGCGAAGTGGCCGAGCGCAGCAACCAGGCCGTGGACGGCGTGGCCAGCACCATGCAGCAGATCCAGGCCGCTTCGGGCCGCATCAGCGAGATCACGCAGCTCATCGACAGCATCGCGTTCCAGACCAACCTGCTTGCGCTCAACGCTGCGGTCGAGGCGGCGCGTGCGGGCGAGCAGGGGCGAGGATTTGCGGTGGTGGCCTCGGAGGTGCGCAACCTGTCCCACCGCACCCTGTCCGCCGCCAAGGAAATCCGCCAGCTCATCGACGATTCGGCCGCCAAGGTGAGCGAGGGCCATCTGAAGACCGAGGCGGCACAAAAGACGATGGCGCAGTCGCTGGACCTGGTGCGGCGCGTGCACACGCTGATCGGCGAGATCCACCACGCCAGCGACGAGCAGCTATCGGGCATCTCGCAGGTCAACAGCGCGGTGATCCAGCTGGATTCCATCACCCAGCAGAACGCTGCGCTGGTGGAGGAAAACGCGGCGTCCGCGATGCAGCTCAGCGGGCAGGCCCAGACCATGGCCGAGACGGTGCAGGTGTTCCGCATCGATGCCTCAGCGCCCGCCCAGCTGCGGGACGCCGTGGCACTGCGCCGCGAAATGAAGGATGCCCCCGCGCAAGGTGCCGCTGCAGCGGTGGCATAGCGCCGGTGCGCGTTTGCTATAAAAATGGTAGCTTCTTGCGCAGGTGCATAAAGGGCTGAAGCCCGAAAACACTAAAAAACCACGGCAGGGCCGCGGCCGGTATCTTCAGGTGCTGCCGCGCACAGTCAGCTCAAACCCCAGGTCCACGGAGTTGTGCTCCGGCACGTCGCCACGCATCAGCCCCAGCAGCATGCGCGCGCTCGCCTCGCCGATGGCTGAGCGGGGCGTGCGCACGGTGGTCAGCGGCGGCAGCATCTGGTCGCTGCCGGCCAGGTCGTTGAAGCCCGCAATCGCCACCTGGCCCGGCACCGCCAGGCCCAGGCGCTGCGCGGCCAGCAGGCCACCCTGGGCCAGGTCGTCGTTGCAGAAGAACACGGCATCCACGCCGGGGCGGGTGCGCAGCACTTCCTCCAGCAGCTCGGCACCCAGCCGGATGGACGAGGGCTCGGGGCTCAGCAGCTCCAGCCGCGGGTCGTACAGGCCGGCCTCGCGCAGGCAGCGGCGGTAGCCCTCGGCGCGCTGCATGGTGCGCGGGTCCAGCTGGGCCGCCACGAACGCCACCTTGCGCCGGCCCCGCGCCAGCAGGTGCGCGGTCATGCTGTGGCCGGCGTCCTGCTGCGAAAAGCCCACGCAGTACACGCCGGCGGCCGAGGTCATCTCCATCAGGTGTACGCAGGGAACGCCGCTGGCGGCAATCATCTGCCGCGCGGCCTCGGTGCGGTCAAAGCCCGTCACCAGCAGCCCCGCGGGCCGGTGGGCCAGGTAGGTGCGCAGCAGCTGCTCTTCCTCTTGCGGGTCGTAGTGCGTCACGCCGATCAGGGCCTGGTAGCCCTGGGGGAACAGCACGCGGTGCACGGCGTCCAGCACGTCCACGAACAGCGCATTGGACAGCAGCGGCACCAGCACGGGCACCTGCACGCTGCGCTGCGACGCCAACGCGCGCGCCGCCGGGTCCGGCACGTAGCCCAGCTGCTGGGCGGCGTCCTTCACCCGCTGCACCAGTTCCGGGGCCACGGCGCGCTCGCCGCGCAGGGCGCGGGACGCAGTGATGGGGCTCACGCCCGCCGCCTTGGCCACATCGCTCAACGTGATACGGCCGCTGCCGCGGCGGGGTTTGGTCTCAGGTTTGCTCAAGGGTTAACCCTTATGGGAATGCCGGGGGTTGGGGATAGGATAGCGCTGTCCAAACAAAAGCGCACCGCAGTGCTCCTGATTTTGGACGAATTTGCCCCCGCTTGTCGCGGATTTTCGTCGCACCCCTTGGTGGGAGCTTTTTTGCAGTTTGTTTGGACAGCGCTACCAACATGGGTGCATCCCCGCCAGCAGTTTTTATCGTGGTCATGGGCGTAGCCGGCTGCGGCAAGTCCAGCCTGGGCGCAGCCCTGGCTGACGCCGAGGGACTGGCCCTCATTGAAGGCGACGACCACCACAGCCCCGCCAGCCGCGAGAAGATGCGCCAGGGCATTGCCCTGACGGATGCAGACCGGGACGGGTGGCTGGCGGCCCTGGGGCAATTGCTGCAGGCGCGGCCGCAAGGCGCGGTGCTGACCTGTTCCGCCCTCAAGCGCGCCTACCGCGACCGGCTGCGCAGTGCCTGCCCGGGCCTGCGGTTTGTCTTTCTGGAGATCGACCGGGCCAGTGCCGGCCAGCGGGTGGCGGCGCGGGCCGGCACGCATTTTTTCTCCAGTTCCCTGGTGGACAGCCAATTTGCCACGCTGGAGCCGCCCGTGGGCGAGCCCGGCGTGCTGCGGCTGGACGCCTTGGCGCCGTTGTCCACCTTGCAGCAGCAGGCCTCCGCCTGGCTGGCCGCTTCCCAGGAGTCCGCATGAACACCCCGCCCGCAGCACCCAAGGACAGCGCAATCCCAAAAGTCAGCCGTGCCGCGCAGGCCGCCCAGGTGGCCATGGCAGCCTGCCTGGGCGTGATGGCGGTGGCGGTCTTCACCAATGTGGTGCTGCGCTACGGTTTTGGCAGCGGCGTGGCGGCGAGCGAGGAACTCTCGCGCCTGCTGTTCGTGTGGATGGTTTTCATTGGCGCGGCCGCGGCCTACCCGGCAGGCGAGCACATGGCGTTCACCAGCCTGGCGGGCCTGCTGGCCAGGCGCCCCATGGCTTTTGCCGTGCTGACGGCCGTCATCCGGCTGCTGGTGATTGCCGCCTGCGCCATGCTGGCCTGGGGCGCCTGGCAGCAGGTGGTGGTGGGCATGGGCAGCCGTTCGGTGGTCATGGCTTATCCGGCGGCGCTGCTGCCGCTGCCGGCGCTGCTGTGCGCGGTGGCCATCGGGGTGATGGCGGCCATCGAACTGATTCAACGCAAGCCGCTGGACCTGGGCCACGGCGCGGAGGTGGAGTGATGGCGATGGGACCCGAAGCACAGGCTTTTCTTGTTTTTTCGCTGGGCATGCTGGTGCTGATGGGCACCGGCATGAACATGGGCCTGGCCCTGGTGCTGACGGGCGCTGGCATGGCCTGGGTGCTCGACTTCTGGGACGCGCAGCTGCTGGCCCAGAACCTGGTGGCGGGGGTGGACAGCTTTCCGCTGCTGGCCGTGCCGTTCTTCATCCTGGCGGGGGAGCTGATGAATTCGGGCGGCATCAGCCGCCGCATCATCGACATGGCGCAGGCCTGGGTGGGGCACATCCGCGGCGGGCTGGGCTATGTGGCCATCGGCGCGGCCGTGCTCATGGCCAGCATGAGCGGCTCGGCCCTGGCCGACACGGCGGCGCTGGCCACCATCCTGTTGCCCATGATGCGCCAGCAGGGGTATCCCATGAACACCTCGGCGGGCCTGCTGGCTTCGGGCGGGATCATCGCGCCCATCATTCCGCCGTCCATGCCCTTCGTGATCTACGGCGTGACGACCAACACCTCCATCTCGGCACTGTTTGTGTCGGGCATCGTGCCGGGGCTGATGATGGGGGCGGGTCTGATCTTTGCCTGGCGCTGGGTGCTGCGCGGCATGGACCTGCCCCAGGGCGAGCCCCTGCCCGTCAAGGACCGCCTGCGCGCCACGGCGCGCGCCTTCTGGGCCATGCTGATGCCGCTCATCATCATCGGCGGCATGAAGACCGGCGTGTTCACGCCCACCGAAGCCGCCGTGGTGGCCGCGTTCTACGCGCTGATGGTGGCGCTGTTCGTGCACCGGGAGATGAAGCTGGCGGACGTGTACGGCGTGCTGGTGCGCGCCGCCAAGACCACGGCCATCGTGATGTTCCTCTGCGCGGGCGCCCAGGTGGCGAGCTACATGATCACGCTGGCCGACCTGCCCAGCGTGCTCACCGGCTGGCTGGGCCCGCTGGTGCAAAGCCCGCGCCTGTTGATGGCGGTGATGATGGTGGTGCTGGTGCTCATTGGCACGGCGCTGGACCTCACGCCCACCATCCTGATCTTCGCGCCCGTCATGCTGCCCATCGCCGTGAAGGCGGGCATCGATCCCGTGTACTTCGGCCTGATGTTCGTGCTCAACGGCGCCATCGGCCTCATTACGCCGCCCGTGGGCACGGTGCTCAACGTGGTGGCCGGGGTGGGGCGCATCTCGATGCACAGCGTCATCAAGGGCGTGAACCCGTTCCTCATCACCTACGTGCTGATCCTGGCGCTGCTGGTCGTTTTTCCCCAGATCGTGACCGCGCCGGTCGTGTGGCTGCGCTAGCCATCTGCTCGTTTCTCTTTCCTTTTCTTGCCAATGGAGACAACCATGAAGATTTTCCGTCGTACCCTGCTGGCCGCTCTGTCAGTCGCTGCCGTCGCCTGCTCGTTCCAGGCCTCCGCGCAAGACTTCAAGCCCCGCATCATCCGCTTCGGCTACGGCCTGAACGAAGACTCCAACCAGGGCCGGGCCACCAAGCTGTTTGCGCAAGAGGTGGAGAAAGCCTCGGGCGGCAAGATGAAGATCCGCGCCATCGGCGCGGCAGCGCTGGGCTCGGACGTGCAAATGCAGCAGGCCCTGATCGGCGGCGCGCAGGAGATGATGGTGGGCTCCACCGCCACGCTGGTCGGCATCACCAAGGAAATGGCCATCTGGGACACGCCGTTCCTGTTCAACAACGCCAAGGAGGCGGACGCCGTGCTGGACGGCCCCGTGGG
This sequence comes from Acidovorax sp., assembly GCF_021287135.1. GTDB lineage: Bacteria > Pseudomonadota > Gammaproteobacteria > Burkholderiales > Burkholderiaceae_C > Acidovorax. Next base: position 44,250 of record NZ_JAJTBB010000041.1, read on the forward strand.
CCAGAAGGTGATGGACAAGCTGCAGGAAAAGGGCCTGGTGGGCCTGGTGTACTGGGAGAACGGTTTCCGCAACCTCACCAACAACAAGCGCGCGATCACCAAGCTGGAAGACATGGACGGCGTGAAGCTGCGCGTGATGCAGAACACCGTGTTCCTAGACAGCTTCAAGACCCTGGGCGCCAACGCCGTGCCGCTGCCGTTCTCGGAGCTGTTCACGGCGCTGGAGACCAAGACGGTGGACGGCCAGGAGAACCCGTACAACACCATTCTGTCGAGCAAGTTCTATGAGGTGCAGAAGTACCTCACGGTGACGAACCACGTCTACAGCCCGTGGATCGTGCTGGTGAGCAAGAAGTATTGGGATGGCCTTTCCAAGGCCGAGCAGAAGGTGCTGCTGGACGCCGCCAAGAAGAGCCGCGACTTCGAGCGCCAGGACACGCGCGCCGAAGCCGACAAGGCGCTGGCCGACCTCAAGGCCAAGGGCATGCACGTGAACGAGTTGCCCGCCGCCGAGGCCAACCGCATGCGCGAGAAACTCAGCGCCGTGAACGCCAGCATCGCCGCCAACGTGGGCGAAGGGCTGTGGAAGGACGTGCAGGGCGCCGTGGCCCAGGCCCGCGCCGGCAAATAAGGCTGTGCCGCGAAGCCGGGGCTCGGAGAATTCCCCCGCGTAAAAAAGCCGAGGCTCCTTGCGGAGCCTCGGCTTTTGTGCATTCAAGAGGCGCGGACCCCGCGCGGGGCTTACAGCGAACCGGTTTCGCCGAAGGGGATCTTGCCGGTGCGCACGGCTTCGGCAGCCTGGGCTTGCACGGCAGCGCGGTCGGCGGTGCTCTTGTAGGTCACCACGCGGGAGCCTGCGGGCTCTTGGCTGCGGGTGGCGGCCACCGTGGCGGCTTCGGAAGCCACTTCAGCGCGGGTGCGGTTGGTCTGGTATTGCGTCGCGAATTGCGAAGCGTCGGCTTCGTCAGCGTGGGCACCCAGGGAGGCAAAAGCGGCCAGGGCGGCGACGGACAGGATGCGGGCGGTGTTGTTCATGGTGAAACTCCAGTAAATCAATCTACGAATCAATAGGGGCGGGAAATCAGTGGGTGCGTGGGCGGGCAGGGTTGCGGGGCCCTGCCTGCGCATCAGCTACCTTCGGCCGTTGCAGTGCGGCCGACGCGCATGGCGTGTGCAGCGGCTTCGGCACGGACGGCAGCACGGTCCACCGTCGAGGTGTAGGTCACGATGCGCGAGCCAGCAGGTTCCTGGCTGCGCGTCTGCGCGGCAGCGGCAGCTTCGGCTGCGACTTCGGCGCGGGTGCGGCTGGTCTGGTACTGGGTGGCGTACTGCGAAGCGTCGGCTTCGTCGGCCATGGCGCCAAACGAGGCAAAGGCTGCAACGGCGGCAAGGGCCAGGTAGCGAGCGTTCTTGGTCATGATGAAAGTCCTTGGGTCAAAAAAGCGTCTCAAAAAAGCCGGTGCGAAACTCTGTCAATCCATGCTTTGCGCCGGGTTCGGTGAGTCGCCTTTGCGGGTTCGGCTCATCGATGGGATGAACTGTACGCCGCAGGGGACCAAAGAAAAACCGGCTGGTCGCAAACTAACTGTTCCGGTTTTGGAAACAATGCGCCCCCAATTTCCTGGCAGGTGCATCCCGGAAGCCGCTGCAGCGGGCTGCAAAGCGTTGTTGAACATGGGGGCTATCGTGCCCGGCCGCGGGCGCGGCGTCGTCTCGCCACGGTTTCGCTTCTTTTCAGTTTGTTTCGCTTGCCGGCCGATGCAACAGAAGCGAAACACCTGGCGCAGCGTTTCGCCCACAAAAGGGCCCGCCTGGGGCTTGCGCGGGTTGCGCCGCCGGGGCTTATGGGCTGAAATGTTTCCAGCATGCCGCACCCTGGCGCGCTGCGTCCATCCAGGCTCTCAGAGGGAGGTTCCCATGACCGTCGTCTCGAAAATTCTCCAGTCCAAGCCCGATGCCACCGTGTACTCCGTCGCCCCTGGGGCCTCGGTGTTCGATGCGCTCCAGCTGATGGCGGCCAAGGGCATTGGCGCCTTGCTCGTCACCGAAGGCGAATCCATCGTGGGGATCTTCACGGAGCGCGACTATGCCCGCAAGATTGCGCTCATGGGGCGGACCTCGTCACTCACGCAGGTGCGGGACGTGATGACCACGGCCGTCCTGTTCGTGCGCCCCGACCAGACCAGCGAACAGTGCATGCAGATCATGAGCAACAACCGGCTGCGCCACCTGCCCGTGGTCGAGGGCGGCAAGCTCGTGGGCATGATCTCCATCGGCGACCTGGTCAAGGACATCATCTCCGAGCAGAAATTCATCATCGAGCAGCTGGAGCAGTACATCTCCGGCAGCCGTTAAGGGCAGTCCCCGGAAGGGCGCTACGCTACTTCGTTCTCTCGGGGCGTGCGCGGGGGGAGGGGCACTTCCCCCCCGAGTGCGCCCGCCCGGTTGCTCAAGCCGCCTTTTCCACGTGCCCCTGGCGCGTGTACAGGAAGTCGATCACCGCCTTGCGGCAGTGCACGTAGCGCGGGTCTTCGGCCAGTTCCACGCGCTTGCGCGGACGGGGCAGGTCCACGGCCAGCACTTCGCCGATGGTGGCAGCCGGGCCGTTGGTCATCATCACGATCTTGTCGGACAGCAGCACTGCCTCGTCCACGTCGTGCGTCACCATGACCACGGTGCTCTGCGTGCGGGCCACGATGTCCAGCAGCTCGTCCTGCAGCTTGGCGCGGGTGAGGGCATCGAGCGCGCCGAAGGGCTCGTCCATCAGCAGCACCTGGGGTTCCATGGAGAGCGCCCGGGCAATGCCCACGCGCTGCTTCATGCCGCCGGAGATTTCGCCGGGGCGTTTCTGCCCGGCGTGGGTCAGGCCCACCAGGGCCAGCGCGGCGTCGGTGCGGGCCTTGAGCTGGGCTTTGGTTTCCTTGCCGCCAAACACGCGTTCCACCGCCAGGTAGATGTTGTCAAAGCAGGTCAGCCAGGGCAGCAGCGAGTGGTTCTGAAACACGACGGCGCGCTCGGGGCCGGGGCCCTTGATCTCCTTGTTGGCGCACAGCAGCGAGCCGTTGGTGGGCGTGGTCAGGCCCGCGATCAGGTTCAGCAGCGTGGACTTGCCGCAGCCCGAGTGGCCGATCAGCGCCACGAACTCGCCCTTGGCGATGGTGAGGTGGATGCCCTTCAGCGCCGGGAACAGGCCCTTGGCGGTCTTGAAGGTCTGCTCGACGCCGTGGATCTCGATGAACTTGGTGGTGTGAGAGGTGTGCATGGGGAACTCCTGGTTTTTCGCGAGGACCACCGTGGAACCGGCTTTGCCGGGCCACCGGTGGTGCCCCCTTGAGGGGGTGACGCGCCGCAGGCGCGGCTCAGGGGTGGGTCAAGTCTTGACCTCTTCGAATGTGAATGCGGTTGCCAGCTTGATGAGCGCCATCTCCAGCAGCAGCCCGACGATGCCGATCACGAAGATCGCGATGATGATGTTCTTGACGTTGAGGTTGTTCCACTCGTCCCATACCCAAAAGCCGATGCCCACGCCGCCGGTCAGCATCTCGGCCGCCACGATCACCAGCCAGGCGGTGCCCACGGCCAAGCGCACGCCGGTGAGCATGTAGGGCAGCACGGCGGGGAAGAGGATTTTGGTGGCGATCTTCCATTCGCTCAGGTTCAGCACGCGGGCCACGTTCATGTAGTCCTGCGGCACGCGCTGCACGCCCACGGCGGTGTTGATGATCATGGGCCAGATGGAGCAGATGAAGATGGTCCAGATGGCGGCCGGGTTGGCGCCCTTGAACACCAAGAGGCCAATGGGCAGCCAGGCGAGGGGCGACACCGGCCGCAGCAGGCTGATGAGCGGGTTGAACATGCGCGAGAGAAACGCAAAGCGCCCGATGACAAAGCCCGCCGGAATGCCCACCAGCGCCGCCATGCCGAAGCCGACGGCCACGCGCTCCAGCGACATCAGCACGTTCCAGCCCACGCCCTGGTCGTTGGGGCCGTTGCGGTAGAAGGGGTTGCTGAACACGTCGAGCGCCTGCTTCCACGTCTCCAGCGGGCTGGGGATGCTGCCGCCCGTGGTGCCGGACACCACGGCCCACAGGCCGATGAGCAGGCCCAGGCCGCACAGCGGCGGCAGCACCGCCATCCAGAAGCTGCGCGACAGGGCCGCCCAGTCGCGCGGCGTGCGCGCCGGGCGGGCGACGGGCGTTGTCGTAGGGACAGGTTTTGAGGTATTTTGGGCTCTGGAGCCCGTGGATAAAGCGCTGGCAGCTACATTATTCATAGCGTTCTGCGCCGTGGGGGCGGCATCCAACGGGGCGTGAAAGACGGCACTGACCATGGTGTTTTCTCCGGAGTGCAGGGCTTGCGGGAAGGGCGGGTAAGGGCGGGGAAGATTGGGGTTACGGTGCGGCCGTCAGGCCTTGATCTTGAAGCCGTCGGCGTACTTGGCGGGGTCCTTGCCGTCCCACACCACGCCGTCCATGAGCTTGCTGCTGCGCATCGGGTCCTTGGGCACATTGATCTTCATGGCGCCGGCCACCGACTTGTACAGGTCGACCTGGTTGATCTGCTTGGCCACGCCCAGGTAGTCGGGGTGGTCCTTCAGCAGGCCCCAGCGCTTGTGCTGCGTGAGGAACCACATGCCGTCGGACAGGTACGGGAAGTTCACCGCGCCATCGTTGAAGAACTTCATGTGGTTGGGGTCGTCCCAGGTCTTGCCCAGGCCGTTCTGGTAGCGGCCCAGAATGCGCTGGTTGATGGCGTCCACGCTGGTGTTCACGTAGGCCTTGCCGGCCACGGTCTCGGCCATCTTCATCTTGTTGGACAGGCTGGCATCGATCCACTGGCTGGCTTCCAGCACCGCCATCATCACGGCGCGCGTGGTGTTGGGGTACTTCTTGACGAAGTCGGCCGTGGTGCCCAGCACCTTTTCGGGGTGGTCTTTCCAGAGGTCCTGCGTGGTGTTGGCGGTGATGCCGATGCCGTCCATGATGGCGCGGTGGTTCCAGGGCTCGCCCACGCAGAAGCCGTCCATGTTGCCCACGCGCATGTTGGCCACCATTTGCGGCGGCGGCACGGTGATGAGCTTGGCGCCCGACAGCGGGTTGATGCCCGCTGCGGCCAGCCAGTAGTGCATCCACATGGCGTGGGTGCCGGTGGGGAAGGTGCCGGCAAAGGTGTATTCGCGCTTTTCCTTGGCCATCAGCTTGGCGAGCGACGGGCCGTCCACCGCGCCCTTGTCGGCCAGCGCCTTCGACAGCGTGATGGCCTGGCCGTTGTGGTTCAGGCCCATGAGCACGGCCATGTCCTTCTTGGGGCCTGCCGTGCCCAGGTGCACGCCATACACCAGGCCGTAGAGCACATGGGCAAAGTCCAGCTCGCCGTTGACCAGCTTGTCGCGCACGCCGGCCCAGGAGGCTTCCTTGGTGGGGATGATGGTGACGCCGTACTTCTTGTCGAAGCCCAGCACCGAGGCCATCACCACGCTGGCGCAGTCGGTCAGGGGGATGAAGCCGATCTTGACTTCCTTCTTCTCCGGAGCGTCCGAACCCTGGGCGTGCACCAGCGCGCGCAGGGCGGGGCTGACGCCCACAGCGCCCACGGTGGCGGCCTGCAGCACGGTGCGGCGGTGGAGGCGGGTCTTGAGCAGATCGGTCATGGGGCGTTTCCTCGTTGCGGCAAAAAACAAAAAAGGCGTCCCCTCCAGGCCGCTTGCTTGCACAAGCCGGCACAGGAGGGGGACGCCTTTGTCCGGGGGGCAGGCCCTTGCGGGGACTGCGGTGGCACGAGCCCGTCGTTGGGCCGGTGCCGTAGGGTGGGACCGTCGTTGGTCCCGCACCGGGTCATGCAAGCGACGTGCCAGCAAAGCGCAGCACCACGGCGGGGCTGTGATTGCTATGTTTTTGATAGCTGCTTGCGCGCATGGGTGGGCGCCTGAGGGCGTTTTTAGTGCTGAGAAGCGATCGGGCCGCGGGAGCAGCCGGGTGCGCAGGCGGCCACAAGGCGCCGTCCAGACACCGCCCATGCACTGTGTTTGTGCGTTGCACCACGGTGCATCGCGCCCGGGCAGGGTGGGGTTGGGGTGGGGCCGGGTGCAGGGCGGCCGTCAGCCCAGCAGGTCCATCACGTCCAGCATGCGCTGGGCCACCTCCACCAGCTTGAGGCCCTTGTCCATGGCTGTCTTGCGCAGCTTCTCGTAGGCCGCCTGTTCGCTCAGGCCCTGGCGCTCCATCAGCAGGCCCTTGGCCCGGTCGATGGTCTTGCGGTCCTTGAGTTCGTTCCTGGCGTCGGCCAGTTCGGCGCGCAGGGCTTGCTCGTGCTGGAAGCGCGCCACCGCCACGTGCAGGATGGGGCGGATGCGCTGCGGCGCCAGCCCCGCCACGATGTAGGCCGACACGCCCGCCGCCACGGCATCCTGGACGTGCGAGGTGTCCTCGTCGTTGGTGAACATCACGATCGGGCGGCGGGCGTCCCGCGTTGCCATCACCACATGCTCCAGCGCATCGCGCGCCTCGCTTTCGGCGTCCACGATGATGAGGTCAGGCTGCAGCTGCGCAATGCGCTCGCTCAGGAAGACGTCGGCCGGGAGGGTGGCCACCAGATTGAAGTTGTTTTCCAGCAGCCCGATGCGCAGCGCCCGCGACCTTTCTGCCTGCTGCAGGGCGTGCTCATCGTCGGCATCGGCAACGGCCAGATCCGGGGCAACCACGACGATACGCAGGGACTCGTTCATGCCCGGAGGGCAAGCAATATTTACGCCACAAAGTGGTGCATTTGCGCCACGCCCCGGGGCGGCGCGGCGCCGGTTGGGCGCCGTTGCGGGGCCTGAATGTTGCTAATAGTGTCTGAAACGGCAGGGCATACCCGGTACCGTCACCCTGGCGACTCGCATATACATCTGGTCACATTCACATCCACAGAGAGAAGGAAATTGGCATGAACACACAGGTGCGTCGGAGGACTGTCTCGACCGCATTGGCGTGCGCCGCCCTGGCAGCCGCCGCAGCCGTGGGCTTGTCGGGCTGCAGCAAGGTGCCGGACACCGTGAAGATCGGTGTGGCCCAACCGCTGAGCGGGCCGCTGGGCGCGCTGGGGCACGACTTGCTCAATGGCGTGAACCTGGCGGTGGCCGAGCTGAACAAGGGCGGCTACACGGTGGACGGCAAGCGCGTGACGCTGGAGGTGGTGTCGGTGGACGACAAGGCCGACGCGGCCACCGGCAAGACCGTGGCGCAGCAGCTGGTGGACGCTGGCGTGGTGGCGGTCATCGGGCACCTGAATTCCGGCGTGAGCATCGAGGCCGCGCCCATCTATGCCGCCAAGGACATTCCGCAGCTGGCCATCTCCACCAACCCCAAGTTCACCCAGCTGGGCCTGCCCACCACCTTCCGCATGGTGGCCAACGACACGCTGCAGGCCCGCGCCATGGGCTCGTTCGCCGCCACGCAGCTGGGTGCCTCCCGCTACGCCGCCCTGGACGACGGCACGCCCTACGGCAAGGGGCTTGCCGACGGTGCCGCCGCGCAGCTGCGGGCCGACAAGAAGGAGGTGGTGGTGCGCAAGTCGTTCGACGACAAGACCACGGCCTTTGATGCCCTGGCGACGGAGCTCAAGGCGGCCCAGGTGGAGGTCATCGTGTCCACGCTCAACGACTTCCAGGCGCTGGCCCTGCTGGAGGCACTGCGCAAGGTGGGCCATACCAAGGTCAGCATGCTCGGCGGAGACACCATCAAGACCACCGACATGACCAAGGGCGCCGGCATCATCGAGGGCATGTACGCCACGTCCCCCGTGCTGGAGGCCAAGGAGTTCACCGCCGGCAAGGCCTTCCTGGAAAAGTACATCGAGGCCTACAAGAAGCCGCCGGCCTATGGCGGGCATTACAGCTACGACAGCATGTACGTGCTGTCCGCGGCGATCCAGAAGGCCAAGTCCGCCGACCCCAAGGAGATCGGCAAGGTGCTGCACAGCATCAATGGCTACGCGCCGGTGACGGGCACCATGACCTGGGACGACAAGGGCGAGCAGCGCTATGGCGCGGTGGGCGTGTACGAACTGCGCAGCGGCAACTGGGAGCTGCGCATGCGCTCCGACCGCTGGTAGGCCGGACGCGGCCGTGCCCCGGGTTTTACACTCGGGGCCATGAGCTTGCTGATTCTGGGGATCGAGTCGTCCTGCGACGAAACGGGTGTGGCCCTGGTGCGTGCCACCGGGAGCGCCGTGCCGACACTGCTGGCGCACGCCCTGCACAGCCAGATCGAGATGCACCAGGCCTATGGTGGCGTGGTGCCAGAGCTGGCCAGCCGCGACCACATTCGCCGTGTGCTGCCGCTGGCCAAAGAGGTGCTGGCCGAGTCCGGCCAGACGCTGGCCGATGTGGACGTGGTGGCCTACACGCGCGGCCCGGGTCTGGCGGGGGCGCTGTTGGTGGGCGCGGGCGTGGCCTGCGCGCTGGGTGCCGCGCTCAACAAGCCGGTGCTGGGTGTGCACCATCTGGAGGGGCATTTGCTGTCGCCCTTTCTCAGCGCCGATCCGCCAGAGTTTCCCTTTGTGGCCCTGCTCGTTTCGGGCGGCCATACCCAGTTGATGCGTGTGGACGGCGTAGGCCGCTACGAGATCCTGGGCGAGAC
>NZ_JAJTBB010000084.1 GCF_021287135.1 Acidovorax sp.
GGTCCAGCCAGCCTGTATTCTTATGCATGCAGCGGTGCTCTGAAGTTTGATGATTGGTCGCACAACCATCTTGCTTGAGATGTCACCGCTGTTTTTTTGCCTCTGGGGTGGCTTACCCCGCTAATCCGTGAAGAACCAAAACAAAGCCGACCCTTGGAGGTCGGCTTTTTTATGGGTGAAATCGGGCTCTAGCGCTTATCTATCAAGCGCAAAAAGCTATAAAAATAATAGCGTTTGTGGATAGATGGGGGATTGTTCCAGGGGAATCGGCTTCTCCATTGATGGCAAAAAACGCCCCCAGCGCCCATCCATCAAGCGCCAGCAGCTACAGAATTAGGAGTTGCTACCGCCACTGGACGTCGATACCGGCGCGTGCCAGGCCAGTGCAGCCCAGCAAGGGTCGCCCCGCAGCGAGGGCTGCGTCCCCCGGCCCGCATTGCGCAGCAATGCGAGAGCGGGGGGAAGGCGCGAAGCGCCCCAGGGGGGGCTCCCTGCTACACCTGCATGTTCATGATGTCCGTATAGGCCTGCACCATCCGGTTGCGCACGTGCAGCGTGGCCTGGAACCCGATCTGGGCCTTCTGGATCGCCACCATAGTCTCCTCCAGGCTGACGGAAGGGTTTTCCATCTGCACCTCGGTCTGCAGGTCGGTCGCGCGGTTCTGGGCGGCGCTCACGGACTGCAGCGCGCCCTTGAGGGCGCCGGAGAATCCCACTTCGTTGTTGCCGCCCGCGGCTTGCGGTGCCGCGGCACGGCGCGCCAGGCCAGCGCCCGTGAGCGGGGCGGTCGAGCTTGAGATGCGAAGGTCCATGGCTGTATCCGGGGGAATGGCGGTATGCTGCGTATCCTAGCCACGGCGCCCCGGCCCATCCTGCGGAAATGATGGCCAAACGCGCGGCTTATTCAGCGAACATTTTGAGGGCCTGCCCGAATAATCGAGCCCACGCTGAGGTCCGTTTGCCGGGCCCGCCCTACTGGAATGCAAGATGTCTGCAGTTGCTGAAGTCCCTCTCACTCCCCCTGCCAGCCCGGCTCCCAGCTGGCTGCAGCGGCTGTCTGCCCTCGACCGGGCGCAGCGCATGCGGCTGGGTGTGGGCGCTGTGCTCCTGGTGGCCGTGGCCATCGCCGCCATCGTCATGGGCCGCCAGCCCGACTACCGGGTGCTGTTTGCCAACCTGAGCGACAAGGACGGCGGAGCCATCGTGGCCCAGCTGTCGCAGATGAATGTGCCTTACAAGTATGCGGACGGCGGCGGGGCCATCCTGATCCCTTCGGACCGCGTGCACGACGTGCGGCTGCGCCTGGCCACCCAGGGGCTGCCCAAGGGCTCCGTGGCGGGTTTCGAGCTGATGGAATCCAGCAAGTTCGGCATGACGCAGTTCCAGGAGCGCCTGAACTTCCAGCGCGGCCTGGAGGGCGAACTCACCCGCTCTATCCAGGCACTCTCGTCGGTGCAAAGTGCGCGCGTGCACCTGGCGCTGCCCAACCAGAACGGTTTTTTCCGTGAGCAGCAGAAGCCTTCGGCCTCGGTGCTGGTGAGCCTGCACCCGGGCCGCATCCTGGACCGCGCGCAACTGGCGGGCATCGTGCACCTGGTCGCGTCCAGCGTGCCCGAGCTGGCGCCTTCCGCCGTGAGCGTGCTGGACGACACGGGCAAGCTGCTGTCGCAGTCGCCCGACACGGCCGCCGGCACGGGCGTGGATGCGCAGCAGCTGCTGTACGTGCAGCAGATCGAGCAGCAGTACACCCGGCGCATCCTGGACATCCTGGAGCCGGTGGTGGGCCGCAACAACGTCAAGGCGCAGGTGACGGCCGAGGTGGACTTCAGCCAGACGGAGTCCACGTCGGAGCAGCACCGCCCCAACCTGGCCACCGACGCCAGCGCCATCCGCAGCCAGCAGATCGTGGAAAGCACCGGCCCCCAGGGCAACCCGCTGCCCACGGGCGTGCCGGGTGCCACCACCAACCAGCCGCCCGCACCGGCCACGGCCCCCATCAACGGCGCCAACCCGGCCCCGACGGCCGCCGGCCAGCCGGCGCAAGGCGCCCAGACGGCGCCCAGCAAGCGCGAATCCATCACCAACTACGAGGTCGACAAGACCGTGCGCGTGACCCGCGGCGGCAGCGGCGCGCTCAAGCGGGTCAGCGCCGCGGTGGTGGTGAACTACCAGTCGGTGGAGGACAAGGGCAAGACGGTGACCAAGGCGCTCACGCCCGAGCAGCTGGAACAGATGACGGCGCTGGTGCGCGAGACGATCGGCTTCAACCGCGACCGGGGCGACTCCGTCAACCTCATGAACACGCCGTTCCAGGTGGAGGCCACGCCGACCACGGACATCCCGCTGTGGAAGCAGCCGGAGATGATTGACCTGGCCAAGACCTTGGCCTGGCCGGTGGGTGCCGTGCTGTTTGCCGCCCTGGTGCTGATGGGCCTGGTGCGTCCGGCCCTCAAGGGCGCCAGCCCCGAGGCCGCCAAGGCACGTGCCACGCCGGTGGCGGGCGGCCAGCTGGACGCACTGGAGTCCGAGACCCCCGAGCGGCCCGCGCTGCCCGCGCCCAGCGCCAAGAACGAAGTGCTGCCGGCCACGCCGGAGCAGCTGCGCCTGGAAGAGGCGCGGGTACTGGCCAAGGAAAACCCCATGGCCGTCGCCAATATCCTGAAGACCTGGCTGAACGGCGAGCCGGTCTGAGGCCCCCAACGCAGGACGACAACGACCATGGACGAGCAAGGACTCAACGACGCGGCCATCATGCTGATGTCCCTTGGCGAAGAGGAGGCGGCCGAGGTCTTCAAGCATTTCTCGCCCAAGGAGGTGCAGAAGCTGGGCGAGACCATTGCGCGCATGCGCTCGGTCTCCCGCGACAAGGTCGACGAGGTCATCAACAAGTTCTCCAACGCCGCCGCGGCGCAGAGCCTGCTGGTGTCCGACACGGGCAACTACGTGCGGGCCGTGCTCAAGCGTGCGCTGGGCGACGACAAGGCCGGGCTGCTCATCGACCGCATCCTGCAGGGCGGCGACGTCTCGGGCATTGAAAGCCTCAAGTGGATGGACCCGCTGTCGGTGGCGGAATTGCTGCGCAACGAGCACCCCCAGATCGTTGCCGCCATCCTGGTGCATCTGGATTCGGACCAGGCCTCCGGCATCCTGATGCACCTGTCCGACCGCCAGCGCAGCGAGATCCTGCTGCGCGTGGCCACGCTCGAGGGCATCCAGCCCACGGCCCTCAAGGACCTGAACGAAGTGCTGTTCAAGGTGCTCGCGGGCGGCGACAAGATCCGCAAGAGCTCCCTGGGCGGCGTCAAGGCGGCCGCCGAGATCATCAACCTGCTGGGCGGCAACATGGACGCCGTGGTGCTGGAGTCCATCCGCAGCTACGACCCCGACCTGGCGCAGAAGATCATGGACAAGATGTTCGTGTTCGAGGACGTGCTCAAGCTCGACGACAAGGCCATCCAGACGGTGCTCAAGGAAGTGGCTTCCGAGACCCTTATCGTCGCGCTCAAGGGCGCCGTGCCCGAACTGCGCGAGAAGTTCCTGTCCAACATGTCCTCGCGTGCCGCAGAAGCGCTGCGCGAAGACCTGGAGTCGCGCGGCCCGATGCGCCTGTCCGAAGTCGAGGCCCAGCAGAAGGAAATCCTCAAGACGGTGCGCCGCCTGGCCGACGAGGGCCAGATCATGATCGGTGGTGGTGGTGATGATGCCTTCGTCTAGCCACCGCGCGTACACGCGCTTCATCCCCAGCGAGGAGCTGGGGGACTTCACGCAGTGGAAGTTCGGTGCGGTGGACGGCTCCGACCTGGTCGAGCCCGAACCCGAGCCCGTGGCCGAGATTCCCGTGGAGATCGATGAGGCCGCCCGGCAGGCGGAGCTGCAGCAGGCCTGTGACGATGCCTATGCCCAGGGCTTTGCCCAGGGGCAGGCGCAGACCGCGCTGGAATGGCAGCAGCGCCTGGACGACTATGTGGCCCAGCAGGGCCAGGAGGCCGCCCAGCGCCTGCAGCAGGTGATGCAGACGCTGGATGCCAGCCTCATCGACATGCAGCAGCAGATGGCCCAGCAGTTGCTGGAGCTGGCGTGCGACATCGCGCGCCAGGTGGTGCGCCAGGAACTGTCGGTCAACCCCAACGCGCTGCAGCCTGTGGTGCGCGAGGCCGTGGGCATGCTGGTGTCCGAGGGGCGACCCGCCACGGTGCGGCTGAACCCTGCGGACATGGAAGCCCTGGCCGAGCCCTTGCGCGAGGACGCTGGCGCGCCCGGCGTGCAATGGATGGCCGACGCCGCCGTGCCGCCCGGCGGGTGTCTGGTCGAGTCGGCCGGCACCGTGGTGGACGGCAGCCTCGACAAGCGCTGGCAGCGGGCCATTGCGGCGCTGGGCCTGCAGTCGCCGTGGGACGCGCCGGAGCACGCCGATGGCGATTGAAACCCCGGCAGCCTGGGCGCGTCTGGTGGACGACGCCCGCGCCCGCGTGGCGGAAGGCACGCCCCTGGAGACGCGCGGCACGCTCACGCGGCTGACCGGCCTGGTGCTGGAGGCCGTGGGCATCCGCGTGCCGGTGGGCTCGCAGTGCATGGTCCAGATGCCGGGCCAGGCGCCCGTGCTGGCGGAGGTGGTCGGCTTCTCGGCGGACCGGGCGTTCCTGATGCCTGCGGGCGACATCCATGGACTGTCCAGCGGTGCCAGCGTGGTCCCGGCAGCGCCCTACATTCCCATCCCCCGCCTGGGCGAGCCGTCACGGGCCATCCAGCGCGCCGGCGTGCTGCGGCTGCCCATGGGCGAGGGGCTGCTGGGGCGCGTGGTGGATGCGCAGGGCCTGCCGCTGGACCATGGGGGCCCCGTGCAGGACGTGGTGTCCGAACCCATGGGCCGGCGCCAGATCAACGCCATGGACCGCGACCCCGTGCGCGAATCGCTGGACACCGGCGTGCGCGCCATCAACGCATTGCTGACGGTGGGGCGCGGCCAGCGGCTTGGGCTCTTCGCTGGATCCGGCGTGGGCAAGAGCGTGCTGCTGGGCATGATGGCCCGCTACACGCGGGCGGATGTCATCGTGGTGGGGCTCATCGGCGAACGGGGCCGCGAGGTCAAGGAGTTCGTCGAAGACATCCTGGGCGAGGAGGGCCGCGCGCGCTCGGTGGTGGTGGCCGCGCCGGCCGATGCGCCGCCGCTGCTGCGCATGCAGGGCGCTGCCTACGCCACGGCCGTGGCCGAGCATTTCCGCGACAAGGGCAAGCACGTGCTGCTGCTCATGGATTCCCTCACCCGCTACGCGATGGCGCAGCGCGAAATCGCGCTGGCCATTGGCGAGCCGCCCGCCACCAAGGGCTATCCCCCGTCGTGCTTTGCGAAGCTGCCCCAGCTGGTGGAGCGCAGCGGCAACGGCCTGCACGGGGTGGGTTCCATCACGGCGTTCTACACCGTGCTGTCCGAGGGCGACGACCAGCAGGACCCCATTGCCGACGCGGCGCGAGCGATTCTCGACGGTCACATCGTGCTGTCCCGCGCGCTGGCGGAGACCGGCCACTTCCCGGCCATCGACATCGAGCAGTCGGCCTCCCGGGTCATGCACAACGTGGTGTCGCGGGGGCACTTCGACCTGGCCCGGCGCTTCCGGGCGGTGTATTCGCGCTACCAGAAGAGCCGCGATCTCGTGCAGGTGGGGGCGTACATGAGCGGTTCCGACCCCGCCTTGGACGAGGCCATCCGCCTGCAGCCGCAGATGGCGGCCTTCCTGCAGCAGGACATGTTCGAGGCGTCCTCCCTGGACGGCAGCGTGGCCGACATGGCCGCGGTGCTGGGCCAGTGAACGGCCGCGGACCGACCACAGCCCGCTAGCTCGCCATGTCCAGCAGCCTCAACGCACTTTCCGTCGCCGTCGAAGTGGCCTCCCGCAAGCGCGATGAGACCCGCAAGGTGCTGCAGGACATGCTGGCAGCACAGCAGGCGGCCCGCGCCCAGCTGCACCAGCTGGAAGACTATGCGAACGAGACCCAGGCCCGCTGGGGGATGAAAGCCGACGCAACGGTCAAGCCGGAGGTGATGTACCACCACTACCAGTTCATGGACCGGCTCGGCCACGCGGCAGGCATCCAGGGCAGTGTGGTGGAAGACCACGCAACCCGCGTGGAGAACGCTCGCCGCGCGTTGCTGGAAGCGGAGCTGCGGTTGGCCAGCCTGCAAAAAGTCATCGACAAGCGGCGCCGGGACCTCGAGCTGGCAGGCATGCGGCGAGATCAGAAACAGACCGACGAGCGCGCGGCGCTGCAGTACCGCGGCCCAGCCCTGGGCGCATCGGTCACGGAGTAAACACCATGGAACCCACCAAAATTTCGTCGTCCCAGGGCGCTTCGTCCACACAGGCCGTGCGGCCCCGGAACACGGCCTCGACCGCCGCAGGCCATGCGGGCAACGTGGGCGAAGCCGTGGCCCCGGGCGCCGGCGGGTTCCTGGCGTTGCTGGCGGCACTGGGTGATGCCGCTGCGGCCGGCGCGGACCTGCTGGACACCCCTGCAGGGGCCGCGGACGCCCCGGCAGACGGGACGCTTCCCAATGGCGCCGCAGATGCTTCCGTACTGGCGGCCTGGCAAGGCCTGCTGGTGCCGGCCGCGGCGGCCGGGCAGGACGCCGCAGCTGGCCGTGCCGCTCCCGGCAGCGCAGCCGGCGGGGTCACCGGTATCGGCTCCGCGGCAGGCTTGCCTGGCGCGCAGGGGCTGTCCGGCCCCGGGGGCGCCGCCGCTGCCGGCCTGGCCGCGGGGGCGGAGGCGAACCTGGGCATGGTGGCGGAAACAGCGATGCTGGATGGTGCTCCGGACCGCAAGGATGGCATTGCGCTGACCGGCGGCGCGGCGCATGGCCGTCCGTCCTTCCGCTGGCAAGGCCCCCAGGGTGGCAAGCAGGACATGCCGGACACCGCGGCCGGGCGCCTCCAGGCTGCGGGAGGCGCTGCCACGGCGGCGCAGGGTCTCCAGGGGCCGTTGCTTTCGGCGCTGCATGCGGCGGCCGAATCTGCCGCGGCGGCCGGAGTGGCCGCCGGGCCGCAGGACCGAGCGGGCGGCCGCGCGGCGGAACCTGCGGCCGGAACCGCCCTGGCGGCGCCGCTGCAGGAAGGTCTGGCGGCTACGCTGGGTGCAGCGGACGGTGGCGAGAGCGCTGCGGGCGGCCACCACCGTGGCGGCGACCGGGCGGAGGGCGGGGCGTGGCTGGACGCTGCCGCGGCAGGCCCCGCGCCGACGGAGCCCGGGTCCGTGGACGGTGCGTCGTCCTTTGCCGATCCCTCGCAACTCGGCGCCGAGGACCAGGTTGCCGAACAGGTGGCGTACTGGGTCAACCAGAAAACCCAGAATGCGGAACTCACGCTCAACTCGGACGGACAGCCGGTGGAGGTCTCGGTCACGCTGTCGGGCAACGAGGCCCATGTGTCGTTCCGCAGCGACCAGGCGCACACACGCGAGGTGCTGGACCGGAGCATGGCGCAGTTGAGCGAACTGCTGCGTGGCGAAGGGCTGGTGCTGTCCGGCATGTCGGTGGGCACGTCGGCAGGCTACCGCGACAACGCGGGGGGCCAGGCCGGAGGGCAGGACGCCCGTGACGGGGCACGGCAGGCCCGCGTGGCGGCATCGGCGCCGGCCGGTACGGCACCGCTGTCGCGGGGCGGCGCGCCGGACCGGGCCGTCGACATCTTCGTCTAACCGGGCCGCACGCGCCGGGGGCGCAGCAGCGCTCTGCGCTGGCTGGGGCCGCTGGCCGAGCCGAAGGGACAAGGTGCCGGCAATGCCCCTTCCGCAAGACGCGGGCCTGCCGGCGTAGCCCGGCGAATGCCATGGTTTTGGGCTTTTATTCTGGCTATTATTGGTTGCTCCCCCGCCCAATAATGGGCCATCGGCATTGCTCGCTCATGGACTGCGCGGGCGCAGCTTGCCACCTCCTATTCCAAGGAACCCGCACCGTGTCAGCAAATACCCCCGCAGCAGCAGCCCCGGCCAAGAGCAAGAAGATGCTCATCATCATTCTGGGGGTGGTGGCCGTGCTCGTGATCGGCGGCGGGGCGGCAGCGTGGTTCCTGATGAGCCGCTCCCACGCCGGCGATGAAGAGGGGGACGCGGCCCCTGCGCACAAGGAAGCGCCGAAGGTCGCCCCGACGTTCTTGCCCTTGGAAAACATGGTGGTGAACCTGGCGGACCCGGGAGGAGATCGCTTCGCCCAGGTGGGCATCACCCTGGAGCTGGACGACGCCAAGACCGCGGAGCAGGTCAAGCAGTACCTGCCCGCCATCCGCAGCGGCATCCTCATGCTGATTTCGCAGCGCACCTCCAGCGAACTCCTGCAGCGCGAGGGCAAGGAGAAGCTGGCCACCGACATCCTGCGGGAAGTGTCCCGGCCCCTGGGCTTTTCCGTGCCCACGGAGCGCGAGCGCGCACGCGCCGCCGCCGCCGACAAGGAAGAGGACCCAGAAGAGCGGCCACGCCGGCGGGTGGAGCGCAACCCGGTGCGGCGGGTGCTTTTCTCCAGCTTCATCATCCAGTGACCCTGGCAAGGACCTGTCATGAGTGATTCATTTCTTTCGCAGGAAGAAGTTGATGCCCTTCTGGAAGGCGTCACCGGAGAGAGCCAGAAGCAGGTAGAGGAAGTTGCCGAGGCGGGATCGGTCCGCACGTACGACATTTCCAGCCAGGAGCGCATCGTTCGCGGCCGCATGCCGACGATGGAAATCGTCAACGAGCGGTTTGCGCGCAATTTCCGCATCGGGCTGTTCAACTTCATCCGCCGCAGCCCCGAAATATCGGTGGGCACGGTGTCGGTGCAGCGGTACAGCGCGTTCCTGCGGGAGCTGGCGGTTCCCACCAACTTCAACATCGTGGCCATCCGGCCCCTGCGGGGCAGCGGGCTGATCGTTTGCGAGCCTTCGCTGGTGTTCGGCATCATCGACACGCTGTACGGCGGTGTCGGCAAGTTCCAGACCCGCATCGAAGGCCGCGACTTCTCCCCCACGGAGCAACGCGTCATCAACCGCCTGGTCGATGTGATCTGTGCCGAATACAAGAAGGCTTGGCAGGGCATCTACCCCCTGGAGCTGGAGTACCAGCGCTCGGAGATGCAGCCGCAGTTTGCCAACATCGCCACCCCCAGCGAGATCGTGGTGTCCACCGCCTTTCAGCTGGAGATCGGCGACCTGTCGGGAGCGATCCACGTGTGCATGCCCTATGCCACGCTGGAGCCGATCCGCGACGTGCTGTACTCGTCCACGCAAGGGGACTCGATCGAGGTGGACCGCCGCTGGGTGCGGGTGCTGACGCGGGAAATCCAGGCGGCCGAGGTGACGCTGGTGGCCGAGCTGGCCCGCGCCGACGCCACGGTGGAGCAGTTGCTGGCCATGAAGCCGGGCGATTTCATCGAGTTGGACCGGGAGCCCCGCATTCGCGCGTCGATCGGCGGGGTTCCCATTTTTGAATGCCAGTACGGAACCCACAATTCCCGGTACGCCATTCGCATTGAAGAATGCCTGCGCAGCTCGGACATGAGCTGGTTGGGAGAGAAAGATGTCAACTGAAGACGAAAACAAGGACGCCGCCGCGGAGGATCCGTTTGCGGGCTGGGCCGAGGCGCTGGAAGAGCAAAAGCGCACCGACGAAAAGCCCGGGGACGCCGAACAGGGCGGACCGTTGTCCGGCGAACCGGTGCGTCCCTTGCCGGGTGGCAGCGATGCGCCGGTCAACGACATCAACATGGTGCTGGACATTCCCGTCCAGTTGTCGGTGGAGCTGGGCCGCACCAAGGTGCCCATCAAGTACATCCTCCAGCTCGCGCAGGGCTCGGTGGTGGAGCTTGACGCTCTCGCGGGCGAGCCCATGGACGTGCTGGTCAATGGCTACCTCATCGCGCAGGGCGAGGTGGTGGTGGTGAACGACAAGTTCGGTATCCGCCTCACCGACGTGGTGACGCCTTCGGAGCGCTTGCGGCGGGTCAGCCGTGGATAGCGGCAACATGACCTCGACCCTGGTGGTGGTCGTGCTCTTCGTCGGTGCCATGGCGTTGCTGCCGTGGCTGGTCCGGCGGATGCAGCAGCGCCACGCGGCAGGCGGCACGGCGGCGGTGGCTGCCTCCAAGGTGCTGTCGGCCGTGGCCGTGGGGCCCCACCAGCGCGTGGTGACGGTGGAGGTTGGCCCGGAGCATGCCCGGACCTGGCTGGTGCTGGGCGTCACGGCCCAGCAGGTCAGCTGCCTGCATGTGCTGCCGGTGGGCGGGGGGGCGCAGCCGGCGCCCGCAGCCCGAGCAGCCAGCCCTTCTTTTGCGCAAGAAATGGCATCCGCGGCATCTGCGGCGTCTGTGGCAAGCGCTGCGGGGACGGCATCCCATGGCTGAGGTGTCCACGGTTCGCCGCTGGCTGCTGCCCGGGGCGCTGGCCGCCGCCGCGCTGGCGTCGCACGGCACCGCCTTTGCACAGGCCTCGGCGGGCGCACTGCCGTTGGTGGTGGGCAGCGGCCCGTCGGGCAACAGCTACTCCGTGCCCATCCAGACGCTGCTGTTCTTCACCGCGCTGTCGTTCCTGCCGGCCGTGCTGCTGATGATGACCGGCTTCACGCGTATCGTCATCGTCCTGTCACTGCTGCGCCAGGCGCTGGGGACGCAGTCGGCCCCGCCCAACCAGGTCATCATCGGCTTGTCGATGTTCTTGACCCTGTTCGTCATGGGCCCGACCCTGGACCGCGTGTACCAGGACGCCTATCTTCCCTACACCAAGAACACCATCAGCTTTGAGCAGGCGCTGGAAAAGGCCGAGGCCCCCATGCGCAGCTTCATGCTCAAGCAGACACGACAGTCCGATTTCGCCCTGTTTTCCCGCCTGGCGAAACTGGACACCTCGGTGACGGCCGAAACGGCGCCGCTGCGGGTGCTGGTGCCGGCCTTTGTCACCAGCGAGCTGAAGTCGGCCTTCCAGATCGGCTTCATGATCTTCATCCCGTTCCTGGTGATCGACATGGTCGTGTCGAGCATTCTCATGTCGCTGGGGATGATGATGCTGTCCCCCGTGCTGGTGGCGCTGCCGTTCAAACTGATGCTGTTCGTTTTGGCGGACGGCTGGAATCTGCTGATTGGCTCGCTGGCGGCCAGTTTTGTCACCTGAAGGATGGCTTTGTGACTCCCCAAGTGGTTCTCACCATCGGGCGCGACGCCCTCACCCTGCTGTTGATGATTTCCATGCCCGTGCTGGCCGTGGTCATGGCAGTGGGGCTGCTGGTCAGCATTTTCCAAGCCGTGACGCAGATTCACGAGGCCACGCTGGCTTTTGTGCCCAAGCTCATTGCGGCCATGGTGGTGTTCGCCATCGCGGGCCCGTGGATGCTCAGCACCCTGGTGGACTTTCTGCGCCGCACGATCGAGTCCATCCCGTCCATGGTGGGCTAGCGCATGGGTTCGGTCGTAGGAGGCGCTGGCCGGTTGCGGGGGCGGACGTGATCACGTTCTCCGAAGCCCAGCTGATGGCGTGGCTTTCGCCCGTCCTGTGGCCCTTTCTGCGCGTGCTGGCCGTTTTTTCGGTCGCCCCGGTGTTTTCCATGCGCGTGGTTCCCATGCGCGTGAAGATCGGGCTGGCGTTTCTCGTGGCCGTGTGCGCGCAGGCGGTCCTGGGCGACCAGCCTGTCATCAGCGTGAACGACCGTGCCGCCCTTGGGGCGGTGGCGCAGCAGGTGGCGGTGGGCCTGGCCATCGGGTTCGCGGCCCGGCTCGTCTTCGCTGCCGTGGAACTGGCGGGAGAAATCATCGGCTTGCAGATGGGACTCAATTTCGCGTCCTTCTTCGACCCCTCGTCCAACGCCCAGATCAGTGCCGTCGCGCGCTTTTTCGGGCACATGTCCATCCTGCTCTTTGTGGTCATCAATGGGCACTTGCTGATTCTGATGGCGGTGGTCAAGAGTTTCGACCGCTTCCCGGTGGACGGGAACTTTCTGCAGGCCCTCGGGCAGATGCGACTGCACGAGCTGGGCGCGTCGCTCTTTTCCAGCGCCCTGTGGATCGCCCTGCCCATGATCGCGCTGCTGCTGTTCGTCAACCTCACGCTGGGCATCATTTCCCGCGTGGCGCCGCAAATGAACATCTATGCCGTGGGCTTCCCGGTAACGCTGACGGTCGGGATGCTGGGCATCGTGGCCACGCTGCCGCTGCTGGAGCAGCCGGTGCTGGCCTTGATGCAGCAGGCCGTCGATCTGTTTGCGGCGCAGCGGTAGGGCGGTTCAGACCAGCTGATTGCGGATGGCGTACACCGTGAGTTCCGCGTTGTTGGAGAGCTTGAGCTTCTCCAGCACCCGCGAGCGGTAGACGCTCACGGTCTTCGGGCTGAGCATCAGTTCCTCCGCGATGTCGGAGAGCCGGCGGCCCGACGCAATCTTGACCAGGGTCTGCAGCTCGCGCTCCGACAAGGCGGCGTGCGGAGCCTCCGGCGTGGGCTGCGCCAGGCTGTCGGCGAGCATCTGGGCGACTTCGGCCGTCAGGTACTTGCGGCCCTGCATGACGGTGCGCACCGCGGAAATCAGCTCCACGGGGTCGCCCGCCTTGTTGGCATACCCCTGCGCCCCGGCTTTCAGGCACCGCAGGGCATATTGGTCCTCCGGGTACATGGAGACCACCAGCACCTTGATGGCGGAATGGGTTTCGCGCAGGCTGGTGAGCACCTCCAGCCCGCTGCGGCCCGGCATGTTCAGGTCCAGGAGCAGCACGTCGCAGGGGGCCGAGCGCAGCACGTCCCGCAGCTCGGCATAACCACCTGCCTCGCCGGTCACCCGGATGTCGGGTGCTTCGGCCAACGTGTCGCGTATGCCGCGCCGCAGGACGGCGTGGTCATCGCACAGGACCACATGAATCACTGCGCATCTCCTTGGGCTGGTGGTGACGAGGCGGATGTTAGCGGCACGGACAGGATGACGGATGTGCCGTGGCCGGGCCGGCTGCTGATGTCCAGCCATCCTCCCACCGTGCGGGCGCGCTCGCGCAGGCCCTTCAATCCAAAAGCCTTGGGTTTGTTCAGCAGGGCCGGGTCGATACCCACACCGTCGTCTGTTATTTCCAGGGTCAACACCTCTTCCTTGTCGGACAGGTCGATGTGGACCGCGCGGGCCTGGGCGTATTTGCTGATGTTGGTGAGGGCCTCCTGCGCGGTGCGGTACGCCGCCAACTGGACATCGGCCGCCGCGTGGATGGTTTCGCTGCTGCTGACCACCCGCGCGGGGGTGCCCGAGCGGCGCTCAAAGCCTGCGGCGAGCCATTGGATGGCCGCCACCAATCCTTGCTCCAGCACCGGCGGGCGCAGGTTCATCATGATGCGCTGGCTCGCGCCGATGGCGTGATGCAGCATTTCTGCGGCCGAGGCGGCATGCTCCTGCATCTGGGGATCGGTGCTGTGGCGTCCGATCCACGCCACGTCAAAGCGGACTGCCGTCAGCGCCCCGCCGATGTCGTCGTGAATCTCCCGCGCAATGGCGGCACGCTCTTGTTCGATCGAGGTCTGCAGGTGCTCCGTCAGGTTGGCCAGTTGGCGCTCGGACGCCTCCAGCTGGGCAACAGCCTGTTCGCGGGCCTGGCGCGCCTCGTGGACCTCCAGCGCCCGCGCGATCACATGGGGCAACCGCGGGAGATCGTCTTTCAGGAGGTAGTCCGCGATCCCCAGCCGCATGGCATCCACGGCAGCGGCCTCGCCAATGGCGCCCGAAAGCAGGATGAACGGGGGGTGGTGCGGCTTTTGCGCCACATGTGCCCAGGCATCCAGCGCGGTGAAGCCCGGCAGCCGGTAGTCTGCAAGGATGACGTCGAAGGGCTGGCTGTCGGTGAGCCGCTGGAACTCGGGGAGCGAGTCCACCTGGAGGAATTGGCACACCCTGCCCGAGCGCCGCAACGTCAATACAGCCAATTCATGATCTGCCAATGAATCTTCAAGATGCAGGACGCTGAGAGCCCGGTCTGATGCCATGGGGACCATAGGGGCGCTATCATAGGATACAAATTGGAACAAACTTGGGGGCTTGTCCTGGGGGAATTGTTTCAGCGGTGGCATTTGAGGCTGGGTTGAGGGTGTGTTGACGCCACAGTGCGCGCGCCATTTCGACCCGCGGCCGGTGCCGAGTTTCCGTGCTTTTTGCGTGCTTTGCTGCTACGTGCTGCGATGGAGAGACGATGCAATCTACGCTAACGACCTCTGGAGGACCTGCAGTCCAGGTTCCCGTCATGGTGGCGGCGGAACTGCAGGACTCCTTGTTGGTGGTCATGCACGACCTGCACCGGCTGGAAGGGTTGCTCAACCACGCCACGGACAACCTGCTGGAGCGTTTTGGCGAAGCCAATGCCTTGCTCACGGATGCCGTGGTGGGCGATTCGCCAGAGCTTCTGGCCGCGCGGGCGGCGTTGCGCAGTGCCGTGACGGAACTGCAATTCCAGGACATGGCCTCCCAGTTGATCTTCCATACGACCAAAGTGCTTCAAGGGTGCGCGTTTCGCCTGGCATCGGAAGCCATGGGCCATGAGGAAGGCGAGGAGGCTGCACCGTTTGCGGAGATGGCGCCCGACCGCCCCAACCCTGTGACGCAAAGCGAAATGGACGCGGGTTCTGTGGACCTGTTCTGACCTTCACACCGCCGGTAAATTTATATATTCAGCCAGTTGGAGCCTTACATGCAATCGATCCTTGCCGTAGATGATTCACCTTCTATGCGAAAAATGGTGTCGTTCACTCTGACCGGTGCCGGCTACAACGTGGTGGAGGCGGTCGACGGACAGGACGCGCTGGAGAAGGCCGAAAGCCACGACATTCATCTTGTGCTGGCGGACCAGAACATGCCCCGACTCGACGGCATCGGACTCACCCGCAAGCTGCGCGAGAACCCCAAGTTCAAGACGATTCCCATCCTGATCCTGACGACCGAATCCAGCGATCAGATGAAACAGGCAGGTCGCTCCGCGGGCGCGACAGGTTGGCTGGTCAAGCCTTTTGATCCCAATCGTCTCATTGAGGTTATTCAGAAAGTGATCCGCTGAGCCGGACGGTCCGGGGACACCACGTACACAGGAGCCCATATGGCGGAAACCTACCAAGAAGGATCGGGCGCGGGCGCCGACTTCGATCTGAGCCAGTTTTATCAGATCTTTTTCGAGGAAGCCGGCGAGAACCTGGACCAGATGGAGCAGATGCTGCTCGATCTGGATCTGAGCGCCGCCAATGACGAAGAGCTCAACGGCATCTTCCGGTGCGCCCATTCCATCAAGGGCGGGTCGGCCACCTTCGGGTTCTCCGACGTGGCGGAGCTGACCCACCAGATGGAATCCCTGCTGGACCGCCTGCGCCGCCACGAGCTGCAGCCCATCCCCCAGATGGTGGACGTGCTGCTGGAGTCGGCGGACGCCTCCCGCAGTCTCCTGGCGCGCCACCAGGCGGGCGGGCAGGGCGAGGCCGTGTCCACCGCGTCGCTGGTTCGGCGCATCAGCGATCTTGCAGCCGGGCTGGTGCCCGACGCATCTGCGCCGGTGGCGCCGCCGCCCGCCGTCGCTCCGGCCCCTGCGCCTGTGGTGCAGGCCGCTGCGCCCGCCACGCCAGCTCCGGCCGCGCCTGCCGTGCCGGGCCAGAAGCGCCAGCTCCAGATCCAGGTGGGGCCGCTGGAGCGCGTGGCCCAGGCGGATGCCCTCAAGGAACTGTTCCGCGACATCCCGGGTCTGGGCACCATCAGCGACCTGGAATGTGCCCAGCCCAACACCCGCCTGTTTGCAGTGGAAACCACGTCCACCGATGACGATCTGCTGGACCTCTTTGCGTTCCATGTGGCCAAGGAGCAGGTGCAGATCCGCGACACGGCGACCGCTGCCGGTGCGTCGCAGGCGGCTGAGTCCGCAGACGCGGCCGCCGCCCAGGCGGATTCCGGCGAGGCCTACGGCTTCTTCCACGAGGCGCCAGGTGCGCCGCATGCGGAGGTGGCCCCGGCGGTGCCGGCGTCCGTGCCGGCTCCCAAGCCCGCCGCTACCGCCGTCGCGGTCAAGGCGGGCGAGCCCAAGGCGGCCATCCAGGCGCAGATGGAGTCCACCACCATCCGTGTGGACGTCAAGAAGGTGGACCAGCTGATCAATCTGGTGGGTGAACTCGTCATCACCCAGGCCATGCTGGCCCAGAACAGCCGGGGGCTGGATTCGGGGGCGTACCAGCAGCTGCTTGCCGGCCTGGCGGACCTGGACCGCAACACGCGCGATCTTCAGGAATCGGTCATGTCGATCCGCATGATCCCGATGTCCATCGTCTTCAGCCGGTTCCCACGCATGCTGCGCGATCTGGCCAACAAGCTGGGCAAGAAGGTGGATCTGGTGACGCTGGGCGAAGCCACCGAGCTGGACAAGGGCCTGGTCGAGAAGATCACCGACCCGCTGACCCACCTCGTGCGCAACAGCTGTGACCACGGCATCGAGATGCCGGCAGACCGCCTTGCCAAGGGCAAGCCGGAGCACGGCACGATCACGCTGTCGGCGTCCCACCAGGGGGGATCGATCGTGATCGAAGTGCGTGACGACGGCCGCGGCCTGTCGCGGGAGAAGATTCTGGGCAAGGCGCGGGAGCGCGGCCTCGACGTCTCGGACCAGATGAGCGATTCGGACGTCTGGCAGCTGATCTTTGCGCCGGGCTTTTCCACGGCCGAAGAGGTCACCGACGTGTCCGGCCGCGGCGTGGGGATGGACGTGGTCAAACGGAACATCGCGGCGCTCAACGGCTCCGTCGAGATCGATTCCGCCGAAGGCTATGGCATGCGGGTTTCGGTGCGCCTGCCGCTGACGCTGGCCATCATGGACGGGATGTCGGTGGGCGTGGGCGACGAGGTCTACATCCTGCCGCTGTCTTCCGTGGTGGAGTCGTTCCAGGTCAATGCCGATGACGTGAGCACGGTGGCGCAGGGGTCGCAGCTGGTGAAGGTCCGCGACGAATACATGCCGGTCATCGCGTTGGAGAAGATTTTCCAGGTGCCGCGGTTTGACCTCAACAAGTCCAGCAACATCATGGTGGTGGTGGAGGCCGACGGCAGCCGCGTGGCCCTGCTGGTGGACGAACTGCTGGGCCAGCACCAGGTCGTGGTGAAGAACCTGGAGTCGAACTACCGCAAGGTCCCCAATGTGTCGGGCGCCACGATTCTGGGCGACGGCACCGTGGCCCTGATCCTGGACACCGGCGCCCTGGTGCGCCGCGCCCGCCACTAAAAGAAGGAACTGTGCGGCCGCACCCGCTGGGGGCGCGCCGCCGTCATGCAAGGAGAACGCACGATGAGTGTGATGGCTAAGACTTCAGAGGCGGTGTCCACGGGCGCCCGCGAGTACCTGACCTTTCGTCTCGACCAGGAAGAGTACGGGATCGACATCCTGAAGGTGCAGGAGATCCGGGGCTACGAGCCGCCCACCCGTATCGCCAATGCGCCGGCTTTCATCAAGGGCGTGGTGAATCTTCGCGGCACGATCGTTCCCATCGTGGACATGCGCCTGAAGTTCAACTGCGCGCAGGCGGACTACAACAGCTTCACGGTGGTCATCATCCTGAACCTGCGCAGCCGCGTGGTGGGCATCGTAGTGGACTCCGTGAGCGATGTGATGGAGCTCACGCCCGACAGCATCCGTTCGGCCCCCGATATTGAAAGTGCCATCGACAACAGCTGCATCCTGGGGCTCGGCTCGGTGGGGGAGCGCATGCTGATCCTGCTGGACATTGAGAAGCTCATGTCCAGTGTGGACATGGGGCTCGTGACGGCCAACGATTAGGCCCTCGTCTTCGCCTTGGCGGTGGCTCGGCTGCCGCCGGCACCAGGACAGGCGTGGCTTGCAGATCTTCTTCAGGAGCGAACAGGATTTCCGTCGGACGATCACCATGGCCCCATCCCCCAGCGCCCCCTCGACAGCCCGCGCCTCCAGCGGCCGGCTGGACTCCATGACTGCCTCGGCAGCCCCCCCTGCGGGGCCGCTCGCGCAGGGCCGCGAGTTCGTCTGGACCAATGCGGACTTTGCACGGGTGCAGGCGCTCATCTACCAGCGTGCCGGCATCAGCCTGCACGACGGCAAGCACGCCATGGTGTACAGCCGCTTGTCGCGCAGGCTGCGGGAGACCGGGCACAGCAGCTTCCATGACTACCTGGGCTGGCTGGAGACGCACGATGGCCCGGAGTGGCAGGAGTTCATCAATGCGCTCACCACCAACCTCACCGCCTTCTTTCGCGAGCAGCACCATTTCGAGATCCTGGCCTCGCACCTGCGGAGCAAGCCTGGCGCCAACTGGCGGGTCTGGTGCAATGCCGCCTCCACGGGCGAGGAACCCTATTCCATTGTCATCACGGCGCTGGAGGCCCTGGGGGGCCATGCGTCATTCAAGCTCGTGGCCAGCGACATCGATTCCCGCGTGCTGGCCACGGCCGCCCAGGGCGTGTACCGGCTCGACAGCCTCAAGGGTCTCAGCCCCGAGCGCCTGCAAAAGTTCTTCCTCCGCGGAAAAGGCTCCAACATCGGGATGGTGCGCGCCAAGCCGGAGCTGCGCCGGATGATTGACTTCATGAGCGTCAACCTCATCCGTGACGACTGGCCTTTCAAAGAGCCTTTCGATGTGGTCTTTTGCCGCAACGTGATGATTTACTTTGACGCTCCCACGCAGCGGCGTGTGCTGGAGCGCATCCACCGCGTTCTCAAGCCTGGCGGCATGCTGTTTGTCGGGCATGCCGAGAATTTCAGCGAATCCAGAGACCTGTTCACGCTGCGCGGAAAAACGGTGTACGAGCGCCGATGATCTGCTGGCTGTTGCGCACCTAGCACCATGACCACACTCCCTACTGGATCTCCATCCTCTGCACCGGTGGCAATGCCCGGCGTGCCGGAGCGGCGCCGTGCGCCCCGTATTGCGCCCTTGAGCGCGGATGTCTATGCCGGGGGTGCAAGAACCGTGCGGGAATCGTCGCTGCCGGAACTCAAGGCGCGCAGCCGCAAGCCCGGGGAGGCCTCGTTTTTCTATCTGGACCACCATTTCCAGCACAACGCGGTCAAGGTTCTGCCGGGCGAGTATTTCGTTGCCGACGAGAACATGATCATCATGACCGTGCTGGGCTCCTGCATCGCTGCCTGCCTGTGGGACAGCCGCGCGCTGGTGGGCGGCATGAATCACTTCATGCTGCCCGATGGCGACGTGGCCGACGCCTCGGGGCGCTATGGCTCGTATGCGATGGAATTGCTCATCAACGAAATGCTCAAGCTGGGTGCGCGGCGCGAAACCATGCAAGCCAAGATTTTTGGCGGTGCGCAGGTCATGCACAACTTCACCACCATGAACGTGGGCGAGCGCAACACCAACTTTGTCCTGAACTACCTGCACACGGAGCGCATCCCCATCGTCTCCGAGGACGTGCTGGACATCTACCCGCGCAAGGTGGTGTTCTTTCCCGTGACCGGCAAGGCCATGGTCAAGCGGCTGGCCCACGCCCATCCCGAGGCGCTGGCGGCCCAGGAAGTGCGGGGCAATGCCGCTGTCGTGGCCAAGGCCACCTCGGGCGGTTCTGTCGACCTGTTTTAAGTAGAGAAGAAAAGGCGCGAGTGAATGAGCAGCAAAATCCGGGTGATCGTGGTGGACGATTCGGCATTGGTCCGCAGTCTGCTGTCCGAGATCATCAACCGGCAGCGCGACATGGAGTGCATCGGGACGGCCAATGACCCTTTGGTGGCCCGCGAGATGATCCGCGAGCTCAATCCCGATGTCATTACCCTCGATGTGGAAATGCCGCGCATGGACGGCATCGACTTCCTCGGGCGCCTGATGCGCCTGCGCCCCATGCCCGTGGTCATGATTTCCACACTGACGGAGCGGGGCGCTGAAGTAACCATGCGGGCGCTGGAGCTGGGCGCTGTCGATTTCGTGGCCAAGCCGCGCGTGGGGTTGGCCAGCGGCCTCAATGAACTGGCGTCGCAGATCGTGGACAAGATCCGCGTGGCGGCGGTGGCCCACGTGCGCCGGGCGCCGCCCGCGCGCGACGCGGCAGCACCCGGGGCCGGTGCCACCGTGGGCACGGCACCGCCGCCCGCGTCGGCGCTGCTGGGACGCCTGTCCACCGAGAAGGTGATCTGCATCGGCGCCTCGACGGGCGGCACGGAGGCGATCAAGGAGGTGCTGGTGCAAATGCCCGCCGATTCCCCCGCCATCGTCATCACCCAGCACATGCCGGCCGGTTTCACGACCAGTTTCGCCGCGCGCCTGAATGGCCTCTGCCAGATCACGGTGAAGGAAGCCGTGAACGGCGAGCGCATTCTGCCGGGCCATGCCTACATTGCCCCGGGCGGTACGCAGTTTCACCTCGCGCGCAGCGGCGCGAACTACGTGGCCGTGGTGGACGATGGCCCGCCGGTGAACCGGCACAAGCCTTCGGTAGAGGTTCTGTTCAAGTCCGCGGCCGCCGTGGTGGGCCGCAATGCATTTGCCATCATGCTCACGGGCATGGGCAACGACGGCGCGGCCGCCATGCGCGAAATGAAGGACGCGGGCAGCTACAACTATGTGCAGGACGAGGCCACCTGCATTGTCTTCGGCATGCCGCGCGAGGCGATTGCGCACGGTGCCGCAGACGAGGTGCTGCCGCTGGGGCAGATCGCGCCGGCGTTGGTGGCCCGCCTGCGGGGCACCACGGACCGGCTTCACCACCGCATCTGACGCTGCCCTGCCGCCTGCGCACCGCGGCCCGCAGGGGTGGTGCGTGGCGGACTATGCAGAAAGCGCGGTCCAGCGCTCCAGTGCCACCATCAACTCGTCCTCAATCGCGCTGACACGCGCGGCCATCGTGGCTGCCCGGGCGGGGTCCGTGCCGTAGAGGCTGCCGTCGGACAGTGCGTCCTGCAGTGTCTGTTGCTCCGCCTCCAGCGCGGCGATCTGCGCCGGGAGCTGGTCCAGCTCCCGCTGCTCCTTGTAGCTCAGCTTCCTTTTTGATAGCTGCTCGCGCTTGCTGGATGCGCCCTGGGGCGCATTTTCACTGATTTTTTCCTCTGCATTCTTCTTGGTCGCTGGGGCGGCGCCGCCGAGCAGCGCGCGGCTGCGCTGCGATTGCGCCAGCCAGTCGCGCACGCCGCCTTCGTACTCGCGCCACAGGCCATCGCCCTCGAAGGCGATGGTGCTGGTGACGACGTTGTCCAGAAAGGTGCGGTCATGGCTGACCAGGAAGACCGTGCCCTCATAGGCTCCCAACAGTTCTTCCAGCAGATCCAGGGTGTCGATGTCCAGATCGTTCGTGGGCTCGTCCAGCACCAGCACATTGGCGGGACGGGCAAACAGCCGGGCGAGCAAGAGCCTGTTGCGCTCCCCGCCGGAGAGCGAGCGGACCGGCGAGTGCGCCCGCGCCGGGGAAAAAAGGAAGTCGCTCAGGTAGCTCTTGACGTGCTTGCGCTGGGTGCCGATCTCGATCCATTCGCTGCCGGGGCTGATGAAATCTTCCAGGGTTGCGTCCAGGTTGATCGCCTGGCGCATCTGGTCAAAGTACGCCACTTGCAGATTGGCCCCCTGGCGGATCGTGCCGGTGTCGGGCGCCAGTTCCCCCAGAATCATCTTCAGGAGCGTCGTCTTGCCGGCACCGTTGGGTCCGATCAGCCCCACCTTGTCCCCGCGCAGCACCGTCCCCGTGAAGTTGCGGACGATGCACCGGTCCCCGAAGGACTTGCCCACCCCCGTCAGCTCGGCCACGATCTTGCCCTGGTAGTTGCCCGAGGCGCCCGTGGCCACTTCCATGCGGACGCTTCCGACGGCCTCCCGGCGCGCCTCGCGGCGCTGGCGCAAAACCTCCAGGCGGGCAATGCGGCTCTGGCTGCGGGTGCGCCGGGCCTCCACGCCGCGGCGTATCCACACTTCCTCCTGCGCCAGGAGCTTGTCGGCCTTGGCCGCAACGACCGCCTCCTGCGCCAGTTGCTCTTCCTTCTGTGTCACGTACTGCGCGAAATTGCCGGGAAAAGACCGCAGCTGCCCGCGGTCCAGTTCGACGATGCGCGTGGCGACCCGGTCCAGGAAGGAGCGGTCATGGGTCACCGTGACCACGCTGCCGGGAAAGTCGAGGAGCAGGTCTTCCAGCCACTCGATCGAGTCCAGGTCCAGGTGGTTGGTCGGCTCGTCCAGCAACAGCACGTCGGGGCGGGCCACCAGTGCCTGGGCCAGCGCCACCCGTTTCTTGGTTCCGCCGGAGAGCGTTCCCACCACCGCTTCGGGGTCCAGGTGAAGGCGCTGCAGGGTCTCCGCCACCCGCTGCTCCCAATTCCACGCGTCGTAAGCCTCGATCTCCGACTGCAGGGCATCCAGGTCGACGCCCTCGGCTCCGGCCAGATACTGGTCGCGCAAGTGGATGGCGCGCTGCAGTCCTTCCGACGCGGCCTTGAACACCGTGGCCGCTGGGTCCAGCGATGGCTCCTGGGCCACAAAGGCGATGCGGATGCCTTGCTGCACATGAAGGGTCCCATCGTCCGGCTTCGCCAAGCCGCCCAAAATTTTGAGCAAAGACGACTTGCCTGCGCCGTTACGGCCGATCAGCCCGACCCGCTCTGCAGGCTCCAGGGCAAAGGCAGTGTGGTCCAGCAGGGCGACATGCCCAAAGGCAAGCTGCGCGTTCAGTAGAGTAATAAGAGCCATAGCCTTGGAATTATCGGTGGAGGGCGGACAGATGGCCCTGTCCGCGGGAACGTTGTCGCGCAGGTGCGGTACCGCCACCGTGGGCGGTGCGGCGGGGAAGGGCGCCTGACGTCCGCACTCCCTTGCTTGCAGTCCTGTGCGTGTAGCTAGGGACGCCGAGGGGCCCTGCGGTCAAAAAATTGAGAAAACTTTTCCTCAGCCCCCCCAACCAGTGTTATAGTAGAGGGCTTCGCTACCCGCGCTGCCCAGTTCCTTCGGGACCGGATGCTGCGAGGGAAGAGAAAAAAAGTTTGGTCTTGGGTTGCAAGCGGCGTAAAAACCGGTATATAATTCAAGGCTTAGCTGATCGGAGGTGGTGCTTCAAAGTGCTGAATCTGGTGGGTGATGAAAACAAAAAAGTTTTCAAAAAGTTTGACGGTTCTT
>NZ_JAJTBB010000091.1 GCF_021287135.1 Acidovorax sp.
CGCCGACGCGGGCGACGTCGGCGCCGAGGCCGGTGACGCCGGCGCAGCGGGCGCAGGAGCGGCCACCGGGCGGTCGCCCGCCCGCAGCGCGCTGCCATGTGCCGCCGGCCACAGCCCCAGGGCCCAGCCGGCGGCGGCCACGGCGGCGGCGCCCGCCACCGCGCCCAGGCCGGCCAGCGCCCAGCGCGGCAGCCCCGCCGTCCGTTGCCGCGCCAGGGCCGGGGCGTCGAACACCTCGCGCGCTGCGCGGTTGACGATGGAACGCGTCACCTGGCGGGCGCCCACGGCATAGGCGCCCAGCAAGGCGCGGTCGCACAGCAGGTTGATCCGCCGGGGCACGCCATGTGAGAGCGCGTGCACGCGCCGCAGCGCGCCGCGGTCAAAGGGCAGCGGGCCGGTCAGCCCTGCCACGGCCAGGCGGTGGGCGATGTACTGCTGCGTCTCCTGCGGGGTCAGCGCGCCCAGGTGGAAGCGCGCGATCACGCGCTGTGCCAGTTGCTCCATGGATGGCTTGGCCACCATGGCACGCAGCTCCGGCTGGCCGATGAGGATGATCTGCAGCAGCTTGCGTTCGCTGGTTTCCAGGTTGGTGAGCAGGCGCAGCTGCTCCAGCACGTCGGCCGACAGGTTCTGCGCCTCGTCGATGATGAGGACGGTGTTGCGGCCCGCGCCGTGCGCGGCCAGCAGCGAGGCGTTCAGCGGGTCGATGTAGTCCTTGACGGTCTCCACGCCGCCGGGCACGGTGGGCTTGTGCGGCACGCCGAACTCGTCGCAGATGGACCGCAGCAGTTCGCGCACCGTGAGCTTGGGGTTGAAGATGTAGGCCACGTTGCAGTGCTGCGGAATCTGCTCCAGAAAGCAGCGGCACACCGTGGTCTTGCCGGCGCCCACCTCGCCGGTGAGCAGCACGAACCCGCCGCCCGCGTCCAGCCCGTAGAGCAGGTGGGCCAGCGCCTCGCGGTGCCGTTCGCTCATGAACAGGTAGCGCGGGTCGGGCGCAATGGAAAACGGCGGCTGTTGCAAGCCGAAGAACGGGGCGTACATGCCCTGAGGATACCGCCCTGGCGTGAAGCCCCCTCAAACCACACAACGACCGCGCCAGCGGCCGCAGAGCGGCCTTCAGGCAGGGTTTTACCCAGTGAGGAGTTTCCCGTAAATTGTCGTCGGCAAGACAAGACGGCGTCAAAGTCATCCCTAGCATTGGACCCAAGGCGCGCCACCACTGCAGCGCTCCCGGCCACCCCGGGCGGACCCACCCACTTCTTCTTTTTGAGGAACCTGCAATGTTGACCACGTTCCCGCAACTGCTGCTCCAGCATGCCGCCCGGCGCCCTGATGCGCCGGCCCTGCGCGAAAAGGAATACGGCATCTGGCAGACCCACAGCTGGTCCGGCCTGGCCCGTCTGGTCGAACAGCTGGCCGCCGGCCTGCACCAAGCGGGGCTCCAGCGGCATGAGCACCTGGTCGTCATCGGCGCCAACCGCCCGCGGCTGTATGCCACCATGCTGGCCGCGCAGTCACTGGGCGCCATTCCGGTGCCGCTGTACCAGGACGCCGTGGCGGCGGAGTGCATCTTCCCGCTGAACAACGCCGAGGTGCGCTTCTGCCTGGTCGAAGACCAGGAGCAGGTCGACAAGCTGCTGGAAATCCGCGGCCAGTGCCCGCGGATTTCCAACATTTACTACGATGATCCGCGCGGCCTGCGCAATTACCGCGAGCAGGGCCTGGCCTCGCTGGACGCACTGCTCGCGACCGGCAAGGCCTTTGTGGCCAGCAACCCCGCCTGGTTCCAGGCCGAGGTGGCCCAGGCCCGGCCCGACGACGTGGCGGCCATGTTCTTCACTTCCGGCACCACGGGCAATCCCAAGGGCGTGGTGCACACCCACAGCACGCTGCTGGACCGCGCCACGGCCGGTGCCGAGTTCGACAAGCTCACCAGCAGCGAGGAAGTGCTGGCCTACCTGCCCCCGGCCTGGATCGGGCAGAACATCTTCAGCTACGCGCAGTGGCTGGCCTGCGGCTATGTGGTCAACTGCCCGGAATCGGCCAGCACCGTCTCCATCGACCTCAAGGAGGTCGGACCCACGTATTACTTTGCGCCGCCGCGCATTTTCGAAGGGCTGCTCACCAGCGTGATGATCCGCATGGAGGACGCCGGCGCACTCAAGCGCAAGATGTTCCAGGCCTGCATGGCCGTCGCCCAGCGCGTGGGCCCGGCCCTGATGGACGGCCAGGACGTGGGCCTGCTTGACCGCGTCAAGTACGCCCTGGGCAACCTGCTGGTGTACGGGCCGCTGCGCAACAACCTGGGCTTCAGCCGCGTGCGCGTGGCCTACACGGCCGGCGAGGCCATCGGGCCGGACCTGTTCACCTTCTACCGCTCCATCGGCATCAACCTCAAGCAGCTGTACGGCTCCACCGAGACCGCCGTGTTCGTGTGCCTGCAGCCCGACCACGAGGTGCGTGCCGACACCGTGGGCGTGCCCATCCGCGGCGTGGAGATCAAGGTGGCCGACAACGGCGAGATCCTGGTCAAGTCCGCCGGGCTGCTCAAGGAGTACTACAAGAATCCCACCGCCACCGCGGAAGTGCTCACCGCCGACGGCTGGTACCACACCAGCGACGCCGGCTTCATCGACGCGCACGGCCACCTGAAGATCATCGACCGCGTGAAGGACGTGGGCCGCCTGGCGGGCGGCGCCAACGATGGCGCCATGTTCGCGCCCAAGTACGTGGAGAACAAGCTCAAGTTCTTCCCCCACATCAAGGAAGCCGTGGCGCTGGGCGACCAGCGTGATCGGGTCTGCGTGATGGTCAACATCGACTTCGACGCCGTGGGCAACTGGGCCGAGCGTCGCAACCTGCCGTATGCCGGCTACACCGACCTCGCGCAAAAGCCCGAGGTGTACGAACTGGTGCGCGAGTGCATCGAGAAGGTGAACGCCGACCTGGCCACCGACGCCATGCTCGCGGGCAGCCAGATCAGCCGCTTCCTGGTGCTGCACAAGGAGCTGGATGCCGACGACGGCGAGCTGACCCGCACCAACAAGGTCCGCCGCGGCTTCATTGCCGAGAAGTACGCGGTGCTGGTGGATGCCCTGTACGCCGGCCGCGCCGAGCAGTACATCGAAACGCAGGTGAAGTTCGAGGACGGCCGCACGGGCAAGGTGAGCGCCACGCTCAAGCTCTCGGACGCCAAAGTGTTCCCCCCCGTGAAGGCCGCCGCATGAAGCCCGCCCTGCACCCGCCAGAGAAGCAAATCCCCATGACCACCAAGAAGATCGGCGACGTCATCCTGGACGTCAAGAACATCAGCCTGCGGTTTGGCGGGGTGAAGGCGCTGACCGACATCTCCTTCAATGTGAAAGAGCACGAGATCCGCGCCATCATCGGCCCCAACGGCGCGGGCAAGAGCTCCATGCTCAACTGCATCAACGGCGTGTACACCCCTTCGGAGGGCTCCATCACCTTCCGCGGCAAGACGTTCGACCACATGAACAGCCGCCAGGTGGCCGAGATGGGCATTGGCCGCACGTTCCAGAACCTGGCGCTGTTCAAGGGCATGAGCGTGATCGACAACATCATGACCGGCCGCAACCTCAAGATCAAAAGCAACCTGCTGCTGCAGGCGCTGCGCATCGGCCCGGCCGAGCGCGAGGAGATCCGCCACCGCGAGTACGTCGAGCACATCATCGACTTCCTGGAGATCCAGGCGTTTCGCAAAACCCCCGTGGGCCAGCTGCCCTACGGCCTGCAAAAGCGGGTGGACCTGGGCCGGGCGCTTGCCATGGAGCCGCAGGTGCTGCTGCTCGATGAGCCCATGGCCGGCATGAACGTGGAAGAGAAGCAGGACATGTGCCGCTTCATCCTGGACGTGAACGACGAGTTCGGCACCACCATCGTGCTCATCGAGCACGACATGGGCGTGGTGATGGACATCAGCGACCGCGTGGTGGTGCTGGACTACGGCAAGAAGATCGGCGACGGCAGCCCCGACGAGGTGCGCAGCAACGAAGACGTGATCCGCGCCTACCTGGGCACATCGCACTGAAGCCGCGCAGGAGATACACAAGATGGCATTCTTTTTGGAAACCCTGATTGGCGGCCTCATGGCCGGCATGCTGTATTCGCTGGTGGCCCTGGGCTTTGTGCTCATCTACAAGGCCTCGGGCGTCTTCAACTTCGCGCAGGGCGCGATGGTGCTGTTCGCGGCCCTGGCCATGGCGCGCTTTGCCGAGTGGATCCCGAAGTGGACCGGCATCGACAACCCCATCGTGGCCAACCTGGCGGCGTTCGTCATCGCGGGCGCCATCATGTTCGTGGTGGCCTGGGTCATTGAAAAGCTGGTGCTGCGCCATCTGGTGAATCAGGAAGGCGCCACGCTGCTGATGGCCACGCTGGGCATCACCTATTTTATGGAAG
Organism: Acidovorax sp.; assembly: GCF_021287135.1. Classification (GTDB taxonomy): domain Bacteria; phylum Pseudomonadota; class Gammaproteobacteria; order Burkholderiales; family Burkholderiaceae_C; genus Acidovorax. Next base: position 4,423 of record NZ_JAJTBB010000091.1, read on the forward strand.
GCCTGGGCCAGACGCTGTTCGGCAGCGACATCTACAAGATCGACGTGGGCATGCCCAAGGACCCGATCTTCATGCTGGAGAGCGTGTTCCAGGGCGGCATCCTGGTGAACAAGGAAGACGTGATCGCCGCCGCCATCGCCGCGGGCCTCGTGGCCCTGCTGTCGGTGTTCTTCCAGAAGACCTCCACCGGCCGCGCGCTGCGTGCCGTGGCGGACGACCACCAGGCCGCGCAGTCTATCGGCATTCCGCTCAACCGCATCTGGGTGATCGTGTGGTGCGTGGCCGGCGTCGTGGCCCTGGTGGCGGGGATGATCTGGGGCAGCAAGCTCGGCGTGCAGTTCTCGCTGACCACCGTGGCGCTGCGCGCGCTGCCGGTGGTGATCCTGGGCGGCCTCACTTCAGTGCCCGGCGCCATCATCGGCGGGCTGATCATCGGCGTGGGCGAGAAGCTCTCCGAGGTGTACCTGGGCCCGTTCGTGGGCGGGGGCATCGAGATCTGGTTTGCGTATGTGCTGGCGCTGGTGTTCTTGCTGTTCCGCCCCCAGGGGCTGTTTGGCGAGAAGATCATTGACCGGGTGTAACCCATCAAAAGAACAACAGGAGACACACCATGCTCTACCGCGAAAACGGCCAGTTCAAGACGAGCTACCGCGCCGACCAGCAGATCTTCCCCATCGCGCAGGACCGCCTTGCCATCGGCATCATCCTGGCCATCGCCTTCATCGCGGTGCCCATGCTGGCCAGCGACTACATCTTCCGCGCCATCCTGATCCCCTTCGTCATCATGGCGCTGGCGGCCCTGGGGGTGAACATCCTGGTGGGCTACTGCGGGCAGATCTCGCTGGGCTCGGGCGCCTTCATGGCCGTGGGGGCCTACGGGGCCTACAACTTCTTCGTGCGCTTTCCGGGCATGCCGCTGATTCCGGCGCTGATCCTGGGCGGGCTGTGCGCCACGTTCTTCGGCATCCTGTTCGGGCTGCCCAGTCTGCGCGTGAAGGGCCTGTACCTGGCCGTGGCCACGCTGGCGGCGCAGTTCTTCAGCGACTGGATGTTCCTGCGCATCAAGTGGTTCACCAACAATTCCGACTCCGGCTCGGTGTCGGTCACCAACCTGCAGGTGCTGGGCCTGCCCATCGAAAGCGCCACCAGCAAGTACCTGTTCTGCCTGGCCATCCTGGTGGTGGTGGCCCTGCTGGCCAAAAACCTGGTGCGCGGCGCAATCGGCCGCGAGTGGATGGCCATCCGCGACATGGACGTGGCCGCCGCCGTGATCGGCATCCGCCCCATGTACGCCAAGCTCAGCGCGTTTGCCGTCAGCTCCTTCATCGTGGGTATGGCCGGTGCGCTGTGGGCCTTTGTCCACCTGGGTGCGTGGGAGCCCGCGGCGTTCTCGGTGGAGGTGTCGTTCCGCCTGCTGTTCATGGTAATCATCGGCGGCCTGGGTTCGATCATGGGCGGCTTCTTTGGCGCCGCGTTCATCGTGGTGCTGCCCATCGTGCTCAACCAGTTTCTGCCCGCCTTGATGGGCCTGTTCGGCGTGGAGATTTCCACCGCTGGCGTGTCGCATGCCGAGCTGATGATCTTCGGCGCGCTGATCGTGTGGTTCCTCATCGTCGAGCCCCACGGCCTGGCCAAGCTGTGGTCCACGGGCAAGCAGAAGCTGCGCCTGTGGCCCTTCCCGCATTGATTTCCCCGTCGTGCTTCACTAGTACTTATTCATCCAAAGGAGACATCCATGAAGCTTTCGAACATCGTGATCGCCGCAGCGGTGGTTGCAGCCGGCGCCTCGTCCGTGGCGACGAGCGCCTTTGCGCAAGCCAAGGAACAGTTCTTCCCGCTGCTGTCGTACCGCACGGGGCCGTATGCGCCCAACGGCGTGCCGTGGGCCAATGGCAAGCAGGACTACATCAAGATGATCAACGCCCGCGACGGCGGCATCAACGGCGTGAAGCTCACCTTTGAAGAGTGCGAGACCGGCTACGCCACGGACCGCGGCGTGGAGTGCTACGAGCGCCTCAAGAGCCGCCCCGGCGTCTCGCTGTTCGACCCCCAGGCCACCGGCATCACCTTCGCGCTGACCGAGAAGGCACCTGTGGACAAGATCCCGCTGATGACGCTGGGCTACGGCCTGTCGGTGGCGCAGGACGGGCAGGCGTTCAAGTGGAACTTCCCCTTCATGGGCAGCTACTGGACGGGCGCGGACATCCTGATCCAGCACCTGGGCAAGGCCAATGGCGGCCTGGACAAGCTCAAGGGCAAGAAGATCGCCCTGGTCTACCACGACAGCCCCTTTGGCAAGGAACCCATCCCGGTGCTGCAGGAGCGCGCCAAGATGCACGGGTTCGAGCTGCAGATGCTGCCCGTGACGGCCCCCGGCGTGGAGCAGAAGGCCACCTGGCTGCAGGTGCGCCAGAGCCGCCCCGACTACGTGCTGCTGTGGGGCTGGGGCGTGATGAACTCCACCGCCCTGAAGGAAGCCCAGGCCACCGGCTACCCGCGCGACAAGATGTATGGCGTGTGGTGGGCCGGTGCCGAGCCCGACGTGCGCGACGTGGGTGAAGGCGCCAAGGGCTACAACGCGCTGGCGCTGAACGGCTACGGCCCGCAGAGCAAGGTGATCCAGGACATCCTCAAGCACGTGCACGACAAGGGCCAGGGCACCGGTCCGAAGGACGAGGTGGGCTCGGTGCTGTACACGCGCGGCGTGATCATCCAGATGCTGGCCGTGGAATCCGTGCGCCGTGCGCAGGAGCGTTTTGGCAAGGGCAAGGTCATGACCGGCGAGCAGGTGCGCTGGGGCATGGAAAACCTGGCCCTGGACCAGAAGAAGCTGGACGCGCTGGGCTTCAACGACGTGATGCGCCCCCTGTCCACCAGCTGCGCCGACCACATGGGCTCCACCTGGGCCCGCGTGCACACCTGGGATGGCAAGAAGTGGAACTTCTCGTCCGACTGGTACCAGGCCGATGAGCAGATCCTCAAGCCCATGGTGAAAGCCGGCGCCGACAAGTACCTGGCGGACAAGAAGATGGCGCGGCGGGACCCTGCTGATTGCAATAGCTAAGTACATCCCCCTGAGCGGCTTTGCCGCTTCCCCCTTCTCTCGAATCGCTGGCGCGATTCGGGAAGGGGGACGACACCAGTGGCCTGGCAAAGCCAGTTCCACGGTGTCTCTGGCGATAGTGCAGCGACCGTATTTAGGGCCGGTGACGTAGCGGCTGCCTTCGGGCAGCCGCCAATCCAAAGAATTGCTCGCAGCTCTTTGGATTGGCACAGCGAAGGCAACACCATGGACTCTCAAAACATCGTTCTCAACGTCAACGGCATCGAGGTCATCTACAACCATGTGATCCTGGTGCTCAAGGGCGTCTCGCTGCAGGTGCGCGAGGGGTCCATCGTGGCCATTCTGGGGGGCAACGGGGCGGGCAAGACGACCACGCTGCGCGCCATCTCCAACCTGCTCAAGGGCGAGCGGGGCGAGGTGACCAAGGGCAGCATCGAGCTGCGCGGGGAGCGCATCGAGAACCTCTCGCCCGCCGATCTGGTCCAGCGTGGCGTGGTGCAGGTGATGGAGGGGCGCCACTGCTTTGCCCACTTGACCATTGAAGAGAACCTGATGACCGGCAGCTACACCCGCACCAGCAAGGGCGAGATCGCTGCGAACCTGGAGAAGGTCTACAACTACTTTCCGCGCCTGAAGACGCGCCGCACCTCGCAGGCGGCCTACACCTCGGGCGGTGAGCAGCAGATGTGCGCCATCGGCCGCGCGCTCATGGCCAACCCCAGCATGGTGCTGCTGGACGAGCCCTCCATGGGCCTGGCGCCGCAGATCGTGGAAGAGGTCTTCAACATCGTGAAGGACCTGAACGCCAAGGAGAAGGTCACCTTTTTGCTGGCCGAGCAGAACACCAACATGGCGCTCAAGTACGCGGACTACGGCTACATCATGGAAAGCGGCCGCGTGGTGATGGACGGCGCCGCCAGCGACCTGGCCAGCAACGAGGACGTCAAGGAGTTCTACCTGGGCGTGGGCGGCGGCGAACGCAAGAGCTTCAAGGATGTCAAGAGCTACAAGCGGCGCAAGCGCTGGTTGGCTTGAGCCCCCCCTGTGTCGCCTTCGGCGCCTTCCCCCCCAAGGGGGGACGCCACCAGCGCGGCGGGGCGGCCCTTGCGCGGTGGCGCTGGCCTTTGGCAGCGCGGGCGACCCGGGCGGTCAGGTGCTGAACGAATTCACTCTTAATTTGATAGCTGCTTGCGCTTTATGGATAAGCGCTAGAGGCCGATTTGATTCAAAACCAACATCTCACAAGGAATCCCAGGCATGAGCACGTTTTATGACGCCCTGGAAACGCGCAGCCCCGCCGAGCGCGAAGCGGCCTGGATGGCGGCGCTGCCGCAGCAGATCGGCCATGCCCAGAAGGCGTCGCCGGCCTTTGCCAGCATCCTGGCGGGCGTGGATGCGGCGGCCATCACCAGCCGCGCAGCCCTGGCGCAACTGCCCGTGACGCGCAAGTACGAGTTGCTGGAGCGCCAGCAGGCCGGCCGGGCCGCCAACGTGTTTGGCGGCTTCAGCGCGCTGGGCTTCGGGCCGGGCATGACGCGCGTGTTTGCCAGCCCCGGCACCATCTACGAGCCCGAGGGCACGCGGCCCGACTACTGGCGCATGGCGCGCGCCATCCACGCGGCGGGGTTTCGGCGCGGCGAGCTGATCCACAACAGCTTCAGTTACCACTTCGTGCCGGCGGGTTCCATGATGGAGACCGGCGCGCACGCGCTGGGCTGCACCGTGTTCCCCGGCGGCACGGGGCAGACCGAGCAGCAGGTGCAGGCCATGGCCGAGCTGAAGCCTGCGGGCTACATCGGCACGCCCAGCTTCCTCAAGATCATTGTCGAAAAGGCCGCCGAACTGGGCGTGGCGCTGCCCACCGTGACCAAGGCGCTCGTCTCCGGCGAGGCGTTCCCGCCCAGCCTGCGCGACTGGTTTGCCGAACGCGGCATTGCGGGCTACCAGTGCTACGCCACGGCGGACCTGGGGCTGATTGCCTACGAGACCTCGGCCCGCGAAGGCCTGGTGCTGGACGAAGGCGTGATCGTGGAGATCGTGCGCCCCGGCACGGGCGACCCGGTGCCCGAGGGCGAGGTGGGCGAGCTGGTGGTCACCACGCTCAACCCCGACTACCCGCTCATCCGCTTTGGCACCGGGGACCTGTCGGCCGTGCTGCCGGGCCCCTGCCCCACCGGCCGCACCAACACCCGCATCAAGGGCTGGATGGGCCGGGCCGACCAGACCACCAAGGTACGCGGCATGTTCGTGCATCCGGGCCAGGTGGCCGCCATTGCCAAGCGCTTTCCGCAGGTGCTGCGCGCACGCCTGGTGGTCAGCGGCGAGATGGCCAACGACCAGATGGTGCTGCAGGTGGAAACCGCCGAAACGGCCGAAGGCCTGGCCCGGCAGCTCTCGGACGCCATCCGCGAAGTGACCAAGCTGCGCGGCGAGGTGCAGATGGTGCCGCCCGGCACGCTGCCCAACGACGGCAAGGTGATCGAGGACGCACGCAGCTACCGGTAGGTGCATGGCGCCGGGCGCCCTGCACGCTGACGGCACGCTTTCACCTGCGCGCCCGGACTTGCGCCAGCGCAAGAGATGCCCACTTGGGACCAAGGGAAATCGCAGTGTTTACCCTAAGCAAACACTCCTGAATAAATAGCACGCTGCGCTTTATCCATGCGGCCTGGAAGCCATTTCAACTTCAATAAGGCCACGGCGGCCGGCTACGTAATATCCGCAATACCTGGGTACCCCCCCGTGGCTATCATGGCGCCGTCATTTACAGGAGACACCATGAAAAAAGTGCTGAAATTCGCGCTCGTCGCCACTGCCGCAGCGGCGGCTGCCATGGGCGCCAGCGCGCAGGATTTTCCGGCCAAGGACAAGACGATCACGATCGTGGTGCCCTATGCAGCGGGCGGCCCCACCGACCGCGTGGCCCGCGACCTGGCCGAAGCCATGCGCAAGCCCCTGGGCGGCGTGAGCGTGGTCATCGACAACTCGGCCGGCGCCGGCAGCACCATCGGCACCGCCAAGGTGGCCCGCGCCACACCCGACGGCTACACCCTGCTGCTGAACCACGTGAGCATGGCCACCATGCCCACCATGTACCGCAAGCTGTCCTTCAATGTCGCCAACGACTTCGAGTACCTGGGCATCGTCAACGACGTGCCCATGACGCTGATCGCGCGCCCCAGCATGCCCGCGAACAACTACAAGGAACTGGCCAGCTGGCTGCAGCAGAACAAGGGCAAGATCAACCTGGGCAACGCCGGCCAGGGCTCGGCGTCGCACCTGTGCGGCCTGATGTACCAGAGCGCGCTGCAGATCGACATGACCCCGGTGCCGTACAAGGGCACGGCCCCCGCCATCACCGACCTGATCGGCGGCCAGATTGACCTGCTGTGCGACCAGACCACCAACACCACTTCCCAAATCGAGGGCAAGAAGGTCAAGGCTTATGCCGTGACCACCAGCAAGCGCCTGACCACGCCGGCCCTGAAGGACTTGCCCACGCTGGCCGAATCCGGCGTGAAGGACTTCAGCGTGACCATCTGGCACGGCCTGTACGCGCCCAAGGGCACGCCCGCACCGGTGGTGGCCAAGCTCAACGACGCCCTGAAGACGGCCCTCAAGGACCCCGAGTTCATCAAGAAGCAGGAAGGCCTGGGCGCCGTGGTGGCGACCGACAAGCGCATCGAATCCGCCGAGCACAAGAAGTTCGTGGCGTCCGAGACCGAGAAGTTCGGCGCCGTGATCAAGGCCGCAGGGTCTTACGCGGACTGACCTTCGCCGCTGCGGGCGCACCCCGTCCGCCACCCCGCGCTGCGGGACCCCGGCACATGCCGCAGGGCTCAGGCCCTGCGGCTTTTTTTTGGTTCTTCACGGATTAGCGGGGTAAGCCACCCCAGAGGCAAAAAAACAGCGGTGACATCTCAAGCAAGATGGTTGTGCGACCAATCATCAAACTTCAGAGCACCGCTGCATGCATAAGAATACAGGCTG
>NZ_JAJTBB010000031.1 GCF_021287135.1 Acidovorax sp.
TGCTGACCGACACCCGCTTGCCCGTCACCCAGGTGGCGCTGTCCAGCGGATTTGGCAGCGTGCGTCGCTTCAACGCGGCGTTTGCGACGCATTACGGCCTCAACCCCAGCCAATTGCGCCGCGCGGGCGCGCCAGCAGCCCCTGGCGATGCAGGGCTGTGCGGCAGCATCCGCCTGGCGTACCGGCCACCGCTGGATGTGCCAGCGCTGCTGACCTTTTTTGCGCAGCGCCAGTTCACCGGCGTGGAATGCGCCGACCCCGCCAACGGCACCTTGCGGCGCACCGTGCGGCTGCAGGCCGGTTCCCGGGAGCTGACCGGCTGGATGGCGGCACGCTTTGACACCGCACGCCACCAGGTGTGGCTGCAGACCAGCGAACACCTGGCCCCCGCACTGGCCCAGGTGATTGCACGGGTGCGCGCCATGCTCGACCTGGACGCAGACCCTGCCGCCATCCATGCGGTGCTGGGCGCGGCCTTTCCGGGCACCGAGGGCCTGCGTGTGCCGGGTGCCTTTGATGGCTTCGAACTGGCCGTGCGCGCCGTGCTGGGCCAGCAGATCACCGTGGCGGCCGCCCGCACGCTGGGCCAGCGGCTGGTGGAGCGCCTGGGCGAGCCCCTGGCCACGCCGTGGCCGGAGCTGAACCGCCTGTTCCCCACGGCCGCCGTGCTGGCCGCGGCCGACGGCGACACGCTGGGGCAGCTGGGCATCGTGCGCCAGCGCCAGGCCGCCATCGTGGCCCTGGCCCGCGCGGTGGACAGCGGCGCCTTGGCCCTGCACGCGGGCGCGGACGTCGCCCGCACCACCGCCGCGCTGTGCGCCCTGCCCGGCATCGGCGACTGGACCGCGCAATACATCGCCATGCGGGTGCTGCGCTGGCCGGACGCCTTTCCCGCCGGGGACGTGGCGCTGCACAAGGCGCTGGGGGTGCAGGGGCAGCGCCACCCGGCGCGGGCCGCCGAGGCGGCCTCGCAGGCCTGGCGGCCGTGGCGCAGCTACGGCGTGCTGCGCGCCTGGGCGGCAGGCACGGTCGTGCCCGCCACAACTTTACTATCAAAACAATAGCTGCCCGCGCTTGTGTATCAAGCGCTAGATCCCATTTTTATTCAAAATTTCGACCGCCATGCAATTCCATCCCCTCACGGTGCAGCTGCGCACCATCACCGCCCTGGGGCCCGTGCGCCTGGCGGCTTCGCCCGTCGGGCTTGCGGGCGTCTGGTTCGAAGGCCAGCGGCACGCGCCCGTGGCGTTGCTGGCGGGCTCGGCCGCCTGGGCCCTGGCGGCCAGCGACCACCCGGTGCTGGCCGCCGCAGCGCGCCAGCTGCAGCAGTACCTGCAAGGCGAGCGCACGGACTTCGACCTGCCGCTGGACCTGTCGGGCGGCACCGCGTTCCAGCAAGAGGTCTGGCGGGCGTTGCTGGCCGTGGGCCGCGGCGCCACGACCACCTATGGCGCCCTGAGCCGGCAGCTGGGCCGCCCGCTGGCGGTGCGGGCCGTGGGGGCAGCCGTCGGGCGCAATCCGCTCAGCGTGGTGGTGCCCTGCCACCGGGTGCTGGGGGCAGACGGAAGCCTCACGGGCTACGCGGGAGGCCTGGATCGCAAAACGGTTTTGCTGAGTCTTGAAAATGCCCTGCCGACCCGCGCTTCCCGGGCGCGGCCCGGCAGCGCCGCGGCCCGCCCCACGCCATTTCCTCCTTCGTCGCCCTCTTCCTCTTCTTCACCGAAAGACACGCATGACCACTCCCGCCCAGCAGCCGGCATCGCACTGGATTGCTGAATTCATCCTGCTGGCAGCGCTTTGGGGAGCCTCCTTCCTCTTCATGCGCCTGGGCGCATCGGAATTCGGCCCGCTGCCGCTGGTGGGGTTGCGGGTGGCGCTGGCTGCCGCGTTCCTCTGGCCCATCATGGTGCGCCAGGGGCACAGCGCGGCGCTGCGCCGGCATTGGCGGCCCATCCTGCTCGCGGGGGTTCTCAATTCGGCCATTCCGTTTGCGCTGTTCGCGTGGGCCGTGCTGCACATTGCCACCGGGGTCACATCCATCCTGAACGCCACGGTGCCCCTGTTTGGCGCCCTGGTGGCCTGGATGTGGCTGGGCGACCGCATCAGCGCCCTGCGCTGGACGGGCCTGGCGCTGGGCTTCGCGGGGGTGGCGCTGCTGGCCTGGCGTGCGCCGGCGGGCACAGGCTTCAAGACCGGCCAGGCGCACTGGGCGCTTGCGGCCTGTCTGCTGGCCTCGGCGTTCTACGGCCTGTCGGCCAGCTTTGCCCGGCGCTACCTGGCGGGCATCCCGCCGCTGGCCACGGCCACCGGCAGCCAGCTGGGCGCGGCACTGGCCCTGGCCGTGCCCACGGTGTGGTTCTGGCCCGCCCAGCTGCCGGGCCTCAGGGCCTGGGGTGCCATCGCCGCCATTGCGGTGCTGTGCACGGGCATTGCCTACATCCTGTATTTCCGCCTCATTGAAAGCGCCGGCCCCAGCCGGGCGCTGGCCGTCACCTTCATCGCGCCGGTGTTTGCGGTGCTGTACGGCACCGTGTTCCTGGGGGAGCGGGTCACGCCGTGGATGGCGGGCTGCGCGCTGGTGATCGTGTGCGGCACCTTGCTGTCAACCGGGCTTGTCAGGACGCTGGGGCGCGCAAAAGCTGCTTAGAAAGGCCGCGCAGAGGCTCTAAACTCGCCCTATGGGTGTTTTTCCGGGCTTTTGCTGTCTGACCCCGCCCGCGGGCGGCGCTGGACGGTTCACCGCCTGCTTTGACCCACCCGGCCCGCCCCGCGCCCCTGCGCGCGCCCACAACAGCAACAGGATGACCGCCCATGGGTAACAACACCCTGCTGGCGGGCACGGCCCTGATGCTGCTGTTGCTGGTGCTGGCCTGGCTGCCGCCGCAAGAATCCCTGCACCCCTCCCCTCGCACCGCGCTGCTGCTGGGACTGGCAGGCGGCGTGGTGTCGGTGGCGTCGTTCCAGGCGCTGCAGTGGAATGCGCCGGAGCTGCGCGTCGTGGCCTACCCCACCGCAGCAGCCTTCCTGGCGCTTTGCTTTGGTGCCGTCCCCGCCACGCTGGCGGCGCTGATCGCCCTGCTGGCGGTGCTGCGCGCGGACCCCTCCGCGGCCATCGCCGCGGTGGCCGTGCTGGGCACCGCCGTGGCCACGGGGCTGCTGTGGCGCCTGTGCGAGCAGCACCTGCGGCTGCGCAACAAGGAATGGGTGGTGCTGGCGGGGCTGACGCTGACGCTGCCATTGTCGGTGGCGGCCAGCCTGTGGGCCGTATGGGGCGCAGCCGGGGCCGCCAGCGGCCTGCCGTGGTACCACGGAGCCGGCGTGTTCATGCTGGGGGTCGGGCGGCTGCTGCTGGCCGGCAAGGCCCGCTCCGAATTGGCGCGCCAGGACATCCAGCAAACGCTGTCCCAGCAGGAAAAGCAGTTGCGGCTGACCGTGGACTCCATGGGCGGCGGCCAGTGGCAGTGGGATGTGGTGCGGCGGCAGTTCCGCTGCCACGGCCGTTTCTATGAAGCGTTCGGCATCAGCGCGGCCGAGCAGGATGCCGGCGACTTGTGGCAGCGCTGGTACGCCCTGCGCCATCCGGCGGATGCCGACCGCAACGCCGCCCGGCTGGCGCGGACCATGGACGGGCTCGAAGAGGCCTATGAGGCCGAGTTCCGCGTGCAGGACACCCAGGGCCGCTGGCGCTGGATCATGTCGCGCGGCACCGTGGCCAGCCGCGACGCCCAGCAGCGCCCCACGAGCCTGATCGGCATGGACGTGGACATCACCGACCACCGCGAGGTCCAGAACGCCCTGCGCTCGTCGGAAGCCAAGTACACCACCTTCTACCAGACCCTCCCGGACCCGGCGGGCATCTCGCGCATCGCCGACGGGCGCTACGTGGACGTGAACCCCGCGTTCTGCGAGGTGCTGGGCCGCCCGCGCGAGGAGATCCTCGGGCGCACGTCCATGGACCTGCGGATCTGGGCTTCGGAACAGGAGCGCACCCGGCTGGTGGAGGCTTTTCGCCGCGACGGCAAGGTGGACCGGCTGCCGCTGGTGGCGCAGCGCGACGGGGTGCGCATCCCGGGGCTGATGTCGGCCCGCTCCGTGCTCGTGGAGGGCGAGCCGTGTTTCGTCTTCGTGTTCCACGACATGTCGGAATCGGTGCGCGCCAGCGACGAGCTGCGCGCCCTCAACGGCCTGCTGCAGCAGGCCGGCCGCCTGGCGCGGCTGGGGGCCTGGGAAGACGCGCGCGGCCAGGGCCTGGTCTACTGGTCGGACGTGTGCTTTGACATCCACGGCCTGCCGCCCGGCTCCCCCCTGCCGCGCGACTACATCGACCGCCACGTTGCGCCCGCCTACCGCGAGCCGCTGCGCCAGAACTTCCGCCGCAGCATCCTGGAGCGCCGCGACTGGAGCATGGAGCTGGAAGTCCAGCACGCCGATGGCCGCCTGGTCTGGGTGCGCGCCCGCGGCGAGCCGGTGATCGAAAACGACCGGGTGACCCGCGTGCGGGGCGTGATGCAGGACATCGACGAGGCCAAGCGCGCCGAGCAGCGCCTGCGCCAGTCGGAGGAGCGCTTCTCGCGCATCTTCCAGCTCATGCCCTACCCCATGGGCCTGTCGCACCGCAAGGACGGACGCTATGTGGACATCAACCCGGCCTGGGTGGAGATGCTGGGCATTCCCCGCGAGGAGGCCATTGGCCACACGGCCGTGGAACTGGGCATCTTCACCGCGCAAGACCGGGAGAAGCTGCTGGAGGAAGTCGAGCGCGCAGGCCACCTGAGCAGTTACGAGGTCAGCCTGAACGTGCGGGGCGGCCCGCCACGCACGGTGCTGCAGTCCATGCGCGCCACCGAGTTCGACGGAGAACCCTGCTGGCTGTTCTCGGTGCACGACATCACCGACCGCAAGCGCAACGAAGAGCGGGTGCGCGAACGCGAGGAACTGCTGTCGCTCACCCTCTCGGCCGCATCGCTGGGCCTGTGGGACTGGAACCTGGGTACTGGCACCGTGACCGGCGATGACCGCTGGTGGTCGCTGCGCGGCGCACCGGCCCCGGAGGACCTGTCGGCCCCCACGCCCTGGACCGCCGGCATTGCCGCGGAGGACATCGACCGCATCGCCGCCGAACTCGCGCGGCATGCCGCCCACCCCGCAACGCCGTTCGACGCCACCTGGCGCGTCAATGCTGCGGGCGCGGTGGCGCGGTGGGTGCGCAACCTGGGCAAGATCGTCGGGTTCGACGCCCAGGGCCGCCCGGAACGCATGCTGGGCGTGGCGATCGACGTGACGCCGCAGCGGGAGCAAGAGGTCCTGCTGCAGCGCCTGGCCTTGTTCGACGCCCTGACCGGGCTGCCCAACCGCGTGCTGCTGGCGCGCAAGCTGCAGGAAAGCATGGACCAGGCGCGCCGGAGCGGGCGGCAGCTGGGCGTAGCCTATCTGGACCTGGACGGTTTCAAGCCCGTGAACGACCGCCTGGGCCACGGCGCGGGCGATCGCCTGCTGGTGGTGGTGGCCGGGCGCCTCACCCGCGCGCTGCGCCCCGCGGACACGGTGGCGCGGCTCGGCGGCGACGAGTTCGTCATCCTCCTGCCCGACCTGGGTGCCGTGGGCGACTGCGAGCGCCTGATGAACCAGGTGATGGAGAGCATTTCCGCCCCCTATACCCTGGACGGCGAGCGCGTGGTGGTGACCGCCAGCATCGGCTACACCATGTTCCCGCAGGACGACGCCGATGCGGATGCCCTGCTGCGCCACGCCGACCAGGCCATGTACGCCGCCAAGCAGGCCGGCCGCAACCGCTTCCACCAGTTCGACGCAGCCCAGGAGCGGGCGCTGCAGTTGCAGCGCGAGCAAGGGCGCCACCTGCGCGAGGCACTGACGGCATCGCAGTTCACGCTGTTCCTGCAGCCCAAGGTGGACATGAAATCCGGCGCGGTGGTGGGGGCCGAGGCGCTGGCCCGCTGGCTGCATCCCGCGCGGGGACTGGTGCCGCCGGGCGAATTTCTGCCGCTGCTGGAGGGCACCGAGCTGGAGGTGACCTTCGGCGAATGGGTGGTGGAGGCCGCGTTCGGCGTGCTCGATCAGTTGCAGGCCCGCGGCGCGCAGTTGCCGGTGAGCGTGAACATCGCCGCCCAGCACCTGCAACGGCCGGATTTCGCCGACTGGATGGTGCGGTGCGCTGCGCGCCATCCCGGCGTGCCGCCCCACCTGCTGGAAATCGAGATCACCGAAAGCGCGGCGCTGTACGACCTGGCCGCCGTGGCCCAGACGCTGACGGCGCTGCGGGCCGTGGGCATGGGCGTGTCTCTGGACGACTTTGGCACGGGCTATTCATCGCTCACGTACCTGCGGCGGCTGCCGGTGGACACGCTCAAGATCGACCAAAGCTTCGTGCACGGCATGATGGGCGACCCCGGCGATCTGGCCATCGTGCAGGGCGTGATCGGGCTGGCCCGCTCGTTTGGCTACCGCGTGATTGCCGAGGGCGTGGAAACCGTCGAGCAAGGCCAGATGCTGCTGCAGCTGGGGTGCAGCCTGGCCCAGGGCTACTGCGTGGCGCGGCCCATGCCGGAGGCGGACTTCGTGGAATGGGTGCCGGGCTGGAAGCCGCCGCAGGGCTGGCAACGGGGCCGGCCGGCGTGAGGCGCGCCCCGGGGCCGCTGCACGATTCGTGCAGGGGATTTTTAGCAGAATTCGCCAAAATCCCTTGCCAGTCAAGCGCTAGAAGCTACTGTTTTAGTAGCAAATTTTGGACTCGCCTGAAAGACCCGCCATGGACATCCGCGCACTCGGCCCGCAGGACTTGACGCTGCTGCTGGGCTTGTACACCCAGCTGCATCCGCAGGACCTCCCCCTGCCGGGCGATGCCGAAGTGCAGGCGGTGTGGACCGAGGCACTGGCCCATCCGGGCCTGCGCTACTTCGGAGGTTTCGTCGATGGCGTGCTGGTGAGCACCTGCCACATCGCGATCGTTCCGAATCTCACCCGGGGCTGCAGGCTCAGAACGTGTTGACGATCTCCCAGGGGTCGCGCAGCGGTCTTTGCGGGATGGGATGCCAGGCGCGGTGCGCAGTGGATAGCGCGCTATCCACAAGCGCCGCAACGCCGCAGACCGCCCGCAAAGACCACTGCCCGAAGGGTTGGAGCGAAATCGGGTGATTGGACGCCCCGGCTGCTTGCATGGGCATGAGGCCCATGCGGCGCACCCGCAGCATCCACTCCTCCCGATTGCGCTCCAACGCGATCCCCTGCGAGATCGCCAACACGTTCATACGGCCTGATCGAGAACGTGGTGACCCACGCTGACTACCGTGGCCGCGGATGGGGGCGGGCCCTGCTGGTGCACGCACTCGCGCATGCCTGGAGCCGCGGATGCTACAAGGTCATGCTGATGACCGGCCGCAAGGACCCGGACACCCTGCGGTTCTACGAGAACGCCGGCTTCAACCGCCACGGCAAGCAAGCCTTCGTGGCGAGGCCCCCGCACTGAGCGGGGGGCCGCAAAACAGAGCCCGCCGGCGCCGTTTCGCGCGCGGCGGGACGGCCGGCCTCAGCCGACCAGTTCCTTCACCTGCTGCAGCGCGGCGGGGTCTTCCATGGTCGTCAGGTCGCCGGGGTCGCGCCGTTCGGCCACGGCCTGCAGCGCGCGGCGTAGCAGCTTGCCGCTGCGTGTCTTGGGCAGCACGGTGACGAAATGCACGCGCGATGGCCGCGCCACGGCACCCAGCTGGCTGTCCACCTGTTTCATGACATCGCCTTCGAGCTTCAGGCGCGCGGCGTCGTCCGTCAGCACCGAGGCGTCGCGCACCACGGCAAAGGCCATGGCCACCTGCCCCTTCAGGCTGTCGGCCACGCCCACCACGGCCACCTCGGCGATGTTGGGGTGGGACGCGATGCTTTCCTCGATCTCGCGGGTGCCCAGGCGGTGGCCCGCCACGTTGATCACGTCGTCCGTGCGGCCCAGGATGAAGTGGTAGCCGTCGGCGTCGCGGATGCCCCAGTCGAAGGTGCTGTAGATCAGGCGCCCGGGAATGCTCTTCCAGTAGGTGTTCACAAAGCGCGCGTCGTCGCGCCACACGGTCTGCATGCAGCCCGGCGGCAGGGGGCCTTCAATGGCGACCACGCCTTTCTGGTTGGCGCCTGTCAGCTCCTGGCCGGTGGCCTCGTCAATCAGCTTCACGTCATAGCCGTACATGGCCTTGCCGGGGCTGCCGAAGCGGGTGGACTGCTGCTGCACCCCATTGGCCAGGGTGAGGATGGGCCAGCCGGTCTCGGTCTGCCAGTAGTTGTCGATGATGGGGACCTGCAGCGCATCGCTGATCCATTGGGCCGTGGGTTCGTCCAGCGGTTCGCCGGCCAGCCACAGCGCCTTGAGGCTCTTCACGTTGTACTTGGCCAGGTAGGCGGGGTCCTGCTTCTTAAGCACGCGCACGGCCGTGGGGGCCGAGAACATGTGCGTGACCTGGTACTTCTGCACGATGCTCCACCACACGCCCGCGTCGGGCCGCGTGGGCAGGCCTTCGTACATGATGGTCGTGAGGCCCGCGATCAGCGGGCCGTAGATGATGTAGCTGTGGCCCACCACCCAGCCGATGTCGCTGGTGGCGAAATACACGTCGCCCGCCTTCGCGTCGAAGATGTGCTTCATGCTGGCCGCCAGCGCCACCGTGTAGCCGCCCGTGTCGCGCTGCACGCCCTTGGGCTTGCCGGTGGTGCCGCTGGTGTAGAGGGTGTAGCTGGGATGGGTGGAATCCACCCATTCGCAGGGCACCTGGGTGTTCAGGTGCTGCTCGCGCAGGGCGGCCCATTCGTGGTCGCGCCCCGGCTGCAGGTGCATGGGGGCCAAGCCCCGGTTGACCATCAGTACGGCCGACGGCTTGTGTTTTGACAACGCGATGGCTTCGTCCAGCAGCGGCTTGTAGGGCACGACCTTGCCGCCGCGGGAGCCTGCGTCCGCACTCACCACGGCGGTGGGCTCCGCGTCTTCGATGCGCGAGGCCAGCGAACCCGAGGCGAACCCGCCAAACACCACCGAGTGCAGGGCCCCGATGCGCACGCAGGCGAGCATGGCGAAGGCCGCCTCGGCAATCATGGGCATGTAGATCAGGACCCGGTCGCCCTTCTTGACGCCCAGCGACTGCAACACCGCCGCCATGCGCTGCACTTCCGCGTGCAGTTCGGCAAAGCTGTAGCTGCGTTCCGTGTGGGTCTCGGTGGAGATCGCCACCAGCGCGCTCTGCCCTGCGCGCGCCGCCAGATGGCGGTCCACGGCGTTGTGGCAGAGGTTGGTGGTGCCGCCCACGAACCACTTGGCAAAGGGCGGATTGCTGTAGTCGCAGACCTGTTGGGGCGGGGTGTGCCAGTCAATGAGCTGGGCTTGCTCGTTCCAGAACGCATCGCGGTGGTCGATGGACTGGCGGTAGAAGTCGGCGTACTCGGTCATGAAAGTCTCCTCTGCATCTCTCTCGCGCCCTGCTGCAAGCAGGTTTTGAATTCATAATTATTCATGACGGGCTTGCGGCAAACTGACGGCCGTGCCGGGACGGGCCGCCCGGCGGTCGCCACCTTCCTGGCGCTGCGGCGTGCGGTGTCATCCTGGGTTGTTAGACTGCGCGGCAGTTTTTCGCTGCCCCGGCAACCCGCGCCAGGTGGCGCCGGACCCTGCAATCCTTTCTGAGCCACCGCATGCCCCCTGCCCCACCAGATACTGCGCCCCCACCCGCCGAGCGGCCTGCGCCCGTGCGCTTTCAGGAGGCGTTCCGGTTCTGGCTCCAACTCGGCTTCATCAGCTTCGGCGGGCCTGCCGGGCAGATTGCCATCATGCACGCCGAATTGGTGGAGCGCCGCCGCTGGATCAGCGAAGCCCGCTTTCTGCATGCGCTGAACTACTGCATGGTGCTGCCCGGCCCCGAGGCCCAGCAGCTCGCCACCTACATCGGCTGGCTCATGCACCGCAGCTGGGGCGGCATCGTGGCCGGGGGGCTGTTTGTGCTGCCGTCGCTGTTCATCCTGATCGGCCTGTCCTGGGTGTACGTGCGGTTTGGCGATGTGCCCGTCGTCGCCGGCATCTTCTACGGCGTGAAGCCCGCCGTGACGGCGCTGGTGCTGCAGGCGGCCCACCGGGTGGGCACCCGTGCGCTCAAGAACGGATGGATGTGGGCCATTGCCGCCGCTTCGTTTGTGGCCATTTTTGCGTTCAGCGTGCCGTTTCCGGCCATCGTCCTGGCCGCCGGCCTCATCGGCGCCCTGGGCGCACGGCGCTGGCCCGCCGTGTTTGCGCTGGGCGGCGGCCCGGCGGCAGGGTGCCAGCACTACGGCCCGGCACTCATCGACGACGACACCCCGACGCCGCCGCATGCGCGCTTTTCGCGCCGCCACCTGCTGGCGGTGGTGGGCTGCGGCGTGGCGCTGTGGCTGCTGGCCCTGGGCGCGCTGGCGGCCACGCAGGGCTGGCAGGGCACGCTCACGCAGATGGGCTGGTTCTTCTCCAAGGCAGCCCTGCTGACGTTCGGCGGCGCCTATGCCGTGCTGCCGTATGTGTTCCAGGGGGCGGTGGAACACTACCACTGGCTCTCGGCGGCGCAGATGATCGACGGCCTGGCGCTGGGCGAAACGACCCCCGGGCCGCTGATCATGGTGGTGGCCTTTGTCGGCTTCCTCGGCGGCTGGCTCCACCAGGTGGGTGGCCCCGACGCCTTGTTCGCGGGCGCCGCGGCGGCTGCGGCCGTGGTGACGTTTTTCACCTTCCTGCCGTCATTTGTCTTCATCCTGGCAGGCGGCCCGCTGGTGGAAGCCACGCACGGCAAGCTGGGCTTCACGGCACCGCTGTCGGCCATCACGGCGGCCGTGGTGGGCGTGATCCTGAACCTGGCCCTGTTTTTTGCCTACCACCTGCTGTGGCCGCAGGGCCTGGGCGGCCGCATGGACTGGGCGGCCGCCGCGATCACCTTGGGCGCACTGCTGGCCCTGCTGCGCCTGAAGGCCGGCGTGCTGCCGCTGCTGGGCGTCTGCGCGGCGGCGGGGCTGGCCGTGCAGTGGCTGGCGCGCTAACTGGCTGGTGTTGCGCAACGCCCAAAAGGAAAGCCCCGGCTCCACATCAGAGCACGGGGCCTGCGGCCGTTGCGCCCTGCCGGGCGAACGTTCACATATGGTCGATCATGACCTGGCCGAAGCCGGAGCAGCTCACCTGCGTCGCGCCCTCCATGAGACGGGCGAAGTCGTAGGTCACCTTCTTGGAGGCAATGGACTTTTCCAGTGCGCTGATGATGAGGTTGGCCGCTTCGACCCAGCCCATGTGCCGCAGCATCATCTCGGCCGAGAGGATTTCGGAGCCTGGGTTCACGTAGTCCTTGCCCGCGTACTTGGGTGCAGTGCCGTGGGTGGCCTCGAAGCAGGCCACGGAATCGGACATGTTGGCGCCCGGCGCGATGCCGATGCCCCCCACCTGGGCTGCGAGCGCGTCCGAGATGTAGTCGCCGTTGAGGTTGAGCGTGGCCACCACCGAATACTCGGCCGGGCGCAGCAGGATCTGCTGCAGGAAGGCGTCGGCAATGCTGTCCTTGATGGTGATGTCCTTGCCGTTCTTGGGGTTCTTGAGGCGGCACCACGGGCCGCCGTCAATGGGCTGGGCACCGAATTCCTTCTGCGCCAGGGCATAGGCCCAGTCGCGGAAGCTGCCTTCGGTGTACTTCATGATGTTGCCCTTGTGCACGATGGTCACGCTGGGCTTGTCGTTGTCGATGGCGTACTGGATGGCCTTGCGCACCAGGCGCTCCGTGCCCTCCCGCGAGACGGGCTTGACCCCCAGGCCGGAGGTGTTGGGGAAGCGGATCTTCTTGACGCCCATCTCGTCCTGCAGGAACTTGATGAGCTTTTTCGCCTTGTCGGACTCGGCTTCGAACTCGATGCCGGCGTAGATGTCTTCCGAGTTCTCGCGGAAGATCACCATGTTGGTCTTCTCGGGCTCCTTCAGCGGCGAAGGGACGCCGCGGAAATATTGCACCGGGCGCAGGCAGACGTAGAGGTCCAGCTCCTGGCGCAGGGCCACGTTCAGCGAGCGGATGCCGCCGCCCACGGGCGTGGTCAGCGGCCCCTTGATGGACACCACATATTCGCGCAGCGCCTGCAGCGTCTCGTCCGGCAGCCACACGTCCGGCCCGTAGACCTTGGTGGATTTCTCGCCGGCGTACACCTCCATCCAGTGGATCTTTCGCTGGCCGCCATAGGCCTTGGCCACGGCCGCGTCCACCACCTTGATCATCACGGGCGTGATGTCCAGGCCCGTGCCATCGCCTTCGATGTAAGGAATGATGGGCTGGGCGGGCACATTCAGGGACATGTCGGCGTTGACCGTGATCTTCTGGCCTTCGGCGGGCACCTTGATGTGCTGGTAACTGGTCATGGGGGCGGATCTCCTGTGGGCGCTGCGGGGGTGTCAGCAAATGGGCAAACGATGCGATGCCGATCAATTCTAATGACAAAAATTTTCGAAGATGCCCCTGTCAACGCTCGCTCCGCTGCTATCGTTGCGGGTGGAGCGGTGCCGCGTCGCGCATTGCTTCGACCCATCGATTGTTCAACTCCTCACACTGGAAACGGCATATATGAAAAAACTCCTCGCTGTCCTGGTGGCCGGCCTGTTCGCTGCGGGTGCGTTTGCACAAGCACCTGCCACGGCGCCTGCCCCCTCCGCCCCCATGGCATCTCCTGCCCCCAAGGCCAAGACCACCAAGGTCCACAAGAAAAAGGCTTCCAAGAAGGTCCACAAGAAGAAGGCCGCTCACAAGACCATGTGATCGCAGCCGGTGTGCGCACCGCTCGCCGGTGTGCCGCCCGCTGGTACAAAATCGCCCGCAGCCGCGGGCGTTTTTTATTGGCGCGAGCGCTTCGCCAACCGCCGGCGTACCCTTCCCTTTCGTTGTCCTGAAAGCTCCCATGTCCGCTTTTGCCCCTGCCCTTGTTGCCCGTGCGCGCCCGCTGCGCGCATCCATCGCTGCGCGCGCCGCCGCCGCAGCCCTTCTTGCTGCCTTGTTCGGCACTGCTGCCGCCCAGGAAGCCCCTCAGCTGGACCTGCCCCGGGTGGAACTGACGGCGGGCATGCATCGCATTGATGCCCAGGTGGCGGCCACGCCCCAGGAGCGGCAGACAGGCCTCATGTTCCGCAAGGAGATGCCCGCCCACGAGGGCATGCTGTTCGTGTTCGAACAACCGGCCGCGCAGTGCTTCTGGATGAAGAACACGTTGCTGCCCCTGACGGCGGCGTTCGTGGACGACGACGGCACCATCGTGAACCTGGAGGACATGAAGCCGCAGACGCTGGATTCGCACTGCTCGGCCAAGCCCGTGCGCTACGTGCTGGAGATGAACCAGGGCTGGTTCGCCAAGAAGGGCCTCAAGGCGGGCACGAAGTTGGCGGGGGTGCCGTTCCGCCGCAAATAGCGCTCCGCTCCACGTTGCAGCCCCATGAAAAACGGCCCCGCGGGGCCGTTGTGCTTTGCAAGCGCCAGGGCTTGCGGGGGGCCGGGCCGCACCGGGGTGCGGCGCGGGCGTCAGGCGAAGTTGGCTTCGGCGAACTTCCAGTTGACCAGCTTGTCCAGGAAGGTTTCCACGAACTTGGGACGCAGGTTGCGGTAGTCGATGTAGTACGCGTGCTCCCACACGTCCACCGTCAGCAGCGCCTTGTCAGCGGTGGTCAGGGGCGTGCCGGCCGCGCCGGTGTTCACGATGTCCACGCTGCCGTCGGCCTTCTTCACCAGCCAGGTCCAGCCGGAGCCGAAGTTGCCTACGGCACTCTTCACAAAGGCTTCCTTGAAGGCGGCGTAGCTGCCCCACTTGGCATTGATGGCCGCGGCCAGCGCGCCCGTGGGCTCGCCGCCGCCTTGGGGGGCCATGCAGTTCCAGAAGAAGGTGTGGTTCCAGATCTGGGCTGCGTTGTTGTAGATGCCGCCGCTGGATTTCTTGACGATCTCTTCGAGCGCCATGTTCTCGAACTCGGTGCCCTTTTGCAGATTGTTCAGGTTCACCACATAGGCGTTGTGGTGCTTGCCATGGTGGTACTCCAGGGTTTCCTGGCTGTAGTGGGGCGCCAGGGCGTCGATGGCGTAAGGCAGCGGAGGCAGGGTATGTTCCATGGTGGTGTTTCCTTGTGGTTTGAAATTCCGGGAGGCTCTTGGCAACGCAAATTGCCTGAGCAATGCGGTAGGGCACGGCACGAAGGGGGCATTGTAGGAAGATCGGGCGACCTGTGCAGCGTGAGGCCACTGACCGCGCAGGGACAGCAGTGCGCACGGGCCTAGCGCCTGGGCGATGAGGCCCGTGCAGGGCCTACAGCAGGCGGGGTTGCTCCACCGTCACATCCACCACGCCATCTGCCAGCAGGGCCCGCAGTGCATCGCCGGGGTGGGCCTGGCGCACGCTGGACACCGCCCCGCCCTGCGTGTCGGTCAGCAGCGCGTAGCCGCGCTGCAGCACCAGCCGGGGGTCCAGCAGGTCCAGCCGGAGGGCGGCGCGGTCCAGCCGCTCCCGTTGCAGCGACAGGGCCTGGTCGATTTTTTGAGTCAAATTGGCCTCCAGCGCTTTCTGGGATTGCGCAAGGCGCTCCAATTTCAATAGCGCCCCGTGCTGCATCTGCTGGGCCAGGCGGGCCAGTTGCACCTGCTGGCGTCCCACCAGCCCCGAAGGCCGGCCCAGGCGCGCGGCCGCCTGGTCGAGCCGCTGGTGGCGCAGGTCCAGCTGGCGCTGCACGGCATCGCCCAGCCGGTCGGACAGCAAGCCCAGCGCGCCCAGCCACACGTCCCGCGGCTGAGCCACCAGCTCGGCCGCGGCCGTGGGGGTGGGGGCGCGCAGGTCGGCACAGAAGTCGGCAATGGAAAAATCGGTTTCATGCCCCACGCCGCACACCAGCGGCACCGGGCTTTGCACGATGGTGCGCGCCAGTTGCTCGTCGTTGAAGGCCCACAGGTCCTCGATGGACCCTCCGCCGCGCACCAGCAGAATGACGTCGATGGGCGGACTTGCAGGCAAATCTGCCTCCAGCGCTGGCCCACCCTGCGCCAGCCGATACAGTTTTGATAGCGCTGCCACCAGCGATGCCGGCGCCGCAGCCCCTTGCACCTGCGCTGGCGCCAGCACCACCGGGATGTGGGGCACCCGCCGGCGCAGCGCCGTGACGACGTCGTGCAGCGCGGCAGCGCCCAGCGAGGTGACCAGGCCGATGCCGCGGGGCTGCAGGGGCAGCGGACGCTTGCGCCCGCTGTCGAACAGCCCCTCGGCCTCCAGCTGGGCCTTCAGCCGCAGGAACTGCTCGAACAGCGCGCCCTGCCCCGCGCGCTGCATGCTCTCCACGATGAACTGCAGGTCGCCCCGCGCCTCGTACACGCCCAGGCGCCCGCGCAACTCCACCAGTTCGCCGTCCCGCGGCGAAAAGTCCAGCAGGCTGGCCGCCCGCCGGAACATGGCGCAACGCAACTGCCCGGTGGCGTCCTTGACCGAGAAATAGCAATGCCCGCTGGACGCGCGCGAGAAGCCCGTGATCTCGCCGCGCACCGCGACAGGATTGAACCGCGCCTCCAGCGCATCAGCAATGGCGCGGCACAGCGCGCCAACTTCCCAGATGCGCGGCGCCGCTGCGGGGTTTGGACGGTCAACCATGAGATTTGGCGGGCCTTGGCGCCGGGCGCCGCTGCGAAGTACTCCACAGAAACTGGCGTGCGGGGGCTGTGGCGAGGTGCGCCGTGGCAATCGCCGGCAAACCCAGCACGTACGTGCAACTTGTTGATTTCAAAGGATTTTTCACTGCGCAATTTTTCATCAATCTGTTGCAACCACGGCGTGGCGCCGCTTTGCCGGGGTTCAGATCCGGGTTTCCCACAAAGTTATCCACAGTTTTTGTGGGTGAGACGAAAAGCGCACCGGCGGCTGAGCCACCGCAACGCGCAACACCAAGACCCGGTGGCAAGCTGGGTCATAATCGCCCGTTGCTTCATCTGTGCGGAGAGAGATTTGCTGTCCATCATACAAGCCGCAGGCTGGCCGATCTGGCCCCTGGTCGCGTGTTCCGTCCTGGGATTGGCGCTGATTTTTGAACGCTTCGTGGCCCTCAAGACCGCCCGCGTCGCGCCCCCGAAGCTGCTGGACGAAGCGATCACCGTCTCCTCCAAGGCCCTGCCCACGCCCGATGTGGTGAACCAGCTGGCCCAGAACTCTGCCCTGGGTGAGGTGCTGGCCAGCGGCCTGCGCACCCTCAACAGCAACCCCCAATGCACCGAGGCCGACCTGCGCTCGGCCATGGAAGGCACCGGCCGCACGGTGGCCCACCGGCTGGAGAAGTACCTGGCGGCGCTGGCCACCATTGCCTCGGCGGCGCCACTGCTGGGCCTGCTGGGCACCGTGATCGGCATGATCGAGATCTTCGGCTCGCAGTCCGGCACCGGCGGCGTGGGTGGCGGCAACCCCGCTCAGCTGGCGCACGGGATCTCGGTGGCGCTGTACAACACGGCGTTCGGCCTGATCGTCGCCATCCCCACCCTGATCTTCTGGCGCTACTTCCGCGCCCGGGTCGACGCCTACCTGCTGGCGCTGGAACTGGCGTCCGAGCAGTTTGTCCGCCACCTCCTGCGCGTGCGCAGGAAGTGAGCCGTTTGCAACGCCGCCACCGCGAGCCGCCCCTGGGACCGCTGACATGAACTTCCGCCCCCGCGCCAAGGAAGAGCCCGAGATCAACCTGATCCCGTTCATCGACGTGCTGCTGGTCATCCTCATCTTCCTGATGCTGACCACCACATACAGCAAGTTCACCGAACTGCAGCTGACCCTGCCCGTGGCCGATGCCGAGCAGCAGCGCGACCACCCGAAGGAAATCATCGTGTCCGTGGCCGCGGACGGGCGCTACGCCATCAACAAGACCAGCGTGGACGGCAAGAACGTCGATGCCATCGCGCAGGCCCTGCGCGCCGCCGCCGGCGCGGGTACGGGCAGCGTGGTCATCATCAGCGCCGATGCCATGGCGCCGCACCAGTCGGTCATCTCCGTGATGGAAGCCGCGCGGCGCGTCGGGCTCACGCAGATCACCTTTGCCACCCAGTCCTCGGCGTCTTCGCGCGCCGCGGGCGGCTGACCGGGCCAGCTACCCGGCCTCGCAGCCCCTTGGGGCGGTGGCCCTTCACGACGGCCGACGCATCACATGCCTGCCACCGGGGCACCGCCGACTTCCCGCCAGGGCACCGCGCACGCCGGCGCCCGGTTGCGGGCGCTGTGGCAGACGCGGGGGCTGGGCGCCTGGCTGCTGTGGCCGCTGTCGCTGCCATACCGGGCGCTGGTGGCGCTGCGCCGCGGGCTCTACGCAGCCGGCCTGCTCCCGTCCGGCCACCCGGGGCGCCCCGTCATCGTGGTGGGCAACGTGGTCGCTGGCGGCGCCGGCAAAACCCCCGTTACCCTGGCGCTGGTGCGCCACCTGCAAAGCCGGGGTCTGCGCCCCGGCGTCATCTCCCGCGGCTACGGCCGTAGCACGCACGACTGCCGCGCCGTGGCGCCCGACAGCCCGGCTCAGTCCGTGGGCGACGAACCCCTGCTGATCGCCCGCAGCAGCCAGGTGCCCGTCTTTGTGGCCCCCCGCCGCCTGGACGCAGCCCGGGCCCTGCTGGCCGCCCATCCCCAGACCGATGTGCTGGTGTGCGACGACGGCCTGCAGCACCTGGCCCTGGCGCGCGACCTGGAAATCTGCGTCTTCAACGACGAAGGCGTCGGCAACGGCTTCCTGCTTCCGGCGGGCCCGCTGCGCGAGCCCTGGCCCCGTGCCGTGGACTGGGTTCTCTCCCCGCAGGGGGCGGCGCCCGGCCTCCGCCCGCCCCTGCGCGCCTTTGCCCTGCAGCGAGGCCTTGCGCCGCACGCGGTGCGCCGCAACGGCAGCCAGGTGCCGCTGAGCGCGCTGCAAGGCCAGCCCGTGCATGCCGTGGCGGCCATTGCGCGGCCCGGCGACTTCTTTGGCATGCTGCGCGCCCAGGGGCTTGCGCTCGAACAGGCCGAAGCCCTGCCGGACCACTATGATTTTGATAGCTGGCAGCGTTCAACTGACGGGCGCTACACGCTGATTTGCACCGAAAAAGACGCCGTCAAGCTCTGGCCCCGGTTTCCGGAGGCGCTGGCCGTCCCCTTGCAGCTGCACATCGACCCGGCCTTCTTTGCGGCGCTGGACGCCCGCCTGGCGGCCCTGGCGCCACAGCCCCGGGTCCGCGTGCACGGCCCCCCTTGAACGGCAGCCACCCGTGGCAGGCCGCTATCATCCCCGCAGCCTGCCGAACCCTTCTCTGAAAGCGCTCTCACCGCCATGGACCCCAAACTGCTTGAACTGCTGGTCTGCCCCGTCACCAAAGGCCCCCTGACCTACAACCGCGAGGCGCAGGAACTTGTCTCCCGCAGCGCCCGGCTGGCCTACCCCGTGCGCGACGGGATTCCCATCCTGCTGGAAAACGAGGCCCGGCCGCTGACCGACGAGGAGCTGGAGCAGTGAGCCGTACCGCGGACGCACCGCCGCGCCACCGCTTCACCGTGCTGATTCCGGCACGCCTGGCATCGAGCCGCCTGCCCGACAAGCCGCTGGCCGACATTGCCGGCCTGCCCATGGTGGTGCGGGTGGCGCAGCGCGCGGCCGCCAGTGCCGCCACCCGTGTGGTGGTGGCCACGGACGCGCCCCGCATCCAGCAGGCCTGCGCAGGCCACGGCGTCGAAGCCATCCTGACCCGTGCCGACCACGCCAGCGGCAGCGACCGCCTGGCCGAGGCCTGCGTGCAGCTGGGCCTGGACGGGGACGACGTGGTGGTCAACGTGCAAGGCGATGAACCGCTGATCGACCCCGCCCTGATCGATGCCGTGGCCGGCCTGCTGCCGGCGCGTCCCGGCGCCAGCATGGGGACGGCTGCCCACCCCGTCGGATCGCTGGACGACTACAACAACCCCAATGTGGTGAAGGTCGTGCGGGATGCGCAGGGCTTCGCCCACTATTTCAGCCGCGCCCCCATTCCGTTTGCGCGCGACCACGCCGGCGTGGCCTGGTGGGAGGGCGGCCGGCAGCAAGCCGCCGCGCCCGGCGTGGCGGGCCTGGCCGGGTTCGCGCCGTTGCGGCATGTGGGCATCTACAGCTACCGCGCTGCGTTTCTGCGCGCCTTTCCGGCCCTGGCGCCTGCCCCGACCGAGGTGCTGGAGGCCCTGGAGCAGCTGCGGGCGCTGTGGCACGGCCACCGCATCGCCGTGCATGTGACCGAGCATGCCCCCGGCCCGGGCGTGGACACGCCCCAAGACCTGGAACGCGTGCGCCGCCTGCTGGCCTGAGCGGCCCGGTGGCGCGGCCCCGCCGGGCCCCCTGGCAGCGCCCCGCGGCCCCAGGGAAACCCGGGCCGGGGTGTAAGTCTGGACGGGGTGGTCGCATGCTATCCTCGACCGCAACGAGAGCATCGCATCCGGGCGCAGCACCGCAACCAGGCGGGGTAGCAGCGTCCCCGCCAGCGGCGCCAACGATTTCTAACCTTCGAGGACCTCCATGAGACTGATTCTGTTGGGCGCGCCTGGCGCCGGAAAGGGCACGCAAGCCACGTTCATCTGCCAGAAGTACGGCATCCCGCAAATCTCCACGGGTGACATGCTGCGCGCCGCCGTCAAGGCCGGCACCCCCCTCGGCCTGCAGGCCAAGGCTGTGATGGACTCGGGCGCCCTGGTCAGCGACGACATCATCATCGGCCTGGTGAAGGAACGCATCGCCCAGGCGGATTGCGCCAACGGATTCCTGTTCGACGGTTTTCCCCGCACCATTCCGCAAGCCGACGCCATGAAGGCCGCGGGCGTCAAGCTCGACTATGTGCTGGAAATCGACGTGCCGTTCGAGGCCATCATTGAACGCATGAGCGGCCGCCGCTCGCACCCCGCCAGCGGCCGCACCTACCACGTCAAGTTCAATCCGCCCAAGGTGGAAGGCAAGGACGACGTGACCGGCGAAGACCTGATCCAGCGCGAGGACGACAAGGAAGAAACCGTCAAGAAGCGCCTGCAGGTGTACAGCGACCAGACCCGTCCCCTGGTGGACTACTACAGCAGCTGGGCCAAGGCCGACCCGGCCGCCGCCCCGAAGTACCGTGCCATCAGCGGCACCGGCAGCGTGGAAGAGATCACCGCCCGCGCCTTGCAGGCTCTGGCCAGCTGATTGCCCGAACACCCTGGCACCCGCCCGCCTGCGCCGGGCCGGGTGGCCCCACAAGACGGCCTGCCCACGTGCAGGCCGTTTTGCTGGAGCGTTCAACCCCGCTGGCGCAGCAGGTCCAGCACCAGGGAGATGCGGGCCTTGACCGGCGAAAGCCCCTGCGAATCGGGCAGCGCATCGCCCGGCTTGGGCAGCACGCGCCCTTCGGCGCAGCGGGTGGACCGAACCACCCGCACGCCGCGGCTCTGTGCCTGCAGCAGCGCGGCCTCCAGGTCGCGGTGCACCGTGCCGTTGCCCGTGCAGGCCACCACCAACCCGTCCACCCCGTCGCGCACCAGCGCGTTCACCAGCGCACCAGACGCACCCGCATGGCTGACCACGATTTCCACGCGCGGCCACAGTGCAGCAGGCGCTATGCTTTCAATAGCGCCTTGCGCAGGCAGGTCGGCCGCGGGCGGCCAATCCTGCGCCAAGCGCACCCGGCCCTCCTCCACCCAGCCTAGCGGCCCCGCCTCGCCCGCATGGAAGGCATCGACGCGATAAGGGTGCACCTTCTGGACGTCCCGGGCACCGTAGATCTTGCCGGACGCCACGGCCAGCACGCCGCGGGCACCCTCGGCCGCCGCAACGGCCACCGCATCCAGCAGGTTCTGGGGGCCGTCCGGCGCCAGCGCCGTGGCCGGGCGCATGGCGCAGGTCAGCACCACGGGCTTGGCGGCGGACGGCAGCACCTCGTGCAGGAACCACGCGGTCTCCTCCAGCGTGTCGGTGCCATGGGTGACCACCACGCCGCGCACGTCCGGCTGCGCCAGATGCTGCGCGCAGCGCTGCGCCAGCGCCAGCCACACCGCGGCGTCCATGTCCTTGCTGTCGATCTGGGCCACCTGCTCCGCCCACAGCGCCCCTCGCGCCGCAGCCTGCAAGCCCGGCACGGCGGCCAGCAGCTGCCCGACGCCGACCTGGGCTGCCGTATAGCCAATGTTGTCGCCGGCCTGGGCCGAGGTGCCGGCGATCGTCCCGCCCGTGCCCAAAACCACGATTTTTTGCTCACTCACTTGCGCGCTCCGAAAAACTGGTGAAAAATACAGTTACTGGATTAAAAAACAGTTGGCCTTCCTTGCCGCCGTCTTCAACGGGAACCACCATGCTCGACAGCCCCAAACTGACCGCCCGCCAACAGCAGATTCTGGATCTCATCCAGACCGCCATCGCCCGCACCGGGGCGCCGCCGACCCGCGCCGAAATTGCCGCAGAGCTGGGCTTCAAGTCCGCCAATGCTGCCGAAGAGCACTTGCAGGCCCTGGCGCGCAAAGGCGTGATCGAACTGGTCAGCGGCACTTCGCGCGGCATCCGCTTGCGCAGCGAGACGGTGCGGTCCATCAATGCGGCCCGGGGCACCCAGTTCCACCTGCCCATTCCGGGCCTGTCCCAGCTGGTGCTGCCGCTGGTGGGCCGTGTTGCCGCAGGCTCGCCGATTCTCGCGCAGGAACACGTCGATCAGACCTACAGTGTGGAAAACAGCCTGTTCCAGCACAAGCCGGATTACCTGCTCAAGGTGCGCGGCATGTCTATGCGCGATGCCGGCATCATGGACGGAGACCTCCTGGCGGTGCAGTCCACCCGCGACGCGCGCAACGGCCAGATCATCGTGGCCCGGCTGGGAGACGACGTCACCGTCAAGCGGCTGCGGCGCACCGCCAGCTCCATCGAGCTGCTGCCCGAAAACCCCGATTACCCGGTGATCGTGGTCCAGCCGGGCGAGCCTTTCGAGATCGAAGGCCTGGCCGTAGGTCTTATCCGCAACACCATGCTGATGTAGCGGCCGCGGGCGAACGCCGCGCTGGTTGCGTTCAGCCCTGCCCTCTTTTTTACTGCACCCCAGGTGGCGGGCGTTGGGTCTTCCGGCAATGAAAGCTGGCAGGCCAGCCCTGGGGCGCGGGTTCGTCTCGCAATCCTGCCTGTGTTCAATCCCCGACCTTCGGAGCTTTCACATGGGAACCATTGCCTCACCCTCTTGCACCGCGATCCTGGCGCCCTTGCGCGTGTTGGCCACCTGGCTGCGTTCTGCTGCATACCCGTCAGCAGGCGCCATGGCCGATGCAGCCCGCACCGCCGCTGCCGAGCCTTCGGCGGCCCCCGCGACCGGTCAGGACAGCCCTGCAGCCACGACCCGCCCCCGCCCGCCAGAGCCCGCCACGCAGCGGCCCTTGCGCGGCAACTGGCCCTTCACGGTGAATCCTCCCGCGTCGCGACCTGCGCCCGGGCCAGCGTCTGCCCCTCCGCAGGCCGCTTCCTGGACCACTGCGCCCTCCCAGGCCCGTTCCGCCACCACCGTGCGCGGCCGGTGGCCCAAGGGCAACACGACCAGCAAAGGCAACACGGCGGGCGGGACGCTGCGGGTGGTGCGCAAGGGTCCGCACGGCACAGGCGCCCCAGGCAGGCTGGTGATTGCCGGCCGAATGGCCGATGTCTGTGCCGAACTGGACCGCATGGTGGCGCTGGAAGCGGCATTGCAGGCCTCCTGACACCCCTGCTCTGCGCGGCTGCATGCAGGCCGCCCCCCGTGCGTGGCATCCTCGCGGCGTGCCTTTGCCTTTCTTCCTGGCCTGCCGCGCGCCGCTGACGGTGACCCCGCAACAGAAGCCAAGCGGCCAGCGGGGCACGACGGCCGTGAGGCCCGCAGGGCCGGGGCCAATGCACAGCATCGCCTGACACCCTGTCACCAAAACACCGCTGCAACCGGGCCCTGCAGCCTGCGCCGGCGTTAGGCGGGGCGTTTTGCCAAGGCACAATGTCGGGATGAACATCGTGATTCTCGACGACTACCAGGACGCAGTCCGCAAGCTCCACTGCGCCGCACGGCTCGATGCTTACACCGCCAAGGTCTACACCAACACGGTCAAGGGTCTGGGCCAGCTTTCGGTGCGTTTGAAGGACGCGGACATCATCGTGCTGGTGCGTGAGCGCACCCAGATCACCCGGCAGCTGGTCGAAAAACTCCCGCGCCTCAAGCTCATTGCCCAGACAGGCAAGGTGGGCAGCCATGTCGACGTGGCGGCCTGCACCGAGCGCGGGATTGCCGTGGCGGAGGGCATCGGTTCGCCCGTGGCTCCGGCGGAACTGACCTGGGCCTTGGTGATGGCCGCGATGCGCAGGCTTCCGCAGTACATTGCCAACCTCAAGCACGGTGCCTGGCAGCAGTCCGGGCTGAAGGCAGCATCCATGCCGCCCAATTTCGGCCTGGGCAACGTGCTGCGCGGCAAGACACTGGGCATCTGGGGCTACGGGCGCATCGGCCAGCTGGTAGCCGGCTACGGCCGGGCCTTCGGGATGAATGTGCGCGTCTGGGGCCGCGAGGCCTCCCGGGCACAAGCCTTGACGGACGGCTACCAGGCCGCGGCCACGCGCGAGGAATTCTTCTCGCAATGCGACGTGATTTCGCTGCACCTGCGCCTGAACGACGAAACGCGCGGCATTGTCTCGCTGGAAGACCTGTCGTGCATGAAGCCCACGTCGCTGCTGGTCAATACCTCCCGGGCAGAGCTGATTGAGCCCGATGCGCTCATCGCGGCGCTGAACCGCGGCCGCCCCGGAATGGCGGCCGTGGATGTGTTTGAAAGCGAGCCCATCCTGCAAGGCCATGCGCTGCTGCGGCTCGAAAACTGCATTTGTACGCCCCATATCGGTTATGTGGAGCAAGACAGTTACGAGCTTTATTTTGGTGCGGCTTTCGATAACGTGGTGAATTTCATCAAAGGCACGCCCACCAATATCGTGAACCCTGGCGCTTTGCAGGTGCGGCGCTGAACCTCTTGCGGTTGTTCTGGCCGCAAAAAAGAATAAGGCTTCCCTCGGGAAGCCTTATTGGACACAAGCCGGCAGGGGCTGAACCCAGCCGCTGCCGTGCCGGGTTCGCTCCAATTACAGGGGCGTCTTCTTGCCGTCCTTGTAGACGTACAGCGTGATCGCGGGGTTCTTCATTTCGCCGTTGGGTTCGAAGGCGATCGTGGAAGTCACGCCCTTGAAGTTGGCCTTGGCCAGCTCAGGCGTGTAGACCTTGGGATCCACCGAGTTGGCACGCTTCATGGCGTCCACCAGCAGGAACGTGGCGTCGTAGGTGTAGGGGCTGTACACCTGGAACTGGCCGGGGTACTTGGCGTCGTACTTGGCCTTCCAGGCCGTGCCGCCAGGCATCTTGGCCAGCGAAGAGCCGCCTTCCGCGCAGACCACGTTTTCCAGGGTCTTGGCGCCGGCAGCCAGCTTGGCGATTTCAGACGTGCACACGCCGTCGCCACCGAAATACTTCACGTTGCCCATGCCCAGCTGTTCCATCTGGCGCAGCATCGGGCCGGCTTGGGGGTCCATGCCGCCGTAGAAGATGGCATCGGGGTTCTTGGACTTGATGGCCGTCAGAATGGCCATGAAGTCGGTGGCCTTGTCGGTCGTGAACTGCTCGTCCACCACCTTCATGCCCTTCTCGGCAGCGACCTTCTTGAACACGGCGGCAACGCCTTGGCCGTAAGCCGTACGGTCGTCCACGATGGCGACAGTCTTGAGCTTCAGCGTGTCGGCAGCGTAGAACGCCAGGCCAGCGCCCAGGGCGTTGTCGTTGGCGATGATGCGGAAGGTGGTCTTGTAGCCGGGCTTGGTCAGGTTGGGGTTGGTTGCCGCGCCCGTGACGTGGGGGATGCCGCAGTCGTTGTAGACCTTGGAAGCAGGGATGGTAGTACCGGAGTTGAGGTGGCCCACCACGCCTGCAACCTTGGCGTCGCACAGTTTCTGTGCAGCGGCGGTGCCTTGCTTGGGATCGGCAGCGTCGTCTTCTGCGACCAGTTCGAACTTGATCTTCTTGCCACCGATGGTGACGCCCTGAGCGTTCAGCTCTTCAATGGCCATGCGGGCGCCGTTTTCGTTGTCCTTGCCGTAGTGAGCTTGGGCGCCGGAAACCGGAGCCACGTGGCCGATCTTGACCACCTGCTCTTGTGCAGAGGCCACACCGGCAACAGCCGCGATAGCGGCAACCACGGTCAGTTTCAACTTCAATTGCATATCAATCTCCAGTAAAGATAAACGCTGAGAATGTTCTTGTGTCTCAACGCAGGCGAACATATCGCAATTTACGGGCCAGATCATTAGGGAACACGATAAAGCGCGAGAGAAACCACAAGGGAATACCCTGTCATCCCCTCGGCGCAGAAGACGTGCCGCTGGCCAGTTCGTCCGCCACCGCTTCGTACACAGCATGCCGCACCACGGATTCGATTTCTTCACGCAGGCGCGGCAGCACGGATCGTGTCTGTTCTTGCACCACCGTGGCGATGGCTTCGCGCAAACGTTGATCCAGAACAACGTCCACGCGCTGCATCACGCGGTGCACCATGTACTCCTCCATGCCTTCGGGCAATGGCCGGTGCGGCACGGGCCGAACGGTCTTCGCGGCAGTGGTAGCAGCCGTAGCGGCAGGCTGCGCGGCCAAGGGCACGGGCGCTGCGGCCGGCCTTGGCGCCGGCACCTGGGCGGGACCCGGGGCCGCCGGGCGCGGCACCATCACCGCGGGTGGGCGGGCGCTGGGCAGCGGCGGGCGCCCCAGCGCTGTCGGCGCGGCGGCATCCGCGCCCCCACGGGCCGCACCCGCTGCAGCAGGAGGCACGACCGTGGTGCGTACCGCCGGAGCGACGGGGGCTTGCAGGGGCGTGGATGCGGGCACCTGCACCACTTCGGTGAGCGTGGGGACGAAGCGCGGCGGTGTCCTGGGGGGAAGAGAAGCCATCAGCCTGCTTTCAGTACAAGGTCATGGCGGACGATGGCGTAGCCCTGCGATGCATAGAAGCGCCAGCGCACCCGCGCGCCGCTGCGGTCCGCCTCGTCCTGCGCGCTGACCACTTCCACCACCCGTTCAAAGCGCTCAAACCCCTGCGGGACCTCGGCGTGCAGGTTCAGCAGCACGTCCTGGTGCGGGGCGGCCGCTGGTTCGACCGCCAGCACCACCGGCGACACCCGCAGCAGGCTCTCGTCCGCATCCTGCGTGCAGTGCGCCACGAAATCCTGCGGCCCCAGGTTCCAGAGCATCCGGTCCAGCGCAGCCAGCGCCTGCGGCGGCGCCGCAATCACCAGCCGGCTTCCGCTGCGCTGCACTTTGCGCGCAAAGCGGCAGGCATACGCCAGCTTGTCCGGCGCATTGAAGTGGAAGGCCACCTCGGTCATCGGCGCATCGCCCGCAGTCAGGCCGCGCGGGCCCGGGCCGTACGCCGGGGCGTTGCGGCCTTGGCCGCCGGCAAGGCGCGCGACTGCTCGAGCAGGTAATGCACCAGCAAGCCCACCGGCCGGCCCGTGGCCCCCTTGGCGGCTCCGCCCTTCCAGGCCGTGCCGGCGATGTCCAGGTGCGCCCATGGAAGCTCGCCCACGAACTTCTGCAAAAACTTGGCCGCGGTGATGGAGCCCCCGGCGCGGCCGGCCACGTTGCCCATGTCCGCAAAATTGCTCTTGAGGCCGTCCGCATACTCATCATCCAGCGGCATCCGCCAGCACGGGTCCTGCGCCGCCTCGCCCGCCTGGTGCAAGGCCGAGGCCAGCGCCTCATTGTTGGCAAAGAGGCCGCTGCGCACGCCGCCCAGCGCAATCACGCAGGCGCCGGTCAGCGTGGCAATGTCCACCACGGCGGCCGGCTTGAACCGCGCCGCATAGGTCAGCGCATCGCACAGCACCAGCCGGCCCTCGGCGTCGGTGTTCAGGATTTCAACGGTCTGGCCGCTCATGCTGGTGACCACGTCGCCCGGCTTGACCGCGCGGCCGTCGGGCATGTTCTCGCAGGCCGGCACCAGCCCTACCACGTTGATTGCCGGTTGCAGTTCCGCCAGCGCGCGGAACGTGCCCAGCACGCTCGCGGCACCGCCCATGTCGAACTTCATCTCGTCCATCTCGGCCGCGGGCTTGATGGAAATGCCGCCCGTGTCGAACGTGATGCCCTTGCCCACCAGCACCACGGGCGCCTGGTCCTTGCTGGCGCCGTTGTAGCGCAGCTCGATGAAGCGCAGCGGTTCTTCGGAACCACGCGCCACGGCCAGGAACGCCCCCATGCCCAGGCGCGCAACCTCGGCAGGGCCGTGGATCTTGCACTGGATGCCGGGCAGCTTGGCCAGCGTCTTGGCCGCATTGGCCAGCAAGGTGGGGGTGGCGTGGTTGGCGGGGCGGTTGCCCCATTCGCGGGCAAACTCCACGCCGGCCACCAGGGCCACGCCCGTGTCGAAATCGGTGCGCACCGCCGTTGCCCCGGGCACGCCCACCACGCAGCGGCCCAGGCTGCGGGCCTCGACCTTGGTCTTGGTGGCGGTGTACACGTAGCTGGCGTCGGCCACGGCTAGCACGGCGGCACTGACCGCGCCGGCCGCGGGTTCTGCGGCAAAGCACAGCACGGCCCGCTTGGTCTGCGGCGCCTTCAGCGCACCAGCCACGGCCTGCACGGCCTGACGGGTGGCACGCGCCGAACCGTCGCCCTGCCCCACCAGCACCACCCGGCGCGCGGCGATGGCGGGCGCCTGGTACAGCTGCAGATGCTTGCCCGCTTTGGTCAGGAGATCTCCGTTCTTGAGCGCCAGGGCCGCCAGGACGGACAGCGCGTCCTTGCCCGGCTTGAAGCCTTCGGGCAGCAGGACGACCAGCAGGTCGCATTTCTCCGACGCTGCGGCAGCAAGGTCAAGGGTCTTGAGATCAAAGTTCATAATCAGTGTTTTCCTTCGAGCCAATGTTATTCGATTCATCCATTCGCAAGGAGCTGGCGCGCAGCTTCGGCGCGACGCTGGTGGTGCTGGTCACGGTGGTGATGACCATGATGCTCATCCGCACGCTGGGCCAGGCGTCGCGGGGCAGCGTGAGTCCGTCCGACGTGATGCTGGTCATGGGCTTTACCGTGCTGGGGCAGTTGCCCACCATTCTCAGCCTGAGCCTGTTCATCGCCGTGGTCGGCACGCTGTCGCGCATGTACCGCGACAGCGAAATGGTCATCTGGTTTGCCAGCGGGCGGGGGCTGGTCTC
Organism: Acidovorax sp.; assembly: GCF_021287135.1. Lineage (GTDB taxonomy): Bacteria > Pseudomonadota > Gammaproteobacteria > Burkholderiales > Burkholderiaceae_C > Acidovorax. The sequence goes on from NZ_JAJTBB010000031.1 coordinate 28,211, forward strand.
CCTGCTGCGGCCGCTGCTGCGGTTTGCGTGGCCGGTCATGGTGGTGATCGCTGTGCTGTCCCTGCTGGTGTGGCCCTGGGCCAATTCGCAGGTGCAGGAGCTCAAGACCCGCTACGAGCAGCGCAGCGACATCGACCGCATCGCCCCGGGGGAGTTCCAGGAGTCCTCCAACGGCAGCCGGGTGTTCTTCATTGACAAGGACAGCCCGGACACGCAGGTCGGCAACAACATCTTCATTGCCGCCACCGATGGCGACAAGGAATCCGTCACTTCCGCGCGCAGCGCGCGGCTGGAGACGCGCAACGGCGAGCGCATGGCCCTGCTGACCGACGGCCAGCGCCTGGAGACATCGCGCGCTCGGCCGGGCGTCAAGATCAGCGAGTTCTCCGAGTACGGCACGCGCATCGGCTCGGCGGCCGCAGGCTCGGCCGAAGAAGCGTCCGCAAAGATGCGGCCGACCCATGAGCTGATGATGCAGCCGCTGCCGGCCTACCGCGCCGAACTGGGATGGCGCCTGGGGCTGGCGCTGGCCGCCGTCAATTTCGTGGTGCTGGGCCTGGCCGTGGCCAGCGTCAACCCGCGCGCGGCGCGCAGCACCAGTCTGGTGTTTGCGCTGTTCGCCTTCGTCGTCTACTACAACCTGATGACCCTCGGACAGAGCTGGGTGGGTGCAGGCCGCCTGGGGCTGACCCCATTCATGGTGCTGCTGCACGGCGGCATGCTGCTGGCCTCGCTGGCGGTGCTGGGCATTCGGCACAACCAGTGGTCGCTGCGGCGGCTGTGGACCGCGCGCAGCGCCGGGGGAACCGCATGAAAACCCTGCGCCGCCTCATCCACCGCGAAGCCCTGTTCGCGGTCGCCTTTGTCACCGCGGGCTTTTTGGCCCTGTTCTTCTTTTTCGACCTGGTGGACGAACTGCGCTGGGTGGGCAGCTCCGGGCCCGGGGGATACCAGTTGTCCCACGCGCTGCTGTTTGTGGCGCTGAGCGTGCCCAGCCACCTGTACGAGCTGCTGCCCATCACCGTGCTCATCGGCACCATCTTCGTGATGGCGCGGCTGGCCCAGAGTTCGGAATTCACCATCATGCGCACCAGCGGCCTGGGTCCCTGGCGCGCACTGCGAACGCTGGTGACGCTGGGGGGCTTCTTTGTGCTGCTGACATTCGCCGTGGGCGACTATGTGGCGCCGCTGGCCGACCGCGCCGCCCAGCTGGTGAAGACCCGCTACCTGGGGCGCCTGACCACGGGTGCCACCGGCGCCTGGCTCAAGGAACGCCAGGAGGACCGGTCGTATGCCGTGAACGTGCGCGCACTCACGGCCCAGGGCGGCATGGTGGACGTGCGCATCTTCGAGTTCGATGCCAAGGGCCGCCTGGCGTCGCAGACGCGTGCGGCGTCGGGCCATTTTGGACGGGAGGGAGCCTGGACGCTGGAGCAGGTGCAGCGCAGCCGGTTTGAACAGCGGGGGGCCGACGAGGCCCGGGTGGAGCGCCTGGACGCCCCCACCTTTGAATGGCCGACCCGCATCAGCGCGGACATGGTGGCGGCCTCGCTGCTCAAGCCCGACCGCATGGCCACCATCGACCTCTTCCAGTACATCCGCCACCTGGATGCCAACGGGCAGTCCGCCCAGCGCTACGAGATCGAGTTCTGGCGCAAGGTGTTCTACCCGCTGTCCTGCCTGGTGATGGTGGTGCTGGCCCTGCCCTTTGCCTACCTGCATTTCCGCTCGGGCGGCATTGCGGGGTATGTGTTTGGCGGCGTGATGGCGGGCATCAGTTTCTTCCTGCTGAACAACGTGTTCGGCTATGCCGGCAACCTGCAAAACTGGTCGCCCATGCTCACGGCGGCGGCGCCGGGGCTGATCTATTCATTGCTGTCGCTGGCGGCGTTTGGCTGGCTGGTGCTGCGGCGATGACCGGTGCTGCCCCTTCCCTGGCGCCCAAGGCGCAACAGGCCGTGGTGCTGTTCTCCCACGGCTCCCGCGATCCGCTGTGGCGCGCGCCCATCGAGGCCGTGGCGGCCCGCATTGCCGCGCAGCACCCCGAGCGCCCGGTGGTGTGCGCCTATCTGGAACTCAGCGAGCCTTCCCTGCCCCAGGCCGTCGATCAGCTGGTGCAGCAAGGCGCCGCCGGCGTCACCGTGGTGCCCATGTTCCTGGGCACGGGCAAACATGCGCGGGCCGACCTGCCGGTGCTGGTGGAGCAATTGCGCGCCGCGCACCCTGCCGTTCGCCTGCACGTCCAGCCCGCCGTGGGCGAAGACCCGCGCATCACCGCCTTGATGGCCGAGATTGCCTGCGAGTTGCCGCCCAGCTAAAAGTCGTGGCGCCCGCCTGATTCACTTAGACGATTGCAGCATAATGATGCAATTCTTTAGGCGATATCAGATATGAATCTGCATCAGTTCCGCTTTGTGCAAGAGGCCGCGCGGCGCAACCTCAACCTCACCGAGGCCGCCAAGGCCCTCCACACCTCGCAGCCGGGGGTGTCCAAGGCCATCATCGAACTGGAAGAAGAGCTGGGCGTGGACATCTTTGCCCGGCACGGCAAGCGCCTCAAGCGCATCACCGAACCCGGCCAGCATGTGCTCAAGAGCATCGAGGTCATCATGCGCGAGGTGGGCAACCTCAAGCGGATCGGCGAGCAGTTCAGCGCGCAGGACAGCGGCACCCTCAGCATCGCCACCACCCACACGCAGGCCCGCTACGTGCTGCCCGTGCCCGTGGCCCGCCTGCGCGAGGCCTATCCCAAGGTCAACATCAGCCTGCACCAGGCCACCCCGCACGAGGTGGCCCGCATGGTGATCGACGAAGTGGCCGAGATCGGCATGGCGACCGAGTCCCTGGCCGACTACCCCGATCTGGTCACCCTGCCCTGCTATGAATGGCAGCACGTGCTGGTGGTGCCCAACGACCACCCGCTGGCGCAGAAGGAGCGCATCGGCCTGGACGACCTGGCGCACGAGTCGCTCATCACCTACCACCCGTCCTTCACCGGCCGCGGCAAGATCGACCACGCCTTTGCGGCGCGCAAACTGCAGCCGCGCATCGTGCTGGAGGCCATCGACTCGGACGTGATCAAGACCTACGTGCGCCTGGGCCTGGGCATCGGGATCGTGGCCGAGATGGCCATGCGCGACGACCCCGTGGGCGACTTGGCCGTGCGCCCGGTGGGCCACCTCTTCGGCCAGAGCGTGGCGCGGGTCGCCTTCAAGCGCGGTGCCTACCTGCGCAACTTTGTGTACCGTTTTGCCGAACTGCTCAGCGACCGCCTGAGCCGCGAGCTGATCGCCCGCGCGATGACGGGCCATGTGAATGATTACGAGCTGTAGCCGGATCACCGAGCTCTGATGAACAACGCGTCTTTCTCCTCCTTGCCATGACCACCCCGACCTTCCCCAGCAAGCTGCCCACCGTCGGCACCACGATCTTCACCGTCATGTCGGCCCTGGCCACCGAGCACCAGGCCGTGAACCTGGGCCAGGGCTTCCCGGACTTTGAATGTGCGCCCGAACTGGTGAACGCCGTCACCCGGGCCATGCAGGCCGGCCACAACCAGTACCCACCCATGCCCGGCGTGCCCGTGCTGCGCGAGGCCGTGGCCCGCAAGATCGAGGCGCTGCACGGCCGCGCCTACAACCCTGGCACCGAAATCACCATCACCGCCGGGGCCACGCAGGCCATCATCACCGCCATCCTGGCCATCGTGCACCCGGGCGACGAAGTGATCGTGCTCGACCCCTGCTACGACAGCTACGTGCCCAACATCGACCTGGCCGGCGGCAAGGCCGTGCGCGTGCCGCTCACGCCCGGCACCTTCCGCCCCGACTTCGCCAAGATCAGCGCGGCCATCACGCCGCGCACGCGTGCCCTCATCATCAACAGCCCGCACAATCCCAGCGCCACCATCTGGACGGCCGAAGAGATGCGCCAGCTCGAAGCCCTGCTCGCGCCCACCCACATCCTGCTCATCAGCGACGAGGTGTACGAGCACATGGTGTTCGATGGTGCCGAGCACCAGAGCGCCGCGCGCTTCCCCGGCCTGGCCGAGCGGGCGTTCATCGTCTCCAGCTTTGGCAAGACCTTCCACGTCACGGGCTGGAAGGTCGGCACGGTGGCCGCGCCCGCGGCCCTGACGGCCGAGTTCCGCAAGGTGCACCAGTTCAACGTGTTCACCGTCAACACGCCCATGCAGCACGGCCTGGCGGCCTACCTGCAAGACCCTGCGCCCTATTTGCAGCTGCCCGCCTTCTACCAGGCCAAGCGCGACCTGTTCCGCGAGGGCCTGAAGGATTCGCGCCTGAAGCTGCTGCCCAGCACCGGCAGCTACTTCCAGTGCGTGGACATCTCGGCCGTGAGCGACCTGAGCGAATCCGATTTCTGCCAATGGCTCACCCGCGAAGTGGGCGTGGCCGCCATCCCGCTGTCGGCCTTCTACGCCGATGGCTTTGACCAGCGCGTGGTGCGGTTCTGCTTCGCCAAGAAGGACGAAACCCTGCGGGCGGCGCTGGAGCGGCTGCGCAAGCTGTGACACGGTCGCTGGACCCGATTTTTTAAGCAAAATTGGCCTCCAGCGCTGATGCAGCAAGCGCTGGCAGCTATCAAATTTGATGCATTGCCCACCGCCGCAGCGCGGTGGCAGCGCCGTTCTGACGACGTTCTTGATGCCTTCTTGATACCCCGCCCCCACCTCTTGCGCGCATCTTGATGCGCACATTCCTAGCATCGGTCCATGTCTCAAGGAGATGCACATGGACTGGGTTTTCAGAGGAACGGGCGGCGCGCTGCCCACCGCCAACGGTGTAGCCAAGCGCCTCGCGCTGCTGCAGGCACGCAGCGAAGGGGGCCGGTCATGAGCAGCGGCTGGATGATCCTGGCGGCTGTTCTCGCCGCCGGCCTGCTCGTGTACTTGGTCGCAGCGTTGCTGCGGCCGGAGGACTTCTCATGAGCACCACCGCCTGGCTGCAACTGGCGGTGTTCATGGCACTGCTGCTGGCGCTGGCCTGGCCGCTGGCGCGCTATATCGACGCCGTGATGGCGGGCCGCTTTGCCCTCGGGCGGCGGCTGGAAGGCCCGCTGTTCAAGCTGGCAGGCGTGCGGCCTGACGAGGAAACCGGCTGGCGGCGCTACGCGCTGGGCCTGCTGGTGTTCAACGGCCTGGGCGTGCTGGCCGTGTATGCGCTGCAGCGCTGGCAGGCCGTGCTGCCGCTCAACCCACAGGGCCTGCCTGCCGTGGCGCCCGATTCGGCCTTCAACACCGCTGTCAGCTTTGTCACCAATACCAACTGGCAGGGCTATGGCGGGGAAAGCACCATGAGCTACCTCACGCAGATGCTGGCGCTCACGGTGCAGAACTTCCTGTCGGCCGCCACGGGCCTGGTCGTCGTCATCGCGCTGGTGCGCGGGTTTGCGCGGCATTCCGCACAAAGCATCGGCAATGTGTGGGCCGACCTGACCCGCGCCACGCTGTGGGTGCTGCTGCCCCTGTCGCTGGTGCTGGCCGTGGTGTTTGCAGGCCAGGGCGTGATCCAGAACCTGTCGCCCTACACGCCAGTGCAGACGCTGGAGCCCGTGCACTACGACGCGCCCCGGCTTGATGGCGCGGGCCAGCCGGTGCTGGATGCCCAGGGCGCCCCGGTCACCGAGCCCGCCACGCAAACCACCCAGACCCTGGCCATGGGGCCCGTCGCCTCGCAGCTGGCCATCAAGATGCTGGGCACCAATGGCGGCGGCTTCTTCAACGCCAACTCGGCCCACCCGTTCGAGAACCCCTCGGCCGCCAGCAACCTGCTGCAAATGCTGGCGATCTTTGCGATCCCTGCCGCCCTGTGCCTGGTGTTCGGCCGCATGGTGGGCGACGAGCGCCAGGGCTGGACGATTCTGGCGACGATGAGCCTGCTCTTCGTGGTGGCCGTCGTGGCGGCCACCACCTTTGAGCAGCAGGGCAACCCGCTGCTGGCCTCGCTGGGCGTGGACCAGGCTGCCAGCGCCTTGCAGGCGGGCGGCAACATGGAAGGCAAGGAAACGCGCTTTGGCATCGCCACCTCGGCCCTGTTCGCCGTGATCACCACGGCGGCCAGCTGCGGCGCGGTGATCGCGATGCACGACAGCTTCACCCCCCTGGGCGGCATGGTGCCCATGGTGCTGATGCAGATGGGCGAGGTGGTGTTTGGCGGCGTGGGTTCTGGCCTGTACGGCATGCTGGTGTTCGCCATCCTGGCTGTGTTCATTGCCGGGCTGATGATTGGCCGCACGCCCGAATACCTGGGCAAGAAGATCGAGACGCACGAGATGAAGCTCGTGTCCATCGCCATCCTCGTCACGCCGTTGCTGGTGCTGCTGGGCACGGCCGTGGCGGTGATGAGCGACGCAGGCCGCGCGGGCCTGGCCAACCCCGGTGCCCACGGGTTCAGCGAGGTGCTGTATGCGCTGTCCTCCGCCGCCAACAACAACGGCAGCGCCTTTGCCGGGCTGTCCGCCAACACCCCGTTCTACAACCTGCTGCTGGCCGTGGCCATGGGGCTGGGCCGCTTTGGCGTGATCGTGCCGGTGCTGGCCATGGCCGGGTCCCTGGCCACCAAGAAGCGCGCCACCGCCACCGACGGCACCTTGCCCACGCACGGCCCGCTGTTTGTGGCGCTGCTGGCGGGCGTGGTGCTGCTGGTGGGCTTGCTGAACTATGTGCCCGCGCTGGCGCTGGGCCCGGTGGTTGAGCAACTGGTGCTGACCACACGCTAAAGAAATGGCACGGAGATTGTGATGACTCGCAAAACCTTGACCCTGTTCGATCCCGCCCTGGCGCGCCCCGCGTTGCTGGAGGCGTTCAAGAAGCTAGACCCGCGCGTGCAATGGCGCAACCCGGTGATGTTCGTGGTGTATGTGGGCAGTGCCTTCACCACTGCGCTGGCGGCCGCCAAACCCGAGGGCTTCACCGCCGCAGTCGCTTTGTGGCTGTGGTTCACCGTGCTGTTCGCCAACTTTGCCGAAGCCATGGCCGAAGGCCGCAGCAAGGCCCAGGCGGCCTCGCTGCGCGGCCTCAAGAAGCAAACCTGGGCGAAGAAGCTGGACGGCGAGTTTGACCGCACCACCCCGCGCACGGCAATGACCTGGCTGCCCCTGGAGGCCGCCCACCTGCGCAAGGGCGACGTCGTTCTGGTGGAGGCGGGCGACACCATTCCCGCCGATGGCGAGGTGATCGACGGCGTGGCCTCGGTGGACGAAAGCGCCATCACGGGCGAATCCGCCCCGGTGATCCGCGAGTCCGGCGGCGACTTCTCGGCCGTCACCGGCGGCACCCGCGTGCTGTCGGACTGGATCGTGGTGCGCGTGGCCGTGAACCCTGGCGAGACCTTTGTGGACCGCATGATCGCCATGGTCGAGAACGCCAAGCGCCACAAGACGCCCAACGAGATCGCGCTGACCATCTTGCTGGTGGCGCTCACCATCGTGTTCCTGGGCGTGGTGGTCACGCTGCTGCCCTTCTCGCTCTTCAGCGTGCAGGCCAGCGGCGCGGGCGAGCCGGTGAGCCTGGTGGTTCTGGTGGCCCTGCTGGTGTGCCTGATTCCCACAACAATAGCCGGCCTGCTGAGTGCCATTGGCGTGGCGGGCATGAGCCGCATGATGCAGGCCAATGTGATTGCGACCTCGGGCCGCGCCGTGGAAGCTGCGGGCGATGTGGACGTGCTGCTGCTGGACAAGACCGGCACCATCACCCTGGGCAACCGGCAAGCCAGCCAGTTCGTGCCCGCACCGGGCGTGAGCGATGCCGACCTGGCCGACGCCGCCCAGTTGGCGTCGCTGGCCGACGAAACGCCCGAGGGCCGCAGCATCGTGGTGCTGGCCAAGCAGAAATTCAACCTGCGCGAGCGGGACATTGCAGCCCTGGGGGCGCAGTTCGTGCACTTCACCGCGCAAACCCGCATGAGCGGGGTGGACCTGCAAGGCACGGGCAGCCAAGCGCCGCGCCAGCTGCGCAAGGGCGCAGCCGACGCCATCCGCCGCCATGTGGAGGCGCTGGGCGGGCGCTTTCCCACGGCGGTGCAGACGGCGGTGGACGATGTCTCGCGCCGCGGCAGCACGCCGCTGGTGGTGGCCGATGGCCCCCGCGTGCTGGGCGTGGTGGAGCTGAAAGACGTGGTCAAAGGCGGCATCAAGGAGCGCTTTGCCGAGCTGCGCCGCATGGGCATCAAGACCGTGATGGTGACGGGCGATAACCGCCTGACAGCCGCCGCCATCGCCGCCGAGGCGGGTGTGGACGACTTCCTGGCCGAGGCCACGCCCGAGGCGAAACTGCAGCTCATCCGCAGCTACCAGGCCGCCGGCCAGCTGGTGGCGATGACGGGCGACGGCACCAACGACGCCCCCGCCCTCGCCCAGGCCGACGTGGCCGTGGCCATGAACACCGGCACCCAGGCCGCCAAGGAGGCCGGCAACATGGTGGACCTGGACAGCAACCCCACCAAGCTCATCGAGATCGTGGAGACCGGCAAGCAGATGCTGATGACGCGCGGCTCGCTCACCACCTTCAGCATCGCCAACGACATTGCCAAGTACTTCGCCATCATCCCGGCAGCGTTCGTCACCACGTACCCGCAGCTGTCGGCGCTGAACTTCATGCACCTGGCCAGCCCCTCGTCGGCCATCCTGTCGGCCGTGGTGTTCAACGCGCTGATCATCGTCTTCCTGATCCCGCTGGCCTTGACGGGCGTGGCCTACCGCGCCGTGGGCGCCGCCGCGCTGCTGCGCCGCAACCTGGCCATCTACGGGCTGGGGGGCATGGTGGTGCCGTTCATCGGCATCAAGCTGATTGACATGGTGCTGGCGGCGGCCCACCTCACTTGAGGACCGGTTGCCCGATTGCCCGATTGCCCGCGCACCGAACCACAGAAAGGAAACCGTATGCCCATTCTCATTCCCCGCGACGACCTGCCCGCGAGTACAAGCGGCCTGCTGCGTCCGGCCCTCACGCTCTTTGTCGTGCTGTCCCTCGTCACCGGCCTGCTGTATCCGCTGGCCGTCACGGGCGTGGCGCAGACCGTCTTCCCGCACCAGGCCAACGGCAGCCTCATCACGCGGGACGGCACGGCGGTGGGCTCCCAGCTCATCGGCCAGTCGTTCACGGAGCCCGGCCACTTCTGGGGCCGCCCCTCGGCCACGGCGCCCATGCCCTACAACGCTGCAGCCTCGGGCGGCTCCAACCTGGGGCCCACCCACCCGGCGCTGGCGCAAGTCGTCCAGGCCCGCATCGCGGCCCTGCGCGCCGCCGACCCGGGCAACCTACAGCCCGTGCCGGTGGACCTGGTCACTGCATCCGCCAGCGGGCTCGACCCACACATCAGCCCGGCCGCCGCGGCCTACCAGGCGCCCCGCGTGGCCCGCGCCCGGGGCCTGCCGCTTACGCAGGTGCAAGCCCTGGTACAGCAGCACACCGAAAGCCCCTGGCTGGGCTGGCTGGGCGAGCCGCGCGTGAACGTGCTGGCCTTGAACCTGGCGCTGGAATCGCTACCAAAACAATAGCTGCCTGCGCTTGATACGCAAGCGCCAGAGGCCTTTTTGATTCAAATTTTGCGACTACACTGTGGCCATGCAGGACCGCCCCGACCCCGACGCGCTGCTGCAGCGCCTGCAAACCGAAGAAGCCCAGGCCCGCCGGGGCCGGCTCAAGGTCTTCTTTGGCGCCAGCGCGGGCGTGGGCAAGACTTTTGCCATGCTGTCAGCCGCCGCCGCGGCGCTGGCGCAAGGCACGCCGGTCACCATCGGCGTGGTCGAGACACACGGCCGCACCGACACCGAAGCGCTGACCACCCACCTGCCCCGCCTGCCGCTGCGCGCCCTGCCCTACAAGGACCGCACCCTGCCCGAGTTCGACCTGGACGCCGCCCTGGCCTGGGGCGCGGAGCACCCCGGGGGCCTGGTGCTGCTGGACGAGCTGGCCCACAGCAACGTGCCGGGCTCGCGCCACCCCAAGCGCTGGCAGGACGCCGAAGAGCTGCTGGCCGCGGGCGTCGACGTGTGGTCCACCCTGAACGTGCAGCACCTGGAGAGCCTGAACGACGTGGTGAGCGGCATTACCGGCATTCGCGTGTGGGAGACGGTGCCCGACCATTTTTTTGACACCGCCGACGAAGTGGTGGTGGTGGACCTGCCGCCCGACGAGCTGCTGGCGCGCATGAAAGCCGGCAAGGTCTACCTGCCCCAGCAGGCCGAGCGCGCCGCCGCCAACTTTTTCCGCAAGGGCAATCTGCTGGCCCTGCGCGAGCTGGCCCTGCGCCGCACGGCCGACCGGGTGGACGGCGAGATGCGCGCCTACCGCCGCGCCAGCAGCACCGCGCCCTCGGCCGTGTGGCCCAACCGTGAAGCCCTGCTGGCCTGCGTGGGCCCCGGCGACAACGCCGAAAAGGTGGTGCGCAGCTGCGCCCGTCTGGCCGCGCAGCTGGGCCTGCCCTGGCACGCCGTGCATGTGGAAACGCCCGAGCAGGCGGGCCGGTCCGCCAGCCTGCTCCCCCAGGTGGAGCGCACCCTGAAGCTGGCGCAGCAGCTGGGCGCGGCCGCCTGCGCCGTGCTGCCCGCGCCGCAGCCCGCCCAGGCCCTGGTGCGCTATGCGCGCGAGCACAACCTGGTGCGCGTGGTGATGGGACGCGGCGCCCGGCGCTGGCCCTGGCAAGACACCCTGGCCGATCAGATCGGCCGGCGCGCCGACGACCTGGACCTGCTCCAGGTGGGCGCCGTGCCCTCGCAGGCCGGCAGCCCGGGCAGCCAAGCCCCGGCACCCGCGCCGCGCGCTCCGTTCTGGCCCGGCTACATCGCCGCAGCGCTGGCCTGCTGCGTGGCCGCCGTGCTGGCCACGCCGCTGGCCAGCGTGCTGGAGCTCACCAACATCGTCATGCTGTTCCTGCTGGTGGTGGTGGGCGTGGCCCTCAAGTACGGGCGCGGGCCGGCCATCCTGGCCGCCTTTCTGGGCGTGGGGTTCTTTGACTTTTTCTTCGTGCCGCCGCATTTCACGTTTGCGGTGAGCGATGCGCAGTACCTCGTCACCTTCGCCGTGATGCTGGTCGTGGCCCTGGTGGTGGGGCAGCTCACCGCCGGCCTCAAGGTGCAGGCCGAGGCCGCCACCGACCGTGAGCACCGCGTGCGCGGCCTGTACGACATGGCGCGCGACCTCTCGGCCGCGTTGCTGCCCGAGCAGGTGGCGGAGATCGGCGCGCGCTTCATCACGGGCGAGTTCAGCGCCGGCAGCACGCTGGTGGTGGCGGGCGACGACAACCGCCTGCAAACGCTGCCCGGCGGCGGTGCCCCGGTGGACATGGCCGTGGCCCAATGGGCCTTTGAACGCGGCGAGCCCGCCGGCCGCGGCACCGACACGCTGCACTCCAGCCCCACGCTGGTGCTGCCGCTCAAGGCCCCCATGCGCACCCGCGGCGTGCTGGTGGTGGCGCTGCCGCCCGGCCGGCCGCCGGGGGTGGAGCAGCGCCGCCTGCTGCAGACCTGCGCCTCGCTGCTCGCCATCTCGCTGGAGCGCATCCACTACATCGATGTGGCGCAAAAGAGCACCGTGCAGATCGAGTCCGAGCGCCTGCGCAACTCGCTGCTGTCAGCCATCTCGCACGATTTGCGCACGCCGCTGGCCTCGCTGGTGGGCCTGGCCGAATCGCTGGCCCTGGTGCAGCCGCCGCTGCCCGCGCCGCAGCAGGCGCTGGCGGCCTCCATCGGGCAGTCGGCGCGGCGCATGAGCGCCCTGGTCAACAACCTGCTGGACATGGCGCGGCTGGAGGCCGGGGCCGTGCAGCTCAACAAGGCCTGGCTGCCGCTGGAGGAAGTGGTGGGCAGCGCCCTGGCGGCCTGCGCCCCGGCCCTGGCCGCCCACCGCGTGGACGTGCAGCTGCCCGACGGGTTGCCCCTGCTGCAGATCGATGCCGTGCTGATGGAGCGGGTGCTGGTCAACCTGCTGGAGAACGCGGCCAAGTACACGCCCGCGGGCACCGCCATTCACATCGCCGCCCAGGCCCGGAGCGACACCGTGGCCCTGGCCGTGAGCGACGAAGGCCCCGGCCTGCCCTCGGGCCGCGAAGAGCTGCTGTTTGAAAAGTTCGAGCGCGGCGCGCGCGAAAGCGCCACGCCCGGCGTGGGGCTGGGCCTGGCCATCTGCCGCGCCATCGTGCAGGCCCATGGCGGCAGCATCCGCGGCGATACCCTGCTGGACCCGCAGGGCCGGCCAGCCGGAGCGCGCTTTACCGTGCTGCTGCCGCGCGGCACGCCCCCCACCGACCTGGGCGATGATGTGCCGCCATCCCCTGCAAACGCCTGAGACCTGAACGCCCGAGTGTCCTGATGCCCGACCGCATGACCGACCTGCCCACCCACATCCTCATCGTCGAGGACGAAGCCGACATCCGCCGCTTTGTGCGCCTGACGCTGGAGACCGAAGGCCACACCGTGCACGAGGCCGCCACCCTGCAGCGCGGCCTGATCGAGGCCGGCACCCGCCGCCCGGATCTGGTGGTGCTGGACCTGGGCCTGCCCGACGGCGACGGTGTCGACCTGATCCGCGAGCTGCGCACCTGGTCGGCCATGCCCGTCATCGTGCTCTCGGCCCGCAGCGCCGAGGCCAGCAAGATCGCGGCGCTGGACGCTGGCGCAGACGACTACCTCGTCAAGCCCTTCGGCGCGGGCGAACTGCTGGCCCGCGTGCGCGCCCAGCTGCGCCGCAGCCAGACCCTGGCGGGCAATGGTGCCCCGCAACCGGTCATCCAGTTTGGCGACATCACCGTGGATCTGGTCCGCCGCACGGTGGAGCGCCAGGGCCAGCCGCTGCACCTGACACCCATCGAGTACCGCCTGCTCACGCACCTGGCGTCGCAGCCGGACCGCGTCATCACCCACCAGCAGCTGCTCAAGGCCGTGTGGGGCCCCGGCCACGCCGAAGACACGCACTACGTGCGTGTGCACCTGGCCAACCTGCGCAAGAAGGTGGAGGACAACGCTTCCATGCCCCGGCACCTGCGGACCGAGGCCGGGGTGGGCTACCGGTTTGTGCCCTGAGAAGGCGTGAACGAATCGGCAGTGGTGCGGACTGCGGTGGCGCAGCGCAACGCCCGCTCCCCCGCCACGCGCAAGCGATCTGACAGCGACACGGGTCCCAGCACCTCAAACTCCACGTCGAGCGCCATCAGCCAGTACACCAGCGAATCGCCAGCACCGCACTCCATCAGGCAGCGTTGCCCGTTCTCCAGGGGCGTGAGCACGGCGGCCGAGGGCGGTATGCGGCGGGCCATCTGCGCATGCGGCGCGTTCAGCACCACGCGCGCCTGCCCGGCATGCTGCGGCACGGAGATCGAGCGGGCCACATAGGCCTTCAAATCGCCCCCGTCCGGCGATGCGCGGGGCGCAAAGTGCGCGCCCAGCCGGGGTTCGCCCACGATCCGGTCAATGCGGAAGGTGCGCCAGTCGCCCCGGCCCCGGTCCCACGCCACCAGGTACCAGCGCTGGCCCGTGTGCACCACGCCCTGGGGCTCCACCACGCGCTGCGCGCTGCGGCCCTGGCTGTCCTCGTAGGTGAACTCGGCGCGCAACTGGTCGCGGCAGGCCGATGCCAGCGTGGCCAGCACCGCGGCCTCCACCACGGGGCCTGCGCGGTCCAGCGGCAGGATGGTGGAGCGCAGCGCATCCACCTGCTGGCGCAGCCGCGCCGGCATGGCCTGCTCCAGCTTGACCAGGGCGCGCAGGGCGGGCTCTTCAATGCCGCCCACGGCCCCGGCCGTGGCGGTGCGCAGCGCAATGGACACCGCTAGCGCCTCGCCGTCGTCCAGCAGCAGCGGCGGCAGCGCCTGCCCCGCCCGGAAGGCATAGCCCCCGGCCACGCCGCTGCTCGCCTCCACCGGGTAGCCCAGCTGGCGCAGCCGGTCCACATCGCGCCGCAGCGTGCGGGGGTGGACCTCCAGGCGCTCGGCCAGGTCCTGCCCGGCCCAGTGGCTGCGCGTTTGCAGCAGCGACAGCAGGCGCAGCAGGCGGGTGGATGAGGTCAGCATGCGCGCACTGTACCGCGCATCGAGGGCGAAAACTGTCCGCAATGACACCTACAGTGGCCGCACATTTTTCGTCAACCCACCAAGGAGTTCTTCATGTCCATCGTCCTGTACTGGTATCCCGAATCCAGCGCCACCCCCATTGCCTGCGCGCTGGCCGAGCTGGGCGTGCCCCATGAGCGCGTCAAGATCGACATCCTGGCCGGCGAGCAGCGCCGGGCCGACTACCTGGCCCTGAACCCCAACGGCAAGGTGCCCACGCTGACGGTGGACGGCGCGCCGATGTTCGAGGCCCTGGCCATCCACCTGTGGCTGGGCCACCGCTTCGGCGTGGAGCGCGGCCTGTGGCCCGCCGCCGGCACGCCCGCGGCGCTGCAGGCCCTGTCGTGGTGCACCTGGGCCTACGTGACCTACGGGGCCGTGCTGGTGCGCCTGCAGGTCGCCACCAAGGGCGAGGAGGCGTTGCGCAGCCCCGTCCATGCCGAGGCCGCCCTGCGCGGGCTGAACGAACTGCTGGCCGTGCTGGACGCGCGCCTGGCCGCCCAGCCCTGGATGCTGGGCGACGACTATTCGCTGGTGGACCTGGTGGTGGGCTCGGTCATGGGCTACAGCGTGTACCTGGGCGCGCCGGTGCCGTCCCACCCGCATGTGCAGGCATGGCTGGCGCGTGTGCAGGCGCGGCCTGCCCTGCAGATCGAGGCCTGAAAAGCGGCGGCCTGCGGCGGGAAACCGCTGCCGCCCGCCGGCGCGGCGCCCGCCGGGCGGGCGGCCGGTTCAGTGCGAAGCGCCTGTGTCTGCAGCGCCGCGCACCGCCGTGCGCACCAGGCGGCCGATGCTGAGGCCCTGCACCAGGATCGAGAACACCACCACGCAATAGGTGAGGGTAAGGACCATGTCGCGCGCTGGTCCGCTGGGCAGCGACAGCGCCAAGGCGACCGAGATGCCGCCGCGCAAGCCGCCCCACACCAGCACCCGGTCGGCCCCAGGCGCCAAGTCGAGCCAGCGCGACGTGGCGCGCACCGGCAGGCCCACCGTGAGCCAGCGGGCCACCAGCGCCACCACCACGGCGGCAGCGCCCGCCGCTGCCAGCGGCAGCGAAAACGAAATCACCAGCACCTCCATGCCGATGAGCACGAACAGCACGGCATTGAGGATCTCGTCGATCAGCTCCCAGAACATGTCCACGTAGCGGCGCGTGGTGTCCGACATGGCGCGGGCCCGCCCGCCATTGCCCACCATCAGGCCCACCACCACCATGGCGAGCGGCCCCGACACATGCAAATGCGCCGCCAGGGCATAGCCGCCCACCACGGCGGCCAGGGTCAACAGCACTTCGATCTGGTACTGGTCGATGGTCTTGAGCAGCCATACCGTGCCCCAGCCCAGCACCAGCCCCAGCCCGATGCCGCCGCCAGCTTCATGAACGAGCAAGGCCGCGCCCTCGCCCGCCGTCGGCAGCCCACCGCTGGCCAGCACGCCCAGCAGCAACGAGAACAGCACCACGCCCACCCCGTCGTTGAACAACGATTCGCCCGCAATCACCAGCTCCAGCGACTTGGGCGCGCCCGCGGACTTGAGGATGCCCATCACCGCGATGGGGTCCGTGGGCGAAATCAACGCGCCAAACAGCAGGCAGTACAGCAGCGGCAGCGGCACGCCCAGCCACGGCAGCACCCACCACATGCCCAGGCCCACCACCACGGTGGACAAGGTGGTGCCCAGCAGCGCGAGCCCAGCCACCGTGTAGCGGTATTTGCGCAGCGCCGACAGATCGACATGCAAAGCCCCCGCGAACAGCAGAAACGACAACATGCCCTGCATCAGCACTTCGGAAAAATCCAGCGAGCGCAGAAACGCCTGCTCGCGCCCCAGCAACCCGTAGTCCCACCCCACCGCGCTCAACGCCACCAGCATCAGCGACAAGCCCATGGCAATGACCATGACCCCGATGGTGGTCGGCAGGCGCACGAACCGGAAGTTCACATACGACAGCAGCGCCGTGACAACAAGGCAGATGGCCGCGATATCGAGCATGGGTGGTTCAGTCTTGGAGAGAGAGTGTGTGTGGAAAACGGCAAGCCGGAACCCGAACGCCGTTGCCAAACGGCACCGCGTGGACGCGCGCCCTGCACCTCCGGCCCACGACGAGCCGCGGTGCCGAGCCTACAGCAGCACGATGTCGTACTGCTCCTGCCCCATGGCGCTTTCGGACTGCAGGGAAATGGGCTTCTTGATGAAGTCCGAGAGCCCGGCCAGGTGCTGGCTTTCCTCGTCCAGGAAGAGCTCGACCACCCGGGGCGAGGCCACCACGCGGAACTCGCGCGGGTTGAACTGGCGGGCTTCGCGCAGGATCTCGCGCAGGATGTCGTAGCACACGCTGCGCGCCGTCTTCACGCTGCCCTTGCCCTGGCAGGCCTCGCAGGGCTCGCACAGCATGTGGGCCAGCGATTCGCGGGTGCGCTTGCGCGTCATCTCCACCAGGCCCAGGTGCGAGAAGCCGCCCGCCATGGTCTTCACGCGGTCGCGCGCGAGCTGTTTGCGGAACTCCGCCAGCACGGCTTGCTGGTGGTCCTCGCGGGCCATGTCGATGAAGTCCACGATGATGATGCCGCCCAGGTTGCGCAGGCGCAGCTGGCGCGCAATGGCCTGCGCGGCCTCCAGGTTGGTCTTGAAGATGGTGTCGTCGAAGTTGCGCGCACCCACGTAGCCACCGGTGTTCACGTCCACGGTGGTGAGCGCCTCGGTCTGGTCCACGATCAGGTAGCCGCCGGACTTCAGGTCCACGCGCCGGCCCAGCGCCTTGGCCACCTCCTCGTCGATCGAGTACAGGTCGAAAATCGGCCGCTCGCCCTTGTAGTGCTGCAGCTTGCCCACAGCGGCGGGCATGAATTCCTGGCCGAAGGCGCGCAGGCGCTGGAACTGCTCCATGGAATCGATGCGGATGGTCTGCGTGTAGTCGCCCACCAAGTCGCGCAGCACGCGCTGCAGCAGGTCCAGGTCCTGGTGCAGCAGCGACATGGACGGCTGGCGCAGGGCCGCTTCCTTGATGCGCGCCCAGGTCTTGCGCAGGTAGGCAATGTCCTCGGCCAGTTCGGCATCGGTGGCGTCTTCGCCGTTGGTGCGCAGGATGAAGCCACCGCCCCCGCCGCTGGCCTTGTCGCCCACCAGCGCCTGCAGCCGCGCGCGCAGCGCATCGCGCTCGGCGGCCGGAATCTTTTGCGACACGCCCACATGGTCGTCCTGCGGCAGGAAGACCAGCAGGCGGCCGGCAATGCTGATCTGCGTGGACAGCCGCGCGCCCTTGGTGCCAATCGGGTCCTTGATGACCTGCACCATCAGCGCCTGGCCTTCGAACACCTGCTTCTCGATGGGCACCAGCGGCTCGCCCTTGCGCGCGAACGCGGGCGGTTCGCCGCCCTCCTGGCGCTGCCACACGTCGGCCACATGCAGGAAGGCCGCGCGCTCCAGCCCGATGTCGATGAACGCCGATTGCATGCCCGGCAGCACGCGCGACACCTTGCCCAGGTACACATTGCCCACCAGCCCGCGCTCCAGCGTGCGCTCCACGTGCAGCTCCTGCACGGCGCCATGCTCGACGATGGCCACGCGGGTTTCCTGGGGCGACCAGTTGATCAGGATGTCTTGTTGCATGGTGTCTTTGTCTCTCGAATCGGTCGCTTGGGTCGCGGCCTCTGAACGACCTGGGCGCCCGCCTGGCCGCCGGGGAACTGGCTTTGCCGAGCCCCAGGCGGCTCAAGGGGGGTCATATTTCGAAGCCGGCGGCACGCAACAGCTGCGCTGTCTCGTACATGGGAAGCCCCATGATGCCCGAATAACTGCCCGCCAGGTGCTCCACATACGCCGCCGCCCGGCCCTGGATGCCATAGGCCCCGGCCTTGCCCAGCGGCTCGCCGGTGGCCACGTAGGCATCGATCTGCGCGGCCGTCATGGGCGCGAATTGCACCCGCGACACCGACAGCGCCGACAACCGCTTGGCCCCCACCTGCAGCGCCACGGCCGTGAGCACGCGGTGCTCGTGCCCGGCCAGCTCGGCCAGCATGCGGGCGGCATGCGCGGCGTCGTCGGGCTTGCCATAGAGGGTGCGGCCCAGGGCCACGGTGGTGTCGGAGCACAGGATGGGCGCGTCCGCCAGGCCCCGGCGCGCGCGCCGCGCCACGGCGGCGTCCAGCTTCAGGCCCGTCACGCGCTCCACGTAGCTCGCACGCGCCTCGCCGGGCAGCACGGCTTCGAGTGCCTCGGCATCCTCTTCGGTGTCGCCGTCCACATTGGGCAGCAGCAGGACATGGGCGATGCCCAGCTGCTCCAGCAACTGGCGGCGGCGGGGACTTTGCGAGGCAAGGTAGACAAAATCGGGCATGGCGTGGAATTTTGAACCAAATCGACCTGCAGCGCTTGTCCAGCAAGCGCAAGCAGCTATCAAACAAATAGCATCCACCGCAGCGGGCGCGGCGGCTGCGCCTATTCGCGGTGGTACGGATGGCCCGCGTTGACGGACCAGGCGCGGTAGAGCTGCTCGATCAGCAGCACGCGCACCATGGCGTGCGGCAGGGTCAGGTCCGACAGGCGGATGCGTTCGTGCGCGGCCTGGCGGAAGGCGGGGTCCAGGCCGTCCGGCCCGCCGATGACCAGGGCCACGTCGTCACCGCCCAGCTGCCAGTCCTTCAGGCGCTGCGCCAGGGCCTTGGTGGTGAGGTTGGTGCCACGCTCGTCCAGCACCACCACCCGGGTGCCGCGCGGAATGGCGGCCTCGATGCGCTCGCGCTCGGCGGCATAGAGGGTTTCCAGCGTCTTGGAGCCGCGCGGCTCGGTCTTGACGGCCTTGAGCTCCACCTTCAGCTCGGGCGGAAAGCGCTTGGCATAGTCGTCGTACGCGGTCTGGGCCCAGTCGGGCACCCGCAGCCCGACTGCCACGATCAGGAGCTTCATGGAAGTGGCACGCTGTGGAGTTCAGTTCAGAAAAACGCCCGCCCGGCAACGCCGGGCGGGCTGAGGTGAGCAGGCGGGATCAGGCCTTCTTGGCGCGCACCGGAGCTTTTTTGGCGGCGGGCTTGGACACCGCCTTCGCTGCCGGTTTGGCGACCGGTTTGGCCGCAGCCTTCTTTGCAGCAGGCTTCTTGGCGGCGGGCTTGACAACCACCGTCTTGACCGGCGCCTTCTTGGCGGCAGGCTTCTGGGCGGCGGCAGTGCCGGCGGACGTCTTGCCCGCCGGAGCTTTCTTGGCCGGAGCCTTCTTGGCGGCGGCCTTGGGCTTAGCTTCGGCCGCCGGTGCCGCTGCCGCGGCCTTGGGCTTGCCGGGCTTGCGCGCGGGCACGGCAGCCTGCTCGGTGGCAGCCTTCTTGGCCGGGGCCTTCTTCTGGGCCGCACCTTCGGGCTTGGCGGCGCCCAGCTTCAGGCGCACAGGGGTGTCGCCCCACAGCTCTTCCAGGCGGTAGTACTGGCGGATGGCGGGCTGCATGATGTGCGCCACGGCCGGGCCGCAGTCCACGATGATCCATTCGCCGTTGTCCTCACCCTCGACGCGCGGCTTGCTGAAGCCGGCTTCCTTGACGGCCTCGCGCACGCTGGCGGCCAGGGCCTTGGTCTGGCGGTTGGAGGTGCCCGATGCCACGATCACCCTCTCAAACAGCGGCGAGAGATGCTCGGTGTTGAAAACCTGGATGTCTTGCGCCTTGACATCCTCCAGGCCATCGACGATGGCGCGCTGGAGCTTGGTGACATCTTTCTTGGCCGCGGTTTCCGATTTGGTGGAGGTGGTCATCAGGGGGTGGTCAAAGAGGGAATGGAATCAATATAGCGCGCAACCCGGCGCGCAACCAATAGGGCGGCGCCTGGGGTGTTGCGCGGGTGCCGTGTGCTGGACCAGCGGCGATTTCAGGTGTTTTAAGCCTCTGGCGCCCATGTAAAAAGCGCGGACAGCTATTGAAATTATAGCTTTTGCACTTTTGGGAGGCATCAGGCCGTGGGCTGAGGCCCCGTACCCAGCCAGTCGCGGCGCACCAGAAAGCGCTGCAGCAGCTCGGCCTCGGCCGAATCCGCGGGGTCGGTGCGCTGGTACGACCACGCCGCCAGGGGCGGCATGGACAGCAGGATGGACTCGGTGCGCCCGCCCGACTGCAAGCCGAAGTGTGTGCCCCGGTCCCACACCAGGTTGAACTCCACATAGCGGCCGCGCCGGTAGAGCTGGAAACTGCGCTCGCGCTCGCCGTAGGCCAGGGCCTGGCGCTTTTCCACCACGGGCAGGTAGGCCGGAAGGAACGCGTCGCCCACCGACTGCGTCATGGCCAGGCTCTGTTCGAAGCCCAGTTCCGAAAAGTCGTCAAAGAACACCCCACCCACGCCACGCTGCTCGTTGCGGTGCTTGAGGAAGAAGTACTCATCGCACCACTGCTTGAAGCGCGGGTACTTGTCGTCGCCGAAGGCGCTGAGCGCGTCGCGGCAGGTGCGGTGGAAGTGCACCGCGTCCTCTTCAAACCCGTAGTACGGCGTGAGGTCCATGCCGCCGCCAAACCAGCAGGTGGGCGCCTGCCCGGGGTGGCCGGCCGCGATCATGCGCACGTTCATGTGCACCGTGGGCACATACGGGTTGCGGGGGTGGAAAACCAGCGACACCCCCATGGCCTCGAACGGCGCGCCAGCCAGCTCCGGCCGGTGCTGCGTGGCCGAGGGCGGCAGCTGCGGGCCGCGCACGTGGCTGAAGCCGCAGCCCGCGCGCTCGAACACGCGGCCGTTTTCCAGGATCTTGGTGAGGCCGTCGCCCTGCAGCGGCTCGCCGGGCGCCTTGCTCCAGGCATCGGCCAGGAAACGGGCGCCGCCCTCGCCTTCCACGGCTTCCAGCGCGCCGGTGATGCGCGCCTGCAGGCCCTGCAGGTAGCCGCGCACGCGGGCCACCGTGTCTGCGGTGTTCAGGCTCTGCGCGCCGGCCATCAGTTCTTCAGGGCCCGGAAGCCGATGTCGTGGCGGTACTGCATGCCGTCAAAGTGAATGCCCCGCGCCACGTCGTAGGCGCGCTGCTGCGCCAGCTTCACGCTGTCGGCCAGCACCGTGACGCACAGCACGCGGCCGCCGGTCACGCTCACCACCCCGTCCTGCAGCTGCGTGCCGGCATGGAAGACCACGGCGTCGTCCGCATCCTGCGGCAGGCCGGTGATCTTGTCGCCCTTGCGCGGGTTCTCCGGGTAGCCGTGCGCGGCCATCACCACGCCCAGCGCGGGGCGGCGGTGCCATTGCAGTTCCATCTGGTCGAGCTTGCCGTCCACGGCGGCCGTGAGCACGTCCATCATGTCGCTCTTGAGCCGCATCAGGATGGGCTGCGTCTCGGGGTCGCCCATGCGGCAGTTGAATTCGAGCGTCTTGGGGTGGCCCTTGGCGTCGATCATCAGCCCCGCGTACAGGAAGCCGGTGTAGGGAATGCCGTCCTTTTCCATGCCGCGGATGGTGGGCAGGATGATCTCGCGCATGGCGCGGGCATGCACGTCGGCCGTGACCACCGGCGCGGGCGAATACGCGCCCATGCCGCCGGTGTTGGGGCCCTGGTCGCCGTCTTTGAGGCGCTTGTGGTCCTGGCTGGTGGCCAGGGCCAGCACGTTCTTGCCATCGCACAGCACGATGAAGGAGGCTTCCTCGCCTTCCAGGAAGGCCTCGATCACCACACGCGCGCCACCTTCGTTGTGCTGCACGCCGTATTTGTTGTCCACCAGCATGAAGTCCACGGCGTCATGGGCTTCCTGCAGCGTCATGGCCACCACCACGCCCTTGCCGGCGGCCAGGCCGTCGGCCTTGATGACAATGGGCGCGCCCAGGCGGTCCACGAAGGCGTGGGCCGCGGCCGGGTCGGTGAAGGTGTCGTAGTCGGCCGTGGGAATGCCGTGGCGGCGCATGAAGGCCTTGCTGAACGCCTTGGAGCTTTCCAGCTGCGCGGCGGCCTGCGTGGGGCCGAAGATCTTCAGGCCGTGGGCCCGGAACTCGTCCACCACGCCGGCCGCCAGGGGCGCTTCCGGTCCGACCACCGTCAGGCCGATCTTCTGCTCCTGTGCCCAGGCGCGCAGGGCCTGCACGTCGGTGATGGGCACGTTCTCCAGCTTCGGGTTCAGCGCCGTGCCGCCGTTGCCGGGGGCCACGTACACCTTGGTCGCCTTGGGAGACTGGCTCAGCTTCCACGCCATTGCGTGTTCACGGCCGCCGCCACCAATCACAAGTACTTTCATAGGAACCTTTGGTGAACCTCTGCCCGCAAAGTCTGCGGCCCAGAGGTTCTGGGGAAAAATTCAGCAGCCCATTGCTGCGCTGCGCGCCGGCCGCGGCCTCCGATACCGGGGGGCCCAGACCCGTGCGCCCATGGAACTGGCTTTGCCAAGCCACCGGGTGCGTCCCCCTCCCGCGCAGCGAGAGAGAGGGGAAGCGGCAAAGCCGCTCAGGGGAAGCTTCTCACAGCGCCGCGTTGTGATAGACCTCTTGCGTATCGTCCAGGTCTTCCAGCACATCCAGCAGCTTTTGCATGCGGGCGGCGTCGTCGCCTTCCAGCTCGATGGTGTTCTCGGGGCGCATGGTCACGCCAGCCACTTCGGGCGTGAGGCCCGCGGCCTCCAGGGCGTTCTTCACGGCCTCGAAGTCCGCAGGGCTGGTCAGCACTTCGACGGCGCCGTCGTCATCGGTGATGACGTCGTCAGCGCCGGCCTCCAGGGCCACTTCCATCACCTTGTCCTCGCTGGTGCCCGGCGCAAAGATGAGCTGCCCGCAGTGCTTGAACTGGAAAACCACCGAGCCCTCGGTCCCCATGTTGCCGCCGTATTTGCTGAACGCATGGCGCACTTCGGCCACGGTGCGCACGCGGTTGTCGGTCATGGTGTCGATCATGATGGCCGCACCGCCGATGCCGTAGCCCTCGTAGCGGATTTCCTCGTACGTCAGGCCCTCGGCGTTGCCGGTGGCCTTGTCGATGTTGTACTTGATGCGGTCGGCGGGCATGTTGGCCGCCTTGGCCTTGTCCACCGCCAGGCGCAGGCGGGGGTTGGCAGACAGGTCGCCGCCGCCAGCACGGGCGGCCACGGTGATTTCGCGAATGATGCGGGTCCAGATCTTGCCGCGTTTCTCATCCTGCCGCCCCTTGCGGTGCTGGATGTTCGCCCATTTACTGTGTCCTGCCACGGGAAGTCCTTTGGTCTTGATTTAATCTACTGCGCAGATTTTACTTTTTGCCGAACACAGGGAGCCGCTGCAGGTGTGGCGCGGGTCCGTGTGCGCTGCGAACCGGGAGGGAGCCGGCCTGTGCAAGCGCTGCAAGCGTCTGCCAGGGCGCTGTTATGCCGTGCAAATGTTGCGCAAAGAGCGCGAGATTGCCAACATTTGTTACGCAACGGCCCCTTTTCGACACCGCAGCAGCACACGGCGCGCCGGGCAGGCAGCTGGCTCCCGCCTTCCAAGGACACCCGACATGGCCGAACCCCTTCTGATCGCCCAACACAACACCACCGAATGCTATCTGCTGCCCGGCCTGGCCAACCGCCACGGGCTCATCACCGGCGCCACCGGCACGGGCAAGACCGTGACGCTGCAGACGCTGGCCGAAAAATTCTCGCGCATCGGCGTGCCGGTGTTCATGGCCGACGTGAAGGGCGACCTGACCGGCGCCAGCCAGCCGGGCAAGATCGGCGACAAGCTGGCGGCGGTGCTGCAGGAGCGGGGCCTGGCCCTGCCCCAGCCCGTGGCCTGCCCCACCACGCTGTGGGACGTGTTTGGCGAGCAGGGCCACCCGGTGCGGGCCACCATTTCCGACATGGGCCCGCTGCTGCTGGGCCGCATGCTGGGCCTGAACGAGACGCAGCTGGGCGTGCTCAACATCGTCTTCAAGATTGCCGACGACCGCGGCCTGCTGCTGCTGGACCTGAAGGACCTGCGCGCCATGCTCACCTACGTGGGTGACAACGCCAAGGAGTTCACCACCGAATACGGCAACGTCAGCGCGGCCAGCGTGGGTGCCATCCAGCGCGGGCTGCTGCAGATCGAACAGCAAGGCGGCGACAAGTTCTTTGGCGAGCCGATGCTCGACATCCAGGATTTCATGCAGACGGTGGACGGCAAGGGGGTGGTGAACATCCTGGCCGCCGACAAGCTCATGAACTCGCCCCGCCTGTATGCCACCTTCCTCCTGTGGATGCTGTCGGAGCTGTTCGAGCAGCTGCCTGAGATCGGCGACCCGGACCAGCCCAAGCTGGTGTTCTTCTTTGACGAGGCCCACCTGCTGTTCAACGAGGCGCCCAAGGTGCTGGTCGAGCGCATCGAGCTGGTGGTGCGGCTGGTGCGCTCCAAGGGCGTGGGGGTGTATTTCGTCACGCAGAACCCGCTCGATATCCCCGACAGCGTGCTGGCCCAGCTGGGCAACCGCGTGCAGCACGCGCTGCGCGCCTTCACCCCCCGCGACCAGAAGGCCGTGAAGGCCACTGCCACCACCATGCGGCAAAAGCCGGGCCTCGACATTGAAACGGCCATCACCGAGCTGGCCGTGGGCGAGGCGCTGGTGAGCTTCCTGGACGCCAAGGGCCGGCCCAGCGTCACGGAGCGCGTGTTCGTGCTGCCCCCGGGCAGCCAGCTCGGCCCCATCACCCCGCAGCAGCGCCAGGCGTTGATGGCCCAGTCCCTGGTGGCCGGCGTGTACGAGAAGGTGGTGGACCGCGAATCCGCCTACGAGAAGCTCCGGGGCCGGGCCGAGGCCGCGCCCGCCGCCCCCGACGCAACCACCGCCCCCGCCAGCGGCAGTGCCGACACCCCGACGGGCAGCGAAGGCGGCGGCCTGGGGGGCGGCTTTCTCAACGACCTCTTGTTCGGCACGACCGGCCCACGGGGCGGCCGCCGCGACGGCCTGGTGCAGACGATGGCCAAGTCGGCCGTGCGCACGGTGGGCACCAGCGTGGGCAAGGAGATTCTGCGCGGCGTGCTGGGGGGCATCTTCGGCGGCGGCAGCAAGCGGCGCTGAGCCGACCGGCCGCGCAGGCCGGCCCCCCGGCG
This sequence comes from Acidovorax sp., assembly GCF_021287135.1. Classification (GTDB taxonomy): domain Bacteria; phylum Pseudomonadota; class Gammaproteobacteria; order Burkholderiales; family Burkholderiaceae_C; genus Acidovorax. The sequence goes on from NZ_JAJTBB010000031.1 coordinate 53,254, forward strand.
GCTGGCGGTGGCGAGCGCGCAACAGCCCTGTCACCCATCTGTCACGTGCCTGCCCTGCAATCACAGGGCAGACCCTGCACAGCACAACAAAAAAAGACAAGGAGGGAACCGCGATGACAGGACTCCAGCGCGCCATGCTGCGCGTGGGCAGCCAAGCGATGCTGCTGGCGATTGCTGCATGGACCATCGCCCTCTGCGGCGCACTGGCTGGCGCCTGGCGCGTGCGGGGCGTGTGGGCGTTTTATTTCATCGCCACGGTCATCGGGGTGGCCCTCACGACCCAGTGGACCAGCGCAGTGCGCCAGCGCTTCATCCGCGAGGCGCCCCTGCCCCGCTTTCTGCAGCGCAAGCTGCGCGAAACGTACCCCCACCTGAGCCCGCGCGACTGCGACCTGGTGGAGCGCGGCCTGCGGCAGTTCTTCCTGGCCTGCCTGCGCAGCAACAAGGCTTTTGTCGCCATGCCCTCGCGGGCGGTGGACGCGCTGTGGCACGAATTCATCCTGCACACCCAGGCCTATCAAAGCTGGTGCGAGCAGGCGCTGGGCTTCTTCCTGCACCACACGCCGGCCGAAACCCTGGGCGCGCGCAGCCGCCACAACGACGGGCTGCGCCGCTGCTGGTACTGGACGTGCAAGGAGGAATCCATCGATCCGCGCGCCCCCAGCCGCCTGCCGCTGCTGTTTGCGCTGGACGGCAAGTTCGCCATCCCCGGCGGCTTCACCTACGTGCCGGACTGCACCGACATCGCCCGCAAGAGCGACGCGGGCGGCAGCGGCGGCGACACCTACTGCGGCACCAGCTTTTCCGACGCCAGCTACGGCGGTGACGCCGGCGACTTTGGCGGCGCCGAAAGTGCCGACGGGGGCAGCGACGGCGGCGGTGATGGAGGGGGAGATGGCGGCGGCTGCGGCGGCGGCGGAGGCGACTGAGCACCCGCCCAGGCCGCAACGTACTCTCATTTTTATAGCTTCCAGCGCTTGCCAGACAAGCGCTACAGGCCAAAAACACCCCAAGTCACCCAGGCGACGACGTGGCCCGGGCAGGCCCGTCTACAGTGGCGGCCATGAACTCTCTCACCTGCTTTTCCCTCAGCATCACCGACCACGTGGCCCATCTGGTGCTGAACAAGCCCGAGGCCATGAACACCATGCACCCCACGTTCTGGCGCGAGCTGGACCAGGTGCTGGCCCACCTGAACACCACGGGCGCTGCCCGCGCGCTGGTGGTGAGCAGCACGGGCAAGCATTTCAGCGCGGGCATGGCGCTGGAGACCTTTGGCGGTGCCATCACGCTGGACGACCGCAGCCCCGAAGGCCGCGCCGCCATCTTCGACCTGCTGACCGACATGCAGGCCACCTTCACCCGCGTTGAAAGCCTGCGCATTCCCGTCATCATGGCCATCCACGGCGGCTGCATTGGCGGCGCGGTGGACCTGGTGACCACCGCCTGCGTGCGCTACGCCACGGCGGATGCCTTCTTCTGCATCCAGGAGATCAACATCGGCATGGTGGCCGACGTGGGCACGCTGCAGCGCCTGCCCAAGCTCATCCCTCTGGGCGTGGTCAAGGAGCTGGCCTACACCGGCCGGCGCCTGGGCGCGGACAAGGCCCGGGAGCACGGCCTGGTCAACGCGGTGTTCGACACGCAGGAAGCCTGCGTCGCCGCCGCGCTGCAGTGCGCCAAAGAGATCGCATCCAAGCCGCCCGTGGCCATCTGGGGCACCAAGCAGGCCGTGAACTACGCCCGCGACCACAGCGTGGAAGACAGCCTGCGCCAGATGGGCTGGCTGCAAGGCGCCATCTGGAGCAACCGGCACGTGATGGAATCCGTCACGGCCATGAAGCAAAAGCGCGCAGGCGACTTCCCCGACCTGCCCGCGCTGCAGCGGTTCAGCGACCTGGGCTGACACGCGAGGGACCCCGGGCCGTTCAGGCGGGGCGCCTGCCGAGGCCACACGCCCCGCCCCCCCGCCGCCCGTTCGGGCTGAGCCTGTCGAAGCCGGGGCGCAGAGGAAGCCCCGAGCCCTTGGAGACCCCCTCACCATCAAAATTCATAGCTGCCCGCGCTTTCTCCGTAAGCGCTGGCGGCCCTTTTTGCTCAAAAAGGCATGCTGGCGGGCTATCATGTGGCGCACCGGGGCACACCGCCGCTCCGCTTCAGCCATTCCAGAGGACGCCGCCATGACCCTGCCCAGCCTCACCCCGCCCACCTTCGACGATGTGGCCGCCGCCGCCCATCGCCTGCACGGCATGGCGCACCGCACGCCCGTGCTGCGATCCACCAGTGCCGACGAAATGCTGGGCGCGCAGCTGTTCTTCAAGTGCGAGAACCTGCAGCGCACCGGCGCCTTCAAATTCCGCGGCGCCTTCAATGCGCTGGCCCAGTTCACCGACGAGCAGCGCGAACGCGGCGTGCTGGCGTTTTCGGCCGGCAACCATGCGCAGGCCATTGCCCTGTCGGCGCGGCTGCTGGACATGCCCGCCCTGATCGTCATGCCCGAGGACGCTCCCGCCTCCAAGATGGCCGCCACGCGCGAGTACGGCGCCCAGGTGGTCACTTACAACCGCTACACCGAAGACCGCGAGGCCATCAGCCGCCGCCTGGCACTGGAGCGCGGCATGACGCTGGTGCCGCCGTTTGACCACCCGCACGTCATCGCGGGCCAGGGCACCTCGGCCCTGGAGTTCTTTGAAGACGTTCCCGACCTCGACTACCTCTTCGTCTGCGTGGGCGGCGGCGGCCTGCTGGCCGGCAGCCTGCTGGCCGCCGAGGCGCGCGCGCCCCAATGCCGCGTGGTGGGCGTGGAGCCCGCCGCGGGTAACGACGGGCAGCAGTCGGTGCGCGCCGGCCATGTGGTGCGCATTCCCACGCCGCACACCATTGCCGACGGCGCGCAAACGCAGGCGCTGGGCGACCTCACGTTTCCCATCATCCAGCGCCTGGCCGACGACATGGTCACCGCCACCGATGAAGCGCTGGTCGAGGCGCTGCGCTTCTTTGCCGAGCGCATGAAGATCGTGGTCGAGCCCACCGGCGCATTGGCGTTTGCCGGCGCCCGGCACGGCACCGTGGACGTGCGCGGCGCCCGCGTGGGCATCATGATCAGCGGCGGCAACGTAGACCTGTCGCGCTACGCGCGCTTTCTGGCAGACTAGCCCCCATTCAAAGTTTTACCGTCTGGTGCAGCCCGAGCCTTCCCCTCGCGCGCTGTGCCTGCATTTCCAGGCCCCCCCATGAGCAACGTCACCGTCATCACCCACCCCCTCGTCCAGCACAAGCTCACGCTGATGCGCAAAAAGGACGCCAGCACCAACAGCTTTCGCCGCCTGTTGGGCGAGCTGTCCACGCTGATGGCCTATGAAGTCACGCGCGACATGCCGCTGCAGGACGTGCAGATCGAAACCCCGCTGGAGACCATGACCGGCAAGATGATCGATGGCAAGAAGCTGGTGCTGGTCTCCATCCTGCGGGCGGGCAACGGCTTCCTGGACGGCATGCTCAACGTGGTGCCCGGCGCCCGCGTGGGCCACATCGGCCTGTACCGCGACCCGGCCACGCTGCAGCCGGTGGAGTATTACTTCAAGATGCCTTCCGAGATGGACGAGCGCGACATCATCGTGGTGGACCCCATGCTCGCCACCGGCAACTCGGCCGCCGCCTGCGTGGACCGGCTGAAAAAGCTCAACCCCCGCTCCATCAAGTTCGTCTGCCTGCTGGCCGCGCCCGAGGGCATCGCCACGCTGCAAAAGGCGCACCCCGACGTGCCCATCTTCACCGCCGCTATCGACCGCGAGCTGAACGACCACGGCTACATCCTGCCGGGCCTGGGCGACGCGGGCGATCGGATCTTTGGCACCAAATAGGCGCATGCGCTCCAGCGCCCCTGACAGCCACCCCGGCGGCCTGCCGCCTGAGGTGGCTTTTTCTTGCCCGGACCTTGTGGGCGCCACTTTTTTACCACTTGGTGGCTTTCCTCTGGCAGACTGGCCTGCCAGGGCACCACCCCGTTCTGCCCGCACCCTGGCGCACTCCTTGCTTGAACGTGCAAATCATTTTTCCGTTTTTGTTTGCTTGACCGAAGGACCCCCACCATGACCACCCGCCGCATCTTCACCGGACGCTTGCTCTGCACCTCCATGGCCCTTTCTGCCGCACTGGGGCTGGCCCCCTCGCTGGCGTCGGCGCAGTCCAAGCTCAAGGTGGCGGCGGTGTACACGGTGCCGTTCGAGCAGCAGTGGGTCAGCCGCATCCACAAGGCCCTCAAGGCCGCCGAAGCGCGCGGCGAGATCGAATACAAGGCCAGCGAAAACGTGAGCAATGCCGACTACGAACGCGTGATGCGCGAGTACGCCACCGGCGGCAACCAGCTGATCCTGGGCGAGGCCTTTGCCGTGGAAGCCGCGGCCCGCAAGGTGGCCAAGGATTTCCCCAAGACTTCCTTCCTGCTCGGCTCGTCGGGCAAGCCGCAGGCGCCCAACTTCAGCGTGTTTGACAACTACATCCAGGAGCCCGCCTACCTGAGCGGCATGGTCGCGGGCGGCATGACCAAGACGAACAAGATCGGCATGGTGGGCGGCTTCCCCATCCCCGAGGTCAACCGCCTGATGCACGCCTTCATGGCGGGCGCCAAGGAGACGAACCCCAAGGTGGAGTTCACCATCACCTTCATCAACAGCTGGTTCGACCCGCCCAAGGCCAAGGAAGCCACCTTCGCCATGATCGACAAGGGCGCCGACGTGCTCTACGCCGAGCGCTTTGGCGTGAGCGACGCCGCCAAGGAGAAAGGCAAGCTCGCCATCGGCAACGTGATCAACACGCAGGAGCAGTACCCCGACACCGTGGTGGCATCGGCCCTGTGGCACATGGAGCCCAGCATCGACCGCGCGCTCAAGCTGGTCAAGGAGGGCAAGTTCACCGCCGAGGACTACGGCCCGTATTCGATGATGAAGCACAAGGGCTCCGAACTGGCGCCGCTGGGCACGTTCGAGAAGAAGGTGCCGGCCGACATCGTGGCCAAGGTCAAGGCCAAGGAAGCCGACATCCTGGCCGGCAAGTTCACCGTCAAGGTGGACGACAGCCAGCCCAAGTCCACGGCCAAGTAAGCACAGCGTGCGGCGGGCGCCCTGCCCGCTTGCCATTTCTATTGCGTGAACAGGCCACCCCCTCAACGCAGTGGCCTGTTTGCTGGACGCCCACCGGAATGAACCGCTGACACGGCCCCCATGACCTCACTCACCGCTGCAAAAGCCTCGCTGGCGACCCGCTGTTCACGTCTTATGGGCGCTCTGGCCCTGGCTGCCGTGGTCGCAGGCTGCGCCGCCACCGCGCCTGGCAAGACGGCCGTGCGGCTGGACGACACACCCCGCATCGCCGTCATCTCCGCCTTCGCGCCCGAGCTGACCGTGCTGCTGCCCCAGGTTCAGCAGCCCGCCAGGCACAACATCAACGGCGTGGAGTTCACCACCGGCACGCTGGAGGGCAAGCCCGTGGTGGTCTTCCTCTCGGGCATCAGCATGACCAACGCGGCCATGAACACGCAGCTGGTGCTGGACCGCTTCAATGTCAGCCACGTGGTCTTCAGCGGCATCGCGGGCGGCGTGAACCCCGGCCTGCACATTGGGGACGTGACGGTGCCCGCCCAGTGGGGCCAGTACCTGGAATGGCTGATGGCGCGCGAGGACCAGCCCGGCCAGTACAGCGCCCCCGCGTGGATGAAAAGCGAGCTGACCCTGCCCGCCTTCGGCATGATGCACCCGCGCCCGGTGGAGGTGCGCTCGGCCGCCCAGCCGCAGCTCACCAAGAAATTCTGGTTCGAGGCCGACCCCAAGATGCTGGCCACCGCCCGCAGCCTGCAGAACGTGGGCCTGGAGCACTGCTTGGCCGCCACCTGCCTGAAGCAGCGCCCGCAGCTGGTGGTGGGCGGCAACGGCGTGTCGGGCCAGGCCTTTGTGGACAACAAGGCCTTCCGCGAATACGCGTTCAAGACCTTCGAGGCCAACGTGCTCGACATGGAAACCGCCGCCACCGCCATGGTGGCGCACAGCAACGGCGTGCCGTACATCGCGTTCCGCTCGCTGAGCGACCTGGCGGGCGGCGGCGAGGGAGAGAACGAAATGGGCACCTTCATGGGGCTGGCTGCGGCCAATTCGGCCAAGGTGCTGCGGGCGTTCCTGGCCGCGTGGAAATGAGCGTGATGACGCCGCAACGGACTTGGACGTGCGCAACGACCCCCTCCCCCCTCGCGGGGGAGGGGTTGGGGAGAGGGGGTGCGTGGAAACCAGCGCAGTGCCTGACCTTAGTGCAGAGCCCCCTCTCCCCCACCCTCTCCCGCGAGGGGAGAGGGAGTGCTGGGCCACTGCAGACAGCGAGGAGTGCGCTACGCCCCCATAGCCCCTCCCCCCTCGCGGGGGAGAGGTTGGGGAGAGGGGGTGCGTGGAAACCAGCGCAGTGCCTGACCTTAGTGCAGAGCCCCCTCTCCTCCGCCCTCTCCCGCGAGGGGAGAGGGAGTGACAGCCGATGGTCGGCAGTGCGCGGCTGATGGACCGCTGATATGTCCAACGTACTGCGCCTGTCGGGCATCACCAAACGCTTCGGCAAGCTCGTCGCCAACGACCACATCAGCCTGACCCTGGCCCGTGGCGAGGTGCTGGCCCTGCTGGGTGAGAACGGCGCGGGCAAGTCCACGCTGATGTCCATCCTGTTCGGGCACTACGTGGCCGACGAAGGCAGCATCGAGGTCTTCGGCCAGCCCCTGCCGCCCGGCCAGCCGCGTGCGGCGCTGGCGGCGGGCATTGGCATGGTGCACCAGCACTTCACGCTGGCCGACAACCTGACGGTGCTGGACAACGTGCTGCTGGGCAGCGAGCCGCTGTGGCAGCCCTTCTCGCGCCGCGGCGAGGCACGCGCCAGGCTGCTGGCCGTGTCGCAGCAGTTCGGCCTGCCCGTCAGCCCCGATGCGAAGGTCGGCAGCCTGTCGGTGGGCGAGCGCCAGCGCGTGGAAATCCTGAAAGCGCTCTACCGGGGCGCCCGCATCCTCATCCTGGACGAACCCACCGCCGTGCTCACCCCGCAGGAGAGCGAGGCGCTGTTCGGCACCCTGGCGCAGATGGTGGCGCAGGGCCTGTCCATCATCTTCATCAGCCACAAGCTGGGCGAGGTGCTGCGCGTATCGCACCGCGTGGCCGTGCTGCGCCAGGGCAAGCTGGTGGCCGAGGCGCCCGCGCAGGGCGCCACGCAAGGGCAGCTCGCGCAGTGGATGGTGGGCCACGCCATCGAAGCCGCCGAGCGCCGCCCCGCGCAGAACGTGGGCGAGCCCGTCTGCACGCTCAGCCACGTGAGCACCGCGCCCACGGGGCGCGATCGGCTGCACGACGTCTCCCTCACCCTGCGCGCCGGCGAGATCGTGGCGATCGCGGGCGTCAGCGGCAACGGCCAGGTGGCGCTGGCCGACCTGCTGTGCGGCACACGCCCAGCCACCGCGGGTGAGGTCACGTTGCGGGGCGCCCCCCTGCAGCCCCGCCCTGCCTGGCTGGTGGGCCAGGGCGTGGCCCGCATCCCCGAAGACCGCCACGCCGTGGGCGTGGTGGGCGACCTGCCTGTGTGGGAGAACGCGGTGTCCGAGCGCCTGCGCGGCCCCTGGTTTGCGCACCCGTGGTTCCGCGCCTTCTGGGTCAAGCGCCGCGCCGCCCGCCAGCATGCGCAGCGCGTGGCCGAGACCTTTGACGTGCGCGGCGGCGGGGCCGATGCGCCGGCGCGATCGCTGTCGGGCGGCAACATGCAAAAGCTCATCCTGGGGCGGGCGCTGATGCCGCCGCAGGATGCCGATGGCGCGCACGCTGCACCTCCGCAGCTCATCATCGCGCACCAACCCACCTGGGGCCTGGACATTGGCGCGGTGATGTTTGTGCAGCAGCAGCTCATCAATGCACGCGATGCTGGAGCCGCCGTGCTGCTGATCTCCGACGACCTGGACGAAGTGCTGGCGCTGGGCGACCGCGTGGCAGTGATGCACGACGGGCAACTGAGCGAGGCGCGACGCGCTGAAGACTGGACGCGCGAAGCCATCGGCCTGGCGATGGCGGGCGCTGTTCATGAGTGAGCCATGGACCGCCGTCTCCCCCAACTGTTCGGGCTGAGCGTGTCGAAGCCTTGCGCGGCGCTTCGACAAGCTCAGCGTGAACGGATTTAGAGAAGCCACACAACAACAACGATCCTTCATGAGACTCGAAAAACGCAACCACACCTCCCCCGCCGCCTACGTGCTGGCGCCGGTGGGGGCTGTGGCCTTCACGTTGCTCATCAGCGCCCTGCTGGTGCTGTGGGCTGGCGCGCCCGTGGGGCAGACCTATGCACTGCTGCTGCAAGGCGCCTTTGGCTCGGTGTTTGCGCTGACCGAAACCCTCACCCGCGCCACGCCGCTGATCCTGACCGGGCTGGCGGCCGCCGTGGCCTTCCGCGCGCGGCTGTTCAACATCGGGGCCGAGGGGCAGCTCTACGCCGGGGCGCTGGCCGCCGTGGCCGTGGGCGGCATGCATGGGGGCACGGGGCTGGAATGGTCGCCGTATGTGCTCTTTCCGCTGATGATGCTGGCGGCCGCACTGGCGGGCGCCGCGCTGCTGCTGGGCCCGGCGCTGATGAAGGCGCGGCTGGGGGTGGACGAGGTGGTCACCACGCTGCTGCTCAACTTCATCATGCTGCTGCTCGTTTCGGCCCTGCTCGACGGGCCGATGAAAGACCCGCTCTCCATGGGCTGGCCGCAGAGTGTGGCGCTGCAGGGCGACCTGGAACTCTCCAAGCTGGTGCCGCAGACGCGGCTGCACACGGGCCTGCTGTGGGCCGTGTCGCTGGCGGTGATGCTGTGGGCGCTGCTGGCGCGCACGGTGCCGGGCTTTGACATCCGCGCCGCCGGCGCCAATGCGCGGGCGGCGGCCTTTGCGGGCGTGCCCATCACCCGCACGGTGGTGCTGGTGGCCCTGCTCTCCGGCGGGCTGGCCGGGCTGGCCGGCGCCATTGAGGTGGCGGGCCGCACCAGCTATGTGACGCTCGACATGTCGCCCGGCTACGGCTACAGCGGCATCGTGATCGCCATGCTGGCCGGGCTGCACCCGCTGGGCGTGATCGCGGCGGGCACCTTTGTGGCGGGCGTGCTGGTGGGGGCCGACAGCATGAGCCGTGCGGTGGGCGTGCCCACCTACATCGCGGATGTGATCGTGGCGACATCGCTGATTGCGGTGCTGGTGGCCGGGCTGCTCACCCAATACCGCGTGCGCTGGAAGTGAGGCAGCCATGACAAGCCGTGCACACCATAATTTCAAGCCAAATCGGCCTTTAGCGCTAGTGAATAAAGCGCTAGCAGCTATCGAAATAGAAGCAAAACTCCACGGAGCAGCCGCATGACCGAACTGCTCGACATCCTCGCCAACCCCGCGTTCTGGATTGCCACGCTGCGCGTGGCCACCCCGCTCATCCTGGGCACGCTGGGGGTGCTGCTGTGTGAGCGCGCAGGCGTGCTCAACCTGGGCATTGAAGGGATCATGGTGGCCGGGGCCTTCACCGGCTGGCTCACGGTGTATGCCGGCCATGGGCTGTGGACGGGGGTGCTGGTGGCGGCGCTCACGGGCGCTGCCTTTGGCCTATTGCACGCTTGGCTCACCGTGGGCCTGGCGCTGTCGCAGCACGTGTCGGGGCTGGGCATCACGCTGCTGGCCACGGCGCTCAGCTATTACGGCTACCGCGTGAGCTTCCCCAAGGTGAACACGCCGCCCACCATCGAGCCCTTTGCGCCCATGGAATGGCTGGGCATTCCCATCCTGTCCGCACAGACGCCGCTCACGCTGCTGGCGCTGCTGCTGGTGCCGCTCTTGGCCTGGGTGCTGATGCGAACCCCGCTGGGCCTGGCCGTGCGCATGGTGGGCGAGAACCCGCAGGCCGCGGAGGGCCAGGGCATCTCGGTGGCGGCCACGCGCACGGGCGCCATCGTGGCAGGGTCGGCGGTGATGGGCGTGGCGGGGTCGTTCCTCACGCTGTCGGCCTTCAACGCGTTCTTCTTCAACATGATCAACGGCCGCGGCTGGATCTGCGTGGCGCTGGTGGTGTTTGCCTCATGGCGGCCGGGCAAGGCACTGCTGGGCGCCCTGCTCTTCGCCTTTTTCGATGCGCTGCAGCTGCGCCTGCAGCAGGCGGGCGACGCGTGGCTGCCGTACCAGGTGTATTTGATGCTGCCCTACCTGCTGTCCATCCTGGCGCTGGTGCTGGTGGCGCGCAAGGCGGCGTATCCGCAGGCGCTGATGAAGCCCTATCGCAAAGGGGAGCGGTGACGCGGTGCGAACGAACCCGCCACGCCCGATTGCCTCACCCCTTCTGGTCCGACCACACCGCAAACTCGTTGCCACTGGGCTCGGTGAAGTGAAAGCGCCGCCCGCCTGGAAAGTCAAATACCGGCTTCGTGATGCACCCACCGGCCTGCTCCACCTTGGCCAGGGTGGCTTCGAGGTCTGCGCTGTAGAACACCAGCAAGGCGCCGCCCGCGGCCTGCGTGGAACACAGGCTGGCCTGAAAGAAGCCACCGTCCAGCCCCTGGCCCGAGAATGCCGTGTATGCCGGGCCGTAGTCCACAAAGGCCCAGGCAAACGCTTTCTCAAAAAACGCCTTGGTGGCGGGCAGATCGCGCGCCGCAAACTCCACGTAGTTCAGCTTTTCGTGCACATTCATCGGTTGAACCTTTCTGCATAAGACTGCGTAGTGTGCCGCGCCCGCGCGGCCCGCCGACTCTCTACACTCCCACCCCATGCTCGACCTGCTCATCACCCACGCCACGCTGCCCGACGGGCGCCAGAACATGTCCATCGCCGTGCAAGCGGGCCGCATCACCGAAGTGACCGAGGGCCTGCAGGCCCCTGCGCACGAGACGGTGGACGCGGACGGCCTGCTGGTGAGCCCGCCGTTCGTGGACGCGCATTTCCACATGGATTCGACCCTGAGCTACGGCCAGCCGCGCGTGAACGAGAGCGGCACGCTGCTGGAAGGCATTGCGCTGTGGGGCGAGCTCAAGCCCACGCTGACGCACGAGGCCATCGTGCAGCGCGCGCTGCAGTACTGCGACATCGCCGTGGCGCGGGGCCTGCTGGCGGTGCGCAGCCACGTGGACACCAGCCACGGCAGCCTGCTGCCCGTGCAGGCACTGCTGGAGGTGAAGCAGCGCGTCGCACCCTACCTGGACCTGCAGCTGGTGGCCTTTCCGCAAGACGGCGTGCTGCGCAGCCCGGGCGGGCTGGCCAACCTGAAACGCGCCCTGGACCTGGGCGTGGACGTGGTGGGCGGCATTCCCCACTTCGAGCGCACGTACGCCGACGGCACCGAGAGCGTGAAGCTCCTGTGCGAGCTGGCCGCCGAACGCGGCAAACGCGTGGACATGCACTGCGACGAGAGCGACGACCCGCACTCGCGCCATGTCGAGACCCTGGCATACGAAACCCAGCGCCTAGGCCTGCACGGCCGCGTGACGGGCTCGCACCTCACCTCCATGCACAGCATGGACAACTACTACGTAAGCAAGCTCATCCCCCTGATGCGCGAGGCCGACCTGGGCGTGGTGGCCAACCCGCTCATCAACATCACGCTGCAAGGCCGCCACGACACCTACCCCAAGCGCCGCGGCATGACCCGCGTGCCCGAGCTGATGGCCGCGGGCCTGACGGTGGCGTTTGGCCACGACTGCGTGCTGGACCCCTGGTACAGCGGCGGCAGTGCAGACATGCTGGAGGCCGCGCACATGGGGCTGCACGTAGGCCAGATGACCAGCCAAGCCGCCATGCGCCAGTGCTTTGACGCGGTGACGGCGAACCCCGCGCGCCTGCTGGGGCTGGAAGGCTACGGCATTGCCCCGGGCTGCCATGCCGACTTTGTGCTGCTGCACGCCCGCAATCCGGTGGACGCCATCCGGCTGCGCGCGGCGCGCCTGGGCGTGTGGCGGCGCGGCCAGCGCGTGGCCGGCCAGCCCGCGCCCACGGCGGAGCTGCGCCTGCCCGGGCGGCCAGGGAGTGTGAGCTTTTTGTAGCCGGCTGCACCCAACCACAGCCCCGTAAGTCGGGTTAGCCCGCAGGGGCGTAACCCGGCATCTTTCGCGGTACAACACGTCGGGTTACGCTGCGCTAACCCGACCTACGAATCTGCACCGACCGCAGAAAGCGCTGGCCCGTAGGTCGGGTTAGCCCGCAGGGCGTAACCCGACGCCTGCACATCGCCAGCTGCTTGTCGGGTTACGCTGCGCTAACCCGGCCTACGAATCTGCACCGACCGCAGAAAGCGCTGCCCCGTAGGTCGGGTTAGCCCGCAGGGCGTAACCCGACGTCCTCCGCATCGCCAGCTGCTTGTCGGGTTACGCTGCGCTAACCCGACCTACGAATCATTGGAAAATTGGGCTCCAGCGCTTACTGCACAAGCGCGGGCAGCTATAAAAAACAGAGCAAACCAGCTCACGCCATCCGTGCGATGGTCTTGCGAAAGCGCGCCAGCGCCAGCATGAACAGCACGCTGCCAATCCCCAGCAGCCACACCAGCGACGGCCACACCACCGACAGCCCCGCGCCCCGGTACAGGATGGCCTGCGACAGCTCAGTGAAGTGCGTGGTGGGCGCCAGTGCCATCACGTACTGCACCCACAGGGGCATGCTCTCGCGCGGGGTCACGCCACCGGACAGCATCTGCAGCGGCATCATGGTCAGCACCATCAGCAGCCCGAACTGCGGCATGCTGCGCGCCACCGTGGCCATGAAGATGCCCATGGACGTGGTGGCAAACAGGTGCAGCGTGGTGCCCAGCAGGAACAAGGGCACCGAGCCTTCGATGGGCACGCCGATGGCGCCGCGGATCACCACGGTGAGCGACACCCACGTGGCCGCCAGCACCACCAGGGCCATGGCCCAGACCTTGGCCAGCATGATTTCGCCGGGCGTGACGGGCATGACCAGCAGGTGCTCCACCGTGCCGTGCTCGCGCTCGCGGATCAGCGCGGCGCCGGTCAGGATGATGGACAGCATGGTCACGATGTTGATCAGCTCCATGAGCGAGCCAAACCACGCCGGGGTCAGCGCCGGGTTAAAGCGCGCCCGCACCGCCAGCTCCACCGGCTGGGTGGGCACGCTGCGGTCGCGCTGCACGAATTCCGCCGCCTCCAGCTGCACGATCTGCTGCACCGCGCCGTTGGCCGTAAAAGCCTGCCCCATGCGCGTCGCGTCCACGTTGAGCTGTGCCTGCGGCGCCCTGCCCGCCAGCACGTCGCGCTGAAAGTGCGCAGGGATGTGCAGCACCAGCGTGAAACGGCCGGCGTCCAGGCCCGGGTCCACCTCGCGCTGGCCGATCATGGCCGGGCGGGTGAACTGCGGCGGGTAGAAGGCGCTGGCAATGCGCTGCGACAGCGCCGAGCCGTCCTCGTCCACGATGGCGATGGGCACGTGGTACAGCGTCTCGGGCTGTGCCTTGCCGGCGGAATACACCGCCAGCGTGGTGGTGTAGACGATGAGGAACAGCATGGCCGGGTCGCGCCACAGGCTCCACAACTCCTTGATACCCAGCCTGAAAATGTTGGCCCACCGGCCACGCAGTGCCATGTCAAGACTCCTGCTTGCGCAGCAGCAAGATCGCCGCACCAATGATCACCGGTGCCGCCACCAGCATGGGCCAGAACTCGCCCCGCAGGTCTTGCAGCGTGAGTGCCTTGTTGAACACGCCTCGGCTGATGGTGAACATGTGGCTGGCCGGGTACACCTCGCCCACCCAGCGGGCAAAGCCCGTCATGGCCGAGACGGGGTTGATCAGGCCTGCAAACTGCACGGCCGGGATGAGCGTGCCCACCATGGCAAAGAACATGGCCGCAATCTGGCTGCGCGTGACGGTGGACGCCAGCAGCCCCATGCCCGTGGAGCACAGGCTGAACACCAGCGCCGCCAGCGCCAGTGCGCCAAAGCTGCCCGTCATGGGCACGCCAAACACCGTCACGGCGGCCAGGCACATGAGCACGAAGTTGAACAGCGCCAGCAGCACGTAAGGCATCTGCTTGCCCAGCATGAACTCGGTGCGCGTGGTGGGCGTGACGTACAGGTTGATGATGGAGCCCAGCTCCTTCTCGCGCACCACGGCCAGCGCCGTGAGCATGGCGGGCAGCATGAGCAGCAGCAGCGGGATCACGGCGGGCACCATGGCCGGCAGGCTGCGCACATCGGGGTTGTAGCGGTAGCGGGTTTCCACCGCCACCAGGCTTTGGGGCGCCACGCCGGTGCGGCTCTGGAGGGCCTGCGCCAGCCAGTCCTGGTGCATGCCCAGCGCGTAGCCCATGGCCGTCTCGGCGCGCTGGGGCATGGCGCCGTCCACCCAGGCGCCGATCTGCACGGACTGGCCGCGCTCCAGGTCGCGCGCAAAGCCGGGCGGGATCTCCAGCGCCAGCGAGAGTTCGCCCGAGCGCATGCGCTGGTCCAGCTCCGCGTAGCTGGTGATGGGCGGGCGCTCCACAAAGTAGCGCGAGCCCGCCAGGTTCAGCGTGTAGGCGCGGCTGGCCGCCGAATCGTCGCGGTCCAGCACCGCAAAGCGCAGCTTCTCCACATCCATGCTGATGCCGTAGCCCATCACGAACATCAGGATCAGCGAGCCCAGCAGCGCCAGCGCGCCGCGCACCGGGTCGCGCCGCAGCTCCAGCGCCTCGCGCCACTGGGTGCTGTGGATGCGCGCCAGGCTCTGGCGCAGGCGCAGCCCCCAGGTCGGGCGCGCCCGGGCTGCGTCCACCGGCACCGCCGGCGCGGGCTCTGCCGGTGCCGGCCCCGCCGAGCCGCCGCCGGCATCCACCAGGTGGCCGATGAAGGCCTCTTCCAGCGTGGCAGCACCGCGCTGGGCCACGATGTCGGCCGGGGCCGCGCTGGCCAGCACCCGGCCCGCGTGCATGAGCGAGATGCGGTCACAGCGCTCGGCCTCGTTCATGAAGTGGGTGGAGATGAAGATGGTCACCTTGTCGCGCCGCGCCAGCTCCACCATCAGCCGCCAGAAGTTGTCGCGCGCAATCGGGTCCACGCCCGAGGTGGGCTCGTCCAGGATCAACAGCTCCGGCTCATGCACCATGGCCACGGCCAGCGACAGGCGCTGGCGCATGCCCAGCGGCAGCTGCAGGGGCAGCGTGCCGCGCGCGCCCTGCAGGTCAAAGCGCTCCAGCATGGCCTGCACGCGCCGGGGCACCTCGGCCTCGGGCACATGGAACAGGCGGGCGTGCAGCACCAGGTTCTGCTCCACCGACAGCTCGCTGTACAGCGAGAACGCCTGCGACATGTAGCCCACGCGACGGCGCGTGGCCATGTCCTTGGGGTCCACCGGCTGGCCGAACAGCCAGGCCTTGCCGTCCGTGGCGGGCAGCAGGCCGGTCAGCATCTTCATGGTGGTGGACTTGCCGCAACCGTTGCTGCCCAGAAAGCCAAAAATCTCGCCGCGCTGGATGCGAAAGCTCACATGGTCCACCGCCACGAAGTCGCCAAACTGCATGGTCAGGCCCTGGGCCTCGATGGCGATCGCGGCGGCAGAGTCCGTCTGCAGTGGCGTGATGACCACCGGCTGGTGGCCGCGCCGCTTGGCCTCGGGCAGCAGGGCCACGAAGGCGGCCTCCAGGCTGGCGTGGCCCGTGCGCCGCATCAGCTCGGCGGGCGTGCCCGTGGCCAGGATGCGGCCTTCGTCCATGGCCACCAGCCAGTCAAAGCGTTGCGCTTCCTCCATGTAGGCCGTGGCCACCAGCACGCTCATGCCCGGGCGGCCGGCGCGGATGCGGGCGATCAGATCCCAGAACTGGGCACGCGCCAGCGGGTCCACGCCCGTGGTGGGCTCGTCCAGGATGAGCAGGTCCGGGTCGTGGATGAGCGCGCAGCACAGGGCCAGCTTTTGCTTCATGCCGCCCGAGAGCTTGCCCGCGGGCCGCGCCAGAAAGGGGTGCAGCCCGGTACTGTGCGTGAGGTCGTCAATGCGGCGCCGGCGCTCGGCCGCGTCGTGGCCGAACAGGCGGCCGAAGAACTGCAGGTTTTCTTCCACCGACAGCGTGGGGTACAGGTTCTTGCCCAGGCCCTGGGGCATGTAGGCAATGCGCGGGCACACCGCGTCGCGGTGGCGGCCGTCGGCCATGTCGCCGCCCAGCACCATCACGCGCCCCTGCTGCACCGCCCGGGCCCCCGCCGCCAGCGCCAGCAGGCTGGACTTGCCCACGCCGTCCGGCCCGATCAGGCCCACCATGCAGGCGGCGGGCACCTGCAGGTCCACGCCGGCCAGCGCCACGGTGGCGCCATAGCGCTGGCCCACGCCCGCGAGGGTGACAACCGGTGGGTTCACTGTGCGGCCTGGGGGGCTGCGGTCCGCAGGCTTTCCTTCACCGCCAGTTGCGGCGGCCAAGGGACGCTGGCATCCACGCGCAGCCAGGCCACGCCGGGCAGCCCGGTCTTGACCTGCTCGCGGTGGCGCTGCAGCAGCTCCTTGGGAATCTGCGCCCGCACGCGGAACATGAGCTTTTGCCGCTCGCTGGCCGTCTCGACCGTCTTGGGCGTGAACTGCGCGGTGCTGGCCACAAACGACACGGCCGCGGGGATCACGAAGTCCGGCGCGGCGTCCAGCACGATGCGCACCTCGCTGCCCAGCGCCACGCGGCCCGCCACGGTCTCGGGCAAAAAGAAGGTCATGTACACATCGGTCAGGTCGGCCAGCTGCAGCACGCGCGCCCCGGCGCCCACCACCTCGCCCGGCTGCACCACGCGGAACTGCACGCGCCCGTCGCGCGGTGCCTTGAGCTCGCTGTCGGCCAGCTCCACGTCGATGCGCGCCAGCGTGGCCTCCAGCGCGCGGACGTTGGCCTCGGCGCTGGTCACCTGGGTGCGGGCGGCGCCAATGCCGGCCTGCGCGGCCTTGGCCTGCGAGCGTGCGGCGGTCAATGCCGCCTGCAGGCTGTGCACCTTGGCGCGGTCGTCGTCCAGCAGCTGGCTGGAGAAGAAGCCCTCGCGCGCCAGCTTTTCCGAGCGCGGCAGGCGCCGCTCTGCGGTATCCAGGTCGCTCTCGCGCTGGGCCACCACGGCCAGCGCGGCCTGGTGGTCGCTCTCACGCTGGGCCACCTGCACGCGGGCGCTGTCGATGGCCACCTGGGCCTGCTGCAGCCGTGCCACGGCCTCGGCGCGCTGGGCCTGCAGGCTGTCGATCTGCATGCGGGCCACGGGCTGGCCGGCCTGCACGAAATCGCCCTCGCCCACCAGGATCTCCTGCACCCGCCCGGCCAGCTTGGTGGCCACGGCCACCTCGGTGGCCTCGATCCGGCCATTGCCGCTGACAAAACCCGGCCCCGGCCCCGCGTCGCGCCAGGGCGCCAGGCGCCACGCGAGCGCCGCGCCCGCCAGCACCACCGCCACCACGGCGATGATCTTGGCTCGGCTGCTGATAGTTTGAATGCCCATGGTGCTCCCTGTGTCGGCCCCAGCGGCGGCCGAAGACCTCTGCTCCAGAGGACCCCAGGCATGGTAGCTTTGCGCCCGCGCTGTCCCAAGCGGCACGGCGCGCCCGCTTGACTTGCGTCAACCCATTCTTGCGGCTGGGCAGGTTCGTGCGCGAGGGGGCGCAGGCGGACGAGCGGCAAGCTCCGTCAGCGGCTGCGGTTCCGGGGATTTTGGCCAAATGGGCCGCCAGCGGTTGATGGATAAGCGCTGGAAGCTATGCTTTCGATAGCAATCAACCCATCACCAACGGCACTGCGCGCGCCCCGGCGGAGTCCGGAGCGGACGGTGGCGCGGAGCTGGGCGCGAGCAACACTTCCACCCGGTTGCGCCCCCGCTGCTTGGCCTGGTACATGGCCTCATCCGCCCGCTGCAGCACGGTGTCCGGTGCGTCTGCCGGGCCGGCCGGTGCCACGCCGATGCTCACCGTCAAGGCCGCGCTGGCGCCGCCCCCCACTGGCACGGGGGTGCCTTCCAGCAGGGCCCGCAGGCGCTCGGCCACGGCGGCGCCCCCTGTGCCGTCGGCGTTGGGCAGAAAGATGCTGAACTCCTCGCCCCCCAGGCGGCCCATCACGTCTTCGTTGCGCAGGCAGCGCTGCGCCACCTGCACGAAATGGCGCAGCGCCTCGTCCCCGCCCTGGTGCCCCCAGGTGTCGTTGATCTGCTTGAAATGGTCCAGGTCCAGCACCAGCACCGCCAGCCCGCTCTGCGCCCGCTGGGCGCCGCTCAAGGCCTTGTCCAGCAAGGTCAGGAAGGCCCGCCGGTTGAACACATTGGTCAACGGATCCACTTCGGCCAAGTGGCGCAGTTCGTTGGTGATGAACTCGTTGGTCAGCATCAGCGCGCCAAAGCCGATCAGCACCAGCGCCGCGTTGGACTCCAGCACCACGAACTGCGACAGGGCCGCCACCAGCGCCCCGTCACCCGCGTCCCGCGGCACGGCCAGGGCGAAGGCCACGGGCCGCAGCAGCACGAACAGCCCGTGGGCGCCCACCATGGCGGAGAACAGATAGCGCGCGGGCACCCGGTGGAAGCCGCCATGCGCCAGGGTCCGCGCCGTCAGCACAAAGCACACGCCGGACATCAGGCCCGCCAGCACGAACCGCGCCCCGGTATGGGGCCGGACCACGGTGAAGTACAGCGCGACCGCCGTCAGCAGCCCCACGGCCAGCACCGCCCACCCGTGCCGCAGGGGCTTGCGGCCCATGTAGACGCGGCTTCCCATCCAGCACAGGTAGCCGGTCAGGCTGATGCTGATCTGCGCCACAGCCACCGAGAGGGGTTCGGGCAACCCGTCGCGCACCAGCAGGCAGGTGCCGAACACCGAACTGCTGAGAAACGCCAGCACCCACAGGCGCAAGCCGGGAATGTGGCGGTTGAAGTACCACACCGCGAACAGCAGCGCGGTGATGAGCATCGACAGCATCGCCGCAAGGATGATCAGGGTGGGACTGTGCACAACGCGTACGCCGGAAAAGCAGGGTCTTCAGCAAGGGCGCGCGCGGAACATCAGGGGCGCGGCGGGGACAAGGTGGGCAAGGTGGGCAAGGTGGGCAAGGATGGTAACCCAGCCCATGGGCTGCCGACGGGGCGGCTGTTGCGCCCGCGCCGCGAAAAAGCCGCGGCGGCGGCCCCGGGGTTGCGGAGCGCCGCGGCGCGGGTCACCCCTGCACGTTGCATTCCCGGCGCAGCAGCGCCAGGGCGTCGTGCATCTGGTAGTCCATGTCGCTGAGCAAGGTTTTTTCCGCGTCCTGCACAAAGCCCGCCCACAACGCCAAGTAGTCCTGCTGGTGCACGCCGGGTGCGTGGGCGCGGATGAAGTCGGCTGCCAGCGCAGGCTGCAGGCCGGACTTGCGCGCCTTGCGCACCAGGCTGGCGGCGGCCTTTTCGGTCAGCAAGGTCTTCTTGGGCACACCGGCCGCCAGGCAGAGGAACAGGGTCAGTAGCGAATGCTCATCGTCATTGGCCTCGACAGCCTTCGTCCAGGTCTTGCTGGCGGGCTGGGGCGGCTCGGCATCTTCCTCCAGCGCGTCCAGGCTGTGGTGCAGGGCCTCCACCTCGGCCAGCGGGTCGTCCAGCAAGAAATAGCGTGCGCGAAACGCCGCCATGGGCCGCAACAGGTTGCGCAGCGGCGTGCTGGACTGCAGCAGCTTGGGCAGGTCGGCCAGCACGGCGCTGCAGTGCGCCGCCACGGCATCGTGCAGCGGCTGGGGCAGCCCGGGCGGCAGGCGCAGCGCCGTGGGCACGGGCACTTTCTTCTTGCGCAAGCCCGTCACCAGCTTTTCAAACGATGGTGCACTGGGCCAATCGCCCGCCGCTGCGGCTTGCGGGGCCAGGGCCTGCATCAACAGGCCGGTGCGGATCACGGCTTCGGCATCGGCCCCGGCGGACTCCAGCTCGTCCGTGTCCAGGTCGTACTGCTCGGCCAGCCACTCGGCGGCGGCAATGGCCTGCGCAATCTGGCTGCGGCGGGCCAGCTCGGCGCGGTATTCGGCATGGCTGCGCAGCGACCAGGCGGCCAGCAGCGCCGTCTCGGCATCGGCATAGCCGGCCATGCCGAAATTGCTGCTCTCGGGCAGGGCAATCAGCCGGCGCAGCAGGTCCGACCCGCCCTTGGAGCGCGACAACAAGGAGTGGTCGCGCAGCGACACGGCCGCCTGGGCCAGATCGCCGCCCGTGGTCTCCAGCAGGTACAGGCTGATGAGGTTGACCATGCGGTCCCGCGCCTTCTCCAGCTCGGGCCGCAAGAACTCGGTGCCAAAGTACCGCGCAATCTGCACCATGCCCTTGGGCGCATCGGCATGGATGGCCGCCAGCCGCTCCGCCCCCAGGATGCCGTGCTGCACGCCGTAGACCAGCGCCTTCTCGAAGAACGGGCGCGCGTCGTGGAGTTGCAGGGCATTCGCGGCTGCAACCGGCTGGGCATCAGGGGGAGACATATCGGGCAGGGTCATGTAGGTATCCATCACGCTAGGTGTTGCTCACGGTCCCTGCAACTGGCGCAGCCCAGGCCAGGACCGCCGAGCAAGGGCCGCCCCGCAGCGAGGGCGGTGTCCCCCTTCCCGAATCACGCAGTGATTCGAGAGAAGGGGCTGAGGGCCGCGGCTCCGGGCCTGCCTGCGCAGGCTTGGACGTGCCCGAAGAGCCGCAGCCTCTGGCGGCGGCACCGAGGCGCGCAGCGACTCAGGGGGTTGTTCTCTAGATCGCCGACTCTTCGTCAGAGGTGCGCGCCGCCGGGGTGGCCTTGCCGCGATCGGTATCGCTGGTCTCCACTTTGCCGTCGTCCTCTTCGGCCGCTTCCTCGGCTTCTTCGCCACCGCCCAGCTCGAACGCCCGCGCCTTGGCCCGCAGCACCAGCAGCATCTCGATGAACAGGTCGCGGCACTCGTAGCGCAGCAGCCAGGCCATCTGCATCCAGTCGCCGTCGGCCACCTCGTCCAGGTCCACGCGGGGTTGCACGTAGCCCGAGGCCAGCAGTTCGTCGTCGCTGAGCGTGGGGCCGTAGTCCTCGGTGGCGTCAAACGTGCCGGTGCGCGCGAAGGCCTCGATGCGGCTCCACTTCTCGGCAAAGTAGTTGGCCAGGGCCTCGGCGCCGCCCTCCAGGTCGCCGATGGCGGTGAGGAACTCCACCGGATCGGCGCCGTCGCGGAAGACCACGGCGTTCACCATGTTGCGCAGGTGGGTGTGGGTGAGGTCCTTGTACTGCTTCTCCAGCACCATGGCGCGGGCGAATTGCTCGGGCGTGACGAGCAGGTTCACAACCGACGCCTTGGAGTCGTCGTACTCGCGCATCACCGCCAGGATGTCCTTGGGCGCCAGTTGGTCCAGCACCACCATCAGCGCGTTGTCGCCTTCGGCATCGGCCAGGTCGGCCAGGGCCGCCTCGGCCCCCACGATGTCCCCGGCGGCGATCAGGCTGGTGGTCTTGGTGATGAGGGCCAGGTGTTGGTTGCTGCTGCTGCTCATGGTCGTCATTCCTTGCGGTCAAAGCCTGCGTCGGCCAGCCATTCGGCGCCGGCTTCTTCGCGTGTACGGCTGTTTTGCGGCTCCACCGCATCGTCGGCACTCAAGGCGTTGTAGTCGTCATCGTGCTCGGCCGTGTCTGCGCCTTCGTCCTCAGCATCGTCGTCGTCGTGCAGGGCGGCGGCGGGGGCCAAGCGGGCGTGCTGCTGCAGGTATTCGAGGCCCGCGGCCACCGCCAGAAACCGTGCGCCCTGGGGCTCGCGCAGCACGGTCTGGGCCAGGCTCTGCGCCCAGGGCTCCAGCGCCACGGCGTGGCCCAGGCTGTGCCAGTCGGGCAGCTCGTCGCGGCCCTGGGCCAGCAGGCGCTCCATGGCGTCGGCCTGCACAAAGCGGAAGGCCTTGTGGAAGGCCACGGCCACCATCTCGGGGGCCAGGTCCATCATCTGCACCAGAAAGCCCATTTCGGCACGCTTTTCGGCCAGGCGCTTGCGCAGCACGTCTTTGCCCTCGGAGTCGGACACCAGATCGTCCAGCTCAGCCTGGTAGGCCGAGCGCAGGTCATAAAAAAAGGGAGAGAGTTTCACAGGGCAGAAGGATGGGAAAGAATGCGCGCGCTGTAGGCCTGCCAGATCTCCTGGGCCGTTTGCAGCGGGTCGTCCAGCAGGTTGCGGCGGCGGTTGTCGTCATAGGCCTGGCGGGCCTCCTCATGGGACAGCACCTCGTAGGCCTTTTGCACGGCCTGGAAGCGCTGCGCGGCATCGGCCGCCGCGTTGCGGTCGGGGTGGTAGAAGGCGGCCTTTTGCCGGAACGCCTTCTTGATGTCCGCCAGCGTGGCGTTGGCCGGCACGCCCAGCGCGGCGTAATGGTCTGCAGTCGTCATGCGGGAATAGCGAACAGGTCGTTGAGGAGCACCGGCGCAGCGGCCGGGAAGCCGCCTTCCGGGCCGCCGGCGCATCGGCGCCGACAGCGGAGATGGGGCACGACGCCCCAAAAAACAAGAGCCGGCGCTGCGCGAGGTGGGTCGCGCGGCCGCCCGGGCGGCGATCTCTGGCGATCAGCCGGCCAGGCTCACAAAGACGTTCTGCACGTCGTCGTTGGCGTCGATGGCGGCCAGGAAGCTCTCCACCTCTTCCAGCTGCTCGGCCGTCAGGTTGGCGGGATTCACGGGGTTCTTGGGCTTGTAGCCCAGCTTGGCTGTGAGCACCGTGAAGCCCTGGGCCGGCAATGCGCGGCTGACCAGGTCCAGGTCGGTCGGGTCGGTCCAGAACATGGTGGTGCCCTCTTCGTCACCGGCTTCGAAGTCCTGCGCGCCGGCCTCAATGGCGGCCAGCTCCGGGTCGGCACCCGGCGTGGCCGGCTCGGCTTCGATCATGCCGACGTGGTTGAAGTCCCACGCCACCGAGCCCGACGTGCCCAGCTGCCCCTTGCGGAACAGCACGCGCATCTCGGGCGCGGTGCGGTTCACGTTGTCGGTCAGGCATTCGACCATCACCGCCACCTGGTGCGGCGCAAAGCCTTCGTAGATCACGCGCTCATAGTTCACGGCGTCGGCGCCAGTGCCGGAGCCCTTCTTGATGGCGCGCTCCAGCGTGTCCTTGGGCATGGAGACCTTGCGGGCCTGCTCCACCACCAGACGCAGGCGCGCGTTGGTGGCCGGGTCGGCGCCGCCGCGTGCGGCCACGGTGATTTCCTTGACCAGCTTGCCAAACAGCTTGCCCTTGGCATCGGCCACCAGGGCCTTGCCTTTTGCTTTCCACTGCGCACCCATGTTGGTTCTCTCTTCGTTGGTGTTGTGGCGCGCTTGGCGCCGGTCGGTGTATTGCACGAAACCCTCTGCACGGCCCCGCTCTCGTCTTGGGCGCACAGGCGCGCAAGGGCCCTGCGGGGTGCAAAAGCTTCCGTGTCGCCGCCAAACCTGGCCCCCAAAGGGGCTACGCCAGCGGCCGAACCCTCAAGGGTACCACCGGAGCCATGCGTGGCCATCGGTCGCTATCCATGGCCTGCCGGGCGCCTGCTGTGAGCCTTGTCCTACAAGGCATGCGCCTGAAGCGCGGGCGCATTTCACCCGGCCAAAGAAAAAAACCTGGCAGCACAGTGCTGCCAGGCTGGGCGGCGGCCCCGCAGGGCCTCGTGCCGTGTGCGAGCCCGTTGGGCCTCACCCGCGCTTGCGCTGGGTGGCCAGGCCAATGCCTGCCAGCAGCCCCACCAGCAGCAGCATGGCCCACTCGGAAAGTGTGGGCACGGCGGTCACACCGGCCGTGGCGGTGGCTGTGCAGCTCACCGTCACGTCGGTCACGTTAGCGGTGGCTGCGCCGCTGCCGCGGCTCACCGTGCAGGTTTGGCCAGCGGGCTGGCTTTTGACTGAGACGGCGTACGTGCCACCGGCAGGGATGGCGGAGCCGAAGGTGAAGGCACCGTTGGCGCCAACGCTCAGGTCATCACCCGCATTGTTTTGCAGCACCACGCTGCCGGTCAGACCCGTGACCGTGCCCCCAATGGTGTAGCTGCCCGTCACACCAGCCGCGCAGCTCACCGCCACATCGGTCACGTTGGCGTTGGCCGTACCGCTGCTGCGGCTCACCGTGCAGGTTTGGCCGGCGGGCTGGGTTTTGACCGTAACGGCGTACGTGCCACCGGCAGGCATGGCGGTGCCGAAGGTGAAGACACCGTTGGCGCCAACGCTCAGGTCATCACCCGCATTGTTTTGCAGCACCACGCTACCGGTCAGGCCCGTGACCGTGCCGCCAATGGTGTAACTGCCCGTCACAACGGCCGTGCAATTCACCGCCACATCGGTCACGTTGGCGCTGGCCGTGCCGCTGCCGCTGCTCACGGTGCAGGTTTGGCCGGCGGGCTGAGTTTTGATCGAGACGGCGTAGGCGCCGCCGGCAGGGATGGCGGTGCCGAACGTGAAGACACCGTTGGCGCCAACGCTCAGGTCATCACCCGCATTGTTTTGCAGCACCACGCTGCCGGTGAGGCCTGTGACCGTGCCGCCAATGGTGTAGCTGCCCAACGTGTCAATAGGCGCCAAAGGCTGCCCGCTTCGCACGAGGCGCACATAGTTGGTGGAGCCCCTGAAGTCAGGAAAGACTGAGCCGTTGGAGAAGGCGACGATCCACGCGTAACCCGGGATAGCCGCATAGGCCGTGGATGTCCAGGCGAAGCCACTCGCGCCAGAGTCCCCAGTAATGGGCGTGTTAGGAAACGCCGCGCCGTCAATGGCACCCTGTCCGATGGCATTGGTGTCAAGTTTGACAATGGATTCCAGCTCATTCTTGTTGGGCAAGCGCCAGTCGTTGTAGCCCTTGTAATTGGCGTTGTTGGCCGTCACCGCGGCCGTCAGGGCATCGGGCCAGGTGTAAGTTTGCGCCGCGCCGGTGTCGCACGCCGTGGCGGTGGTGCCCAAGCCCAGCACACATTGGTCCCAGGCCAGCCCGGTGACGGTGTCAGTGACGATGCCGCCGCTGACGGTGTGGGCGCTCCAGGCAGGCCAGGCCAGCAGCGTGCCTGCCAGCACCAGCGAGGTCGTAACCCAGCGGCGCAGGGCGTGGGGAACAAGGGGGTATGTAAAGGCGGTGGCCATGGTGGGCTTTCTGGTCATGGTGAAGGCGGTGATTGAAGGCGGTTCAAGGCAATAACGTGGGGCACGAAGGAAACCGTTCACGGGTGCGAGCCATCCCCATCGTGGTCATGCCTGCGCTGCTGGAAGCCGGTTCTGCAATGGCCCGTTTGGCCAACCCCCTGGTGGCTGAGGGCCTGGCTCCTGAGGCGCTGGCACGAAAGCGCCGCACGGCGCGCTCCATGTGCAGCGCCAAATCGACGGCGGCTTCCAGACGGGCCGCTGGCGGTAACGGGCCATGGCGGCGGCGCGCGCAATGCCGTCAAAAAACAAATCAAGGTCCACTTCGCACAAGGCGAGCACCCACTGGGGAACTCTTGACTCCGGCGGTGGAAGCGCCGGCGTTGAAGATGACGACCCACGCGAGACTTGGGAAAGACGCATAGGTGTCGCTAGACAAGTACGCACTAAGCAGGGTGTTTGGGAAATACGCCACATCGACCGCAGGGGCGGCAGACAAGCCGTTGTGCACGATGGACAACAACTCCCGCCGGGTGGGCAGGCGCCAGGGGTTGGGGTTGCTGGTGCCGCAAAGTGTGGCCGCATTGACATCAGCCGCAAAATTTTCTGTATCGCAGTGCCCGCTGGTATAGCAAGTCCCCCCGTTGGCTGCCCCAGCATCACCGCCATTGGTGGCGGGGTTGCTGTTGTGCCAGCTGTAGGTGTCGAATATGTAGTGCAAACCGGGGGTATCGGTCTTCACTTCCCAGTCCAGGTTGGTGACGTTGTCGTGAATGCACGCAGGAGTGGATGCGGGCACAGCGGGCGAGCCGGTGAGTGCGATGGCATTGCCACTGGCATCCAGGGGGGTGAAGTCAAATCCCGCCGGACCACCGCCCACTTTGGCGGGGTTGGCCGCGTCACGGCCAAAGCGGCCGTCTTGGCGGGGGCGTTCGCCGGTGTCGCCAGTGGTGGCGGCATCGCAGGCGACCAGCGTGTCAGCAGCATTGGCGCACTGGGTTTGGCCGGTGTCGTTGAGCAAGCCGGAGGGGGCCGCATGCACGGCATTGGCGCCGCACAGGCCCGCAAGGGTCAAAACCATCAAGGGGCGCACGATTTGCAGGTGTGCAAACACAGGGGTTTGCAGGCGTGCAAAGGCAGGCAGGTGGTGCATGGACAGGACTCCAATCAGTAAATACCGCCCGACACAAACCACCTGACGCTAAACAATGTAGGGCGGCTGGGGTGCGGAAAAACGGGGCGAAAAAGATGGCGCAAGCACGAGCGCTACCCCATGGCAAGACAAGCAAGGCGTGCCATGAATGGATAAAAAATCAGCTCGATGGGCATGATTTTCCTGATGAACGCCGCCGATTTTTGATGGCGATCGTCATTTATTGTCAAACTATTGCCAAGGTGGTGACGCCGCCAAATCCGGGTGATTACTGCCACACGCCTGCTATTTGAATCAGGCGCCCGCAGGGCCGCGGGGCAATTCATCTCGGCGGGATAATGCGTCCTCTTCCCTGTGCTTTTCGACCCACCTCATGGGTCAATTCACGGGATGCTTTTCGACCGGTACCTTGATGCTCAATACTTTGTGGCTGGGCTTTTTCCTGACGGCGGCCGTCGCCGCGCTTGTTCAGTGGCTGGTGGGCGGCCATGGCGAGATCTTCGCCGCCATGGTGCAGGCGCTGTTCCAGATGGCGAAGCTGTCGGTGGAGGTGATGGTGCTGCTGTTTGGCACGCTCACGCTGTGGCTGGGCTTCCTGCGCATTGCCGAGCGGGCCGGCATCGTGGACGCCCTGGCCCGCTGGCTGGCCCCGCTGTTTCGCCACCTGATGCCGGGCGTGCCCAGCGGCCACCCGGCCCTGGGCCTGATGACGATGAACTTTGCCGCCAACGCCCTGGGCCTGGACAACGCGGCCACGCCCATTGGCCTGAAGGCCATGCGGGCGCTGCAGGAGCTGAACCCCGAGCCCGGCACCGCCACCAATGCGCAGATTTTGTTCCTGGTGCTCAACGCCTCGTCGCTCACGCTGCTGCCGGTCACTATCTTCATGTACCGCCTGCAGCAGGGCGCGGCCGACCCCACGCTGGTGTTCCTGCCCATCCTGCTGGCCACCTCGGCGTCCACGCTCGTGGGGCTGTTGAGCGTGGCGGTGGTGCAGCGCCTGCCGCTGTGGCGGCCGGTGGTGCTGGCCTACCTGCTGCCCGTGGCCCTGCTGCTGGGGGCCTTCATGGCCCTGCTCTCCTCCCTCAGCGCCGCGGCCCTGGCCTCGCTGTCCTCGCTCCTGGGCAACCTCACGCTGTTTGCGCTGGTCGTGCTGTTCGTTGCCGTGGGGGCGTGGCGCAAGGTGCCGGTGTACGAGGCCTTCATCGACGGCGCCCGCGAGGGCTTTGACGTGGCCAAGGGCCTGCTGCCCTACCTGGTGGCCATGCTCAGCGCCGTGGGCGTGTTCCGCGCCTCGGGGGCGCTGGGCTACGTGCTGGACGGCATCCGCTGGTGCGTGGAGGCCGGGGGCATCGACGCGCGTTTTGTGGATGCCCTGCCGACCGCGCTGGTCAAGCCGTTTTCAGGCAGTGCAGCGCGCGCCATGCTGATCGAGACCATGCAGTCCCAGGGCGTGGACAGCTTTGCCGCGCTGGCGGCGGCCACCGTGCAGGGCAGCACGGAAACCACCTTCTACGTGCTGGCGGTGTACTTCGGCGCAGTGGGCATCCAGCGGGCGCGACACGCCATCGGCTGCGCGCTGCTGGCAGAGCTGGCGGGCGTGGTGGCGGCGATCGTGGCGTGCTACGCGTTCTTCGGTTAGCGGATAAAAATGCAGCCAAAACAGGCTCTAGCGCTTGCCAGAAAAGCGCGGCCAGCTATCCTATTTGCAGCAAATTTCCGCGCCGCGCTGGGATAGCACCCACGCTGCGCTGGGACGCCGCCGGAGCGGCGCTACTCCGCCAACTGCTCGTTGGCCGCGATCAGCCGCCCCACCAGCAGCTTGATGAAGGCCTTGTCAAAGCAGGACTGCAGATCGTCCGAGGCGCCGCGCAACGCGGGGTTGCGCACCTTGAGCACCAGCACCTCGGAATCGGCCACCGCCGTCGCGGTGCGCACGCGGCGCTCGGGGCGCAGGTAGGTCATTTCGCCCAGCGTGACGCCGGGGCCCAGGGTGCTCAGCAGGCGCCCCTGGCGGCTGACCGCAACCTGCCCCTCGATGAGGATGCAAAACGAATCCCCGGGCCGGTCCTCGCGCATGAGCACCGTGCCTTGCTCCAGCCGGCGCCAGTGGCCCAGGCGCATCAGTTCCCACAGCGCCACGTCGTGGAAGCCTGCAAAGAACGGCAGCGCCCGCAGGCGGGCGAATCGCTCGGCTTCCGTGTCCTGCGATTTCTGGCGGGGCAGGCCGCGGTGCGCCGACAGCAGCGCCTGGGCAAAGGCGTCCCAGGTGGCAAACCGATCGGCCGGCTGCTTGGCCAGCGCCCGCAGCAGCACGGCGTCCACCGCTTCGGGCAGCGAGGCGCGCAGCAGGCTGGGAGGCGTGGGGGCGTCGTGGCTGATCTTGTACAGCGTGGCGAAGTCGGTCTCGCCCTCAAACGGGCGCCGGCCCGTGAGCAGTTCGTACACCACCACGCCCAGCGAAAACATGTCGCTGTGGTGGGTGAGGTCCTGCTCGCGCACCTGCTCGGGCGACATGTACGAGGGCGACCCCACCAGGCCCGAGAGCTGGGTGGCATCGCTGCGCAGCGACAGCGCCGCGCCGAAGTCGGTCAGCTTGAGCTCGCCCGCCTGCGTCAGCATCAGGTTGGCAGGTTTGATGTCCCGGTGCACCAGCCCTTCGCGGCAGGCGTATTCCAGGGCGTTGCAGCACTTGAACGCAATGTCCAGTACCTGGGACACGGGCAACAGCGTGTCGGGCGTGGCATAGGCCGAGAGCGGCCGCCCGTCCACGTATTCCAGCACCAGGTAGGGCGGCAGGGCTTCTTCGTCGGCGTCCAGCAGCCGCACGATGTTGGGATGGCGCAGGCGCCCCGACAGGGCGGCCTCGTTGCGCAGCAGCTTGCGGTAGCGCTGGGCCTGCTCGGGCTGGCGCAGCAGGTGGGCGTGGGTCTGCTTGATGGCCACCTTGCGCCCCCGGAAACCGTCCAGCCCCAGGTACACGATGCCGCTGGCGCCCCGCCCCAGCTCGCGCTCGATGCGGTACTTGCCGATGCTGGCGGGCGGTGCAGAGGTGGCGGTGGCCATGGCCGGGCTGCTGCGGTGGTGTCGCGGGCGCTCAGGCGCCCTGCAGGGCCTGCGCGAAGTCGGCGAGCAGGTCCTCGGGCTCTTCCAGCCCGACCGACAGGCGGATCATCCCGTCGGCGATGCCCATGGCGGCACGCACTTGCGGGCCGGCTTCCCAGAAGATGGTGTGCGCCACGGGGATGATGAGGGTGCGGGTGTCCGCCAGCCCTGTCGCCTTGATGGGCAGTTGCAGCCGGTTGCACACGGCCAGGCATTGGCCCGGGTCGCGCAGCTCAAACGACAGCAGCCAGGAGCCCGCCTTCAGGTGCTTTTGCGCGAAGGCATGCTGCGGGTGCGATGGCAGCATGGGGTAGAGCACGCGCGAGACGGCCGGGTGCTGCTCCAGCCATTGCGCCAGCGCCAGCGCGGTGGCGCTGGTGCGGTCCATGCGCAGCGCCAGCGTCTCGGCGCCCAGCGCCAGCTGGTGCGCCGCCTGGGACGACAAGGTGGCCCCCATGTCGCGCAACCCCTTCTTGCGCAGCTGCTGCAGGCCCCAGCCCTTGGGGTCGCCCTTGCGGTAGGCGGCGAAAATGTTCGGGTAGCGGCTCCAGTCGTAGCGCCCGGTGTCGGTGACCGCGCCGCCCAGCGCTGCGCCCTGCCCGCCGATGCTTTTGGTCAGCGAGTTGAGCACCAGGCCGGCGCCCACGCTTTCGGCACGGAACAGGTACGGCGACGCCACGGTGTTGTCCACCACGTAGAGCAGGCCGTGCTCCTGGCACACCGCCCCGATGCCCTGCAGGTCCGGGATCTGCGTGCCGGGATTGGCGATGGTCTCCACAAACACCATGCGCGTGTGGGGGCGCAGTGCGGCGGCCACGTTGGCGGCGTCGGTCACGTCCACCAGGGTCACTTCAATGCCCAGGTCGGCCAGCGTGCCAAACACGCTGTTGGTGTTGCCGAACACGAACTGGCTGGCCACCAGGTGGTCGCCGGCCTTCAGCAGCGTGAGGAAGATGGCGCAGATGCCCGCCATGCCGGTGGCAAAGACGATGGTGCCCCGGCCGTTTTCCATCTGCGTGACCATGGACTCGAGCGCCGCCGTGGTCGGCGTGCCCTGCCGCGCATAGTTGAAGCCGCCCTTGGCGGTGCCCTGGAAGACGGCGATCAGGTCCTCGACCTTGTCGTAGCCGTACTGCACCGAGGTGTGGATGGGCTGGTGGATGGCCCCCTGCTCGGCGCCGCCCCGGCGGTCGGCGTGAACGATCTGGGTGGTGAAGCGGGGGTTCTGCGGTGTCGTCATAAAAATCTGCGGCTGTTTTTCGGCGGGTCGGCGTGCAAAGCGTGGCAATCAGCACTGACGCGCCCCGATGCCACCGCCGCGCGTCAGAGAAAGGCGTGCAGCCCCTCATGCGGATTCACGTTCGATCCATTAAAACCGTTCGGGCTGAGCTTGTCGAAGCCTTGCGCAGCGCTTCGACAAGCTCAGCGTGAACGGATATCAATCTTTTTTGAATGCTGACTGGTGTTAGGGGGGCTACCGTTCCGGTGCAATGTGTTCGGCGTAATCGTACAAGGCGCCCAGAATGTCCTGCGTGCGCTCGTCGTCGGCGGTCTCCGAGAGTTCATCGATTTCGGTGAACAGCTGCTCCACGGTCCGCGCCCCGCCCTGCCCGTCGAAAAGGCAGGCGGCGCGGTGTGCTTCCCAGCGCTCCCGCTCCTCGAGCGAGAGCGTGGCCGGGAAGTTGCGTGCCCGGTAGCGCCACAGCAGCTCGTCCAGCCGCGGGTCGTCAAACGCCGCGCGCGCCTTGGCCAGCGGCTCGCCGCCCAGGCCACGCAGGTCGTTCAGCCGGCGGCGGTCGTTGTTGCCCACGAAGCCGCCGTACAAGTCCTGGTCCACGTCAGGTGCCGGCTCGGCAGGCCGGGCAAACACGGTGGGCCAGATGCCGCTCATGTCCGGCAGCGAGCGGGCTACTTCGGCATGTTGCGCCGCCTGCGCCAGGTCGATGCCCCAGCGCTGCGCCAGGGCGGGCGTGAGCGTGTTCACGTTGCCCACCACCATGGGCGACTTGTTGAGGTGGATGGTCTTGATGGGCAGGCGCGTGGTGCCCTCGGGCAGCGCATCGGCCCGGGTGAACATGCGCAGGCGGATCTCGTCCACGCCCATCGTCGCCAGCGGCGCGGGGTCCTGGGCCAGGTCCCACGCGATGAGTTCGTTCTTGTTGGTGGGGTGGCTGGCCAGCGGCCACATCACGGCCAGGCAGCCGCGCTCGGCCGGGAACATGCCCGAAACGTGCAGGAAGGCGCGCGCACTGGCGGCCGTGGCCGGCAGGCGCAGCTCGGCGGCCACACGGTCCTTCTTGTGCAGCGACAGCGCAAAGTCGAACAGCTTGGGGTGGAGCTGGCGGATCAGCCGGGCCAGCGCGATGGTGGCGCGCACGTCGGACAGCGCATCGTGCGCGGCCTCGTGCAGCAGGCCGTTGACCTTGGACAGGTGCTCCAGCTTGAAGCTGGGTGCGCCGTCTTCCTTCCGGGGCCACTGGATGCCGTCGGGCCGCAGCGCGTACGTCATGCGCACCACATCCAGCAGGTCCCAGCGGCCGCACTGGTTCTGCCACTCGCGCGCATACGGGTCAATGAGGTTGCGCCAGAACAGGAAGCGCGTGACCTCGTCATCAAAGCGGATGGTGTTGTAGCCCACGCCGATGGTGCCGGGCTGGGCAAACTCCGCCTCGATGCGCGCCGCGAACTGGTGCTCGGGCACGCCCTGCTCCAGGCACAGCTGGGGCGTGATGCCGGTGATGAGGCAGGACTGCGGGTCGGGCAGATAGTCGTTGGCCGGCTGGCAATAGAGCATCAGCGGCTCGCCGATCTCGTTGAGCTCGGCATCCGTGCGGATGGCAGCGAACTGCGCGGGCCGGTCGCGGCGCGGGTTGGCGCCAAAAGTCTCGTAGTCGTGCCAGAGGAAGGTGTGGGCGGGCATGGGCAAAAGAAGAAAAGCCCAGCCAGGCCGGCTGGGCAGAACCAAGCGGGCAAATGGTACCCCATTTGAAGCACTTTTGGCCTCCAGCGCTTGCATGGCAAGCGCAAGCAGCTATCAAAAAAGGAGTGGCCTCGCGCAGGCCGCGCATTGTTCACGCCGTGATACACCTGCGCGCCGGCGCCAGCGCGCTGGCGCGGGACAATCGGGCATGTTTTGCCTCCCTGCCCTGACTCCGGCCCTGACTCCGGCCCTGACCCCGGCCCTGACCCCGGCCGCATTCCGCCGCCGCATCCTCCCATGGGCCGCCGCGCTGGCCCTGGCCGGCTGCGCCACGCCGCCTCCCACCGTTGCGCCCGCCGCGCGGGCCCCGCTGCCGGCGCCGGCTCCCCAGGCAGAACACCCGGCCACCGCCACGCCCCCCGCTGCGGAACTTGCCGAGCCACCGCAAACCGCTGCGCACCGGCAGGGTTTCGACCGCTGGAAGGAGGCCTTCCAGGCCCAGGCGCTGCAGGCGGGCATCCGCCCGGACACCGTGCGCGGCGTGCTCGGCCGTGCCCAGTGGCAGCCCCGCGTGGTCGAGCTGGATCGCGCCCAGCCCGAATTCACCCGCACCCCCTGGGCCTATCTGGACAGTGCCGTCTCGCCGCAGCGGGTGGCGCAAGGCCGCGCCAAATTGGCCGAGCATGCGGCCACGCTGCAGGCTGCGTCAGACCGCTACGGGGTGCCCGCGGCGATCATTACCGCCATCTGGGGCATGGAAAGCAACTACGGACAGAACTTTGGCTCGTTCCGCACGGTGGACGCACTGGCCACGCTGGCTTACGAAGGCCGGCGCCGCGCCTGGGCACAAAGCGAGCTGCTGGCCGCGCTGCGCATCATTGACCAGGGCGACATCGCGGCCGACCGGATGATGGGCTCGTGGGCTGGCGCCATGGGGCACACGCAGTTTCTGCCCTCGGTCTTCCTGCGGCACGCGGTGGACGGTGACGGCGACGGGCACCGGGACATCTGGGGCAGCGTGCCCGACGTGGCGGCATCGACCGCGGCGTTTCTGGCAGGCGAAGGCTGGCGCAAGGGCGAACCCTGGGGCACCGAAGTCCGCCTGCCCGCCGATTTCGACTACGCGCGGACCGAACTCACTGTGCGGCAAAGCCCCGAACAATGGGCGGCGCAAGGGGTGCAGCCCGTCGGTAGCGGCGCCCTGCCGGCACTGGACGGCGCCTCCATCCTGACGCCGGCCGGCGTCCGCGGCCCCGCATTTCTGGTGGGGCACAACTTCCGCACCCTGCTGCGCTACAACAACGCCGTGACCTACGCGCTGGGCGTGGCGCAGCTGGCGCAGCAGATCGAAGGCGGCGCGCCCATCGTCGGCGCCTGGCCGCGGGATCTACCGGCGCTGTCCACCGCGCAAATCAGGGAGTTGCAAGCCGCCTTGAACGCCCGCGGGTTCGACACCGGCGCTCCCGACGGCGTGCTCGGCCCGGCCACGCGTGCCGGCCTGCGGCGTTACCAACAAAGCGAGGGGCTCCCCGCCGACGGCTATCCAACGGCGGAGCTGCTGGCCCGGCTGCGGGGCACGCCGGCCGCCGCGCTGCCTGCAGAACCGCCCGCGCCGCTAGTCCGCTGACGGCGCCCTCGTCCTTTGTTGACGCAGGGACCGCTTACCCCCGCGCGCCGCCGTGCTCGGCGTCGGAATGCAGCGCTTCGCTGAACTGGTCCACCACCATGGCCCAGGGCGCGTCGGCCTTGAGCTGTTCGACCAGGAACGTGCGCTGGGCGTCAGACCAGTAGGGCGCGTCCCCCAGCGCCACTTCCGTGGGCAGCTGGTGGCTCTTGATGAACTGCGCAATGCCCTGCTCGCTGGCATCCAGGCCCAGTTGCAGGAAGAGATTGGTCATGGTGGGGTCCACGGTGATCATGGCAGAAGCTCCTTGGAACGAAATGTAGGGAGGGGCCACGGCAAGCGCAAATGCCTGCAGGGCCGGTGCCGGAAACATACCAGCTTGCACACGGCAAACCCGGGCCAATAGCCTCCGCAAGGCACTTTTGCCGCAAGTTGCGCGTTCGCCGCAGGGCATATCGCGCCGGGCTCCGGCCTGCAGTCGGGGCATTGGCTGACAGCCGCGTGCGCCGCTGCGCGGCGGACTCCCACAGAAAGCCCAGCGCAAAAAAAGCCAGCCATCTTGGGATGGCTGGCTTTTGGGACCGGCGCCCTGGCTGGCAACACCGCCAGGCCTCTTGCCTGGGGGGCATGCCGCCCGCGGGTTCAATCCGCCGTGGCTTCTTCCGGCTCTGCAGGCTCGGACTTGGCGGCCCGGTCCTTCTTCGGCAGCGGCTGGATGTCCAGCAGCACCTCGGGCGTTTCCACCCCCTTGTCGTCCTTCTTCACCTCGATGTCCACCGTCAGGCGGCCACCCTCGGTCAGGCGGCCGAACAGCAGCTCGTCGGCCAGCGCACGGCGGATGGTGTCCTGGATCAGGCGCTGCATCGGGCGCGCGCCCATCAGCGGATCGAAGCCCTTCTTCGCCAGGTGCTTGCGCAGCGTGTCGGTAAAGGTGACTTCCACCTTCTTCTCGGCCAGTTGCGTCTCCAGCTGCAGCAGGAACTTGTCCACCACGCGCAGGATGATCTGCTCGTCGAGCGCCTTGAAGTTCACGATGGCGTCCAGCCGGTTGCGGAACTCGGGCGTGAACAGGCGCTTGATGTCGCCCATCTCGTCGCCCGCCTGCCGCGGGTTGGTGAAGCCGATCGTGGCCTTGTTCATGGTCTCGGCGCCCGCGTTCGTCGTCATGATGATGATGACGTTGCGGAAGTCGGCCTTGCGCCCGTTGTTGTCCGTCAGCGTGCCGTGGTCCATGACCTGCAGCAGCACGTTGAAGATGTCCGGGTGCGCCTTCTCGATTTCGTCGAGCAGCAGCACCGCGTGCGGCTTCTTGGTGATGGCCTCGGTCAGCAGGCCACCCTGGTCAAAGCCCACGTAGCCCGGGGGCGCACCGATCAGGCGGCTCACGGCGTGGCGCTCCATGTACTCGGACATGTCGAAGCGGATCAGCTCAATGCCCAGGATGAACGCCAGCTGCTTGGCCGCCTCGGTCTTGCCCACGCCCGTGGGGCCGCTGAACAGGAACGAGCCGATGGGCTTGTCGCCCTTGCCCAGGCCGGACCGCGCCATCTTGACGGCCGAGGCCAGCACCTCCAGCGCCTTGTCCTGGCCGAACACCACGCTCTTGAGGTCGCGCTCCAGCGTCTGCAGCTTGCCGCGGTCGTCGTTGGACACGTTCGCGGGCGGAATGCGCGCGATCTTGGCCACGATCTCCTCGATCTCGGCCTTGCCGATGGTCTTCTTGCGCTTGCTGGGCACCAGGATGCGCTGGGCAGCACCCGCCTCATCGATCACGTCGATGGCCTTGTCGGGCAGGTGGCGGTCGTTGATGTACTTGGCGCTCAGCTCGGCAGCGGCCTGCAGCGCGGCCGCGGCGTACTTCACGCTGTGGTGCTCCTCGAAGCGGCTCTTGAGGCCCTTCAAGATGTCCACGGTCTCGGCTACGCTGGGCTCGACCACGTCCACCTTCTGGAAACGGCGCGACAGGGCCGCATCCTTCTCGAAGATGCCGCGGTATTCCGTGAACGTGGTCGCGCCAATGCACTTGAGCTGGCCGCTGGACAGCGCCGGCTTGAGCAGGTTGGATGCATCGAGCGTGCCGCCCGACGCGGCGCCCGCACCGATCAGCGTGTGGATCTCGTCAATGAACAGGATGGCGTTGGGCTTGTCCTTGAGCGACTTGAGCACGCCCTTGAGGCGCTGCTCGAAATCGCCGCGGTACTTGGTGCCCGCCAGCAGCGCGCCCATGTCCAGCGAGTACACCGTGGCCTCGGCCAGGATCTCGGGCACGTCGTTCTGGGTGATGCGCCAGGCCAGGCCTTCGGCAATCGCGGTCTTGCCCACGCCCGCCTCACCCACCAGCAGCGGGTTGTTCTTGCGGCGGCGGCACAGGATCTGGATCGTGCGCTCGACCTCGTAGTGGCGGCCGATGAGCGGGTCGATCTTGCCGTCCTTGGCGGCCTGGTTGAGGTTCTGGGTGAACTGCTCCAGCGGGGAGGCCTTTTCGCTGCGCTCGCCGCCGCCGCCACCCTCTTCGCCTTCCGCCTGGCCTTCAGCCTTGGCGGGCTCCGGCGGCTCACCTTTCTTGATGCCATGGGCAATGAAGTTGACCACGTCCAGGCGCGTGACGCCCTGCTGGTGCAGGTAGTACACGGCATGCGAATCCTTCTCGCCAAAGATGGCCACCAGCACGTTGGCGCCGGTCACTTCCTTCTTGCCATTGCCCGTGGACTGCACGTGCATGATGGCGCGCTGGATCACCCGCTGGAAGCCCAGCGTGGGTTGCGTGTCCACCTCGTCGGTTCCAGCGACCTGGGGGGTGTTGTCCTTGATGAAGTTCGACAGCGATGAACGCAGATCATCGATATTGGCCGAACATGCGCGCAGCACCTCCGCTGCGCTGGGGTTATCGAGCAATGCAAGCAACAGATGCTCCACGGTGATGAACTCGTGGCGCTGCTGACGGGCCTCAACAAAGGCCATGTGCAAGCTGACTTCCAGTTCCTGGGCAATCATTTGAGAACTCCTTTGTGCTTGCGTGGAAGGGATAACTCTAGATCGGGATCAAAGACCTGTTATTCAACAGGCTCACTGACACATTGCAGTGGGTGGCCCGCCTTGACGGCGGCGTCAAGCACCTGCTCCACCTTGGTGGCGGCCACGTCGCGGGAATACACCCCGCACACGCCTTTGCCGTCCAGGTGGATCTTCAACATGATCTGGGTGGCGGTTTCGCGGTCCTTGCTGAAAAACTCCTGCAGCACCACGATGACGAACTCCATGGGCGTGTAGTCGTCGTTGAGCATGACCACCTGGTACATCTGCGGCGGCTGGGTCTTCCGGGTGCGCCTTTCGAGCACGACCGAACCGCCGTCATCCTGCGCGGGCCGGGTCACGGGCAGCGCGGTGGGG
The DNA here is from genome assembly GCF_021287135.1 of Acidovorax sp. Classification (GTDB taxonomy): domain Bacteria; phylum Pseudomonadota; class Gammaproteobacteria; order Burkholderiales; family Burkholderiaceae_C; genus Acidovorax. The sequence continues at coordinate 90,484 of NZ_JAJTBB010000031.1, forward strand.
GGCGAAGGTGGTTTTGTTGCCATGAAAATCATTCTAGCGATCCGCGCAGCGTGCTGCCGAGGAAGAAAACTGGCGTCGATCGGCATTTATTCAAGTCGCCGGCCTGCTGTGCGGGCGAATCAGCGTCCTCGCCAGGGGCCGCACCAGGGCCGCGTCACTCGTACACCACCGTGGCCGAGCCGCTGCCCGCCTGGGCCGTCCAGGCGGCCAGGGCGGCATCGCTGGGGTAAAAGCGGGCGCTTTCGCCCAGTTGCAGTTCTGCCACGGCCGCAGCGTCGTCGGCGGTGCAGCGCACCCCCATGCGCACCCGCAGCCCATGCACCAGCTCACCCTCGGCCACCTCCTCGCGGCGCGGCGGAAATTCCTTGACCAGCCGCTGCACGTCCGGGCCCTTGTCCTGGACGGCGATGTGCAGGTACTTGCCGAAACGGCAGCGCGCCCCGGCCAGATCCCACACCTGCTGCACCTTGACCCGCAGACCGCCGCTGAAATGGTCCATCTGCAGCCGGCCCATCACCACGATGAACTCGTCCTCCTTGAGTTGGTTGCGGTAGGTGTTGAGCAGCGCCTCGTCCGCGGATGCTTCGATGACGCCGGACTTGTCGTCCAGGCGGAACAGCCCGAGCTTGCCGCGCTGGCCGTTGATCACCCGGAAGTCGCTGACGATGCCGGCAAGCACCTGCGGCTCGCGGCTGTCGAGCAACTCATCGATGGAGGTGCGCACGAAGCGCCGCACCTCGGTCGCCACTTCATCGAACAGGTGGCCGGACAGGTAGAACCCGATGGCCGTCTTCTCCTGGGTGAGCCGCTCCTTGATCCCCCACGGGAGCACGTCCACCAGATCGGGCTCCTGGGTGCTGGAGCCGTGGGCGTCTTCGCCCATCATGTCGAACAGCCCGCCCTGGTTCACGTTGGCCAGCGTGGCTGCGGCAAAGTCGAACGCGCGGTCGATGGACGCCACCAGCGCGGCCCGGTTGAGGTGGATGGCGTCGAAAGCGCCCGCCTTGATCAGGGCCTCCACGGTGCGCTTGTTCATGCGGGCCTTGTCCACCCGCACGCAGAAGTCGAACAGGCTCTTGAACGGCCCCTTGGTGGAACCCTGCGGCCCCTCGCCCCGCCCCTCGCGCGCCGCCACCATGGCCTCGATGGCCTGTTGGCCGGTGCCCTTGATGGCACCCAGCCCATAACGGATCACCTTGTCCGTCACTGGCTCGAAGCGGTAGTTGCCGCGGTTGATGTCCGGCGGCTCGAAGGTCATGCCGAAATGCTTCACCGCGTCTTCGTACAGCACCTTGAGCTTGTCGGTGTCGTCCATTTCCACCGTCATGTTCGCGCAGTAGAACTCGGCGGTGTAGTGCACCTTGAGCCAGCCGGTGTGGTACGCCAGGAGCGAGTAGGCCGCCGCGTGCGATTTGTTGAAGCCGTAGCCCGCGAACTTCTCCATCAGGTCGAACACCTCGTCGGCCTTCTCCTGGCTGATGCCCTTCTCGGCAGCCCCCTTGCGGAAGATGGCGCGGTGCTCGGCCATTTCCTCGGCCTTCTTCTTGCCCATGGCCCGGCGCAGCATGTCGGCGCCGCCCAGGCTGTAGCCGCCCAGGACCTGCGCGGTCTGCATCACCTGCTCCTGGTAGACCATGATGCCGTAGGTCTCGGAGAGCACCGGCTCCACCAGCGGGTGGGGGTAGATCACCTCCTCCTTGCCGTGCTTGCGGTTCACGAAGCTGGGGATCAGGTCCATGGGGCCCGGGCGGTACAACGCGTTCAGGGCGATCAGGTCCTCCAGCCGGCTCGGGCGCGCCTCTTTCAGCATGCCTTGCATGCCGCGGCTTTCAAACTGGAACACGGCTTCGGTCTTTCCCTCGGAGAACAGCCGGTAGGTGGGGCCGTCGTCCAGCGGAATGTTCTCGAACGCGAAGTTCTCCTGGCCCTTGTGGCGCTTCATGATGAATTCGCGCGCAATCTCCAGGATGGTGAGCGTGGCCAGCCCCAGAAAGTCGAACTTCACCAGGCCGATGGCTTCCACGTCGTCCTTGTCGTACTGGCTCACGGCCGATTCGCTGCCGGGCTGCTGGTACAGCGGGCAGAAGTCGGTGAGCTTGCCCGGCGCAATCAGCACGCCCCCGGCGTGCATGCCGATGTTGCGCGTCATGCCTTCGAGCTTTTGCGCCATCTCGATGATGGTCTTAACGTCTTCTTCCTTCTGCACGCGCTCGTAGAGCATGGGCTCCAGCTCCAGCGCGTAGTTGTTCTTGTCACCCTCTTTCTTCACCTCGGGCGGATAGGCCAGGGTGTACGACATGCCGGGCTTGCCCGGCACCAGCTTGGAGATGCCGTCGCAAAAGGTGTAGCTCATGTCCATGACGCGGCCAACGTCGCGGATCGCAGCCTTGGCCGCCATGGTGCCGAAGGTGGCGATCTGGCTCACGGCGTTCTTGCCGTATTTCTCCTTCACATAGTCGATAACGCGGTCGCGGTTGCTCTGGCAGAAATCGATGTCGAAGTCGGGCATGGACACCCGCTCCGGGTTCAGGAAGCGCTCGAACAGCAGGTTGTACTGCAGCGGGTCCAGGTCGGTGATCTTGAGCGCGTACGCCACCAGCGAGCCCGCGCCGGAGCCCCGGCCCGGCCCCACCGGGCAGCCGTGGGTCTTGGCCCACTGGATGAAGTCCCCCACGATGAGGAAATAGCCCGGGAACCCCATCTTGAGGATGGTGCCCAGCTCGAATTCCAGCCGCTCCACGTAGCGGGGGCGCTGCTTGTCACGCTCCGCTGCGTCGGGGAACAGGTGCGCCAGCCGCTCCTCCAGCCCCTCAAAGGACGCCACCCGGAAATACTCTTCAATGGGCATGCCGTTGGGCGTGGGAAAGTCGGGCAGCCGCGGTTTGCCCAGCACCAGCGTCAGATTGCAGCGCTGCGCGATTTCGACCGTGTTTTCGATGGCCGACGGCACATCGGCGAACAGGGCCTGCATTTCCGCCGACGACTTGAAATACTGGTCGCGGGTGAACTTGCGCACGCGGCGCGGGTTGGCCAGGATCTCACCCTCGGCAATGCACACGCGCGCCTCGTGGGCCTCGTAGTCGTCGGCGGTGGCAAACTGCACCGGATGCGTGGCCACCACCGGCAGGGCCAAGCGCGCCGCCAGCTGGGTGGCCGCAACCACGTGGCTCTCATCTTCAGCGCGTCCGGCACGCTGCAATTCGATGTAAAAGCGGTGCGGAAACATGCCCGCCAAGCGCAAGGCCACCGTTGCGGCGCCTGCCTCGTCGCCCTTGAGCAAGGCCTGCCCCACCGGCCCGGCCTGGGCGCCGGCCAGCACGATCAGCCCTTCGGACAGCTCCTGCAGCCACGCCCAGGTGCACAGCGCCAGGTTCTTGACGATATTGCGCGTCCAGGCGCGCGCGAGCAGTTCCGACAGGTTCAGGTAGCCCTGCCGGTTCTGCACCAGGACCAGCAGGCGTGACGGGGTGCCGCCGGCTTCCTCGGGCTCCAGGTAGATTTCCGCGCCGAGGATCGGCTTGACGCCCTTGCCCCGCGCTTCCTTGTAGAACTTGATGCCGCCAAACAGGTTGTTGAGATCGGTGATGGCCAGGGCGGGCTGCCCGTCCTTGGCGGCCGCCTTGGCGACCTCGTCGATGCGGGTGGTACCGTCCACGACGGAAAATTCGGTGTGCAGGCGCAAGTGAACAAACATGCCGGGCATTGTAGAAACCCCGGCGCCTCCGGCCGGCGTCGGGCGCTACGCCGGCACCTCCTGCCACCCGAAGGCCGCCGCTACAATGCCCCTTTGCGCCCGGAAGCCTGCCGTGCCCTGTTGCACAGGCCTTCGAACAGGTGCGGAGTCATCTCGCACTCCTGTTTCCCTTTTTTGCTGAAAGCTGCCTGCGATGCTGCGTGCCCCATCATTGCCCCTCGTTTCCGCCCTGCTGGCGGCCGGTCTGCTGGCTGGCTGCGCCGGCACCACCGAAGACAAAACGGCCAACTGGAGCCCCAACCGTATCCATTCGGAGGCCAAGGACGAACTCAACAGCGGTGCCTACGACAAGGCGGTTCCGCTGCTGGAAAAGCTGGAAGGGCGTGCCGCCGGCACGCCGCTGGCGCAGCAGGCTCAGCTCGACAAGGCCTACGCGCAATACAAGGGCGGCGAAAAGGCCCAGGCCATCGCGACGCTGGACCGCTTCATGAAGCTGCATCCCGCCAGTCCCGCCCTGGACTACGCGCTGTACCTGAAGGGCCTGGTGAACTTCAACGACAACCTGGGGCTGTTCTCCTTCATCTCGCGCCAGGACCTCTCCGAGCGCGACCAGAAGGCCGCCAAGGATTCGTTCGAGTCCTTCAGCGAACTTGTCACCCGCTTCCCGGATTCGCGCTACGCGCAGGATTCCCGCCAGCGCATGACGTACATCGTCAATTCCCTGGCGCAGTACGAAGTGCATGTGGCGCGGTACTACTACCAGCGCGGCGCCTATGTCGCGGCCATCAGCCGCGCGCAGGTGGCGCTGGCCGACTACCAGGGCGTGCCCGCATTGGAAGAAGCGCTGTACATCCTGATCCAGTCCTACGACGCGCTGGGCATGACCCAGCTGCGCGACGACGCGCGCCGCGTCATGGACGCGTCCTACCCCCAGAGTGCCTACCTGCACGGCGGCTTCAAGGAAAAGTCGGATCCGTGGTGGAAGTTCTGGTAAGCGCCTGAAGAGCTGCCTGGAAGTCGGCTTCAGACTCCAGGCGCCGCATCGGGGGCAGCGCCGCCAGCAGGCGTTTGCCGTACCCCATACGCACCAGCCGGACGTCCCCCACCACCAGAATGCCCTGGTCGGTTTCGCGCCGGATCAACCGCCCCGCGCCCTGCTTGAGCGCCACGGCGGCTTCGGGCAAGGCGTAGTCTTTGAAGGCACTGCCGCCCGACTGCTCGATCTGCTGCGTGCGCGCCTCCACCAGCGGATCGCCCGGCGGCGGAAACGGCAGCTTGTCGATCACTAGCAGCTGCAGCGCGTCGCCCGGCACATCAAACCCCTCCCAGAAGGTGGCGGACGCCACCAGCACGCACCCGCGGCCACCTTGGTCGCCCCCCTCGCGAAAGCGCTCCATGAGGTGGCGCTTGGGCCACTCGCCCTGCACCAGCACGTCCAGCAGGCCCGGGGCGCCGAGGCGCTCCTTCAGCAGGTCGCCCAGGGTGCGCAGCGCCTTGAGCGTGGTCGTCAGCACCAGGGTGCGCCCGCCCAACTGCAGCGCGGCTTCCCCCACCCATTGCGCCAGCACGGCACTGTGCGACGGGTCCGCCGGCGACGGCAGGTGGCGGGGCACATACAGCGCGGCCTGGGCGGGGTAGTCGAACGGGCTGGCCACGCGCAGGATTTGCGCGTCCGTGAGCCCGGCCCGCTGGGTGAACCAGGTCAGGCGCTCGTCATGGCCCAGGGTGGCAGAGGTGAAGACCCAGGCCCGGCCCGGCGCCTGCCCCGACGGGAGTTGCGCGGGCCACCCGTCTGCGTCGGCGGGGGCGTCCGGCGCCTGCAGCAGCCGTGTGCGCAAAGCCTCTGCAATGTCCAGCGGCGACTCCGCCAGGCGCAGCTGCAGGCCGACCTCCAGCCAGCGCACCGCGTCGGGGCGGCCGGGCCCGGCAAACCGGGCCAGGCGCGCCAGCAGGTCGCCGGCACGTTCGTACAGACGCACGAAGTCGGGCGCAATCTCGCTGACGGTATCGAGCGCCTCCTGGGCCTGGGCCACGGCCAGGGCCGTCCGGCGCAGCGCCGTGGTCCACGCTTGCGGCTCCAGGCCCTCGGGGGCCTCGCCGGTCCACCGCAGGCGCGCGCTGCCTCGCGCGGCGCCGGCGGCCAGCCGCAGGTCTTTGGCCGCCAGGTCCACCCCGCCCGCCAGGCCCGCCCAGTCCGCCAGGCCGCGGGCCAGCTGCAGCCCGCTGGCGAGCAGGTCGCGGCCGAAGTCCGCCAGCTGCCCCGTGGACAGCCCCACTCCCAGAAATTGCACGCCGGTTTCATTGATCTGGTGCGCTTCGTCGAACACCACCACGCGCACGGTGGGCAGCAGTTCGGCCATGCCCGATTCGCGCACGGCCATGTCAGCAAAGAACAAGTGGTGGTTGACGACCACGATGTCCGCCGCCAGGGCCTCCCGCCGCGCCAGATGCACATGGCATTCCTTGAAGCGCGGGCACTGCGCGCCCAGGCAGTTTTCGCGCGTCGACGTGACCAGCGGGATGACCGGCGATCGCTCGTCCAGCCCGGCCAGCTCGGCCAGATCCCCCGAACGGGTACTCTGCGCCCATTGCTCCACCTTGGCCAGCACGCGGGCCACGGCGGGTTCCGCACCGCCTTCAGCGTGGCGCGCCCGCTCCAGGCGGTACAGGCACAAATAGCTGCCCCGGCCCTTGAGCAGTGCCGTGCGCACCGGCACGCCCAGGGTCTGCACCAGGCGTGGCAGGTCCCGCGCAAACAGCTGGTCCTGCAAGGCCTTGGTGGCCGTCGACAGCAGCACCCGCTCCGCGCTCAGCAACGCCGGCACCAGGTAAGAAAACGTCTTGCCCACGCCCGTGCCCGCTTCCACCACCAGCACGCCGCCCGCCTCGATGGTCTGCGCCACCGCCTCGGCCATCTCGGTCTGCCCGGCGCGGGGCTGGAAGTGCGTGTCCGCCCGCGCCAGCACGCCATCGGGCGCAAACGCCTCCTGCACCATGGCCACCAGCGACATCAGCCGGCCCCTTGCGGTGCAACGCCGGCAGACCACGGCCGGTAGCGCATTTCAAGCGGGCCAGAAAAGGATGGACAAGGGCGGAAGGTCAAGGCAGGGGCGATGGAATGGCAAAAAGCCGACAGGCCAGCAGATAATAAAGGCTTGGCCCTTTGCGCGCGCTCCGTTGGCCCCGCGCCCGCCCCACAATCACCAGCATGACCAAAGCGTTTCGCCTCATCGCGTCCACCGGCATCCACAAGGGAGACCGGGAGTACCAGCAAGACCAGGTGGCCTTGATCTCGCACCCGCGCTACAACGGCTGCGTGCTGGGCGTTGTGGCAGATGGCATGGGGGGGCGCAGCGGCGGCCGCAAGGCGTCCGACCAGGTCATGATGACCGCTCGCCAGCTGTTCGAGCGGTATTCGCCCGACGCCGACGACCCGGTCACCATGCTCAAGAGCATGGTGGAGGAGGCCCACATCGTCATCCGCCTCACCGCCATTTCCGCGGAGCAGGAGCCCCACAGCACGATCGCGGCCTTTCTCATCAACCCGCGCGGCGACTGCCACTGGGTGCACGCCGGGGATTCGCGCATCTACCATTTCCAGGGCGCCCGGATGGTGTTCCGCACCAGCGACCATTCGTACGTGCAGGCGCTGGTGGACCGTGGGGAACTCACGGAGGCCGAAGCCAACAACCACCCGCACTCCAACATCCTGGTGGGGTGCCTGGGCACCGAGAGCGATCCGCCCATCACCACCCACGTGATCCCGCAGCTGCAGCCGGGCGATGTGCTGATGGCGTGCAGCGATGGCGTGTGGCACTACTTCTCCCCGACCGAGCTGGGTTCGGTGGTGGACGCCCTGTCTCCCCGCGAGGCCACCGAGTTTCTGGTGGAAAAGGCGCGCACCCGTGCCCGTGGCGGCGGCGACAACCTGTCGCTGGTGATCGTGAAGATTGAGGCGCTGGTGGAAGAGAAGAAGGTGGCCCGCCTGATCGCCGCCGACGCAGACCGCGGCTAAGCCGGCGCCCGGGTTGCGGCGCGCACCGTGCGCCTGCGGCGGCAGAAGCCCCGCGGTAACCGGCACGGAGCCGCCGCGCCGCAACAGCCTTCCAACCCCAATGACCCCGCGCCCCCCGCGCCCGGTTGGGCGCGGCGACTCAACGCGCGGCGGACGCCGGCGGTAGCGGTGCCGCAGGCACATGCCCCCGGGCCGCCGCCTCCGCGCGCGATTTTTCCACGCGTTCACGGCGCTCCTGCGCTGCCTGCAAGGCCCGCTCGTGCTGCGCGCGCGCCTGTGCGGCGCGTTCATTGCTCGCGGCTGTGCGAGCGGCCGTTTCGCGGGCGTGCGTCTGCACCCGCGTGCGCTGTTCCTGGGCGCGCTGGGCAGCCTCCCGATCCCGCTGGACGGCATCCGCGGCGGAGTGCGCCGGCGGCGGCGCAGCCCGGCCACCGTGGCGCAGTACCGCGGACGGCGCCGTACCGTCTGCCGATGCGGTGGCAGACGGCGGAACAGCCTGCTGCTGCTTCTCTTCAATGGCCTTGCGGCGCTCGGCCGCCTTTTCCTTGCGCTCCGCGTCGTTGAGTTCGATCTCGCGGGCACGCAGGCGCAACTCGGCATCGCGCACGCCCGCGCGCACCTTGCGCAAGCAGTCCTCGACGGCAAAGCGCTGGTAGCACGCCGCCTCGTCCTGCAGCTGCTTCGCGCGCAATGCCTCGCGCTCATGGCGGATACGCTCGTGCTCCGCCTTGCCGCGCGGGGAGTCGGTGCGGTCTGTGCCGGGCGCATTCGACAGCGCGCCTTCCACCGCCGGCTGCGCTGGCGCCTCCGTCTGTGGCTGCGGCTGCGGCTGTGCCCAGGCGGCCGGCCCCAACGTCCACGCCGCCAGGGCAAGGCAGCAGGCTCCCAGGCGGGTGTGCAAGTTCATGTCAGTCCTGTATCGACAGTCCGGCGTTCCAGCGACAGGAATTCCTTGGACTGCATTTCGTTGAGCCGCGAGATGGTGCGCGGGAACTCGTGCGCCAGCGGACCTTCCGTGTACAGCTGTTCGGGCGGCACGGCCGCGGACAGAATCAGCTTGACGCGGCGGTCGTAGAGCACATCCACCAGCCAGGTGAACCGCCGCGCCGGCGACGCCATGCTCACCGGCATGTACGGTACGTCGGACAGCAGCACCGTGTGGAACTGCGTCGCGATCTCCAGATAGTCGTTCTGCGAGCGCGGACCGCCGCACAGTGTCCGGAAGTCGAACCACACCACCCCGCCGGCCTTGCGCCGCGCACGGATTTCGCGCTGTTCGATGTGCAGCACCGGGTCTTCGTCATGCACCTCGGCCAACTGGTCGAAGGCGTGGTTCATTTCGGCGTCTGCCTCGGGGCCCAGCGGCGTGTGGTAGAGCTTCACATGCTCCAGCGTGCGGCGGCGGTAGTCGGTGCCGTTGTCGACATTGATGACTTCCAGCCTTTCGTTCAGCAGCGCAATGGCCGGCAGGATGCGGTCGCGGTGCAGACCGCCCGGGTACAGGTCGTCGGGCTTGAAGTTGGAAGTGGTCACGAATCCCACGCCGTTCTCAAACAGCGCCACCAGCAGCCGGTGCAGGATCATGGCATCGGTGATATCGGCCACGTGGAACTCGTCGAAGCAGATGAGCTTGTAGCGCTTGGCAATGCGCGCGCCCAGCACATCCAGCGGGTTCACCGTGCCTTGCAGGATCGCCAGCTCTCGGTGCACCTCGCGCATGAATTCGTGGAAATGCAGGCGCACCTTGCGCCGCAGCGGCACGGCGTTGAAAAAGCACTCCATGAGGAAACTCTTGCCTCGCCCCACCCCGCCATACATGTAGACGCCGCGCGGCACGTCCGGGCGGTTGATGAGCTTCTTGAGCGCATTGGAACGGCTGTGCTTGTACGCAGCCCATTCGTTGGCGCAGCGCTCCAGCGCATCGACCGCGCGCAGCTGGGCGGGGTCGCTGCGAAACCCCTTGGCCTGCAGCTCTGCTTCATATGCCTGTCTGACGTTCACCGCGCTTCACCCACAATGCTATAAAAACAATAGCTGCTCGCGCTTATCCAGCAAGCGCGAGCAGCCATTTTTACCTCAAACTATCAGAAGTTGAGTGTGCGCTTGTCCACCGCCAGGGCAGCTTCCTTGGTGGCCTCGCTCAGGCTCGGGTGCGCATGGCAGATGCGCGCAATGTCTTCGGCGCTGGCCTTGAACTCCATGGCCACCACGGCTTCGGAGATCAGCTCGGAGGCCATCGGGCCCACGATGTGCACGCCCAGGATTTCGTCGGTAGCGGCGTCGGCCAAGAACTTCACCATGCCGGTCGTGTCGCCCAGGGCGCGCGCGCGGCCGTTGGCCAGGAACGGGAACGTGCCGGCCTTGTACTTCACGCCATCGGCCTTGAGCTGCTGCTCGGTGCGGCCGACCCACGCGATCTCGGGGCTGGTGTAGATGACCCAGGGGATGGTGTTGAAGTTGACATGGCCGTGCTGGCCGGCAATGCGCTCGGCCACGGCCACGCCCTCTTCCTCGGCCTTGTGCGCCAGCATGGGGCCGCGCACCACGTCGCCCACCGCCCACACGCCGGGCAGGTTGGTCTTGCAGTCACCGTCCACCACGATGGCACCGCGCTCGTCCAGCTGCAGGCCCACGGCTTCGGTGTTCAGGCCGATGGTGTTGGGCACGCGGCCGATGGAGACGATGAGCTTGTCGGCTTCCAGCGCCTGGGCTTCGCCCTTGGCGTTGGTGTAGGCGATGGAGACGCCCTTCTTGCCGGACTTGATCTCGCCGACCTTCACGCCCAGCTCGACCTTCAGGCCCTGCTTGTCGAAGGCCTTCTTGGCCTCCTTGGCGATCTGCTCGTCCACCGCGCCCAGGAAGGTCGGCAGGCCTTCCAGGATGGTGACGTCCGCGCCCAGGCGGCGCCAGACGGAGCCCATTTCCAGGCCGATCACGCCGGACCCAATCAGCGCCAGCTTCTTGGGCACGGCGCCGATGCGCAGCGCGCCGTCGTTGGAGAGGATGTTCTCTTCATCGAAGGGCACGCCGGGCAGCGCACGGGCATTGGAGCCGGTGGCCACGATGATCTGTTGGCCCGTCAGCGTCTCTTCGGCGGCGCCCGACACCTTGATCTCGTAGCCGCCCGTGGAACCGGAGGTTCCACCCTCGCCGGGTGGAACGGCCTTCACAAAGGAACCGCGGCCATGGAAGAAGCTGACCTTGTTCTTCTTGAACAGGTACAGGATGCCGTCGTTGTTCTGCTTCACCACCGCATCCTTGCGGCCGATCATCTTGGCCACATCGATCTTGATGTCCTTGGCCGAGATGCCGTGGTCGGCGAAGTGGTGGTTGGCGTGCTCGAAGTGCTCAGACGATTGCAGCAGCGCCTTGGAGGGAATGCAACCCACGTTGGTGCAGGTGCCGCCTGGCGCGGGGCCACCCTTGTCGTTCTTCCACTCGTCGATGCAGGCGACGTTCTTGCCCAGTTGGGCGGCACGGATGGCGGCAATGTAGCCACCGGGGCCCCCGCCGATGACGATCACATCAAATTGTTTGCTCATGGGAAATCTCGTTCAGTCTGTTGGAGAAAGACCCACCGGCGGGCCGGACCATAGGCCGGGCCACGCGGGTGGGTCGATGCAGTCAGGGGATCAGATGTCGAAAAGCAGGCGCGACGGGTCTTCCAGCGCGTCCTTCATTGCGACCAGGCCCAGCACGGCTTCGCGGCCGTCGATGATGCGGTGGTCATACGACATGGCCAGGTAGTTCATCGGGCGGATGACGATCTGGCCGTTCTCCACCACCGCGCGGTCCTTGGTAGCGTGCACGCCCAGGATGGCCGACTGCGGCGGGTTGATGATGGGCGTGGACAGCATGGAGCCGAACGTGCCGCCGTTGGAGATCGAGAACGTGCCGCCGGTCATTTCCTCAATGCCCAGCTTGCCTTCGGCAGCCTTCTTGCCGAACTCGGCAATCTTCTTCTCGATGTCGGCGAAGCTCATCTGGTCCGCATTGCGCAGGATGGGCACCACCAGGCCGCGGGGCGAACCCACGGCGATGCCGATGTCGAAGTAGCCGTGGTAGACGATGTCGTTGCCGTCCACCGAGGCGTTCAGCACCGGGTACTTCTTGAGGGCGTGCACGGCGGCCTTCACGAAGAAGGACATGAAGCCCAGCTTGGTGCCGTGTTCCTTGGTGAAGCTGTCCTGGAACTTCTTGCGCAGGTCCATCACGGGGGCCATGTTCACTTCGTTGAACGTGGTCAGGATGGCGTTGGTGGCTTGCGATTGCAACAGGCGCTCGGCCACGCGGGCACGCAGGCGGCTCATGGGCACGCGTTGCTCGGGGCGGCCGCTCAGGTCTTCCTTGCCTGCGGGGGCAGCCACCTGAGGCAGTGCCTTGGTGGGCACACCCGTGGGGATCACGCTGGGGGCCACGGCGGCCTTGGCGGCGCCACCGGCCACGGCGGCCAGCACATCGCCCTTGGTCACGCGGCCGTCCTTGCCCGAGCCGGCCACGGCCGATGCGGACAGGTTGTTCTCGGCCAGCAGCTTGGCAGCGGCCGGCATGGCCACATCGCCCTTGGAGCCGCCCGCGGCGGCAGGCGCTGCTGCAGCAACGGGCGCTGCGGCGGCGGCAGGGGCTGCAGCGGGCGCTGCGGCAGGCGCTGCTGCGCCGGCCTTGCCTTCGGTATCGATCTTGGCGATGAGCTGTTCGGCCACCACGGTGGCGCCGTCGCCTTGCACGATTTCGGACAGCACGCCGGCCGCAGGCGCGGGCACTTCCAGCACGACCTTGTCGGTCTCGATCTCGATCAGGATCTCGTCCACGGCCACGGCCTCACCGGCCTTTTTCTTCCAGGTGAGCATGGTGGCCTCGGCCACGGATTCGGACAGCTGGGGGACTTTGACTTCTACGATAGCCATTTTGTGTTCTTTCAGTAGGGTTCTGTTCTGTATTCGTTCGGGTAGCTGGCCTTACTTGGTCAGGACAAACCCCTTGAGCTTGGCGAATGCCGCATCCACCAGCGCCTTTTGCTGCTCCTGGTGCAGGTGGGCATAGCCCACGGCAGGCGACGCAGACGCCGCACGGCCGGCATAGCCGAGCTTCTGGCCTTCGAGCATGTTCTCGTGGATGTTGTGCTGGATGAAGAACCAGGCGCCCTGGTTCTGCGGCTCGTCCTGGCACCACACGATGTCGGTGGCATTGGGGAACTTCTTCAGTTCGGCCGCAAAAGCCTTGTGCGGGAACGGATACAGCTGCTCCACGCGGAGGATGGCCACGTCGTCGTCCTCACGCTCCGTGCGCTTCTTCACCAGGTCGTAGTACACCTTGCCGGAGCAGGCGATCACGCGCTTGACCTTGGCGGCCTTCTTCACGATGGCCTCGTCCTGCTCGGGGATCACCGTCTGGAAGCCGCCCTTGGTGAACTCGGACAGCGGCGAGGTGGCGTCCTTGTTGCGCAGCAGCGACTTGGGCGTCATGATGATCAGCGGCTTGCGCAGGTCGCGCACCATCTGGCGGCGCAGCACGTGGAAGATCTGGCTGGCCGTGGTGGGCTGCACGATCTGCATGTTGGCGTCGGCCGCCAGCTGCATGAAGCGCTCCAGGCGTGCCGAGCTGTGCTCGGGGCCCTGGCCTTCGTAGCCGTGCGGCAGCATCAGGGTGATGCCGTTGACACGGCCCCACTTCACTTCGCCGGAGGCGATGAACTGGTCGATCACCACCTGGGCGCCGTTGGCGAAGTCGCCGAACTGGGCTTCCCAGATCACCAGGGTGTTGGGGTCGTTGGACGCGTAGCCGTATTCAAAGCCCAGCACCGCCTCTTCAGACAGGATGGAGTCGATCACGACGAACGGAGCCTGGTTGTCGGCCACGTTCTGCAGCGGCACATAGGTGCCGGTATCCCACTTCTCGCGCTTCTGGTCGTGCACCACGGCGTGCCGGTGGGTGAACGTGCCGCGGCCGCAGTCTTCACCCGACAGGCGCACGGGGTAGCCGCTGGCCACCAGCGAGGCGAACGCCATGTGCTCGCCCATGCCCCAGTCCACGGGGATTTCGCCGCGGCCCATGGCGGCACGGTCGTCGTACACCTTCTTCACCAGCTGGTGCGGCGTGACGCTTTCGGGGATGGTCGTGATCTTCTCGGCCAGGCGCTTCCACTCGGCCAGGGGGATGGCCGTGTCGCCGGCGTCCGTCCACTTCTTGCCCAGGAACGGGCTCCAGTCCACGGCGTACTTGCTCTTGAAGTTGGTCAGCACCGGGTCCACCGTGTGCTTGCCGGCGTCCATGGCGGCTCGGTAGGCCTTGACCATGTCGTCGCCCAGCGACTCGCCCAGGCCCTGCGCGGCCAGCTTGTCAGCGTACAGCTTGCGCGTACCGGGGTGGGCACCGATCTTCTTGTACATCAGCGGCTGGGTCAGCGCGGGGGTGTCTTGCTCGTTGTGGCCCAGCTTGCGGAAGCAGATGATGTCCACGACCACGTCCTTCTGGAACTCCATGCGGAATTCCAGAGCGAGTTGGGTAGCCAGCACCACGGCTTCGGGATCGTCACCATTCACGTGCAGCACCGGCGACTCGACCATCTTCACGATATCGGTGCAATACAGCGTAGAGCGTGCATCGCGCGGGTCGGACGTGGTGAAACCGATCTGGTTGTTGATGATGATGTGCACCGTGCCGCCCGTGGAATAGCCACGGGTCTGGGCCAGCGCCAGCGTTTCCTGGTTCACGCCCTGGCCGGCAAAGGCCGCGTCGCCGTGCACCAGCACGGGCAGCACCTGCTTGCCGTGCGGGTCGGCGCGGCGGTCCATGCGGGCACGCACCGAGCCTTCCACCACGGGGTTGACGATTTCCAGGTGGGAGGGGTTGAACGCCAGCGACAGGTGCACCGGGCCGCCGACGGTGGTCACGTCGGAGCTGAAGCCCTGGTGGTACTTCACGTCGCCCGAGGGCAGGTCTTCCGGCGCGGTGTGGTCAAACTCGGCAAACAGGTCCTTGGGCATCTTGCCCAGGGAGTTCACCAGAACGTTCAGGCGGCCGCGGTGGGCCATGCCGATGACGATTTCCTGAACGCCCTTGGCACCGGCCTGCTGAATGAGTTCATCCATGGCGGCGATGAAGCTCTCGCCGCCTTCGAGCGAGAAGCGCTTCTGGCCGACGTATTTGGTGTGCAGGAAGCGCTCCAGGCCTTCAGCGGCCGTCAGGCGGTCCAGGATGTGCTTTTTCTTTTCGGCACCGAAATTGGGCTTGCTGCGGATCGCTTCGAGCTTTTGCTGCCACCAGCGCTTCTGGTTCTGCTCGGTGGCATACATGTACTCCGCGCCGATGGAGCTGCAGTAGGTCTCGCGCAGCGCGTTGATCAGCTCGCGCAGCGTCATGCTCTCTTTGCCGAAGAACGTGTTGCTGGTGTTGAACACGGTTTCCTGGTCGGCGTCGGTGAAGCCGTAGAAAGAAGGCTCCAGCTCGGGAATTGCGGGGCGCTCGGTGCGCTTGAGCGGATCCAGATCGGCCCAGCGCTGGCCCACGTTGCGGTAGGCGGCAATCAGTTGCTGGACGGCGGTGCGCTTGCGACCCAGTTCGGAGTCGGCGCCACTGGCCACGACGACCTTGGTGCCGCCCTGCTTGGCACGCTCGGCAAATGCATTGATGACGGGCAGGTGGGGAACGTCCTTGGCGTTGGAGCCATCCACCGCCGGCACATGTTGAAGTGCGTCAAAGTACTCGCGCCAGTTGTCTGGCACGCTGCCTGGGTTGGCAAGGTAGTTCTCGTACATCTCTTCGACATAGGGCGCGTTGCCGCCGAAGAGGTAGGTGTTGCCTTGGTAGGCTTGATAGACGGACGTCGTATCGCTCATATTCCGCTGACCTCCGCTTTCCTTGGGAAAGCATTAGCTGGTTGAGAAACCTTCCGCGACACGGCTGAACCGATTGGCGGATGCGACTGTGGCTGGGGAAGGGCCTGGGGTTGCGGGCGTCATTGTGCCACTGATCGGCCAACCACCCAACGAAAGCGGGATCGAGCCCTCCCGACGGGCCGGCAGCGCCATGCGCACTGCAAAGACGGGGCGCGCCTCGCGTACAGTGCGAGGTACTGCAACACAGCCTGCCCCACATGACACAGCCCACTCCCCAGAACAAAGTCTTCCTGCTGCTGCTGGCCTTGGTCACGGTCGCCTTTGGCGCCATCCTCTGGCAGTTCCATGGGGCCGTCTTCTGGGGCGTCGTGCTGGCCATTCTGTTCGCCCCCCTGCACCGCCAGTTGCTGCGGCGCATGCCCCGTCGGCGCAATCTCGCGGCACTGTGCACATTGGGTTTGTGCCTGGTCGTGGTCATCCTGCCCATGACGGCCATCGCCGTCTCCCTCGTGCAGGAAGCCACCGTCGCCTACGAACGGATGCGGTCCGGCCAATTGAATTTCGGGCTGTATTTCCAACAAGTCATGGCCGCCCTGCCAGGCTGGGCCACCAACCTTCTGGAACGGCTGAACCTGACCTCCATTGCCGAGCTGCAACAAAAACTATCGTCCGTCGCCGTGCAGGCCAGCCAGATCGTGGCCACCCAGGCCCTGAACATCGGACAGAACACACTGGAGTTCCTGGTCAGCTTCGGCATCATGCTGTACCTGCTGTTCTTCCTGCTGCGCGATGGCGCCGACCTCGCCGCTCGCATCGGCCAGGCCACCCCCCTGGATGCAGAGCACAAACGCCAACTGGTCAGCAAGTTCACCACCGTGATCCGCGCCACCGTCAAGGGCAACATCGTCGTAGCGGCCTCCCAAGGTGCACTGGGCGGCCTCATCTTCTGGATCCTCGGCATCCAGGGCCCTGTGCTGTGGGGGGTCTTGATGGCCTTTCTGTCGCTGCTGCCCGCGGTCGGCGCAGGATTGATCTGGCTACCCGTGGCCATCTACTTTCTGGCCACCGGCTCGGTGTGGCAAGGCACCGTCCTCATCGCCTTCGGCGTGGGAGTCATCGGCCTGGTCGACAACATCCTGCGGCCGATTCTGGTGGGCAAGGACACCAAGATGCCGGACTACATCGTGCTCATCTCCACCCTGGGCGGCATGGCGCTGTTCGGGCTCACCGGTTTCGTGATTGGCCCGGTCATCGCGGCACTGTTCATCGCCAGCTGGGACCTGTTTTCGCCCGGCCCTGCGCAAAATCCTTGAGGCGCTCCCGCCAGCCTCGCGACTTGCAAGTGAGGCACCTTGTATTCCGCGGGTGCGGCTGGCAGGCCGCCTTTTTGGCAGCGCGCTCCCGGTTCCAGGACTGCTGCCGGGCGTGGCGAGCTGTCCTGCACCCTCACGCCGTGGGACTGCTGAACCCGGGAATGCGCCGCACGGTTTCCTTGAGCGCCTCGAAGCACGCGCCATCGATGGCCTTCCCGACGCTGTCGGCCATGATTTCCAGCGTGCGGTCAACGGGAACCGCTCCGCGGTACGGTCTTGCCGCGGTGATGGCATCAAAGATGTCTGCGCAAGTGATGATGCGCGTTTCAATGCTGATTTCTTCTGCTTTCAGCCCCCGGGGATAGCCATTGCCGTCCAGCCTTTCATGATGGGCTCCGGCTACACGCGCCAGCTCAGAAAAGGCGTCAATGCGCGAGAGAATGTTCTCGGTGAACACCGCATGGCTGCGAACTGCGGCCCACTCGTCCTCGTCGAGCTGGCCCGGCTTGTCCAGGATGCTGTTGCTGACCCCGAGCTTTCCAATATCGTGCAAAAGCGCACCTCTCTTGAGCCAGCGCCGTTGGCTGGGCTCAAGACCCATGGTTTCCGCCGTCAAATCCACGTACAGCGCCACACGAGCGCTGTGCCCGCTGGTGTACGGGCTTTTTGAATCCACGATTTGCCCGAAGGCGGTCGCAATGTCGTCCAGGTAGTCCTCGTCCAGTGAAACCGTTTGCGAGGCTGGCTCCAATGCGAGGACTGAAGCGGAAATGTTGGCGCTCGCCAGATGACGCCAAAACGCGTCATCCGCCGCAGCGGTGAACGCATCGACCACCTCCGGGTCGAACCACTGCCCGCGCCGGCGTGCCACTTCATCCATCGCTGCCTGCCGACCGCCACTCGTATAAAAGACATCGACTACCTGCGAAAGCAATGCGATCCGGGAGTAAAGCGGGATCGCTCCGCCCGCCAGGGCGTCTGGCCGCCCTCTGCCGTTGTGATGCTCATCCAGGTGGTAGATACCGGTTGCGACGGGCTCAGGAAATCGCAGAAGCCGCGCAATTTCTGCGCCGCGCTGGCATCGGGTTTGGATGAGCTCGTCGGCCAGCTCCCTTCCGTTGCGGATGATGTTCATGACTGCCCGAAATCGCTCCACCAGTGGCGCCCTCAGGCCTGTGTGCGACAACACAAAATTAAGAACCTGGGGGACGCCATCGCCGACCGTCTTGAAGTCATGCTTGAACGACAAGTCGTCCGTGAGATAAAGCTGGCAGATGCGAGCCGCATTGCTGCTGCAGCCGAGATCCTTGAGCAGAAGGGTGTAGTACAGCCCCCAAAGCTCCTCCTCGGCCAAACCCAAGCGCTTCCCGACGTGCATGCCAATCCAGCAGCAGCGTATGCAATGTCCTTCAGGCTGGCCCTCAGTGAGGTCCAAAGCGTGGCTTAACGCCGAAATCAGCTGGGACAGGCGCAAGCGGTGCATTTCTGAGGGGTGAAGACGTTGGGAAGCTAATTTAACCGGTTGCTCAAATTGATGCCGGAGCGAAACGGCTTGTACAAGCCCAGAGCGATGCGATGAACGGCCTGTTGCCCCTGCAGGCGGTGCGCCCACAACCGGGCACAAACCTTTTTGATGACTCCGCGCATGAACTGCGTGTCTTGGCCCGCGGCCGCAAGCGTGTTCACGACCTGCAATTGAATCGAACACGCACCGCTTCCACCATCGTGGGGCTTTTGCCGCCGGGTCTTGCGCCGTTCATTCCTCAAAGAAAACGAGGCAATTACGGCTACTGCCCGCAGATTGCCTACAAGCAACACCAAAAGAAAAACCCCGCTATCTTTTCGATAGCGGGGTTTCTTTGCAATAGCTTGGTAGGACGTACAAGATTCGAACTTGTGACCAACGGATTAAAAGTCCGCTGCTCTACCAACTGAGCTAACGTCCCGGCCTAATGCAGCAAGCATTCCGATTGCTGCAAAGCCTTGGATTATAGCGTGTTTTTTGTAGCCTTTTGGGGTGCAGATGCCAGTTTATCCAACACCCAGCCTGCGGCACACATTCCGAACGCGGCCGTCACCGCCACCACGGAACCATACCCATGGCAGTTCAGCGTTCCATCGCCGGAGACGTTGCAGGACGCGTCGGGCGGCGCCACCGCTTCGCGGCTGAAGACGCAGGTGATGCCTATCTTGCTGCCCCCACGTGCTGCCTTGTGGTGCTTGCGAAGGCGGTAGCGCAATTGCGCCAGGAGCGGATCGTGCGTTGTCAGGGCAAGATCGTCCACATCCACCTTGTGCGCGTGGCGCTTGCCACCTGCAGCCCCCACGGCGATGTGCAGCACTTTGGCGGCATGTGCCCACGCCGCGATCGCGGTCTTGGCCGCAACCTGGTCGCAAGCATCGATCACGGCGTCCACGGGCTGGGGCAGCAGGCCCGGCCAATTGTCGGGGCCGGCAAAGTCATCCACGCAGTGGACGGTGCATCCGGGGTGGATCTGGGCAATGCGGTCCCGCATCGCCACCACCTTGGCCTGGCCCACCGTGCCCTCCAGGGCGTGAATCTGCCGATTGATGTTGGACTCGGCAACGTGGTCCAGATCCACCAGCGTCAGTTCGCCGACGCCGCTGCGCGCGAGCGCCTCGGCAGCCCAGGAGCCCACACCCCCGATCCCGATGACGGCGACCCGGGCGCTGCGGATACGCTGCGCCCCTGTCACCCCGTACAACCGCTCCAGGCCGCCAAAACGGCGCTCGAGCGCCAACGCATCCGGCATTGCTACTTCAAGCGAGACAGCCGCTCTTTGGCCGCGCTGGCCGCTTCGGCATGCGGATAAGCGCGCACCAGGTCCTCCAGCGTCTTGCGGGCGGCGCGCGTATCTTTCAGCTCGATCTGGCAGTTGGCGATCGACAAGGCCGCCTCGGGCGCGCGGGCATGGCCCGGCGCCTCGGCGAGCATCGACTTGAAGTTGCCGATGGCTTCCTTGTAGTCACGCGTTGCATACTGCGCGTTGCCAAGCCAGAACCGGGCAGAAGGAACGAATCCACTGCGCGGATACTGCCGAACGAACGCTGCGAAAGCCGTGCTGGCATCACCGAACTTGCCGGAGCGGAACACCGCCAAGGCGGCTTCGAAATCTTTTTTCTCGGCGGGGTCGGCCTGGAATTCCTGGCCATCCAGCGTGACCTTGACCGGCTCGAACTGCTTGAGGCGCTCATCAACGCCCTGGGCAATGTCTTTCTGGCGCTTCTGCAGGTCGGCGGCGTCGCGCAGCAATTGTTCATTCTGCCCGCGCAGCTTGGACTGTTCGGCCTTCAAGGTGTCGATTTCACCTTGCAGGTCGAGCAGGCTGCGGCGCAACTGGCTGTTTTCTTCCGTCAGCCGCCGCGCCTCCTCCGCCGACCGCTGCTGCGACTGCTGCAGTCCGTCCACACGCTGGCGAATCTCGATGATGGCACGCCGGGCTTCACTGTCCTCGAACAGGGCAGCATGGCTGGCCGGTACCAGGGTCGCCGACAGCAGCAAGGCCGCCGCCAGCGCCTTGGGCGTCAGGTGCAGAGCCATTGCGCGCATCAACGGTAGGACAGCTCGGCGCGGCGGTTCTGGGCGTGGGCGTCTTCAGTGTTGCCCTGCACGGCCGGCTTTTCCTTGCCAAAGCTCACCGCCTCCATCTGGCTGTCCGGCACCCCCAGCAGGGCCAGGGAACGGCGCACGGCTTCGGCGCGCTTCTGGCCCAGGGCCAGGTTGTATTCGCGGCCGCCGCGGTCATCCGTGTGGCCTTCGATCATCACCTTGCGGCCGTTGCTGGACTTGAGGAAACGGGAGTGGGCTTCGATCAGCGACTGGAACTCCGGCTTGATGACATAGCTGTCGTAGTCGAAGTACACGATGCGGCTCACGCCCACAGGGCCTGCTGCGTCACGGCCCGATTGGCCGAGATCCACGCCTGCCACGCCGCTTTGCGCGGTGTTGCCGGAGTTGGCGCCGTTGCCGCCCATCGTGGAGGTGGCGTTTTTGTCTTCGACGGGGACGTCGTCAAGTTTCACGCCGGAACTGCAGCCTGCGACCAGGGCTGCAACGGTAATGGCAAGGGTAATGCGTTTGAACATCCGAAATTCTCCTGAAAACTGGATCACTGAAATGGGTTGAAAGTTCATTGCTTTTGGAAGGGGCCCCAATCCGGCTCGCGGATATCGCCGGCCTGGCCCGCCAGGCGGGCCTTGATCTTGCCGTCCAGCGTGGTGGTCATCAGCGCCTCGCGGCCCTGCTGCTGGGTGGCGTACACGATGAGCCGGCTGTTGGGTGCAAAGCTGGGGTTCTCGTCGGCGGTCGTGTCGGTCACGGCGTTCACCGTGCCTGACGAAAGGTCCATGACGTGGAGCTTGAACGCGCCGCCGACCCGCGAGATATAGGCCAGCCATCGGCCGTCCGGGCTGACGCTGGGGGAGATGTTGTAGCTGCCCGTGAACGTGACCCGCTCGGCACTGCCGCCCGATGCGGGGACCTTGTAGATCTGCGGAGCGCCGCCACGGTCGCTGACGAAGTAGATGCTGCGTCCGTCGCCCGAAAAAACCGGCTCGGTATCGATTCCCGAACTTTGCATGAGCCGTCGTGGCTCGCCGCCATTGGCGTCGATGGTGTAGAGCTGCGATCCGCCGTCCCGGCTGAGCGTCACGGCCAGTGTGCGCCCGTCCGGGGCCCAGGCTGGCGCGCTGTTGGAACCGCGGAAGTTGGCGATCAGCCGGCGCCGGCCGGAGGCAACGTCATGCACGTACACCACCGGCTTGCGCGACTCGAACGACACGTAGGCGAGTTGGCCGCCGTTGGGCGACCAGGCCGGGGAAATGATGGGCTCCGGGCTCGACAGGGCCGATTGCGCATTTTCTCCGTCCGCGTCCGCCACCCAGAGGCTGTAGCGCGGACCGGTCTTGGTCACGTAGGCGATGCGCGTCGAGAAGATGCCCCGCTCGCCCGTGAGCTTCTCGTAGATGAAGTCGGCAATACGGTGTGCCGCCAGCCGCAGGTCGCCCTGCGACACCACAAAGCTCTGGCCACCCAGGTCCTGGCCCTTGACGACGTCCCACAAACGGAAGCGCACGTCGTAGCGCCCGTCCGGCAGGCGCGTCACGCTGCCTGCAGCCAGCGAGTCGGCACCCTTCTGGCGCCACAGGGCCACGTCCGGCCGGGTTCCTTCATCCAGCGCTGCCCCGGCAGCGTCCACCGCCCGAAACTGCCCGCTGCGTTCCAAATCGGCCTGGACGATCGCGGAGATCTTCTGGGGGGACTGCGCTTCGCCGCGAAACGGCGCGATGGCAACAGGGAGCTGGGTGAGCCCGACGCCGGTCACCTCGACACGGAACTGTGCCAGAGCAGGAATGGCGGGGGTGGAGAGCAGCGCCGCCAACAGATGGCGCCGCAAGGGATGCGGCGGGGCCGCGGGGGAAGAGGAAAGATCGTGTGTTGGAATGGGGTCTTTGGTCATTGGCATCCAGCGGTAGCCGAACAAATGCCGAACGGCAACCCCGAATGTTACACACAGCGGGCATACCCCTGTGACAAACTGTGCGATGGTCGACCATTTCAGATAGATGCTCTCTAAGCCCAATGGCAGCAGCGGGGCCCCAATCGCGCCAGCCAGACGGCAGTCCTGACCTTAGAACGTGTTGACGACCTCCCCGGGGTCGCGCAGGGGCCGCAAGCAGGCTCTTAGAATCCCGGCCACATGCATGCGACCGACCCGGGCAATCCGCCCGCCCCCTCCCCCGCCCCCCCTGCAGCGAGCCTGATCACACGGCTGCGCAGGCTGTCCGTCTACTTTGGCAACCAGAGAACCGCGTGGACGCTGGCGGTGACCGCCACGCTGGTGGGGGCCGTGACGGAGCCGCTGATCCCTGCGCTCCTGCAGCCCCTGCTGGACCGTGGCTTCACCCAGGGCACGCTGCCGCTGTGGCTGGTGCCGCTGGCCATCCTGGGGGTGTTTTTTGTGCGCGGGATCGCGCAATTCGTGGGCCAGTACGCGCTGGCGCGCATCGCCAACGAAGGGATGCTGACCCTGCGGCAGTCACTGTTCGACAGGGTGCTGGCGGCCGAGATGGGGCTGTTTTCGCGGCAGTCCGCCAGCGCGCTGTCCAACACCGTGGTCTATGAGGTGCAAACGGGCGCGACCTTGCTGGTGCAGGCCCTGCTGGGCATCTCGCGCGACGGGTTCACGCTGGTGGCGCTGCTCGCATACCTCCTGTACCTCAACTGGCAGCTCACGTTGATCGTGGCGGTGGTCGTGCCCGGTGTGGCCTGGATCATGAAGACCTTGTCGCGCCGCCTGTATCACCTGACCAAAAGCAGCCAGCAGGCCACCGACGAGCTGGCCTACGTGGTGGAGGAAAACGTGCTGGCCCACCGCATGGTGCGGCTGCACGGCGCGCAGGCCGGACAGGCGGGCCGCTTTGCCACCCTGAGCCAGAGCCTGCGCCGGCTGGCCATCAAGTCGACCATTGCGTCCGCCGCGATGACCCCTTTGACCCAGCTGCTGGCGGCCGCAGCCTTGTCCGCAGTCATCTGCGTTGCCCTGTGGCAAAGCCGCGGCACGGTGGATGCAAAAGACGTCACCGTCGGCGGCTTCGTCTCGTTCATCACCGCCATGCTCATGCTGATTGCGCCCATCCGCCGGCTGGCAGACGTGGCCAGCCCCGTGACGCGCGGTGTTGCCGCGCTGGAACGCGGCCTGGCCCTGTTGGGCGACACGGGCGCAGAAACCGGCGGGCAATTCCAAGCCGACCGCGTGCGCGGCGCGCTGGAGCTCCGCGAGGTGACGGTGTCCTTTGGCTCCGATCACGCACCGGCGCTGGACCGCGTCAGCCTGCGGGTGGCGCCTGGCGAAGTGGTGGCGCTGGTCGGACCTTCGGGCGCCGGCAAAACGACCCTGGTCAATCTCCTGCCGCGGTTCGTGGCGCCAGCGTCTGGCGATGTGCTCGTGGACGGTCACCCCGTGGGCGACTGGGAACTGGGGTCGCTGCGCGCGCAGTTCGCCATGGTGAGCCAGGATGTGGTGATGTTCAACGACACCATCGCCGCCAATGTCGCGCTGGGCCAGGCGGTGGACGAGCCCCGGGTGCAAGCCTGCCTGACCGCCGCGAATCTGGCGGAGCATGTAGCGGCGCTGCCCAAGGGCATGCACACTGTGGTGGGGCACAACGCCGCACAACTCTCGGGCGGGCAGCGGCAGCGTCTGGCGATTGCCCGGGCGCTCTACAAGGACGCGCCCATCCTCATCCTGGACGAGGCCACGTCCGCGCTGGACACCGAATCCGAGCGCCTGGTGCAGGACGCGCTGCAGCGCCTGATGCAGGGGCGCACCACGCTGGTCATCGCGCACCGGCTCTCCACCATCGAGCATGCGGACCGGGTGGTGGTGATGGAGCGCGGGCGCATTGCCGAGCAAGGCACCCATGCGGAACTGCTTGCGCAGGGCGGCCTGTATGCACGCCTTCAGGCGCGACCGGCGGCCGGTGAAACGGCCGTGCAGGACTAAAGATCCAGCCGCCGCGGCGCTACCAGCGGCCCCGGTTGGGCTGGCGCCGGCGGATGGCTGCGGCGATTCTCTCGGCCGATTCCGTGCGGCTCACCCGCAGGGCAAAGTCCGCCGCCGTCAGGCCCAGCTGGTTCTTGAGCGTGGGGTCGGCCCCTTCGTCCAGCAACAGCTGGACCGCCTCCGTGGACCCGTAGTGCGCAGCCATCATGAGCGGCGTGGTTCCGTTCGGGGAGGCCGCGTCGATGTACGCATAGTGCTCCAGCAGCAAGGCGATGATGGCCACATGCTGGGGAGACCCCGCCGATGCGGCGTAGTGCAGCGGCGTCCAGCCGGTCTTGTTCACGTCTGCGTCGCGCGCAAGCAGCGCCTTCACCGCCTCCACATTGCCTTTGATGGCGGCCATCATCAGCGGGCTCTCGTCTTTTGAATTGCGCGCATTCACGTCGATGCCGCGCGATGCCAGCAAAGCGGCAAAGGCTTTGGCCGACCCGTTCTGCAAGGCGATGGTGAGGCCGACCTGGCCTTTGGGGTCGCGGGTATTGGGGTCGAAACCCCGCCGCAGCAACGCGGTCACCGCGTCGCCGTCGTCGCGCAGGATGGCGACAAAAAAGTCCTCGTAGGCGCCGGCCCAGAGGGCTGGCGCCATGCCAGCCAAGACCAGACCCGCCACAACATGCCGGCGATGGACACGCATCATGCTGCCACCCCCTTGAAGAGCGTGTCGAAGTTGCGGCTGGTGGCCTCGGCCACGGCCTCCAGGGCGAGGCCCTTGGTCTGCGCCACCTGCTTTGCCACCCACGGCACGTAGGAGGGGTTGTTGGTCTTGCCGCGGTAGGGCACGGGCGCCAGGTAGGGACTGTCGGTTTCAATGAGCATGCGGTCCAGCGGAACAAAGGCCACGACCTCGCGCAGCTCCTGTGCGTTCTTGAAGGTCACGATGCCTGAAAACGAAATGTAGTAGCCACGGTCCAGCGCCGCCCGCGCCACCTGCATGGATTCCGTGAAGCAGTGGAACACGCCGCCCGCCCGATTGCCCGGGCCGTCCTCCCCCTCCTCGCGCAGAATGGCCAGCGTGTCATCCGACGCATTGCGGGTGTGGATGACCAGGGGTTTGCCGCAGGCCCGGGCGGCACGGATGTGGTTGCGAAAGCGGTCGCGCTGCCACTCCAGGTCCGCCACGGACCGCCCGCCCTTGCGATCCTCCATGCCGTAGTAGTCGAGCCCCGTTTCGCCGATGGCCACCACGCGCGGCAAGGCGGCACGGTCCAGCAGATCCTGCACCGTGGGCTCGGCAATCCCTTCGTTGTCGGGATGGACGCCCACCGTGCTCCAGAAGTTGTCATGCGCCATCGCCAAGGCGTGCACGCCGGCAAACTCCTCCAGCGTGGTGCAAATGCACAGGGCCCGCGTCACCTGGGCCTGGGCCATGGCCTCGCGGATGGCCGGCAACTGGCTCACCAGTTCTGGAAAGTTGAGATGGCAGTGCGAATCAGTAAACATGCGGTTTCAAAAAAATGCTGCCCCCAGGCCGTCTCCGCTCCCGGGCCGGCCATTTCTGCCGAGGGAACGCCCAAAGGAAAAAGCCGACCCGCCTGCGCAGGGTCGGCATGGAAAGGGCGCGGCAATCAAATGGTCTGGGTCGGCCGGTCCGACCCCAAGGCGGTGCCGAGCAGCTCTTCGATTTTGATCTTGAGCTGGCGTGACTTCTCGTCCTTGGGAAACTGGATGCCCACACCCTGCGTGCGGTTGCCTGCCGCCCGGGCGGGCGTGACCCAGGCCACACGGCCGGCCACGGGGTAGCGTTGCGTGTCGTCCGGCAGCGTGAGGAGCACATACACATCGTCGCCCAGCTTGTAGTCCCGTTGCGTCGGCACAAAGATGCCCCCCTCGGTGAAGAAGGGAATGTAGGCAGCGTACAAGGCGGCCTTTTCCTTGATGGCCAGCTGCATGACGCTGGGACGTGGCGCGGTGGAGGGACTGCTCATGGGTGAAGGGTACGGCTCAGTGTTTGGAGTGTAGGGTGTTTCTCGCCTGGGCGACAAGCGCCTCCAGCATGAGGCCCGCGTTGAACGGGTGCTCCGCCGTGCGCGCTGCCTTGGATAACGCCCGCGACCAGCGCGTGAGCGCGCCCAGCGCCGGCAATGCCTTGGGCAGGTCCGCCGCCGCGAAATACCGGGGCGCGGCGCCCACTCGGGCGGACAGCAGGTCGTGACAGAGCTTCTGCAGCGCATCGATGGCCTGCGCGGGCGACCAGTCTGCCAGTGCCGTGACGTCCCCCTTGGCCACCGCCTGGGGCAGCGCGGCCCAGGCCTGCGGGCTGCGGCCGGAGCGCGCAAGCAGCACGGCATCGTCCGGCCGGCCGCCGGCCGCGCGCAGGAACGCGGACGCCGCCTCGGGCGCAATGCCTTGCGCCTGCAGCCACGGCAGCATCTCTGCCTCGGACGGCCAGAGCATGGTGTGGCCGAGACAGCGGCTGCGGATGGTGGGCAGCAACTGGTGCGCCGCCTCGCTCGCCAGCACAAAGCGGACGTCGCCCGGCGGCTCTTCCAGCGTCTTGAGCAAGGCGTTGGCCGTCACATGGTTCATCTGCTCGGCCGGGTACACCAGCACGGCCTTGCCCCGGCCGCGGGCCGAGGTGCGCTGGGCAAACTCCACGGCGTCGCGCATGGCTTCCACGCGGATCTCGCGGCTGGGCTTGCGCTTCTTGTCGTCGATCTCGGCCTGGGCTTTTTCCGACAGCGGCCAGCCCAGCTCCAGCATTTGCACCTCGGGCATCAGCACGCACAGGTCGGCATGCGTGCGCACGTCAATGGCGTGGCAGCTGGCGCACTGGCCGCAGGCGCCCTGCCCGCCCGGCGCATCGCACAGCCAGGCACGCACCAGCTCCAGGCCCAACGCATACTGTCCCAAGCCCGAAGGGCCCTGCAGCAGCCAGGCGTGGCCCCGCTGGGCCAGCAGGCGCGTGCGCTGCGCGGCGATCCAGGGCGCGGGCGCGGCGGCGGCCTCGCTCATCTCGGCCCCCCATCGGCCGGCACCATGATCGCCAGCCAGCCCTTGCGCACCAGGATGCTGGTGAGCTGCTGCCACACGCGGTGGCGCTCCTGGGCTGCGTCGATGCGCGCAAAGCGGTGCGGCGCGGCCGCGGCGCGCTGCGCATAGCCCTGCACCACGCGGCGGAAAAACTCCACGGGCTGGGACTCGAAGCGGTCGGGCACCCGCGCGCCCACGAGACGTTGCGCGGCCACCTCGGGCGCCAGGTCGAACCACACCGTCAGATCCGGCTCCCGCATCAAATTGGCATCTGGGGCAAGACCAGTCTGCGCAAGGCGCTCCAATAAAGATAGCACCTCTGTATTGAAGCCGCGTCCCCCGCCCTGGTATGCAAAGGTTGCGTCGGTGAACCGGTCGCACAGCACCACCTCGCCCCGGGCCAGGGCAGGCTCGATCACGCTGCGCAGGTGGTCGCGCCGCGCGGCAAAGATCAGCAGCGACTCGGTGAGCGCGTCCATGGGATCGTTGAGCACCAGTTCGCGCAGCTTTTCCGCCAGCGGGGTACCGCCCGGTTCGCGGCTGACCACGACCGTGCGGCCCTGCGCGCGGAAGGCAGTTGCCAGGCCATCGATGTGCGAGGACTTGCCCGCACCGTCGATGCCTTCAAAGGAAATGAACAGACCGGGACGTGGCATGAAAACCTTGGCGTGGCGTGGAGGGCCGTTGGGGATTTTGGGGCGGCGGCCGGCGGCCTACTGCTGCCCGCGCTGATACCGGTTCACGGCACGGTTGTGCTCTTCCAGCGAAGCGCTGAAATGGCTGGTGCCGTCGCCCTTGGCGACAAAGTACAGGGCCCGGGTGGGCTCAGGCTGCACAGCGGCCAGCAGGGCGGCTTTGCCCGGCATGGCGATGGGGGTGGGCGGCAGCCCCACGCGGGTGTAGGTGTTCCAGGGCGTGTCGGTTTGCAGATCGCGCTTGCGCAGGTTGCCGTCAAACTTCTCGCCCAGGCCGTAGATGACGGACGGGTCGGTCTGCAGCAGCATGCCGGCGCGCAGGCGGTTGGCAAACACGCCCGCGATCTGCGCCCTGTCGCTGGCGCGGCCGGTTTCCTTCTCGACAATGCTGGCCAGGATCAGCGCCTCGTCGGCCGACTTCAGCGGCGTGTCCGGCGCGCGCGCGGACCACGCAGCCTCCAGCCGGCGGTCCATGGCATGCAGGGCGCGGCGCAGCAGGGCCACGTCGCTGGACCCCTTGGCATAGGCATAGGTGTCCGGGAAGAAGCGGCCTTCGGGCGCCACGCCCGCACGGCCCAGCTGGGCCATCACCGCCTCATCGCTCAACTGCGCCGTGTCGTGCCGCAACTGCTCTTCCTTGGCCAGGGCCTGGCGCACCTGGCGCCAGTTCCAGCCCTCCACCAGGGTCACGGCGCGCAACGTTTCCTCCCCGCGCACCAGCTTTTGCAGCAGGCTGCGGGGCGTGGTCCCGGCGGGGATTTCATAGTTGCCCGCCTTCATCGCCCGGTCCTGCCCCGACAGGCGGAACCACGCGTAGAGCAGCCGCGCATCGGTCTTCGCGCCAGCGGCCACCACGTCCCGTGCGATGCCGCGCGGCGTGGTGCCCGGCTCGATGGCCAGCTCCAGGGGCTCGCCTGCGGCCACCAGCGGCTGGTGCAGCCACCAGAAGGCGGCGCTCCCCAGGGCGATCAGCACCACCGCAACCAAAGCCAAGAGACGTCGCACAACCCTGATGAATGTGTGTATGAAACCGGGCATCATAATTCAGCAATGAACACCTTACTGAACGGTATTGCTCCCCTGCACCACCTCGGTGCGATCCGCGTGGAAGGCGAAGACGCCGCCAAGTTCCTGCACGGCCAGCTCACCCAGGATTTCGCCCTGCTGGGCATGGACCAGGCCCGCCTGGCAGGGTTCTTGACGGCCAAGGGCCGCATGCTGGCCAGCTTTGTCGGGTTCAAGCGCAGCGACAGCGAGATCCTGCTGCTGTGCAGCCGCGACCTGCTGCCCGCCACGCTCAAGCGCCTGTCGATGTTCGTGCTGCGGGCCAAGGCGCGGCTCAGCGATGCGACGGCGGATTTCGCGCTGTACGGATTGGCCGGGGACGCGGTGGGCCAGCTCGCGGGCGGCCCGCGCCCGGCCTGGACCCGCGACCAGGTGGGGGCCGCGACCGTGGTCCACCTGCACCCTGCAGAGGGCCAGCCGCGGGCGCTCTGGATCGCACCGGCCTCCAGCCCCGCGCCCGAAGGCGTGGCACTGAGCCCGGCGCTGTGGCTGTGGGGCGATGTGCGCAGCGGCGTCGCCACCCTCAGCACCCCGGTGGTGGAAGCCTTCGTGCCCCAGATGCTCAACTACGAATCGGTGGGCGGGGTGAATTTCAAGAAGGGCTGCTACCCCGGCCAGGAGGTGGTGGCACGCAGCCAGTTCCGCGGCACGCTCAAGCGCCGCGCCTTCATCGCGCACGCGCCTGCGGAAGTGGCTGCGGGGGCGGAAGTGGCTGCGGGGGCGGAAGTGTTTGCCGCGTCCGATCTGGAGCAACCCTGCGGCACGGTAGTGCAAGCCGCGCCAGCGCCGGGCGGAGGCACAGATGCCATTGTCTCGCTGCAGCTGTCTGCCGCGCAGGAGGCGCTGCAGGTGGGCGCCACGGGCGGCGGCGTTCCCTTGGCGCTGGAGCCGCTACCCTACGCCCTGCTCGAAGACATTTGAGCGGAGCGGCGGGCAGCGGAGCCAGGCCGGCAATCCGGCGAGTCGGCCACCGCGCTCCGCGCCAGGCCTACAGGTTCCGCGCCATCGCGATGTGGGAGATCCCCGCCTCTTCCCAGGGCTCGCCCGCCACGGCAAACCCCGCCCGGCGGTAGAACCCCTCGGCACTGCGCTGGGCGTGCAACTGCACTTCCTGGTCGCCACGGGCTTGCGCCGCCGCCACCAGCGCATCCAGTAGCTGGCGCCCCCATTGCGACCCGCGCACCGAACGGTCCACGGCCATGCGGCCGATGCGGCCCACGCCCGGCGCCTGCTGCAGCAGCCGGCCCGTGGCGACGGGCATGCCCAACCGGTTGTAGGCCACCGCATGGCGGGCGGTCGCGTCCAGCGCGTCGGCCTCCACGTCGGCCGGGATGCCTTGCTCGCGCACGAACACGGCCGTGCGCAGGCGGCCGGCATCGCGGCCCAGCGTGTTCCAGTCGCCGGTGCGCACCTCGACCATGTCCGCGCCCGCCTCAAAGCCCTCAAAAATGGCACGCAGCGCGGGGGGCACGGGGCGCGAGGTCTGCGTGGCCGGGTCGGCAAACACATAGACCAGCTCGCCCGACACCAGCAGCTGGTCACCGCTGAAGACGCCGGCTTCAAACACGCACGACGACCGGCCCACGCGCACACAGCGCAAGCCCACATCCAGCGCATCGTCCAGCCGCGCCGAGGCGTGGTACTCCACCGTGGCCTTCTTCACATACATCTCGCCGCCCAGCGCCAGCATGCTGGCCTCGTACGGCAGCGCGAGGGCGCGCCAGTACTCGCTCATGGCCGTGTCGATGTACATGAGGTAGTGCGCGTTGAAGACGATCTTCTGCATGTCCACCTCGGCCCAGCGCACGCGCAGGCGGTGGAAGCAGCGGAAGTGGCTGCGCGTGGGCGGGCGGGGCGTGGGGGCCGCGGCCAGCGGGAGGTCGGGGTGCGGGGTCTGCATGCTGTTCATTCACTCCATTCCAAAAGCCTGGCGCAGGGCCTGGGCCGCATCGGCATGGGCCTGGCGCGCCTCCGGGAGGGCGCGGCCCATCTTGATGAATTCGTGCGTCACGCCGCGGTAGATCTCCAGGTCCACCGGAACACCGGCCATGCGCAGCTTGTCGGCGTAGTCCACGCCCTCGTCCACCAGCGGATCGCATTCGGCCAGGCCGATCCACGCCGGCGCCACGCCGTCCACGTCGGGCGCGAGCAGCGGGGCGAACCGCCAGTCTTCGCGCTCCTCGCGGCTGCGCACGTAGTTGCCGAAGAACCAGCTGATGGCCGGCTCCTCCAGCACCAGCCCGCGGGAAAACGTGGCGTGCGACGGTGTGTCCTGGTGGGCCGCGCAGCCCGGGTAGATGAGCAGCTGCAGCGCCAGCGGCAGGCCGGCGTCCCGCGCCAGGATGGCGTTGACCGCCGCCAGCGTGCCGCCCGCGCTATCGCCCCCCACCGCCAGGCGCGCCGGGTCGGCGCCCAGGGTGGTGGCATTCCGGGCCATCCATTGCAGCGCGTCCCAGGCGTCATTGCTGGCGGTGGGAAAACGGTGCTCCGGCGCAAGGCGGTAGTCCAGCGACAGCACGGCGCAGCCCGACAGGCGCGCCAGTTCGCGGCACAGGATGTCGTGCGTTGCAATGCTGCCAATGGTGAAGCCGCCGCCGTGCAGGTACAGCAGCAGCGGCAACGCCGCATCGCGGGACGCGGCGTACAGCCTGGCCGGCAGGGCGTGGCCGTCACGCGCGGGGAGGTGCAGGTCCTCCACCCGCGCCAGGGCGGCCTTGGGCACCTCCAGCACGTCGGCACCGGCCTGGTAGGCGGCGCGCGCGTCCTGGGGCGAGCGGGTGTGCAACGGTGGATGCCCGGCGCGCGCCATGCGTTGGAGCACGCTGCGCATCTGGGGGGTGAGGCGGGTGTGGTGGAGATGCAGGTCGGTCAACGGTGCAGGTTCCGGGAGCTGATGGGTTACTTGAAGGTCACGCGCACGGGCGCGGCGCCGGGCAGCCCATCGTAGGTGGCGGTCACCGACAGGCCGGGCTTGGGCGGCAGCAGGGGCGAGAAGGAGCCCAGGCTGATCAGGTCGCCCGGCTGCATGGCCAGGCCTTCCTGCGCCAAGGCCTGCGCCAGCCACACCACCGCATTGAGCGGGTGGTCCAGGATATCGCTGCCCTTGCCGCCGCCCAGGCGTGCGCCGGAGGCATCCGTCAGCACCACTTGCATGTCTGCCAGCGACTGGAGCAAGGCAAAGCGCTCGGCGCGGTAGGCGGGCACCGCCATGGGCGCCCCGGCCACGCCCAGCCGCGCGCCCACATTGATGGCCGTGACACCCGCGCCGTTGAGCTTGGGCGGCGCCTGCACCAGCAGGTCCGGCAGTTCGATGAAGGGGATGATCTGGTCGATGGCGTCCAGCACGTCCTGCGGCGTCCTGGCCTGGTTGATCGCAGGGCTCTTGACCCGCACCAGCATGTCGGCCTCGTACAGCGGACGAGCGCCAAAGGCCGCGTCCACGGTGGCGCCGCTGGCCAGCACCATGCCTTCGTAGAGCTTGCCCCACACGGGCTTGTCGGTGCTGAAGCGCTTTTGCACGGCGGGGTTCGTGAGCCCCGCCTTGTAGCCCACCACCTTGCCCATGCGCTGGGCCAGCAGCTGGTTCACCTTGGCGCGGGTGCAGGCGCCGTCGGCGTCCGAGAGGTTCTCGGGATTGGCGGCGGGGGTCTTGGCGGTGTAGTGGGCCACCAGGTCGGCCACTTGCGCATCGCTCAGGCACTCGGCCTGCACGCTTGTCGCACAGGCGACGGCAGCCAGCGCCGCCATCAGGGTTTGCTTCGTGTTCATCCAGGTCTCCTCCTTATAAAGTGGGCTGTCGACACCGGTTCGCAGTCCGGAGGACTATCGTAATCGCTGGCGCTTTGCCCGTCCTACCACTTCCGCTTCACCATGGCCTTCATCTACTACGTCACCCAGATCCAGTTTGAATTCGGCGCCGTCCAGTTGCTCCGGCAGGAGTGCGAGCGCGTCGGCATCACCCGCCCGCTGATCGTCACGGACCCTGGCGTGAAGGCCGCGGGTGTGCTGCAGAAGGCGCTGGACGCCCTGGCGGGCCTGCCCGTGGCCGTGTTCGACCAGACGCCCTCCAACCCCACCGAAGCCGCCGTGCGCGCCGCCGTGCAGGTGTACCAGGCGCAGGGCTGCGACGGGCTGATCGCCGTGGGCGGCGGCTCGGCCATCGACTGCGCCAAGGGCATCGCCATCGCCGCCACGCACGAGGGCCCCCTCACGCGCTACGCCACCATCGAAGGCGGCTCCCCGCGCATCACCGAACGCGCGGCGCCGCTGATCGCCGTGCCCACCACCAGCGGCACCGGCAGCGAAGTGGCGCGCGGCGCCATCATCATCGTGGACGACCACCGCAAGCTCGGGTTCCATTCATGGAACCTCGTGCCCAAGACGGCCATCTGCGACCCCGAGCTGACGCTGGGCCTGCCGCCGCTGCTCACGGCGGCCACCGGCATGGACGCCATTGCGCACTGCATGGAAACCTTCATGTCGGCCGCCTTCAACCCGCCGGCCGACGGCATTGCGCTGGACGGCCTGACCCGCGGCTGGGCCCATATCGAGCAGGCCACCCGGGACGGCAGCCACCGCGACGCGCGCCTGCACATGATGAGCGCCAGCATGCAGGGCGCCATGGCCTTCCAGAAGGGCCTGGGGGCCGTCCACTCGCTCAGCCACAGCCTGGGCGGCCTCAACCCCCGCCTGCACCACGGCACGCTCAACGCCATGTTCCTGCCGGCAGTGGTCCGCTTCAATGCGTCTGCAGAATCGGTCCAGAAGGAGAAGCGCCTGGAGCGCATGGCGCACGTCATGGGGCTGGGCTCCGCCGGCGACATCCCGGATGCGATCCGCGACATGAGCGCCCGCCTGGGCCTGCCCGCGGGCCTGGCCGCCATGGGCGTTACCCCGGACATGTTCGGCGACATCATCCAGGGAGCCATGGCCGACCATTGCCACAAGACCAATCCCCGCGTGGCCACGGCCGAGGAGTACGGCGAGATCCTGCGGCAGTCGCTGTGACCCCGGACGGGGCGGTGCCGCACCGGCCCTGCGCGGGCGGCGTGCGGCCGCGGGGCCAGGATTGCGCTGTCCCACGCCGCGGCGGTGCGCGCTAGACTCGGGGGCGTCGGCATTTAATTAACAATTCATTATCCCGGGGAGCGCATGCGCGAACCGGCGCCGCGTGCCTGAGCGGAGCACCGCCCCAGCGGGTCCGAGAGCGCACGCGAGCGCCGCATCTGCGCGCGGCGCCCGCCCGGTCTTCCCGGAGGGCCCCATCCATGCGCAGTGGAAATCTCAGTACCTGGCTGCTGCGGGGCACCTACCCACGCCTGTATGTTCCGATCATTCTGATCATCTTGCTGGTCAGCGGGGTGCGCTACCACTTCCTGCTGTCCACGGAAACCGAGGAGGTCCGGCGCCACGCCGCGGCGGAACTGCGCCGGGCGGCCGACCTGCTGCTGCCCACGCTGGCACCCGTGGCCGCCGAGGACCATGCTGCCCAGGTGGCGCGGCTGAACGATGGGCTGGCGCGCCTGGGCCCTGGCGTGCAATCGCTGGCGTGGCAGGTGGCCAACCGGCCTCCCGTCCATGCCGCAGCCCCCACCGTGCCGGCGGCGGTGCCGCCGTGGTTCGAGCGCTGGGTGGAGATCGCGCCACCGACCCAGCATTTCGCGCAGGCAGCGCCGGACGGCACCACCGCGCGCCTGACGGTCACGCTGCAGCGCGGCCCCCTGGTGGCCCAGATCTGGAACACGGTGGTGGTGCAGTTGCGCATCTCCGCGCTCAACATCGTCACCATCCTGCTCCTGCTGACACTGCTGCTGCGTGCCAACGCCCGCATGCTGCGGCGCCTGGCCGACGCCACGGATGCGTTCCGCCACGGTCGGCTGGACACGCGCATGCAGGTGACCGGCACGCTCGAGTCCCGCGCCATGGCCAGCACCTTCAATGACATGGCGGGCAAGATCCAGTCGCTGGTCCTGTCGCTGCGCGAAACCCAGCAGCTGCAAAGCGAACAACTGCATTTCACGCGCCAGCTCATCGACGCCCTGCCCCTGCCCGTCGCGGTGCGCGACACGCAGGGCGTGTACCTGCAGGTCAACCGCGCCTGGCAGCGCCTTTTCCACGCGCCGGCCAGCCCCGGCACGGCGCCCGCATCGCCGCCTGCCTATCCGCTGGAACTGGCGCCCGAGCGCTCCACCCAGCTCGCGCAGGCGCAGGACAACGAGATCCGCATCCACCCCGCCAACCACCAGCCGCCCCGCGACATGGCGTACTACGAGGCGCCGTTCACCACCACGCGCGGCACCGTGGCGGGCAGCATCGGCGCGCTGGTGGACGTGACCGAGCGCAAGCGCGCGCAAGAAGCCCTGCGGGCCGAGAAAGAGCGGGCGGAGGTCACCCTGGCGTCCATCGGCGACGGCGTGATCACCACCGACCTGTCGGGCTGCATCGAGACCCTCAACGAAGCCGCGCAGCTTATGACCGGCTTCACCGCCGAGCAGGCGGTGGGCCGGCAGCTGGACGACGTGTTCCGCCTGTACCAGCAGCTGGCCAGCCGCAGCGCCAGCGCCGCGGCCCGGCGGGACCCCGCGCCCGGCGCGCTGCGCCAGGTGTCGCAGGAGGTGCTCATCCACCGCTCCGGCGAGCGCTACGCCATCGAATACACGGCCTCCCCCATCCGCAAGCCCGATGGCATGGCCGTTGGCTGCGTGCTGGTGTTCCGCGACGTGACGGAGACGCGCAACCTGCAGCACCAGATCTCCTGGCATGCGCGGCACGACCCGCTCACGGGCCTGTACAACCGCGCCGCCCTGGCTGAGCGGCTGACCCACGCAATCTTCCAGGCGCGGCAAAAGGAGCGGCTGCTGGCAGTGTGCATGCTGGACCTGGACCATTTCCAGGCCGTCAACGATGCGCACGGCCAGCGCGTGGGCGACCGGCTGCTCAAGGAGACCGCGCGCCGGCTGGAGGCCTTCATCACACCGCAGGACGCGGTGGCGCGCATGGGCGGCGACGAGTTTGTGCTGCTGCTGGGCGAGCAGCCCCACCTTGCCGCCATCGAGACCCGGGTGGGCGTGCTCATGCAGCAGCTGGCCGCGCCGTACGCAATCGACGACCGGGTGCTCCACACCACCGTGAGCATCGGGGTGGCCGTGTTCCCGCAAGACGACGCCAACCCGGACACCCTGCTGCGCCACGCCGACCAGGCCATGTGCCAGGCCAAGAACCTGGGGCGCAACCAGATGCACCTGTTCGACGTGCAGCAGGACCACGCGGTGCAGACGCAGCACAGCCGCCAGACGCGCGTGGCCCAGGCGCTGCAGGCGGGCGAGCTGCTGCTGCACTACCAGCCCAAGGTGCACCTGCGCACTGGCGAGATCCTGGGGGTGGAGGCCCTGCTGCGCTGGCAACACCCCGAGCAGGGGCTGCTGGGGCCGCAGCACGTGCTGCCGCTGGTGGAAGACCCGGAGCTGGAGGAAGAACTGGGCGAATGGGTGCTGCGCCAGGCCCTGGCCCAGATGCGCCAGTGGACCGATGCCGGCATGGCGTGGGAGGTGAGCGTGAACATTTCCGCCGCGCACTTCCACCGGCCCCACTTTGTCGAGCGGCTCAAGGACATCCTGCACACCTGCCCCGAGGTGGCGGCCCACCGCCTGGAGCTGGAGATCCTGGAGTCCGCCGCGCTGCAGGACATGCAGCACATGCGCGAGATGATGCAGGACTGCCAGGCCCTGGGCGTGCGCTTTGCACTGGACGACTTCGGCACCGGCTTCTCGTCCCTGTCCTACCTCAAGCGCCTGCCGGCCGAGACGATCAAGATCGACCAGTCGTTCGTGCGCGGCATCCTGGAGGACGGGGACGACCTCACGCTGGTGAGCGCCATCGTCGCGCTGGCCGCTGCGTTCGGGCGGCACGTGGTGGCCGAAGGCGTGGAAACCCCCGAGCAGGCGGCCCGGCTGCTGTCGCTGGGCTGCGAACGCGGGCAAGGCTTCGGCATTGCACGGCCCATGCCGGCGCACGAGGTGCTTACCTGGGCGCGGGACTATGCCGCCCGCCGCGTGGCCCCGGCCCCACGGCGCGGCGCGGCCACGGCGGACCTGACCGACAGCACCCGGGGCTGGTAGCGCACACCGGTCGCGCAGATCGCTCTGCCCGTGCAGGTGGCGCTACAGCGCGTGCACGGCCGCCATGTCCGGCCGCTCCAGCCAGGCCTGCCATTCGTCCACCAGCTGCTGGCTGGCCCGCGTGGCCGCTTGCCAGGCCTTCGCACGGGCAGCGCTGTCGGTGCCGTAGTGCGTGAAATCGTTGCGGTCGGGCAGCTTGGCGTTGGGCAGGGTACGCACCCAGTCGGGGTTGGGCGACAGCACCACCATGGCGTCCAGCGCCGGCGTGGCGCGATGCCGCCACTTGAGCCCCTTGTCCAGCCAGCCGGGCACGACGCGGTGCTGGAAGTGCGGATACAGAACCAGGCGAGCCCCGTCGGCAGCATTCAAGCCATTTTGGCCTCTAGCGCCCGTTGGTAAAGCGCCAGCAGCTATATTTTTCATAGCAATCTGCGGCACTGCGCCATAGGCCAGGTGCATGTGGTAGTCGGTGATGCCCCCGTCCCAGTAGGCGCCGCGCGGCGCGCCGGGGATGTTGTGCACCGCCTGCAGCACGAACGGAATGGAGCAGCTGGCCTGCAAGGCGGGCATGAAGTTCTCCGCGCTCAACGCCACCTGCCGCGTGCGGTAGTCGTGCGTACCAAAGGGCAGCGCCGCGCACCCGCCGCCCGCAGCGGGCGACGAGAACACCACCCGCTCCAGCCACGCGCCCAGGGCCTTGCGGTGCACCGTGTTGGACACGAATGCGCCCAGATAGCCCAGGGGCGTGGCCAGCCGGTGCTCGCGCGCCAGCACATGCCGGCCGCGCGAAGCGACGATGTGCAGGCGGTACCGCGGATGCTGCAGCACCTCGGCGATGCGCCCGCCGTAGAACGCCTGCAGGTTCTGCCCGAACCGCTCGCTCACGTGCGCCGCCGTGGGCCGCGTCTTGCCCGGCGGCAGGTCGTAGTTCTGGTGGATGTAGTCGTGTTCCAGCCGCTCGAACGCCGCCACCGGGTCGTCCAGGCAGGCCGTCGCCATGCGCCAGGCGCCAATGGACGCGCCCACCAGGTCCACCGGCTGGCGCGATTGCAGCAGCCATTCGCCAAAGAGAAACCGGTCCAGCGGCCCGAGGATCAGCCCCTTGGGTCCGCCGGCTGCGGCCGGGATCACGCCCACGTCCGCAGGCTGCAGGCCCTGCCGGGCAAGGTGCTCGCGGGCCCGGGGCCCGGCATGGATGCGCAACGCTTTCATGGTCTATTCAAAGGGTGTGCCAGGTGCCGGCACGCGGGGTGGGCTCACGCCGCCTCACACGACGTAGTCCGCCGCGTCGGGCCGCGCGGTCCAGTCGATCGGGTCCTGCTGCAGCACCATGTCGATGTCCAGGCCCAGCGCCAGCCCGACTTCGCCCGGGAACGTGACGGCCAGCTCCTTGTCGCCCAGCTCGGCCTCGCGGGCGCGGGCACGCCAGGCTGCCAGGTGGATGACGCCCGCCAGCGGCTCGTAGGCGCTGTGCTCAAACGGAGCGCTCTGGTACTGCAGCGCGTCCACCACCGTCTCCGGCAGCCGCCAGCGGCGCGCCAGGCCGGCCGTGACATGGCCATAGCAATAGCCCAGGATGCGCTGCTCGATCTTGCTGCGGCGCAGGTCGAACGGCGCCACCAGTGTGTTGATGGACTGGATTCTCTCCGGGTCGGCCAGGTGGATCACCAGCTCCCCCAGCGCGTGCAGCAGCCCGGCGGTATAGGCCGCCACCTGGTTTTGCTGCGCAATGCCCGCCAGCGAACGGGCCAGCTTGGCGGTGTTGAGGCTGTAGCGCCAGAACTGCTGCATGTTCACCCCGGGCACCGACCGCGACGTGGTGCCCAGCGGCGCCGACATGACCAGTGCGCGCACCTGTGCCGTGCCCAGCAGCGCCAGCGCCTCGGGAACACCCGCGATCTGGCGGGGCACCTGGAAGGTGTGGGAATTGGCCAGCTCCAGCAGCCGCCCGGCCAGGGCCGGGTCGGTGCCGAAAAACTGGTTCAGGCGGCGCAGGCTGGGCTCCTCATGGGCCAACTCGCTCATCAGCAG
This sequence comes from Acidovorax sp., assembly GCF_021287135.1. Taxonomy (GTDB): domain Bacteria; phylum Pseudomonadota; class Gammaproteobacteria; order Burkholderiales; family Burkholderiaceae_C; genus Acidovorax. The sequence continues at coordinate 129,808 of NZ_JAJTBB010000031.1, forward strand.
CGCGACAGCGCGCGGCAGGCTGGGCAGTGCCACGGGGCGGGCCAGCAGTGCGTTCAACTCCATGGGTCAGGCGCCAGATTGTTAATTGCTGGCGATTATGGCCTTCAAAGCGGCGCCAGCCCGTCACCGACCTTTGACCTGTTGCAACTTGGCGAATGCCGACGCCATGGCCGACGGCTGCGCCGGCTCGGGCGCCCGGCGCGAAGGCTGCTGGTAGCCGCGCCCCGCGCTCTCGAAGCGGTTGCCCTGCGGTGCCCCCCGGTCGCCCTGCTGGCGCGGCGCAGCATCCAGCTTCATCGACAGGCCGATGCGCTTGCGCTCCACGTCCACCTCCATGACCTTGACCTTGACGATGTCGCCGGTCTTGACCACCTCGCGCGCATCGTTCACGAACTTGTGGGCCAGCTGGCTCACATGCACCAGGCCGTCCTGGTGAACGCCCAGGTCCACAAAGGCGCCGAACTGGGCCACGTTGCTCACGGTGCCCTCCAGCACCATGCCTTCCTTCAGGTCCTTGATGTCTTCCACGCCGTCGTTGAAGCGGGCCACCTTGAAGTCGGGGCGCGGATCGCGGCCGGGCTTTTCCAGCTCGGATAGGATGTCCTTGACGGTGATGACGCCAAACTGCTCGTTGGCGAACAGCTCGGGCTTCAGGGTCTTGAGCATGTCGGCGCGGCCCATCAGCTCGGCCACGGGCTTGCCCGTCTTGGCCAGGATCTGCTCGACCACAGGGTAGGTTTCGGGGTGCACGCCCGTCATGTCCAGCGGGTTCTCGCCGCCGCGGATGCGCAGGAAGCCCGCGCTCTGCTCGAAGGTCTTGGCGCCCAGGCCCGCCACGTCCATCAGCTGCTTGCGGCTCTTGAACGCGCCATTGGCTTCGCGCCAGCGCACCACGGCCTTGGCCACACTGCCCGACAGGCCCGACACGCGCGACAGCAGCGGCACGCTAGCCGTGTTCAGGTCCACGCCCACCGAGTTCACGCAGTCTTCCACCACCGTGCCCAGCGTGCGCGCCAGCTCGCTCTGGTTCACGTCGTGCTGGTACTGGCCCACGCCAATGCTCTTGGGGTCGATCTTCACCAGCTCGGCCAGCGGGTCCTGCAGGCGGCGCGCAATCGATGCCGCGCCGCGCAGGCTCACGTCCACATCGGGCATTTCCTGGCTGGCGTATTCGCTGGCGGAATAGACCGAAGCGCCCGCCTCGCTCACCACCACCTTTTCAATGGTGCGGTCAGCCTTCGCCGCCATCTTGATCAGGTCGGCCGCCAGCTTGTCCGTCTCGCGGCTGGCGGTGCCGTTGCCGATGGCGATCAGGTTCACGCCGTGCTTTTCCACCAGCTTGGCCAGCGTGAAGAGCGAGCCGTCCCAGTCGCGCTTGGGCTCGTGCGGGTACACCGTGGCGGTGTCCACCAGCTTGCCGGTGGCGTCCACCACGGCCACCTTCACGCCGGTGCGGATGCCGGGGTCCAGCCCCATCACCACGCGCGGGCCGGCCGGTGCGGCCAGCAGCAGGTCGCGCAGGTTGTCGGCAAACACCTTGATGGCGACCTTCTCGGCCTCGTCGCGCAGGCGGGCAAACAGGTCGCGCTCGGTCGAGAGGCTGAGCTTCACGCGCCAGGTCCAGGCCACGCACTTGCGGATCAGGTCATCCGCCTTGCGGCCCTGGTGGCTCCAGCCCAGGTGCAGGGCGATCTTGCCTTCGGCGATGCTGGGCTTGCCGGGCTCGGGCTCCACCGGCAGCACCAGCTTGGCTTCCAGAATCTCCAGCCCGCGCCCGCGGAACACCGCCAGCGCCCGGTGCGAGGGCACGCGGCCGATAGGCTCGTCGTACTCAAAGTAATCGCGGAACTTGGAGACCTCGGGGTCGTTCTCGTTCTTGCTGTCCACCTTCTTGCTGCGCAGCAGGCCCTCGGCCCACAGCCACTCGCGCAGGCTTTGCACCAGCGCCGGGTCTTCGGCCCAGCGCTCGGAGAGGATGTCGCGCACGCCGTCGAGCACGGCCGGCACGGTGGAGAAATCAGCGCCGGGCTTGCCGTCGTCCAGCACTTCGGGCGGCTTGGTGAATGCTGCGGCTTCCACAGCCGGGTCCAGCGTGGGGTCGGCAAAGAGCTTGTCGGCCAAGGGCTCGATGCCAAACTCGCGGGCAATCTGGCCCTTGGTGCGGCGCTTTTGCTTGAAGGGCAGGTAGATGTCTTCCAGCTCCTGCTTGGTCGGGGCGGCGGCAATGGCGGCGCGCAGCGCGTCGGTCAGCTTGCCCTGCTCGTCAATGGCCTTGAGCACCGCCACGCGGCGATCTTCCAGCTCGCGCAGGTAGGACAGGCGCGCCTCCAGTTCGCGCAGCTGAATGTCGTCCAGCCCGCCCGTCACTTCCTTGCGGTAGCGCGCAATGAACGGCACCGTGGCGCCGCCGTCCAGCAGCTCCACGGCTGCACGCACCTGTTGTTCACTGACCCTGATTTCTGCGGCCAACTGCCGGATGATCTGCTGCATGTGTGGCGAACTCTCTGACACTCAAACAAAACGCGAAGCGCGGGAGTTTGCCACAGCGCCAAAGTGCCCCCGCAGAGGGCCCGGGCAGCGTTGCCACCCTAGAATTCCCCCGCCGCCCACGCCCATGAACGCCCTCCCCTTCCCCATCCGCACCGAATGCCCGCCGGGCGCCTGCGTTTGCGACCGGGATGCCTTGCTGCAGAACCCCGGCGCCGACGCGCGCGTGCTGCAGCTCACGGTAACCGAGGAGAAAAAACTGCTGCAGCGGCTGGAGAACATCACCAGCCTGGCCGAGCTGCGCCGCCTGCAGGACCGTATGGAACAGCTGCTGGGCATCCGCGTGTCGATTGCCCCCAGCCCGAACGAGGTGCGCACGCTGCGCGGCATCACGATCCTGGTGCATGAGCAGCAGGGCCTGTGCCGCAAGACGCGGCAGGCCATCCCCGCCGCCATCAAGAAAGGCATGGAGCGGCAGCCGGAGATTGCGTTCGAGCTGCTCAACGAGGGCGGCTTGTTCGCGGGGCTGTAGGCACCCCGCCTCTTCGCCCCCTGGATCCATCCATGCAAGACGATTTGTTTGGCCCCGCGCCAGAAGCCGCCCCGCCTGCCAAGCCCGCGCCGCAGCCCCCGTCCGCAGACGGCGCAGCCGCCGAACCCGGCGCGCGCAAGCGGCGGTCGGCAGGCGTGGTCTCCGCCGCCGCGGAGGACGAGGCGCTGAAGGCACTGGCCGGGGCCCTGCCGCCGCAGCTGCGGCTGGGCACCTCGTCCTGGACCTACCCGGGCTGGAAGGGCCTGGTGTGGGAAGGTGAGCACTCTGCGCCCCAGCTGTCCAAGAACGGGCTGGCGGTGTATGCCCAGCACCCGTTGTTCCGCACGGTGAGCATCGACCGCAGCTTCTACCGGCCCCTCACCGCCAGCGAGTACGCGCGCTATGCGTCGCAGGTGCCGGACGACTTCCGCTTTGTGGTCAAGGCGCCCAGCCTGGTCACCGATGCCCTGGTGCGCAGCGAAGACGGCCGGGGCCGCCAGCCCAACCCGGCCTTTCTGAGCCCGGAGCTGGCCCGCACCGAATGCGTGGAGCCGGCGCTGCAGGGCCTGGGGCACAAGCTGGGGGCGCTGGTGTTCCAGCTCAGCCCGTTGCCACTGGCCGACCTGGACCGCCTGCCGCTGCTGCTGCAGCGGCTGCGCACCCTGCTGCGGGCCCTGCCCGCGCTGGCCCCGCAGGCGCCAGACGGGGTGATCGCCGTGGAGGTGCGCGACCCCGAGTGGCTCACCCCCGCATTCGCCGCGGTGCTGCGCGAGGCCGGCGCCACCTACTGCCTGGGCTTGCACGCCAAGATGCCGCCCCTGGCCGAGCAGTTGCCGGTGCTGCGCGCCCTGTGGCCGGGCCCGCTGGTGTGCCGCTGGAACCTGAACCCGGTGCACGGCCCCTACGGCTACGAAGACGCCGAAACGCTGTACGCCCCCTACGACCGGCTGCACCACCCCGACCCGGACACCCGCACCGCCCTGGCCGGCCTGGTCCGCGCCGTGACGCGCAGCGGGCAAAACGCCTTCGTCACCATCAGCAACCATGCCGAGGGCTGCGCGCCGCTGACGGTGCGCGCCGTGGCGCAGGCCACCGTGGCCCAGCAGGCACAGGCGCCCGCGGCCGCCAGCGCGGCAGCCCGTCCGGACTGAAGCAGCACGGCGGCCCGGGGTTGGAGAGTGCGGCGCGGTGTTGCACTGTTGCGCGGTGTCGCGGGCCGTTGCGTGGTGTAGGACGGGGAGCACCCGCGCCAAAACCCTGGGCTGACAGGCGCTGAGCAGGGCTTGCGCGAGGATGGACCACCTCTTCCACCCACGCCAAGGAACGCCCCATGAACCTCCGTCAAACATTGCGCAACGCCCAGCAGTGGGATGCCGCCCGGCCCGGCTTTCGGGGTGAACACTGGCTGGTGCTGGGCGCCGGATTGCTCGCCCTGCGCGGCGCGCGCCGAAGCCGCAGCCTTCTGGGGCGGGCGCTGGCGCGCACCGTGGGCGGCGCTCTCCTGGCCCGGGCAGCCTCCGGGCGCGACGGCGTGGTGGGCAAGCTCGCTCGCGCAGCCGGCCCGGCGGGAGCCGCCGTGCGCCGCGCATCGCCTTCCAGGCCCCGTTGACGCGCGCCGCCATGCAAGTGCAATGGCCGTCCCTGCTGTGGGTGGTGCGCCACGGCCAGAGCGCCGGTAACGTGGCGCGCGATACGGCCGAGGCGGCGGGGCTGCCCACCATCGACCTGGCGTGGCGGGACATCGACGTGCCGCTGTCCGAGCTGGGCGTGGCCCAGTCCATTGCGCTGGGCGAGTGGTTCGGACGGCAGGCCGCGGACGCGCAACCGCAGGTCATCCTGTGCTCACCGTACGTGCGCGCGCTGCAGACCGCCCGGCTGGTGGCTGAACACAGCCGGCTGGAGCATGTCACGCTGCGCGTGGACGAACGGCTGCGCGAAAAGGAGTTCGGCATTCTCGACCGGCTGACCAAGCTGGGCATCCAGCGCCAGCATGCGCAGCTGCACGCCCAGCGCGCGCATGTGGGCAAGTTCTACTTTCGCCCGCCGGGCGGGGAAAGCTGGTGCGATGTGATCCTGCGGCTGCGCAGCCTGCAGGAGATGGTGACGCGCGAATACGGCGGCCAGCGGGTGCTGGTGGTGGCGCACCAGGTCATCGTCAACTGCGTGCGCTACCTGGTCGAGCAGATGGATGAGCAGCAGATCCTGGACATCGACCGCCAGGGCGACGTGCCCAACTGCGCCGTGACGATCTACCGCGCCCACGCCCCCCATGAGGGCCGCACGGACAAGGCCATGCGGCTGGTGCAGGCCAATTTTCTGGCGCCCTTGCGCGACGCGCAAATGCCCGTCACCGCCGAGCCCGACGCGGCACGCGCGCCCAAGCCATGAGCCCTGCACCGGCGGGCACGCTGCCTCCGCGTCCTGTGGCTCCGCGCCCGCGCGCCCTCACGGAAGCGCTGCTGCGCCGCTGGCCCCTGCCCCAGCCGGGCGAGGATGCGGACAAGGAGTCGCGCGGCCATGTGCTGATCGTGGCCGGCAGCCATGAGATGCCCGGCGCGGCCTTGCTGGCCGCCGTGGCCGCCCTGCGGGCCGGTGCGGGCAAGCTCACGGTGGCGGCGCCGGAACGGGTGGCACAGGGGTTGGCGCTGGCGATTCCCGAAGCACGCGTGATGGGCCTGGCGGAAACACGGGCCGGTGGCTTTGCCGCGCGCGACAGCGACCGGCTGGCACCGCTGGCCGAGCGGGTGGCCGCCGTGGTGCTGGGCCCGGGCATGCTGGACGAAGCCCGCAGCGTGGCCTTTGTGCGCGCGCTGCTGCCCCCATTTCGCCAGAGCACGGTGGTGCTGGACGCCTACGCCATGTCGGCGGTGGGCGATGCCCCGTGGGGCCAGCCGGTGGTCATGACCCCGCACGCCGGAGAAATGGCCCACCTGACCGGCGCCACCAAGGCCGCCGTGCTAGCCGATCCTCTTGCCAGCGCCCGAGCGGCGGCGCAGCGCTGGGGCGCGTGCGTGGCCCTCAAGGGCAGCACCACGGTCATCGCCCAGCCTGACGGGCAGGCGCTGCGCTTTGCCGGCGGCACGCCGGGGCTGGCCACGTCGGGGTCGGGCGACACGCTGGCTGGTTTGATCGGCGGACTGGCGGCACGCGGCGCCACGCCGCTGCAGGCGTGCGCCTGGGGGGTGTGGCTGCACGCCCGCGCCGGCCATGCGCTGGCACAGGAACAGGGGGCGCTGGGCTACCTGGCGCGCGAGCTGTCCGCGCAGGTGCCCGGGCTGATCCACGCCCTGAGCCCGCTGCGCCCCGCGCCCTTGCGCCAGCGCAGCAGTCTGCCTGCACCACCCCCAGAATTCTTGCCAAAATAGCCCACAGCGCTTGTCAATAAAGCGCAAGCAGCTATCTATTCAATAGCAAACACATCACCCCGCGTGGGACCGGGGACTGCGGGGCACGGCACGGTGGCGGCCCAGCGTGGCCCAGGTCAGCGCCAGCCCCAGCAGCGCGCCGCAGGCCATGCCCACCACCATGGGCAGCGGCTTGCCGGTGGCAAACACGCCCACCACGCCCATGGCCAACGCGCCAATCAGCATCTGCAGCGTGCCCAGCAGCGCCGAGGCCGTGCCCGCGATAGCGCCGTGCTCTTCCAGCGCCAGCACCGACGTGGTGGGAATCACCAGCCCCATCAGGCCGCTGGCCACGAAATACAGCGACAGCAGCACGGCCAGGCGGTCGCCGCCCGCCAGGTAGTAGGCCAGCAGCGCCGCCATGACGGCGCCTGCGCCGCTCATCGCCGCCTTCACGGTGGCCACCAGCCCGAACCGGCGGCCCAGCCGCGCGGTGAACTGCGCCGCGGCAAAGAAAGCCGCTGCGTTGACCGAGAACGCCAAGCTGTACTGCACGGGGCTGAGCCCGTAGTGGTTGATGAGCACAAAGGGCGAGCCGGCCAGGTACACGAAAAACCCCGCCATGGAACAGCCGCCGATGAACACCAGCCCCAGGAAATGCGTGTCGCGCAGCAGCAGCCAGTACCCCGCCAGCGCGCTGGCCAGGCTGCTCTCCAAGCGGTCGGCGGGCAGGCGGGTTTCGGTCAGGCCGCGCGCCACCAGCAGCAGCCCCGCCACGGCGGCCACGGCCACCGCCCAGAACACCCCGCGCCAGCCCGCCACGGCAATCACACCGCTACCGGCCAGCGGCGCCAGCAGCGGCGAGATGCTGAACACCAGCATCAGCAGCGACATCAGCCGCGCGGCCTCGGTGCCGGTGTGCAGGTCGCGCACCACCGCCCGCGGAATCGCCATGCCGGCGGCGGCGCCCAGGCCTTGCACGAAGCGCAGCGCCACCAGCGTGTGGATGTCGGTGGCCAGCGCGCACCCCGCGCTGGCCAGGGTGAACAGCGCCAGGCCGAAGTACAGCGGCGGCTTGCGCCCCACCATGTCCGACACCGGCCCGTAGAACAGCTGGCCCACGCCCAGGGCCATGAAGAACGCGGTCAGGCTCCACTGCACGGCGCCCACCTCGGCCCCCAGGCTGGCGCCGATGGCGGGCAAGGCCGGCAGGTACATGTCGATGGCAAACGGACCGATGGCCGACAGCAGGCCCAGGATGAGGGCCGCTTTCAGAAAACGGGAGAAGGAGGACGACGAGGCGTCAGGAGACGAAGAAGCAGGGGAAGAAGTGGGATCCATACCCGGGCATTGTCGCCACACCCGCGCCCCCGGCGCTGCAGCCCCTGCCATGCCCCTGCGGGCCGCTCACTCCGGCGCCAGCTCGATGCGGTTGCGGCCGCCCTGCTTGGCGCGGTAGAGGGCGCGGTCTGCGCGCCGCACCAGTTCGGCAGGGGCCTGATCGCGCCGGGGCACCAGGCTGGCCACGCCGAAGCTCACGGTGACGATGCCCCAGGGCGCCCCTTCGTGGGGCAGCGCCAGCGCGGCAATGGCCTGCCGGATGCGGTGGGCGACTTCCTCGGCCGCCGACGGCCCGGTGGACGGCAGCAGCACCACGAACTCCTCGCCCCCGAAGCGCGCCACCACATCGCCCTCGCGGCACCCGCCCGTCTGGGCCAGCGCCAGGGCCAGCGCCTGCAGGCAGGCATCGCCGGCCAGGTGGCCGTAGTGGTCGTTGAAGTGCTTGAACACATCCACATCCAGCAGGACCAGCGCCAACGGCGTTTGCGCACGCAGGGCCCGGGCCCATTCCTGCTCCAGCGCCTCGTCAAAGCGGCGCCGGTTGGCCAGGCCCGTCAGCGCGTCGGTATGGCTGAGCACCTGCAGCCGCTCGTTGGCCTGCGCCAGGGCCTGCGTGCGCTCCTCCACCAGGGCTTGCAGCTCCAGGTTGTGCTGGCGCAGCCGGGCGGCGGGGTAGACCTCGCCTTCGGGCGCGTTGCCGTAGGGAATGGAGATGCTGCTGTGCGCGATCTTCCAGTCGTCCCCCTCCTGGCGGAACACCAGCACCAGGCGCGCCGTCTCGCGCGCAAACACCGGGTCGGGCTGCGGCAGGTGGATGTGAAAGAACGCGGTGACGGCCAGCACATCCGCGCCCAGCTCCTGGGGGAACACCTCCAGCACCTCGATGCCGATGCGCTCGGGCACCTGGGCGAAGTCCTGCTGCGTGGTGCGCACCCATTCGGCGCGTGTCTTGACCAGCAGGTCGCTGCTGCCCGCAAAGCCGCTGAAGTTCTCGCTGAACCGGTCTAGCAGGCGCGTGTCCCGTGCGGCGTACATCTCGATGTACTCGTCGAACAGCAGACGGGCGAGCCGGTGGCGTTGCGGTGACATGGGCTGGTCCTCGTGTTCCGTGGCCGGTGGGGCGCTGGGGTGGGCGCGCCGCTGCCGCATACCGCCGGGGCCGAGGGCGCGGCAGCGCGGTTCGGGGCGCTCGCAGGAATGTAGCACCGCCCAGGCTGCGCAGGGCAAAGACCGCGCAGCCGCGCGGCCCGGTGTGGACGCCGCCCCACACCGCGGACATGCCGCAGCGGGGACCCTCGGGCTTACCGCGGCTCGCCCAGGGGACCGAACAACGGCAGGGTTCCACCCAGGCTTGCGCCCTCGATCTCCAGCATGCGCAGCTTGGTCAGTGCGCCGCCACCGGCCGAGAAGCCGCCCGGCCGCCCGCCAGCCGCGAGCACCCGGTGGCACGGCACCACGGGCGCAAACGGATTCAACCCCAGCGCCTGCCCCACCGCGCGCGCCAGGCCCGGGCTGCCCAGCTGCTGCGCCACGTCGCCATAGGTGCGGGTCTGCCCCGGCGCAATGGCCCGCGCAATGGCATAGACCTGCTGGTGAAACGGCGAAATGCGGGCCATGTCCAGCGGCACCTCGCGCAGGTCGCGGGGCTGGCCCGCCAGCAGCGCCTGGATGCCCTGCACCGCGGCCAGCACGGTCGGGGGCAGCGGCCCGCCGTCCGCGGTGGCCTCGCCCTGCTGGCACGCCGTCGGCACGCCCCGCAGCAGGCGGCTGCGCGTGGCGGCGGCGTCGGCCTCGGGCAGTTGCACCGCCACGATGCCCCCCGGCCCCCAGGCAATGCCGCAGGTGCCCAGCGGCGTGGAAAACAGGTGGTGGCCGTATTCGTCGGGGGACTGCACGCTACTATTTCAATAGCTGCTTGCGCTTTTCCAGCAAGCCCTGGAGGCCATTTTCGACCTCAATCTGCCCGCAGCGCCGCGCGCAGCTGGGCGCCCAGCTCGGGCTTGGCGGCAAACGGGTCGGTGGGGTTGCGGCCCATCATCACGTCTTCCATGCGCGTCTGCACCGAGGCCAGCGCCTTGGGGTGGCTGTAGATGTAGAACTGGCCTTGCGCTGCGGCGTCGAACACCTTTTGCGCCACCTCAGCCGCCGTGACCTTGCCGCTGCCCACGGCCTTGTCACTCATGGCTTGCCCGATGAGCTGGCTCTTGGTGGGCTTCTCGGCCGGCAGATCGCCGGGGCGGTTGCGGTGGCTCTGGTTGATGCCGGTGGGCACGAAGAACGGGCACAGCACACTGGCGCCGATCTGGTCGGTGACCAGCGACAGGTCCTGGTACAGCGTCTCGGACAGCGCCACCACGGCGTGCTTGCTCACGTTGTAGATGCCCATGTTGGGGGCGGCCAGCAGGCCGGCCATGCTGGCGGTGTTGATGATGTGGCCGCGCCAGGCCGGGTCGGCCTTGGCGGCTGCCAGCATCATGGGGGTGAACAGGCGCACGCCGTGCACCACGCCCCACAGGTTCACGCCCAGCACCCATTCCCAGTCCTTGACGGAGTTCTCCCACACCAGGCCGCCCGCGCCGACGCCGGCATTGTTGAACACCAGGTGCGGCGCGCCAAAGCGCTGCTGCACGTCGGCGGCCAGCTGCTCCATCTGGGCAGCGTTCGAAACGTCCACCTTGCGCGCCAGCACCTGGGCACCGGCCGCCTGCATCTCGGCCGTGGCGGCGTCCAGCGCGTCCTGCTGCACGTCCACCAGCGCCAGGTTCATGCCCAGGCGGGCGCCAATGCGCGCGCACTCCAGGCCAAAGCCCGAGCCTGCGCCGGTGAGGACGGCGGTCTTGCCGGCAAAGTTGTCGATCATGTGTCTTGTCTCCTTGAAATCGTTGCCATTTACGGCGTTGGTCAAAACTGGCAAGGCCCAAGCCAGAGACGCCTAGCAAGGGCCGCCCCGCAGCGAGGGCGTCGTCCCCCTTCCCGAATTGCGACTGCAATTCGAGAGAAGGGGGAAGCGGCGCAGCCGCTCAGGGGGTTGCTCTTAAAACGTATCCGATGCGCGGGAAATGGACATGCACGGTGCCCGCGCGGGGATCGGTGCGCCGCAGCGTGTAGCGGGTACGCGTGGCGGCGATCAGCTCGCCCTCGGTCGGCTCGGTGCCAAAGCTCTCGGCGGCAATGGTGACCTGGCTGCCCAGCGCAATGCCGTGCTCGTCCTGGAACACGTCGTCCGCCAGCGGCAGCGGGTCCATGCCGGCGGCCACGGTGATGGCGTCTTGCGCGCTGAACTTTTCCATGCGGCCATGGCCCAGGGCGGCGACGCGGTCCATCCATTCCAGCACCGCCGGGGTGTTGGTGAAGATGTCCATCATCACCGGCACGCACTGGCGCGTGAACCACAGCGGGTGGTAGGCGGCAAAGTCGGCCAGGCAAGGTTCGGCGCCGAACAGGTAGTCGTGCTCTTCCACCATGTTGGCAATGCGGCGCAGGTACGAGCGGTAGGCCACGGCGGCGTCTGGCGCGCGCAGGCGTTGCATGCCGGTGCTCATGGCGCGGCGGTCTTCGCCAAAAGCCTGGGCGGCAGCGGGCGGCAGGTTGGCAAACAGCACGGCCGCGCCCTTGGGCTGCAGGTTGTAGGCCATGGCCGCCCAGAACAGCGTGGTGTCGGCCCACTGCGCAAACACACGGGCCACGCCCTTCAAGTGCGGCGGGTACAGCACGGGCTCGGGCTGTTCGTGCTCCAGCACGTCGCAGATCAGGGCCGAGTCGCAGTAGATGTCGGCGCCAATCTGCAGGAACGGCGTCTTGCGGTAGCCGCCCGTCAGCGCCACCACGTCGGGCTTGGGCATGACGCTGGGGATGATGACGGACTTCCAGGCCAGCTGCTTGAAGCCCAGCACGGCGCGGATCTTTTCCGAGAACGGCGACGAGGGGTAGTGGTGCAGGATGAGGTGGGACATCGGGTTCTCCACGATTTCGGAAGGGGTGCGTCAGGCCGGGAGCGCGCGGGC
>NZ_JAJTBB010000051.1 GCF_021287135.1 Acidovorax sp.
TGCCCTCCACAAACAGGTCGGGATCGAAGGTGGGCTTGCTCACCAGCGCCAGCACCTCGCCGTTGCGCGGATCGATGGCCACCAGGGCGCCCCGGCGCTCACCATAGAGCTCCTCCACCATTTTCTGGAGCTTGATGTCCAGCGACAGCACCACGGTCTTGCCTGGTGTGGCAGGAAAGCTGTTGAGCTTTCGCACGGCACGCCCACCCGCCGAGGTCTCCATCTGCTCCACCCCCGTGGTGCCGTGCAACGGCCCCTCAAAGCTCTGCTCGATGCCCAGCTTGCCGATGTACTCGGTGCCACGGTAGTTGGCTTCGTCCTCGGAATCCTGAATTCGCGCTTTCTCCGCCTGGTTGATGCGGCCGATGTAGCCGATGGCGTGGCTGCCCACCTCGCCCAAGGGATAGTTGCGGAACAGGCGTGCCTTCACATCCACACCCGGGAAACGGTAGCGCTGCGCCGTGAAGCGGGCCACCTCCTCATCGCTCAGGCGGGTACGGATGGGCAAGGATTCAAAGCCCTTGGTCTCTTCCATGAGCCGCTTGAAGCGGCGCCGATCCCGCTGCTGGATTTCGATGATCTCGGCCAGGCCGTCGATGGTTTGCTCCAGATGATCCACCTTGGAAGGCGTGATCTCCAGCGTGTAGGCCGAATAGTTGGTGGCCAGCACCACACCGTTGCGGTCCAGAATGAGCCCTCGGTTGGGCACGATGGGCACCACCGCCGTGCGGTTGCTTTCGGCCTGCGCGGCCAGGTCGTCGTGGCGCACCACCTGCAGGTAGACCAGCCGCGAGGCCAGCAGGCAGAACGCCAGGAACACCACGGCGCCGACCACCAGCGCCCGCGTGCGAAAGCGCGACGCGTCCGCCTCGCTGCTGCGCAGCTCCGTCATGCGCCCGCTCCCTGGCGGTATCCGCGGGGGCCGGGCCGGGAGCACGGCAGCCCCCACGGCCCGCAGGGCCTTGGCGCCCGGGCCAGGCGGCAAATCCGCTCGAACACGCGTTTCATGGCCGGACCTACAGGGGGCGGTTCTGGTCGGCGTCCGGCGGACGGCGCTGCGGCGCCAGCAGCACCCAGCTGGCCAGCGGCCACATCAGTGCTTCCAGCACCGGCGCCAGAAAGCTCCACAGCCCGGGAAAGATGCCGCCGAACGCCATGCGCAGCAGCAGCTCGATGGCATGGGCCAGCGCAAACAGCGGCAGCACCTGCAGCGCCTGCGCCGGGCCGCTGAACCACAGCAGCCGGCGGTGGATGGCAATGGCGCCGAACGACACCACCGTGTAGGCCAGCGCGTGCTGGCCCAGCAATGCGGAATCGCTCACGTCCATGCACAGGCCCAGCATGAACGCCACGCCCATGCCCACGCGCAGCGGCTGGTGCACGCTCCAGAACACCAGCAGCACCATCAGGATGTCGGGCGTCCAGACGATGCGGCCCAGCGGGAGCATGTTGAGCGCCAGTCCCGCTACCAGGCTGGCCACGATGAAGACCGGATTGGCCGGGAGCAGCAGAGGCTCGCCGCGCGGCATGATCATGGCCGGCCCCCCTGGCGTGCGGGTTGACGCCACAGCCCGCGGCGATGGGGTTGTGCAGCGGCCATCATCATCCCTTGCGCCCTCCCCGCTTGGCGGCTGGCGGGTGCACGGGCTCGGGCCGGGGCAGCGCGTTCTCAGCCAGGGGCTGCAGCACCACCACATGGCGCGCGCCCTGCACCTGCGCCAGCGGCGCGCAGTAGATGCGTGCAAAGGCCGAATCGGCGCGGCGCTCCACGCGCACCACCCGCGCCACCGGCAGGCCGGACGGGTACAGCCCGTCGACGCCGCTGGTGGTCAGCAGGTCGTCCTCGCGCACGTCGGCGTTGGCGGGCATGAAGCGCAGCTCCATCCCGCCGCCGTGGCCCGCCACCGGGTCGCCATAGGCCACGCCGCGCACCCCGGTACGGATGTTCAGCACCGGGATGGCCTGGTCGCGGTCGACCAGCAACGTCACCTCGCTCACCAGCGGAAACACCCGCGTGACCTGGCCCAGCACGCCGGCCTCGTCCATCACGGGCGACCCCGGCTCCACGCCCGCCATCTGGCCGCGGTCGATCACCACGCGCCGCGTGTAGGGGTCTGCCGTGTCATAGATCACTTCCGAAGCCTGCGCGGGGGTTTCCAGCCGGTCGCGCAGCGCCAGCAGCTGCCGCAGGCGGCTGTTCTCCAGGGCCAGCTGCTCGGCCTGGTGCGCACGCTGCCCCATCACGACCATGTTCTTGCGCGCCGTGTCCAGCTCCTGCTGCGCTGCCTGCAGCGACTGGAAATAGCCCGAGCCATGGCGTGCCATCTCCACGGGCTGCAGCATGAGCCACTGCACGGGGTACAGCACGGCAGCCACCGCCTGGCGCAAGGGCCCGGTGATCTGGAACCGGGCATCTGCCACCATGAGAAACAGCGCCAGAGCGCTGTAGACGGCCAAACGCGACAGGGCCGAAGGGCCCTGTTTGAAGAAAGGAGGAGCGCTGCGCTCTAGCGTACCCAGCGGCATTTCAGTGATTCATAGCGCGGCGCGCTAGCCCCCTGGCCTAGAAACCTGGCGCGGTCAAAACCAGTGCGCCCGTGGAGCTGGCTTTGCCAGGCCACCGGATGCGTCCCCCGGCCCGCAGCGCACAGTGCTGCGAGAGCGGAGGGAAGCCGCAAAGCGGCTCAGGGGGGTGACACATCACTCGCTCGTGAAGATGCTGCCCATGCGGTCCATGCGTTCCAGCGCAATGCCGCAGCCGCGCACCACGCAGGTCAGCGGGTCTTCGGCCACCAGCACCGGCAGGCCGGTTTCTTCGGCCAGCAGGCGGTCCAGGTCGCGCAGCAGCGCGCCGCCGCCCGTGAGCATCATGCCGCGCTCGGCAATGTCGGCGCCCAGCTCGGGCGGGGTCTGTTCCAGCGCGTTCTTGACGGCGGAGACGATCTGGTTGAGCGGGTCGGTCAGCGCTTCCAGCACTTCGTTGCTGGAAATGGTGAAGCTGCGGGGCACGCCTTCGCTGAGGTTGCGGCCCTTGACTTCCATCTCGCGCACTTCCGAGCCGGGGAAGGCCGAGCCGATGTTCTTCTTGATGGACTCGGCCGTGGGCTCGCCGATCAGCATGCCGTAGTTGCGGCGGATGTAGTTGATGATGGCTTCGTCGAACTTGTCGCCGCCCACGCGCACACTGCCCTTGTAGACCATGCCGCCCAGCGAGATCACGCCCACCTCGGTGGTGCCGCCGCCGATGTCCACGACCATGGAGCCCGAGGCTTCCGACACCGGCAGGCCGGCGCCGATACCGGCCGCCATGGGTTCCTCGATCAGGTAGACCGCCGTGGCGCCGGCGGCCTCGGCCGCGTCCTTGATGGCGCGGCGCTCCACCTGGGTGGAGCCGCAGGGCACGCAGATGATGATGCGCGGGCTGGGGGTGAACAGCGTGCGCGGGTGCACCATCTTGATGAACTGCTTGATCATCTGCTCGGTGATCACGAAGTCGGCGATCACGCCGTCCTTCATCGGGCGGATGGCTTCGATGTTGCCGGGCACCTTGCCCAGCATGGCCTTGGCTTCGTGGCCGACGGCCTGGATTACTTTCTTGCCATGGGGTCCGCCTTCGTGGCGGATGGCGACGACCGAGGGCTCGTCGAGGACGATGCCCTTGTCGCGGGCGAAGATGAGGGTGTTGGCTGTGCCAAGGTCAATGGCAAGGTCGGTGGAGAAGTACCGACGGAAGGCTCCGAACATTCAAAAATCCTCTCGGGCACGGCATGCGCGTCGGCCTGCCGTCGCCAAGTTTAGGGGGTGTTTATTGGATTTTTTCGCACAATGACCGGCAGTTGGGAGGCTATTGCGGCAAAGCCGGGATAATACCGCATCCCCTGTGAATAACTCGGCCCGGCCTGGGTTGAAGCACAGCTTTACTTCTGGTTTCTCTCAATTTTTCTCCCTATGGCACTGACCCCCCAGGACATCGGCCGCATTGCCAACTTGGCGCGGCTTGAGCTGACCCCCGCAGAAAGTGAGCGCATGCTCACGCAGCTCAACGGTTTCTTCGACATCGTCGAGAAGATGCGGGCTGTGGATACCTCGGGCCTCACGCCCCTGGCGCACCCGGTGGCCGCCATCCAGGACGTGGCCTTGCGCCTGCGGGACGATGTCGCCAGCGAACCTGACCAGCGCGAGGCCAACCAGCAAAGCGCCCCCGCCGTCGAACGAGGCCTGTTCCTCGTGCCCAAAGTGATCGAGTAAGCAAGAACTGACTTCCGCCGCATGACTTCCACCGCATTGCACGACCTGGGCGTGGCCCAGCTGGCCGCCGAGCTGCGCGCGCGCCGCGTTTCGGCCGTCGAGGCCGCCCAGCATTTCCTGGCCCGCGCCCAGGCCCATCAGAACCTGGGCGCCTTCGTGGCCGTGAACCCGGACACCACCCTGGCCCAGGCCCGCGCGCAGGATGCCGCCATCGCCGCCGGCACGGCCGGCCCGCTGGCGGGCGTGCCCATCGCCCACAAGGACATCTTCGTCACCCAGGGCTTCCCCAGCACCGCCGGCTCGAAGATGCTGGCGGGCTACCGGTCGCCCTTTGACGCCACCGTGGTCACCAAGCTGGCCGACGCCGGCGCCGTGACGCTGGGCAAGCTCAACTGCGACGAGTTCGCCATGGGCTCGGCCAACGAGAACTCCGCCGTCGCCCCCGTGGGCTTTGACGCGCCCGCCCCGGTGCGCAACCCCTGGGACCAGGGCCGCGTCCCCGGCGGTTCGTCCGGCGGCAGCGCCGTGGCCGTGGCCGCGCGCCTGGCCCCGGCCGTGACCGGCACCGACACGGGCGGCTCCATCCGCCAGCCGGCGTCGTTCTGCGGCATCACGGGCATCAAGCCCACCTACGGGCGCGCCAGCCGCTACGGCATGATCGCGTTTGCCTCCAGCCTGGACCAGGCCGGCCCCATGGCCCGCAGTGCCGAGGACTGCGCGTTGCTGCTGTCGGCCATGTGCGGCCCGGACCTGGACCGCGACTCCACCAGCCTGGACATGCCGGCCGAGAACTTCAGCGCCCAGCTCAATGGCAGCATCGACGGCCTGCGCATCGGCATTCCCGCTGAGTTCTTTGGCGAAGGCCTGGCACCCGACGTGCGCGCGGCCGTGGACGGCGCGCTGAAGGAATACGAGAAGCTCGGCGCCAAGCTCGTGCCCATCAGCCTGCCGCGCACCGAGCTGTCGATCCCGGTGTACTACATCATCGCGCCCGCCGAGGCGTCGTCCAACCTGAGCCGCTTTGACGGCGTGAAGTTCGGCCACCGCGCCCAGGACTACACGGACCTGGTGGACATGTACAAGAAGACCCGCGCCGAAGGCTTTGGCGACGAGGTCAAGCGCCGCATCATGATCGGCACCTACGTGCTGTCGCACGGTTACTACGACGCCTATTACCTGCAGGCCCAGAAGATCCGCCGCATGATCGCGGACGACTTCCAGCGCGCCTTCCAGGAGTGCGACCTCATCGCCGGCCCCGTGGCCCCCACCGTGGCCTGGAAGCTGGGCGAACACGGCAACGACCCGCTGGCCGACTACCTGGCCGACATCTTCACGCTGCCCGCCTCGCTGGCCGGCCTGCCCGGCATGAGCGTACCCGCGGGCTTTGGCGAGGGCGGCCTGCCGGTGGGGCTGCAGCTGATCGGCAATTACTTCCAGGAGGGCCGCCTGCTCAACGCAGCGCACCGCCTGCAGCAGGCCACCGATTTCCACCGGCGCTCGCCGCTCTGAAATGCATAGCTGCCCGCGCTTGATCTGCAATGTTTTCAGATTGATTTATCTCTGAAATCTTTGCACCGCAAGCGCCAGCAGCTCCTTATTTGATAGTGATTGCCAAGGACAGATCCATGTCTGCCAAACTCATTCAGGGCTACGAAGTCGTCATCGGCTTCGAAACCCACACCCAGCTCGCCACCAAGAGCAAGATCTTCAGCCGCGCCAGCACCGCCTTCGGCGCCGAGCCCAACACCCAGGCCTGCGCCGTGGACCTGGCCTTGCCGGGCACCCTGCCCGTGATGAACCGCGAGGCGGTCGCCTGCGCCATCCGGCTGGGGCTGGCACTGGGCTCGCACATCGCGCCCGTGAGCGTCTTTGCGCGCAAGAACTACTTCTACCCCGACCTGCCCAAGGGCTACCAGATCAGCCAGTTCGAGATCCCGGTCGTGCAAGGCGGCGAGGTGTCGTTCTACCTGGACGACGAGAAGAAGACCGTGCGCCTGGTGCGCGCCCACCTGGAAGAAGACGCGGGCAAGTCGCTGCACGAGGACTTCATCGGCCAGTCGGGCATCGACCTGAACCGCGCCGGCACGCCGCTGCTGGAGATCGTGACCGAGCCCGACATCCGTTCCAGCGAAGAGGCCGTGGCCTACGCCAAGGAGCTGCACAAGATCGTGACCTGGATCGGCATCTGCGACGGCAACATGCAGGAAGGCAGCTTCCGCTGCGACGCCAACGTGTCCGTGCGCAAGCCCGGGGCGCCGCTGGGCACCCGCCGCGAGATCAAGAACCTGAACTCGTTCAAGTTCATGCAGCAGGCCATCGACTACGAGATCCGCTGGCAGATCGAGCAGATCGAGGACGGCCACGCCATCCAGCAGGCCACCGTGCTGTTCGACCCCGACACGGGCGAAACCCGCGCCATGCGCACCAAGGAGGACGCGGCCGACTACCGCTACTTCCCCGACCCGGACCTGCCGCCGCTGGTGGTGGCCGCCGACTGGATCGAGCGCGAGCGCGCGCAGATGGCCGAGCTGCCCCGCACCATGGCGGCACGCTTTGTGGCGGACTACGGGCTGCCCGAGTACGACGCGACCACGCTGACGCAGAGCAAGGCCATGGCGGCCTACTTTGAAGCGGCCGCCAAGGCCTGCGGCCAGGCCAAGCTGGCCAGCAACTGGATCATGGGCGAGGTTTCCCGCCGCCTGAACATGGCCGAGATCGGCATCGAGCAAGCGCCGGTGTCCTCGGCCCAGCTGGCCGCGCTGATTGCGCGCATTGCCGACGGCACCATCTCCAACAACGCGGCCAAGCAGGTGTTCGACGCGCTGTGGACGGGCGAGTCCACCGAGGTGGACGCGGTCATCGAAGCCAAGGGCCTCAAGCAGATGAACGACTCCGGCGCGTTGGAGAAGATCCTTGACGAAGTGATTGCCGCCAACCCCGACAACGTGGCCCAGTTCAAGGCCGGCAAGGACAAGGCGTTCAACGCCCTGGTGGGCCAGGCCATGAAGGCCAGCAAGGGCAAGGCCAACCCGCAACAGGTCAATGATCTGCTGCGGGCCAAGCTCTCCGGCGGCTGACCCGGCAACCCAGATCCCCCCAAAAAAGAACCCCAGGTGCCGGAGGGCGCCTGGGGTTCTTTTTTGAACAGGTGCTTGCGGGCCGCAGCGCGGTGGAGGGGGTTTGCGAGGGGGTGCGACGGTGCGGCTTGGGCGCCTACCGCGCCGGCAGGCTGCTGGCCGAGGCGGCAGCCGCCCCCGCAGGTGCCGGTGCAAGCGCAGGTGCGGACGGGGGCACCGGGGGCACGCGCTGCGCGTCCCACAGCTTGCGCAGCTGGGCCAGTTCGGTGTCAAAGCGCTGGTGTACGCGGCGTTTTTCCTGCTCCTGCCCGGCGATGAAGCGCTGCTGCTCGGCCACGCTTTCTTCAATTTCGCCCATCTTGCGGCGCAGGTTCATGGGTGCCTTGTTGGGGTCCTTCTTGTAGAACTCCATCTCGACCTCAAGCTTCTTGTATTCCGCCTTGAGTTCGGTGATGCGCTTTTCTGCGGTGGCCGTGACGTCGTCCACCAATTGGATCGCTGCCGCCCGTTCCACGTCATGGGCGGCCTTGTTGGGATAACGGGCCACCAGCGCACGTTCGCGGCGGCGCTCCTCGACAATGCGGGCCTGTTCTTCGGCT
The DNA here is from genome assembly GCF_021287135.1 of Acidovorax sp. GTDB lineage: Bacteria > Pseudomonadota > Gammaproteobacteria > Burkholderiales > Burkholderiaceae_C > Acidovorax. The sequence continues at coordinate 7,925 of NZ_JAJTBB010000051.1, forward strand.
TCCTTGCGCTTTTGCGCTTCCAGCGCGGAGCGCTCCAGCTCCGTCAGCGACGGCCCGATCTGGCGGCGCGTGGTGCCCGAGGGGCTGAGCTCCCGCTGCTCGCGGTCCAGGCACTCCGGAATCGGCCGGTCCGCCGTCAGCCGGCGCCCGTTGCGGTCCACGCAGGTGTAGATGCCGCCCGTCGACGCGGCCTGGGATTGCGCCCAGGCCATCTCAGCGCTGAGACAGACCAGCCATACGCCACCCAAGATCCACGCCGACTTGCTCAAACCATCTACCCTTCGTTGACGCCATACCGCTGGCGGTAGGCCAGCACTTTTTCATGGTGGGAGCGCATCCCCTCTTCCCCGTTTTGGGAGAGATACAGCAATAAGTCTGCCAGCCGCGCGATGGTGCACACCTGCATGCCCAGCTGCTGGCGCACGTACTGCACGGCGCTGTAGTCCACGTCGTGGCCATTCTCGGTGGCTTTTTCCTGCCGGTCCAGCGCGATGGCCACGGCATGCGGCGTGGCGCCCGCGGCCTTGATGAGGGCGATGGACTCGCGCGCGGCGGTGCCCGCCGACATCACGTCGTCCACGATCAGCACGCGGCCCTGCAGCGGCGCGCCCACCAGGGTGCCGCCTTCGCCGTGGGCCTTGGCCTCCTTGCGGTTGTAGGCAAACGGCACGTTGCGGCCCTGGCGCGCCAGCTCCACGGCCACCGTGGCGGCCAGCGGAATGCCCTTGTAGGCGGGGCCAAACACCATGTCGAACTCAATGCCGCTGGCGAGGATGGCTTTTGCATAGAATTCCGCGAGCCGCCCCATCTTGCGGCCGTCATCGAACAGCCCTGCATTGAAGAAGTACGGGCTCAGGCGCCCGGCCTTGGTCTTGAATTCACCGAACCGCAGCACGCCGACCTCGACGGCAAACCTCACGAAATCCTGCGCCAGCCGGCCCTGCTCCGAGGGTTGCGCGCCAACATCCACCATGGGAAATCCTTTGTGTTCAAGTTAACCAGCCTCAATCTCAACGGCATCCGCTCGGCTACCAGCAAAGGCGTGGAAAGCTGGATGGCAGCCACGCGGCCGGATTGTATTTGCGTGCAGGAAATCAAGGCCCAGGCACCGGACATGGTCAACCGGTTCGAGCGCATGGCCGGCCTGCAGGGGCATTTCCACTTTGCCCAGAAGAAGGGCTACTCGGGCGTGGGCGTCTACACCCGCCACGAGCCCTCGGACGTCCTCGTGGGCTACGGCTCGCCCGAATTCGACGCCGAAGGCCGCTATGTGGAACTGCGCTTTGACACCCCCGCGCGCAAGCTGTCGATCATCAGCGCCTACTTCCCCAGCGGCTCCTCCGGCGAAGAGCGCCAGCAGGCCAAGTTCCGCTTTCTGGCCGAATTCCACCCCCACCTGATGAAGACCAAGCGCGAGCGGGAGTTCATTTTGTGCGGCGACATCAACATCGCGCACCAGAACATCGACCTCAAGAACTGGCGCAGCAACCAGAAAAACAGTGGTTTTTTACCCGAAGAACGGGCCTGGATGACAAAGTTGTTGCACACAACTGATGAAGGAGGCGGCATCATAGACGTTTACCGTCAGTTACAACCGGCCGCCACCGACACCGCCTACACCTGGTGGAGCAACCGCGGGCAGGCCTATGCCAACAACGTGGGTTGGCGGCTGGACTACCACCTGGCCACCCCTGCGCTCGCGGCGCTGGCACGTACCGAATCCATTTACAAGGGCGAAAAGTTCTCCGACCACGCACCCATCACCGTGGAGTACGACCTGAGCTTGTAACAACGCCCCGCCGCCTTCCATGTCCGACGCTGCCGCCTCTGCTTCTCCCCCGCCCACCCACAGCTTCCGGCCCTCCACTGCGGAGTCGCTGTGGCAGCAGCTTTCCACCCCCCATCCCACCGTCGGGAAGGCGCGCCACCTGGGCGAGGCGCTGGTCCAGGCGGGCCTGCTGTCGGCATCGGCCCTGGAGGAGGGCCTGACCGCGCAGCAGCAGGAGCGCGGCCACGGCCTGCACCGGCAGATCGGCCAGATCCTGGTGGACAGCGGCATGCTGACCCAGGAGCAGCTGCGCCAGGTGATCGCCACCTGGCTGGGGGAGTACACCGTGCATCCCGGCGACATTGCCCCCGAGCCTGCAGCCCTGGCCCTGGTGCCCCGGGCGGTGGCGGAGCGCGAATCCGTGCTGCCGCTGATGGCCCGGGACGACGCGCTGGTGGTACTGATGGCCGACCCTTCGGACCGCGTGCTGCTGGACGAGCTGCGCTTCCTGTCCCAGCGCCGGGTGATCCCGCTGCAGGCGGCGCCCGGCACGCTGATGCCCGCCATCCACCGTGCCTACCGGCCCCAGCCCGGCGGCCGCAGCGAGGCACCGGCCGCCGCCCGCGCCACGGCGCGCGAGCTGGCCGCCAACCTGGGCAGCGCCACCGCGGCAGAGGGCGACGCCGAACAGGCCGACGTGATCAGCGAGTCGGACAACACCCTGGTGCGGCTCATCAACTCGGTGATCGACGAGGCCATCCACCACCGCGCCTCCGACATCCACATCGAGACCGAACCCGCGCCCCACAACGTGCGCGTGCGGCTGCGCATCGACGGCGACCTCACGCCGTACCTGGAGCTGCCGGCCCGCTACCGCTTCGCCATGGTGGCGCGCATCAAGATCATGGCGGGCATGGACATCTCGGAGCACCGCAAGCCCCAGGACGGCAAGATCGACTTTGCCCGCTTTGGCGGCCCGCCGGTGGAGCTGCGCGTGGTCACCGTGCCCACCTCGCGCGGCCTGGAGGACGTGGTGCTGCGCCTGCTGGCAGGCGCCAAGCCACTGCCCCTGGAGAAGATCGGCCTGAGCCCCTCCAACCTGCAGGCCCTGCGGGCCGTGGTGCGCAAGAGCTACGGCCTGGTGCTGGTGTGCGGCCCCACGGGTTGCGGCAAGACGACCACGCTGCACTCGGTGGTGCGCGACATCAACACCGCCGGACGCAAGATCTGGACGGCCGAGGACCCCATCGAGATCACGCAGGAGGGCCTGCGCCAAGTGCAGGTGAACCCGCGCATCGGCTGGACCTTTGCCGCCGCCATGCGCACCTTCCTGCGCGCCGACCCGGACGTGATCATGATCGGCGAGATGCGCGACGAGGAAACCGCGCGCATCGCCATCGAGGCCTCGCTCACCGGCCACCTGGTGCTGTCCACGCTGCACACCAACTCTGCGCCCGAGAGCATTGCGCGGCTGCTGGAAATCGGGCTGGACCCGTTCAACTTCTCCGACTCCCTGCTGGCCATCCTGGCGCAGCGGCTGGTGCGCCGCCTGTGCCCCGCCTGCCGCCAGGCCCAGGTGGCCAGCCCCGATGCGCTGACGGCCCTGGCCTCGCAGTACCTGGAAAGCGGCACCGGCAACCACCCCGAGGCCCGCCAGGCCCAGGTGGCGCGCTGGCGCCAGCAGTACGGCACGCCCGAAGGCGAGCTGCGCCTGTGGCGCGCCGTGGGCTGCAGCCAGTGCGACGGCCACGGCTACCACGGGCGCCTGGGCATCCACGAGCTGATGATGAGCGACGACACCATCCGCCAGCACATTCGCCACCGCGCGCCCGCCTCGGACATCCGCCACTCGGCGCTGGCCGCCGGCATGCTCACACTGCGCCAGGACGGCATCGAAAAGATGCTGCAGGGGCTGACCGACATGGCGGAAGTGGTGGCCGCGACGAACCTGTAGGCGCCCTCCGGTCCACGGCGCCCGGCATTGCCCCTATGCTGGGCGCCTTGCGCTACACCAGCGCCCCTGCGCCCCTTGCCACCGTTCCCCATGCTCCACTACCTCACCATCCCCGTCACGCCCTTCCAGCAGAACTGCTCCCTCGTGTGGTGCGACGCCACCCGGCAAGCGGCCGTGATCGACCCCGGCGGCGACCTGGACGTGCTGCTGGCCGAGGTGCGGCGGCTGGGCCTGACGCTCTCGCAGATCTGGCTCACGCACGCGCACATCGACCACGCGGGCGGCACGGGCGAGCTGGCCGAGCGCCTCTCCCTGCCCATCGTGGGGCCGCACCCGGGCGACCAGTTCTGGATCGACGGGCTGCCGCAGCAAAGCGCGATGTTTGGCTTCCCGCCCGCGCAGCATTTCACGCCCACGCGCTGGCTGCACGACGGGGACACGGTGCAGATCGGCCACGAAACCCTGAATGTGCGGCACTGCCCCGGCCACACCCCGGGCCATGTGGTGTTCCACGCCCCGCAGATCGACCGGGCCTTTGTGGGCGACGTGCTGTTTGCCGGCAGCATCGGCCGCACGGACTTCCCCCAGGGCAACCACCAGCAGCTCATCGAGAGCATCACGCAGCGGCTGTGGCCCATGGGCGACCAGACGGTGTTCATTCCCGGCCACGGGCCGGAAAGCACCTTCGGGCGCGAGCGCCGGACCAACCCCTACGTGGGCAACTCCTGAGCCCCCGACCGGCGCCAGCGGGGCCGCGCCAGGGCGCCGGGCCGCAGCGCAAAAGCTATTAAAACAATAGCTGTTTGCGCTTGCCTGCAAAGCGCCCAGGCCATTTTTCGCTGCAAATCCAGCCCCCGGGCAGTTCTTGATTCGTATCAATGCGCCGCCGCGCAGCGGGCGCATGCTGGCACACAGGGCGGCACCCCATTGACGGTGCCGCCCGCCACGACCAACGACAAGAAAGAGAGGGCTTGCCCATGCCATCCGTTCCCGCACCGCAGCCATCCGGCCGTGCTCCCACCCTGGCTCCCCCACCGGCACCGGCTGCCCCGGCGGGGCCGCAGATCACCTCGCACCCCGAGCCCAGCTCCAACCGCAAGTTCGCGTTCCTGCTGCTGGCGGTGGCGCTGTACGGCCTGGTGTTGCTGCTGCCCACGCCGGCCGGCCTCACGCCCGCGGGGCAAGTCGCCCTGGCGCTGCTGGCGCTGGTCATCACGCTGTGGATCAGCGAGTGCGTGTCGCCGGCCAACAGCGCGGTGCTGCTGATCGGCATGGCGGTGCTGGGACTGATGGGCAAGCCGCTCACGCCCGGTGCCAAGGCCATGGGTTCGGCCGATGCGCTGACTACCATGCTGGGCGGCTTCGCGTCCACCGCCGTGCTGCTGGTGGCCGCGGCGCTGTTCCTGGCCGTGGCGCTCAAGCACACGGGGCTGGACCGGCGCGTGGCGCTGCTGGTGATGAGCCGGGTGGGCATTTCGCCCGCGCGGCTCACGGTGGGCGCGATGCTGGTGGGCTTCGTGCTGGCGCTGTTCATTCCCTCGGCCACGGCCCGCGTGGGCGCGGTGATCCCGATCATGGTGGGCATCACGGCGGCCCTGGGCCTGCCGGTGGGCAGCAGCCTGGGCGCGGCGCTGATGATCGTCACCGCGCAGGCCTGCTCCATCTTCAACATGGCCATCAAGACCGGCGCGGCGCAGAACCTGATCAGCCTGAACTTCATGCAGGCCACGTTCGGCCACACCGTGACCTGGAGCCAGTGGTTCCTGACGGCCCTGCCCTTCACCCTGGGCATGAGCGTGGTGCTGTTCTTCGTGTCGCTGTGGATCCTGAAGCCCTCGGTCGAAGCGGGGGAGAACGCCACGGAAAAGCTGCGCGAGCAGCTCCAGGCCCTGGGCCCCGTCACCGCCCCTGAAAAGCGCCTGATCGCCGTGGCGCTGCTGCTGCTGGTGATGTGGTCCACCGAAGGCCTGCTGCACCCGCTGGACACCACCACCACCACGCAGCTGGGCATTGCGCTGCTGCTCATGCCCAAGATTGGCGTCATGCACTGGTCGCAGGCCGAGAAGCTCGTGCCCTGGGGCACCGTGGTGCTGTTTGCCGCGTCCATTTCGCTGGGCACCCTGCTGTCCAAGACCGGCGCGGCTGCCTGGCTGGCGCAGCAGACGCTGGGGCAGATGGGCCTGTCGGCCCTGCCCGTGGTGGCGGTGATCGGCGCGCTGTCGCTCTTCAGCATCGTGCTGCACCTGGGCTTTGCCTCGGCCACGGGGCTGGCCAGCACGCTCATCCCCATCTTCATTGCGTTTGCGCAGTCGCTGCCCGTGTCCAGGGAGACGGCGTTCGGCATCGTCATGGTCCAGAGCTTCGTCGTCTCGTTCGGCTTCATCCTGCCCACCAATGCGCCGCAGAACATGCTGTGCTACGGCACCGGGGCCTTTGGCACCAGCCAGTTCGCCAAGGTGGGCCTGCTGCTCACGCTGGCGGGGCTGGGCCTGATCCTGCTGCTGTCGGCCACGCTGTGGCCCCTGATGGGCGTGCTGTAGCAGGGCGGCCCCCGGCCACGGCGCAGGTCGGGTTACCCCGGGCCGGTCCGGCCCTCGCGGGCGGCGCAGACTGGTTACGATGTATCACTTTGTAGCCACTCCCTGTCCACCCCGTTCCTGCGGACCGCGCTCCGCAGCCCCGGGCCTGCTCCATGTCCTACCCGCCGTCCGTGCTGCCGTCGTCTCCGCCCCCGCCCCAGCGCGGCTCCAGCCTGGCGGGCAAGGCGTACTGGGCGATGGTGCAGCGCGTGGCGCTGACAGCGGCCTGCATTGACCTGGGGTACATCGCCCTGTTTCTGTGGCTGGGCTCGCGCCCCCTGGCGCTGGTGAACCTGGCCAGCATTGCGCTGTACCTGGGGGCGTATGCGCTGATCCAGCGGCGACGCAACGCCCTGGCGCTGGTACTGATCTGGACGGAAGTCATCGGCCACTCGGCCCTGGGGTCGCTGCTCATCGGCTGGGACAGCGGCTTTCACTACTACCTGCTGCTGTTCATCCCGGCCATCGTGATCGCCAATGCCGGGCGGTTTGCCGCGCCCATCGTGCTGGCGCTGCTGGCCTACTACATCGGGCTGCGCGTGCTGTGCGACTACACCGGGCCGCTGGACCCGCTGCCCGGCCGCGGCATGCAGCTGGTCAACTGGATCCACATCTGCATCGCCTTTGCCCTCTCCGCGGCGCTGGCGGCGTTCTACCGGCGCACCATCCTGATCGCGGAGCGGCGGCTGCTGAAGCTGGCGACGCTGGACGGGCTCACGGGCCTGTACAACCGCAGCCACTTCCAGGAGCAGGCGAGCGCCGCCCTGGCCCGCTGCGCCGAGCTGGGCGCACCGGCCGCGCTGTGGCTGTGCGATGTGGACCACTTCAAGCAGGTGAACGACACCCACGGCCATGCGGTGGGCGACAAGGTGCTGCAGGCCGTGGCGCGCACCCTGGGCGCCCACCTGCGGGACGGGGACCTGCTCGCGCGCTGGGGCGGCGAGGAGTTCCTGGCCCTGCTGCCCCTGACGGATGCCGACACCGCGCAGCAGGTGGCCGAGCGTGTGCGCCAGGCGGTGCAGGACAGCAGCGTGCCGCTGGAGGGCAGCGGGCGGGAGCCGGCCGCCCTGCGCGTGACGCTGTCGTTCGGCGTGACGCCCGTGCGCGATGCGCGGGACCTGAAGGCGGCCACGGCCCGGGCCGACCGGGCGCTGTATGCCAGCAAGCGCGCCGGGCGCAACTGCGTGAGCGTGAGCGTGGGCTGACGGCGCCCCGGCGCGTCAGCCCGGCTTGCGCGCCGCCTCGTACAGGCCCTGCACCTTCGGCACGTTCATCTCCAGCTCCTTGATGCGCGCGGGTCCCGAGGGGTGGGTGGACAGAAAGGCCAGCCCGCCCTGCTTGCTGCCGCTGGCGTTGCCCATCTTCTGCCACAGGCTCACGGCGGCCTGGGGCTGGTAGCCCGCGCGGGCGGCCAGCTCCAGCCCCACCAGGTCGGCCTCGCTCTCGTCCGAGCGGCTGAACTGCAGCGTGAGCAACTGCCCGCCCAGGCTGGCGGCAGCCTGGCCCAGGTCGCCCAGCCCCAGCAGCTGCGAGCCCAGGCGCAGGGCCAGGTTGGTGCCCTGCGTCTTGGCGATGCGCTCGCGGGCGTGCTCGCGCAGGGCATGGGCCATTTCGTGGCCCATGACCATGGCGGCCTCGTCGTCGGTAAGCTTGAGCTGATCGAGGATGCCGGTGTAGAAGGCGATCTTGCCGCCCGGCATGCAGAACGCGTTGATCTGCTGGCTGCCAATCAGGTTGACCTCCCAGCGCCACTGCCGGGCGCGGTCGTTCCAGGCGCCGGCGAACGGGATCAGGCGCTTGGCGATGGCGTGCAGCCGCTGCAGCTGCGGGTGCCCCTCAGGTGCCAGCGCGCGCTTGGCGCGGGCCTGCTCCAGCATCTGGCGGTATTGCTGCGCGGCGGAGTTCTCCAGCGTTTCGGCCGGCACCAGTTTGCGCAGGCTGGACGACGAGCCCACATCCACCTGCGCCAGCACGGGCGCCGCCGCGGTGGCGCCGGCCGCCAGCAGAAACGCGCGGCGCGCGGACCAGGGCGACGAAGGAGCCACGGAGGGCGTGGGGCACAGAAAGCACATACGGAACGACCAATCACCAGAGGGAATAATAGGCGCCGCTGACGCGGTCAGGCATGCGCCCTTCCGCAGTCCACCCGGCACCAGGACTCTCGCCCCAGATGGAGGCCGGCAGGCCTGCTGCAAGAGGGGGCCAGCGATGATAGACACAACCTCCGGGCGCCCATGTCAGACACCTCCGCCAACACCTCCCCCCGCGCCGACGCGCCCGCCGGCCCCGGCTCCGCCGCGCCCACCTCCTGGCTGCAGACCCTGCGCGTGTACCTGGAGCCGGCCAGCCTGCGCATGCTCACCCTGGGCTTTGCTGCGGGGCTGCCGCTGCTGCTGGTGCTGGGCACGCTGAGCTTCCGGCTTCGCGAGGCGGGCATCGACCGCAGCACCATCGGCTACCTCAGCTGGGTGGGCCTGGCCTATGGCTTCAAGTGGGTGTGGGCGCCGCTGGTGGACCGCATGCCCATCCCGTTGCTCACGCCGCTGATGGGCCGGCGGCGCAGCTGGCTGCTGCTGGCGCAGCTGGTGGTGGCGGCGGGCCTGGTGGGCATGGCCCTGGCCGACCCGCGGCTCACGCTGGGACCCATCGTGGGGTGCGCGCTGGCCGTGGCGTTCGGCTCGGCCACGCAGGACATTGCGCTGGACGCCTTCCGCATCGAATCGGCCGATGCCAACCACCAGGCGGCGCTGGCGGCCTCCTACCAGACGGGCTACCGCCTGGCCATGATCTGGGCCGGCGCCGGCGTGCTGTGGATCGCAGCACGCTCGGAAGTGGCGCCGGCCGCGGGCGCGCTGGCGGCACAGGGTGCCGCCGCGTACCAGAACGGCGCCTGGCAGACGGCCTACCTGGTCATGGCCGCGTCGATGGCCGTGGGCATCGTGACCGTGCTGTTCTCGCGCGAGCCCGCGCCGGTGCAGCTGCCCCCCGCCAAGAACGCCGCGGAGTGGATCCGTGGCGCGGTGGTGGAGCCGTTCGCAGACTTCCTGCGGCGCTACGGCTGGCATGCGGCGCTGATCCTGGCCCTGATCGCCGTCTACCGCATCAGCGACGTGGTGATGGGCATCATGGCCAACCCGTTCTATGTGGACATGGGCTTCACCAAGGACGAGGTGGCCGCCGTCACCAAGGTCTATGGCGTCATCATGACGCTGGCCGGCGCGTTCGTGGGCGGCTCGCTGTCCATGCGCTTTGGCGTGATGCGCATCCTGATGCTGGGCGCCATCCTGAGCGCCGCCAGCAACCTGCTGTTCGCCTGGCTGGCGGGCCACGGGCACGACGTGACGGCGCTGATCGCCGTGGTCTCGGCCGACAACCTGGCCGGGGGCATCGCATCGGCGGCGTTCATCGCCTACCTCTCCAGCCTCACCAACGTGAGCTATTCGGCCACGCAGTACGCGCTGTTCAGCTCCATGATGCTGCTGCTGCCGAAGTTCGTCGCGGGCTTCTCGGGCGACTACGTCAACGCCTTCGGCTACGCGCACTTCTTCCTGTCGACCGCGCTGCTGGGGCTGCCGGTGCTGGTGCTGGTGTGGCTGGCTTCACGCATCAAAACACCGTCAAAGGCTTGAAGGGCCAGCGCAAGCAGCTATACAAAACATAGCAATCTTTCCCCGGCACTTGCAACCGCCGCGGCCGCCGGTTTACCGGAACTTTACGGGGGCGACAACGCGGCGAGACGCCTGGCCGGGAGCATGGTGGCCAGGTTCTCCGCACTACACTGACCGCCATGAGCTCCCAACTGCTGATGATCGAAGACGATGCCCGCCTCGCGCAGATGGTGGGCGAGTACCTGGGCCAGTCGGGCCTGCAGGTCACGCATTGCGCGGACGGCAAGAGCGGGCTGGCCCAGCTGCAGGGCGACGCGGGCGCGCCGTTGCCCGACCTGGTGATCCTGGACCTGATGCTGCCCGACATGGACGGGCTGGAAGTGTGCCGGCGCATCCGTTCGCTGCAGGGCAGCGCGGCCCAGGTGCCGGTGCTGATGCTCACCGCCAAGGGCGATCCCATGGACCGCATCATCGGCCTGGAGCTGGGCGCCGACGACTACCTGCCCAAGCCGTTCGAGCCCCGCGAGCTGCTGGCCCGCATCCGCGCCATCCTGCGCCGCCGCACCGACGGCGCCACCGCAGCCGCCGCCACGCAGGCGCTGCGCTTTGGCTCGCTGGAGATCGACCGCGACGCCCGCACCGTGACGGTGGGCGGCCAGCCGGCCGACCTCACCTCCTACCAGTTCGACCTGCTGGTGGCGCTGGCCGAGCGCGCGGGCCGCGTGCTCACGCGCGACCAGATCATGGAAGCCGTGCGGGGCCGCGAGCTGGAGGCCTTCGACCGCAGCATCGACGTGCACATGGGCCGCATCCGCGCCGCCATCGAGTCCGACCCCAAGAACCCGCGCCGCATCCTCACCGTGCGCGGCGTGGGCTACGTTTTCGCCAAGCAACAAGACTGAGCCGCCCGGCCCCGGCGCGGCCACAGGCTTCTTCTGCCCCAGATTCCGCATGTCCCTCTCCACCCCCTTTTCCCGCCGCCTGTACCTGCGCATCTGGCTGGCCGTGGTGGGCGGCATCGCGGTGCTGACCCTCACCGTGGGCTGGGCCTGGCGCATGGCCGAGGAGCAGAAGGCGCAGAACGCGCAGCCCTTCGTGCCGCCCTCGCGCGAAATGGTGCTGCGCGATCCCGCCGGCAATGTGGTGATGCACGGCCTGGGCACGCGCCAGCCGAGCGAACCGGGCGAAGGCACCGAGTTCCACATCGAGACCTCCGCCGGGCAGACCTTCGTGCTGCAGCTGGCGCCGCGCCAGCCCCGGGGCGAGCGCACCGCGGGGCGTCCGGGTGGCCCCGGCGGCCCCAACCCGGGCGCCGTCGCCGCGTTCTGGACACGCCCGCCTTTCGGCTTTCTGTGGCTGCTGGGCATCGTGGGCCTGGCCGTGGCCGTGGGCGTGTACCCCATCATCCGCCGGCTCACCCTGCGGCTCGAAGCGCTGCAGCGCAGCGTGCAGCGCTTTGGCGAGGGCGACCTCTCCGTGCGCGTGCCCGACGAAGGCCAGGACGAGGTGGCCGACCTGGCCCGCCAGTTCAACGCGGCCGCGGCGCGGGTCGAGGCGCTGGTCAAGTCGCACAAGTCGCTGCTGGCCAACGCCTCGCACGAGCTGCGCTCGCCCCTGACCCGCATCCGCATGGGGCTGGAGCTGATGGGCGGCCAGCAACCCTCGCCCGCCTTCCGCGAAGAGATCCTGCGCAACATCGCCGAGCTGGACCAGCTGGTGGACGAAATCCTGCTGGCCAGCCGCCTGGACGCCCGCGAGGCCGACGTGGGCACGGTGGAGCTGGTGGACCTGATCGGCCTGGCCGCCGAGGAATGCGCACGCGTGGACGCCGACCTGGACGTGAGCTCGGATTCGGTGGACGTGCGCGGCATCTCCAAGCTGCTGCGCCGCGCCATCCGCAACCTGCTGGAGAACGCCCGGCGCTACAGCACCGGCGAGATCACGCTGTCCATCGAGCGCCGCCAGGGCCACGCCGAGGTGCGCGTGTGCGACCGCGGCCCGGGCGTGCCCGCCAGCCAGCGCGAACGCATCTTCGAGCCCTTCTACCGCCTGCCGGGTGCCAGCGAGCGCGCGGGTGGCGTGGGGCTGGGGCTGGCGCTGGTGCGCTCCATCGCGGGGCGGCACAACGGCACGGTGCATTGCGAGGACCGGCCAGATGGGGCAAGCGGCGCGTGTTTTGTGCTGCGCCTGCCGTTGTCGCAGTGAGGGCGCCGCCCCGGCCGCAAGCGCCTACCTACCCCAGTGCCCGCTGCACCGCAGCCCTCTGCAGCATCCGCTGCGCATGCGCCGCCACCTTCGGAAACTGCACAATGTCCACCCCATCGCTCTGCAGCCAGCTGCCCACGGTGAAGAGATACGCATCGGCAACGGAATAGGCATCGCCCAGCACCCACGGGCCTTGCAGGTAGTGCTGCTCGATCACGTTGAACCCGTCCGCCATGTTCTGCGGCATCTTGCGGCGCATGTCCTCGTGCGAGCTGGGCTCGTCGGCCCAACGTGCCGCGCGGCGGCCGTGGGCGTGGGCCACGTGCACGGTGGACGCCAGGTAGCTGTGCAGCTCCTGCATGCGCGCCAGCGCAAAGGGATCGTCCAGCGGAGCCAGCCGTGCGGCGGGAAAGCGCTGCGCCACGTACAGCAGCAGGGCGGATGTCTCGGAGAGGATGCCGTGCTCGGTCACCAGCGCGGGTACGCGGCCCTTGGGGTTGATGGCCAGGTATTCGGGGCTGCGCTGCTGGCCGCCGGCCAGATCGAGGGTGATGACTTCGTGTGGGGCATTGGCCTCGATCAGCGCAATCTGGACAGCCAGGGCGCAGGTGCCGGGGGCGGAATACAGGGTGAGTGTGGACATGGTCGATTTACTATCAATTGTGTAGCTGCTTGCGCTTGCCAGATAAGCGCTGCAGGCCGTTTTTCCTTGAAATTGCTCAGTACAGGCCCCGGGTGCGCGCCATCAGCCGCGTGAGGCCCAGCAGCGCGTCGGTGTGCGGCGTGGGCGTGCTGGTGATCTGGCCCAGCTCGCGCACGGCGCCCACCAGGGCATCGATCTCCATCGGCTTGTTCGCCTCCACGTCCTGCAGCATCGACGTTTTGAACGCGCCCAGCTTGCGGGTGACGGCGTGGCGGTCTTCGGGCTGCTGGTCAATGGGCAGGCCCAGCTTGTCGCCGATGGCCTTGGCTTCGAGCATCACCGCGCTGACAAAGCCGCGCACCAGGTCGTCGTCCAGGATGCGGTCGGTGGTGGCGCCGGTGAGGGCGCTGATGGGGTTCATGGTGAGGTTGCCCCACAGCTTGAACCAGATGTCCTTCTGGATGCAGTCGCTCACCTCCACGTCGATGCCGCCGCGCTGCAACGTGCCCGCCAGCGATTGCAGCCGGGCGCTGTGGCTGCCGTCCGGCTCGCCCACGATGAGGCGGTTGCCGAAGTGCTGGCGGACAAAGCCCGGCGCCTCCAGCGAGCAGCTGGTGTGCACCACACTGCCCACCACCTGGCCGGCGGGAATGGCGCGGGCGATGGCGCCGCCCGCGTCCACGGATTCCAGGGCATGCCCCTCGGCCGCGCCGCCAAAGCCGTCCAGGAACCACCACGGCACGCCATTCATGGCCGTCAGCACGGTGGTGTGCGGGCCGACCAGCGGCCCCAGGGCGCGGGCCACCTCGGGCAGCCCCGGTGCCTTGACGGCCAGCACCACCAGGTCTTGCACGCCCAGGGCGGCGGGATCGTCCGCGGCGGCCACCGCCACCTGGGCCACCGAGCCGTCCGGGCGCCGCAGGCGCAGGCCGTGCGTCTGCAGGGCCGCCAGCGTGGCGCCGCGCGCCACCAGGCTCAGCGTGCAGCCGGCCTGCGCCAGGGCCACGCCCAGCCAGCCGCCGATGGCGCCTGCGCCGTAGATACATGCTTTCATGGGTGTCTGTCCTTGGTTGTTCTGGGGTGTTGTTCTGAAGAGTCAGTAGCCTGCGGGCCGCAGCGCGGCGGCTTGGGCGCCGGTGCGAAAGCGTGCCAGCAGATCCTGCGCGGCGCTGGCCAGCAGCAGGGTGTCCACGCCCACGGCCACAAACAGCGCGCCCGCTGCCAGCCACTGGCGCGCCTGCGCTTCGGTGGTCGCAAGGATGCCTGGGGCCTTGCCCGCGCGCAGGATGCGGGCGATGCCGTCCTGGATGGCCGCCTGCACGTCGGGGTGGCCGGGGTCGCCCGTGTGGCCCATCGACGCGGACAAATCGGCCGGGCCGATGAACACGCCGTCCACGCCGGGCGTGGCGGCAATCGCATCCAGGTTCTGCAGGGCCTCCACGGTCTCGGCCTGCACCAGCAGGCAGACCTGCTGGTTGGCCTCGTGCACGTACTGCGGGTAGGCCTGCCAGCGCGACGAGCGGGCCAGCGGGCTGCCCATGCCACGCACGCCGTCGGGCGGATAGCGCATGGCGCGCGCCAGCTGCTGCGCCTGCGCGGGCGTGTCCACCATGGGCACCAGCACCGTCTGCGCGCCCAGGTCCAGCACCTGCTTGATGAGCGCTGTCTCCCCTACCGGCACGCGCACGATGGGGTGCGGCGCGGGCGCGCCCGGCGGCAGGGCACTGGCCGCACTGGCGATCGCCTGCAGCTGGTGCAGCATGGAGCGCAGGTCGTTGGGCGCGTGCTCGCCGTCGATCAGCAGCCAGTCATAGCCCGTGCCGGCCAGGATTTCGGCGCTGTAGGCGTCGGCCAGGCCCAGCCACAGGCCGATCTGGGCCGGGCCCTGGGCCAGGGCCTCTTTGAAGCGGTTGGTAGGGGTTTGCAAGGGAAACATCTCCGGAATGCGGTGCCAGGCCCGCCATCGTACGGGCTGTTGCCGGCGTGCGCTGGCGCGGCCGCTATAGTCGGCTGCCCCGACCGCGCACCGCTGCACCGACACCGCCATGGCCAAAGACAAAACCACGTTCACCTGCACCGAATGCGGCGGCACCAGCCCCCGCTGGCTGGGCAAATGCCCTTCCTGCGGCGCCTGGAACACCCTGGTGGAGACCGTGGCCGAGAGCGCGGGCAAGAACCGCATGAGCACCCCGCAGTTCGCGGGGCTGGCGCACGCCCAGGCCGTCACGCCCCTGTCCGCCATCGAGGCCAGCGACGTGGCGCGCACGCCCAGCGGCATTGGCGAGCTGGACCGCGTGCTGGGCGGCGGCATCGTGGAAGGCGGCGTGGTGCTCATCGGCGGCGACCCGGGCATCGGCAAGTCCACGCTGCTGCTGCAGGCGCTGGATGCGCTGCAGCGGGCCGGGCTGCCCACGCTGTACGTCACGGGCGAGGAAAGCGGCGCCCAGGTGGCGCTGCGCTCGCGCCGGCTGGGGCTGGACCACAGCCAGGTCAACGTGCTGGCCGAGATCCAGCTGGAGAAGATCCTGGCCACCGTGGAGGCCACGCAACCCGCGGTGGCGGTGATCGACTCGATCCAGACCGTGTATTCCGACCAGCTCACCTCCGCGCCCGGCTCGGTGGCGCAGGTGCGCGAGTGCGCGGCGCACCTCACGCGCGCGGCCAAGGCCACGGGCGTGTCGATGGTGCTGGTGGGCCACGTGACCAAGGAGGGCGCGCTGGCCGGCCCACGCGTGCTGGAGCACATGGTGGACACGGTGCTGTATTTCGAGGGCGACACGCACAGCCAGTTCCGCCTGGTGCGCGCCATCAAGAACCGCTTTGGCGCCGTCAACGAGATCGGCGTCTTCGCCATGACCGAAAAGGGCCTCAAGGGCGTAAGCAACCCGAGCGCCATCTTCCTCTCCCAGCACAGCGAGCCCGTGCCCGGCAGCTGCGTGATGGTGACGCTGGAGGGCACGCGGCCCATGCTGGTGGAGATCCAGGCGCTGGTGGACAGCGCCGGCCCCAGCCCCCGGCGCCTGTCGGTAGGCCTGGACCGCGACCGCCTGGCCATGCTGCTGGCCGTGCTGCACCGCCATGCGGGCGTGGCCTGCATGGACCAGGACGTGTTCGTGAACGCGGTGGGCGGCGTGCGCATCAGCGAGCCCGCGGCCGACCTGGCCGTGATGCTGGCCATCACCTCCAGCCTGCGCGGCAAGCCCTTGCCCCGGGGCTTTATCGCCTTTGGCGAAGTGGGGCTGGCCGGCGAGGTGCGCCCGGCGCCGCGCGGCCAGGAGCGGCTGAAGGAAGCCGCCAAGCTGGGCTTCACCGTGGCCGTGGTGCCCAAGGCCAACGCGCCCAAGAAACCCATTGAAGGACTCACCCTCCACGCGGTGGAACGGGTGGAGGAGGCCATGGCCGTGGTGCGAGAGATGGGCTGAAGCCCGCGCCCGTCCCGCGCAGCGCGTCAGAAAGATTCCCAGTCGTCGTCGGAGCCTTTGGCGGCCTTCGGTGCGGGAGCCGATGCGGGCGTCGGTGCGTTGGCCGCCGGAGCCTGCAGCTTGCGTGCGGCGGCGGTTGCCGGGGCGGCGCCCCCCACCCGGGCCGGCGCCGCGGCGGGCGCCCGCGCGGGCGCGGCCGGTGCCGGCCGGGGCGCGATGGCCGGTGCGGGACTGGCCGGGGTGTACCCCACGTTGAAGACCGACACCACCTCCGCCAGGCGCTGAGCCTGGTCGCGCAGCGACGCGGCGGCGGCGGCACTCTCCTCGACCAGCGCGGCGTTTTGCTGCGTCATCTGGTCCAGGTTGCCCATGGCCTGGTTGACTTGGCCGATGCCCTCGCGCTGCTCGGTGGAGGAGGCCGTGATTTCGCCGATCAGGTCCGACACGCGGCGCACGCTGGCGACGATTTCGTCCATGGACCGGCCGGCCTGCGCCACCTGGCCCGAGCCGGTTTCCACCGACTCCACGGAGGCGTTGATCAGGTGCTTGATTTCCTTGGCGGCCTCGGCGCTGCGTCCGGCCAGGCTGCGCACCTCGCCAGCCACCACCGCAAAGCCCCGGCCCTGCTCGCCGGCGCGGGCGGCTTCAACAGCGGCGTTCAGCGCCAGGATATTGGTCTGGAAGGCAATGCCGTCGATCACGCCGATGATGTCGGCGATCTTGCGCGAGCTGTCGGTGATGTGCTGCATGCTCTGCACCACTTGCGACACCACTTCGCCGCCGTGGGTGGCGGCCTGCGCGGCCGTGGTGGCCAGCTGGTTGGCCTGGCGCGCCGTGTCGGCGGACTGGGTGACCGTGGCCGTCAGCTCTTCCATGCTGGCGGCGGTCTGCTGCAGGTTGGCGGCGGTCTGCTCGGTACGGGCCGAGAGGTCGTGGTTGCCCGTGGCAATTTCCACCGAGGCGGTGGACATGGACTCCACGCCGCTGCGCACTTCGGCTACCAGGGCGCGCAGGCGCCCCGCCATCTGCGAGACAGAGCGCAGCAGGTGGCCGAACTCATCCTCGCGCTCCTCCCGCACCGACACGGTGAGGTCGCCGCCGGCAATCGCGTCCGACAGCTGCACCGCGCGGTGCAGCGGCCGCGTGATGGAGCGCACCAGCACAAAGGACAGGACCAGGCCCAGCGCCAACACAATGCCCTGGACCGCCCAGGCCAGCGCCGCGGCCCGGGTGCGCGCGGCCTGCGCCTCCACGCGGGCGGCGTCGCGCTGGCTCTGCTGCAGCTGCACGAAGGCTTCCAGGCTGTCCACGTAGCTGCCGATGGCCGGCAGGTACTTCGTCTCGATGAACGCCTTGAACGCGGGGCCGTCGCTCGTCTGCTTGCCCTCGCGCGCCTGCTTGTTGAGGGCCAGCACCTGCGTGCGCTCGCTGGCCACGCGTTCCAGGGCCTTCTTGTCGGCCGGTGTCGTGGCCAGCTCGACCACCTTGGCCTGGAGCGCCGAGATGCCGGTGATGCCCTGCTTGACGCGGCCGTCAAACAGCGCGGTCAGTTCCGCGTCGGGGGTCGAATTGCTGGCCAGCACGCGCTCGCCCGTGGTCTCGATGGCACCCTTCCACTGCAGGGCCAGGGTGATGCGCTGCTCGAAGGTGTCCATTGATGCCAGGGTGCGGTCCATCACCTGCCCGGCCTGGTGCTGCGCCCACACCGACACCAGCAGCATGGCGCCCAGCAGCCCCACGATAGAACCCCACAGCTTGGGCGCCAAGCGCACGTTGTCCAGTTTCATTCACGATCTCCAGAAGGTCGAGGTCGCATTCTTGGAGCTTCGGGGCCGGCCGTAAACACTGGACCGGCCTCGGCCCAAATGTGTCCCAATGTTTTTTCATTAATGTAGTACTTACACAACGAAACAGTTTCTCCGGAGGCCGCTGGGGGTGCCCGGGTGTCCGAATAACCGTCGGCTCCGGCGGGACGGCGGCCCGCGGGGCGGGAGCGTCCATAAGACAATACCGGGATGAATTTGCGCAACCTCCTCGTGCCGCTGGGCGCCATCGGCTTGATCGTCTTCGGTTTTTTCGCCTACGGCTGGGCCGGTGTCGCGGCGGTGGCCGGCGGCCTGGTGATGTGGGCCCTGCTGCACTTCACCCGGCTCATGAAGGTGATGGACAAGGCCGCCAAGCGGCCCATCGGCTATGTGGGCAGCGCCGTCATGCTGAATGCGCGGCTGAGCCCGGGCGTGAACCTGATGCACGTGGTGGCCATGACCCAGTCGCTGGGGGAGCAGCTGTCGGCCCAGGACGCGCAGCCGGAGGTCTACCGCTGGACGGACGGCACGCAATCCCATGTCACCTGTGAATTTCAACAGGGCAAACTGGTGAAGTGGGCGCTGGTGCGGCCCGAGCCCGAAGACGCCGCCCCGCCCCAGGGGGCTTGAGGCCCCGCGGCGGACCGGCACGTTTGCTGCACTGCACCTCACGCCGCCGGCCGGCAGCCGGCTGCGGCCCCGTAAAATCCCGGTTTTGCGATCCCAGCAACCCAAAGGATTCCCATGAGCCCCGTAGTTCCCTCGATGGCCGACCGTGACGGCAAGATCTGGATGGACGGCCAGATGGTCGATTGGCGCGACGCCAAGATCCACGTGCTGACCCACACGCTGCACTATGGCTGCGGCGCCTTCGAAGGCGTGCGCGCCTACAACACGGCCCAGGGCACGGCCATCTTCCGCCTGGAAGAGCACACCGACCGCCTCTTCAACAGCGCCAAGATCCTGCGCATGAAGATTCCGTTCACCAAGGAAGAAGTGAACGAGGCGCAAAAGGCCGTGGTGCGCGAGAACCAGCTCGAATCCTGCTATCTGCGCCCCTTGACCTGGATCGGCTCGCAAAAGCTGGGCGTGTCCCCCAAGGGCAACCAGATCCACCTGATGGTGGCCGCCTGGGCCTGGGGCGCCTACCTGGGCGAAGAGGGCATGAAGCGCGGCATCCGCGTGAAGACCAGCAGCTACACCCGCCACCACGTCAACATCACCATGACGCAGGCCAAGGCGGTGAGCAACTACACCAACTCCATCCTGGCCAACATGGAAGCCACGGACGAGGGCTACGACGAAGCCTTGCTGCTGGACAGCTCGGGCTTCGTGTCCGAAGGCGCGGGCGAGAACATCTTCGTCATCAAGAGCGGCGTGATCTACACGCCCGACCTGTCGGCTGGCGCGCTCAACGGCATCACCCGCAACACGGTGTTCCACATCGCCAAGGACCTGGGCCTGGAGATCGTGCAAAAGCGCATCACGCGCGACGAGGTGTACATCGCCGACGAGGCCTTCTTCACCGGCACGGCCGCCGAAGTCACGCCCATCCGTGAGCTGGACCGCATTGAGATTGGCGCCGGCAGCCGCGGCCCCATCACCGAGAAGATCCAGAACGCCTTCTTTGACATCGTGAACGGCCGCAATCCGAAGTACGCCCACTGGCTGACCAAGGTGTGACCCACCCCCTGAGCCGCTGCGCGGCTTCCCCCTTGGCTCGGCTGCGCCGGGAAGGGGGACGGCGCCGGTGGCCGGGCGAAGCCCGTTCCACGGCGTCTGCCGGCCGTGGAGCGCCGCCAGTTTCAAACATTGCCTGCGCGGGATGCGCCAAGGAGAAAAATACCGATGTCACAAGCTACCGTTGAACTGCTGGCCAAGGACCTGAACGCCCAGGGCGGCGTCTTCTGCCCCAGCCCCAAGGCCGACATGAAGCTGTGGAACAGCCACCCCAAGGTGTACCTGGACGTGGCCCGCACGGGCGAGGCCAAGTGCCCTTATTGCGGCACCGTCTATCGGCTCAAGGCGGGCGAACACGTCCACGCCGGTCACTGACCGGCTGACGGATTGATTGGTTGATGCCAGTTGTGACTGGCGGCGCAGTGGCGCCGCCCACGTTGACCGTTGCGGTGCTGACCCACAACGAGGCGCACCGCATTGAAGCCTGCCTGAAAAGCGCCGCCTTTGCCGACCAGCTGCTGGTGGTGGACAGCGGCAGCACGGACGATACCGTCGCCCTGGCCCGCGGCCTGGGGGCCGAGGTGCACAGCTACCCGGACTGGCAGGGCTTTGCCGTGCAGCGCAACCGGCTGCTGGCCCATGCGCGCGGCGACTACATCTTCTTCCTGGACGCTGACGAAGTGATGACACCAGCGTTTGCGCAGGAGCTGCAGGCCATCGTGCGCTCGGGAGCGCGGGCGGTCTGGAAGATCCGCTGGCGCATGGTGGCGTTCGGGCACGAACTCACGTACTTCCGCTCGCAGTCGCAGATCGAGCGGCTGTTCGTGCGCAGCATGGTCCATGAATTCACGGGCGTGGTGCACGAGCAGGCCCAGCTGCACCCGCAGCCCGGTGGCGAGCCCGTGCCGCGCCGGCTGATCCGCGCGCGGCTGCTGCACTACTCGCGCACCACCGTCCGGGGCAGCCTGGAAAAGCTCACGCAGTACGTGATGCTGGGCGCGGCCAAGCGGGCTGAAAAAGGCCAGCGCGGCGGCGTGCTGCGGGGGCTGGCCTCGGGCACCTCGATGTTCGTGCGGCTGTACATCTTCCGCCTGGGCTTCCTGTGCGGCGGCGCCGGGTTCCTGTACTGTCTTTTTGTGGCGCTGGAGGGCTTCTTCCGCTATGCAGCGCTGCACTACGACCACGACAGCCTCACCGGCCGGGTGATCCGCGGATGAAGGCCTACCGCTGGTTCGGGCGCTGCGCGAGCGCCGGTGCTTTCATGGTGCCCGGCCTGGCGCTGTGGCTGCCCTCGGGCTATTCCTATGGCGCGGCGCTGCTGCTGCTGGCCGCGCTGGCCAGTGCGCCGGTGTGGTGGCGGCGGCCCGCGCCGCCCGCGGCGTGGTGGCTCATGGCGGCGTTCTCGTGCATGGGGGCGCTGTGGCTGCTGGATGTGGGCGCCACCTGGGGCTGGGGCAGCATGGACCGCCCGGCCAAGTACCTGCTGGCGCTGCCGTGCATCTTCTACCTGATGACCTTCGAGCCCCGCGCCTCCTGGCTGTGGATGGGCGTGGCCGTGGGCGCCGTGGGCAGCGGGCTGGTGGGCCTGTACCAGACCTTCGTCCTGGCCCTGCCGCGCGCCAACGGGTTCACGAATGCCATCCAGTACGGCAACCTGAGCATGCTGCTGGCGGTGATGAGCGGGCTGCTGCTGGTCGTGCAGTGGACCCGGTGGGTGGTGTGGCAGCGGCTGCTGCTGGCGGCAGCCATCGTGCTGGGCGCAGTGGGCTCGGTACTTTCGCAGTCGCGTGGCGGCTGGCTGGCGCTGGTGCTGCTGCTGCCCGTCTGCGCCTGGCTGCTGGTGCGCACCACCGGGCAGCGGCGGGTGTACTGGAGCCTGTGCGTGCTGGCGGTGGCGGCAGCGGCCCTGTCGCAGGTGCCCTCGGTGGAGCAGCGGGTGGACGAAGCGCGGCAGGAAGTGCAGACCTACCAGGAGCGCGGTGACAGCCGCACTTCGGTGGGCCAGCGCCTGGCCCATTGGCACCTGGCCTGGCAGATGGGCTGGGACCGCCCGCTCACCGGCTGGGGCCGTGCGGGGTACGAGGCCGAGAAGGCGCGCCGCGTGGCGGCGGGGCTGGCCAACCCGGTGGTGCTGGAATTCGGCCACGCCCACAACGAGGCGCTGGACCTGTTTGCCAAGCGCGGCCTGCCCGGCGTGCTGGTGCTGCTGGTGTTCTACGGCATTCCGCTGGTGATGTTCTGGCCCACGGCCGAGCGCATCCGCGACGGCGCGGGCAAGATGGACCGCGAGTCGTTGTCGCTGTGCCTGATGGGCGTGCTGCTGCCGCTGTCGTACATCGGCTTCGGCCTGACGCAGGTCTTCCTGGCCCACAACAGTGGCAACATGTTCTACCTGTTCATGTGCCCGCTGCTGCTGGCGGCGCTGCACGAGCGGCGGGCGCGGATTGGCTGCGGTAGGTAGATGGAACACGCCCCTGAGGCGCTTCGCGCCTTCCCCCCGCTCTCGCATGGCTGCGCCATGTGGGCAGGGGGACGCAGCCCTCGCTGCGGGGCGGCCCTTGCTCGGCTGCCTTGGTCTGGGCTGCGCCAGTTTCAATCGTTGTGGGCGGTAGTGAGCGCTACTGACGCCTGAGAGAGGCATTCTTCATGCACATCCTGCTGGTCAACAACTCCCCGATCCCGGTGTACGGCTACGGCGGCACCGAGCGTGTGATCTGGGACCTGGGCAAGACGCTGGTGCAGTTGGGCCACCGCGTGAGCTACCTGGTGCCCGAGGGCTCCACCTGCGACTTCGGGCAGGTGCTGCCCATTCGGCCGGACGAGCCCTGGGACGGCCAGATCCCGGCCGATGTGGACATCACCCACTTCCAGTTCAACCCCCGCACGGAGCTGGCCCGGCCGTACCTGGTGACGGAGCACGGCAACGCACGCAAGCCCAAGCCGCTACCGCGCAACACGGTGTTCCTCTCGCGCGACCACGCGGCGCGCTATGGCTCCACCGAGTTCGTCTACAACGGCCTGGACTGGGCCAGCTACGGCCCGGTGGACTTCCAGTTGCCGCGCCCGCACTACCACTTCCTGGGCAAGGCGGCCTGGGGCGTGAAGAACGTGCGCGGCGCCATCAAGGTGGCCAAGATGGCGGGCGTGGAGCTGGACGTGCTGGGCGGCGACCGCATCAATTTCAAGCGCGGCTTCCGCTGGACCTTGTCGCGCAAGATCCATTTCCACGGCATGGTGGGCGGCACGCAGAAGACGGGCTTGCTCAACGCCTCGCGCGGGCTGATCTTTCCGGTGCGCTGGCACGAGCCCTTTGGGCTGGCGGTCATCGAAAGCCTGTACTTCGGCTGCCCGGTGTTTGCCACGCCCTACGGCGCGCTGCCCGAGCTGGTGCCGCTGCACTGCGGCGTGCTCTCGGCCGAAGCCCGCGTGCTGGCCGACGCGGTGCGCGGCAACCGCTTTGACGCCCGCGCCTGCCACCAGCACGTGGTGGAGCACTTCGGCGCCGAGCGCATGGCGCGCAACTACCTGCGCATGTACGAGCGTGTGCTGGCGGGCGAGCAGATCAATGCCCGGCCGCCCGTGATCCAGGGGCCGGCGCGGGAACTGCCCTGGAGGCAGTGACGGCTCCCCCTGAGGCGCTGCGCGCCTTCCCCCTCTCCTGCGGGAGGGGGACGCCACCGGTGGCCTGGCAAAGCCAGTTCCACGGTGCCCCTGGTCTGGGCTGCGCCGGTGTTGGAGGCCGTGCGCTGGGTCGGCCGCGAATTCCGAAAACGCCTCCGCGTCCATTCGATTTCGCTGCCCTGGATTTCCGCCCACCCGTTCGGGCTGAGCTTGTCGAAGCCAGGGCGCTTTCCCTGCACCCAGGTGGCCTGGGAGCTAGAAATTTTGAATGAAAAAGGCCTGTAGCGCTTATCCATAAAGCGCTAAAAGCTATTAAATTTATAGCGTTATGGCGCTTCCAGCTGCGCTGCCTGTCCTGCCAGCGCCGCCCGCCATTCCGCTTCCAGCGCGGCCACCAGGTCCCCCGCCGGCATGGGCCGCACGGCCGCCACGCCCTGGCCGGCCCACAGGGAGAGGTGGTCCGCCCGCCCGGCTTCGGCGGATGCGCGGCGCAGCGCGCCGGTGAGGGCGTTTTGCACGGGGTAGGCGGGCACGGTGGCTTCGTGCGCCTGCAGGCGGTCCATCATCGCGTTGACGATGCCGCGCGCCGGGCGGCCGGAGAAGACGCGGGTGGTGCGGGTGTCCGTGGCGGTGGCCGTGGCCAGCGCGTCGCGGTAGGCGCGGCCGATGGCCGATTCGTCGGCGGCCAGGAAGGCCGTGCCCATCTGCACCGCCTCGGCCCCCAGGGCCTGCGCGGCGGCAATGCCGCGCCCGTCCATGATGCCGCCCGCCGCGATCACCGGCAGGCCCCGCGGGGCGAGCGCGTCCACGCACTGCGCCACCAGCGGCAGCGTGCCCACCATGGCGGCGGCAAAGTCGGCCAGCGACGGGGCACCCGCCCCGGGCTGCGAGGCCAGGAAGGTGCCCCGGTGCCCGCCGGCCTCCATGCCCGAGGCCACGACGGCGTCCGCGCCCACGTCGGCCCAGGCCACGGCCTCCGCCACCGTGGTGGCCGTGCCGATCACGGTGCAGCCGGCCTGGTGCAGGCGCTCCACCTGCGCGGAGGTGAGGATGCCGAACGTGAAGCTGGCCACGGCGGGGCGGGCCTCGATCAGCGCCTCGAACTGCGCGCCGAAATCCTCGCACCAGCGCGCGGGCACGGCGGCCTGCAGGCCGAACTCCGCGTACAGCGGGGCCAGGCGGGCCACGGCGGCCTCCACCGTGGCGGCGTCGGGTGTCGGCGTGTCTTGCACGAACAGGTTCAGGCCGAAGGGCTGGTCGGTGCGCCGGCGCACCTCGGCAGCGGCCTCGGCCATGGCGACGGGCGAGCGCATGCCGCAGCCCAGCATGCCCAGGCCGCCCGCAGCCGACACCGCGGCCGCCAGCGCGGGCGTGTCGGAGCCGGTCATGGGGCCCTGGACGATGGGCAGGCGAAGGCCGAGGGTCGTGCACAGGCTGCGGTGGGGCATGGGGGTGTTCCGGTCAAGACAAGGGGAGGAGCAAGCAGAGCAAGCAGAGCTAGAAAGGCAAAGAGCGCGGTCAGGCAGCCACGAGGACTTGCCGCAGCGCGTCCAGCGCGGCCGAGCGGTAGCCCTGGCGCCAAATGAGCAGGGTGTCGAGGCGGACCAGCGGCTGCTGGGCCAGCAGCGCGGCATGGGGCGAGAGCTGCAGCACCGAGCGCGGCACGATGCCCACGCTGCCGCCCCCCGCCACGCTCGCCAGGATGGCGTGATAGGAGCCCAGCTCCAGGCACTGCATGGGCTGCGGGCGCGGCGCAAACCAGTCCTGCGCAACGCGCCGGTAGGTGCAGCCGGGTTCAAAGACGGCGAGCGTGCCCGGCTGCACGTCCTCTGGGCCGGCCGCAGGCGGGTGGCCGGGCGGCAGCACCAGCAGCAGCTCTTCGGTGAACACAGGCTGGGTTTCCAGCGCCGGATCGGCGGGCTGGCCGGGCGGCCAGGCCACCAGCACGGCGTCGAGCGCATGGGCACGCAGCCGCTCCAGCAGCTCGCGCGTGGGGCCGGTCGTGAGCTCCAGGGCCACCTCCGGCCACTGGCGGTGCAACTGCGCCAGCGGGGCGGGCAGGCGGCTGGCGGCAGTGCTTTCCATCGAGCCCAGGCGCAGGCGCCCGGTGGGCTGGCCGGGCCGCACAGCCTGGCGGGCCTCCTCGGCCAGCGCCAGCAGCCGGTCGGCGTAGCCCCGCAGCACCTCGCCCTCGGGCGTCAGTGCCATGCGCTTGCCCTCGCGCAGGAACAGCGCCGTGCCCAGGTCGGCCTCCAGCTGGCGCACGCGGGTGGTCACGTTGGACTGCACGCGCTGCAGGCGCTCGGCCGCGCGCGTCACGCTGCCTTCAGCCGCCACGGTGCGAAAGATGTCCAGCGCGGCCAGGTCGAGCAGGGGAGGGGGATTATCCATCTTGAAAAAGTATGAACTTCAAAAATTCAATCTCTTGCTAAGATCATAAGCCCAGCGCATCCGCGCGGCAACGTGGCCTTGACCGTGACCCAGGTTTCTTCCGCTTCTCCAGCGCACCTCGCTGGCGCCCGCACCGGCGCTTCGCCCCTTTCCGTGGCGTGGGCCGGCATGGCCGCGCTGGCGGCGGCCATGGGCATCGGCCGGTTTGCCTTCACCCCCCTGCTGCCCCTGATGCTGCACGACGGCGTGGTGGACATCGCCACCGGCAGCTGGCTGGCCACGGCCAACTACGCCGGCTACCTGGCCGGTGCGCTGCTCTACATGGCGCTGCCCTGGCTGGGCCGGCGTCTGGGTGCGGCACCCGGCAATGCGGCCCTGGTGCGCGCAGGCCTGGTCGCCACCGCGCTGCTCACCGCCACGCTGGCCTTGCCCTGGGCCGGGCTGTGGCCGCTGATGCGCTTTCTGGCCGGCGTGGCCAGCGCCCTGGTGTTCCTGGGCACCGCCAACTGGTGCATGGGGCGGCTGGCCCACCTGGGGCGCCCCGCGCTGGGCGGGCTGATCTTCTGCGGGCCGGGCCTGGGCATCGTGGCCACCGGCCTGCCCACCAGCGCCATGGTGGCGGCGGGCTGGAGCGCCGCCGCCGGCTGGGCGGTGTTCGCCGCGCTGGCCACCCTGCTGTGCGCGCTGGTGTGGCCGGTGGTGCGCGGGGCCGAGGCACCGGCGCTGGCACCTGCGCCGGCGCCCCCAGGCGCCCGCCCGGCCGCGGTTGCGACGCCGCCGGCCGGACCCGCGCCGCACCCGGCCGCCGAGCGCGCCCTGCTGGCCCTGGCCTACGGTCTGGCGGGGCTGGGCTACATCGTCACCGCCACCTTCCTGCCTGTGATCGCCCGGGCCGCGCTGCCGGCCGGCTCGGTGTGGCCCGACCTGTTCTGGCCCGTGTTCGGCGCGGGCGTGGCGCTGGGCGCGCTGCTGTCCACCCGCATCGCACCCACCCGCGACCGGCGCAAGCTGCTGGCGGGGGCCTATTTGCTGCAGGCGGCGGCCATCGCCCTGCCGCTGCTGTGGCCCGGGCGCGCGGGCTTTGCGCTGGGCAGCCTCCTGCTGGGCCTGCCGTTCACCGCCATCACGTTCTTCGCCCTGCAGGAAGCCCGCCACCAGTGGCCGCAGGCGGGCGCGGGCTTCACGGGGCTTCTCACGGCGCTGTACGGCATCGGCCAGATCGCGGGGCCGCCGATGGCGGCGGCGCTGCTGGCGCGGGCACCTTCGCAGGGGCAGGGGTTTGGGTGGGCGCTGGGGGTGGCAGGGGGTGCGCTGGTGGTGGGCGCGGGGGTGTATCTGTTCATGGGGTGGCAGTGGCGGCACGCCTCCCGCGCGCGCTGAGCCGGCTCGGGCTGAGCTTGCCGAAGCCGGGCGGTGGGCGACGGCATCGCCCCGCCCCGCCCCGCCTCAATTCACCTTCAAATACCGCCAATCAATCCGGTTATCGGCGCGGTGGATGATCTCCACCTTCTTGGTGCCCGCCCACGGAATCACCTGGTTGTACAGCGGGATGTGCGACACCAGCTCATGCTCCTTGATCAGCGCCTGCTCGATCAGGGCATTGCGCGTGGGGGCATCCGTTTCCTTCTTCACGCGCTCGATCAGCGCGTCCATCTGCGGGTCGGAGAAGCGGCCCAGGTTGAAGTTGCCATCGCCCCCGGCGCCGGGCGAGCGCACCAGCGACTGCAGGCTGTAGAACGCGTCGAAGGTGGGCACGCCCCAGCCCAGCAGGTAGATGCTGGCTTCGTTGCGCTGGATCATCGGGAAGTAGGTGGCAAACGGCAGCGAGCGCAGCTTGGCCTTCACGCCCACCTTGGCCCAGTGCGCGGTGATGGCCTGGCACAGCTGCTCGTCGTTGATGTAGCGGCCCGCGCTGCAGGCAAAGTCCACTTCAAACCCATGGGGATAGCCCGCGTCGGCCAGCAGCTTCTGCGCGGCCTTGGGGTCGTAGGGGTAGCGCACATCGGCCTTCTTGGTCCAGCCATTGACCTGGTTGGCGATCAGCGTGCCCGTGGGCTGGGCCAGGCCGCGCAGCACCACGCGCTGGATGGCATTGATGTCGATGGCCTGGTACAGCGCCTTGCGCACGCGCAGGTCCTTGAGCGGGTTCTTGCCCTTCACGTCCGAGCCGGGCAGCTCGTCGCGGAACTGGTCCAGGCCCAGGAAGATGGTGCGGTACTCGGGCCCTTCCAGCACCTGCAGGTTGGGCGTCTGCTTGATGCGCGCCAGGTCCTGCAGGCTGGGGTCGATCACGAAATCGATCTCGCCCGACAGCAGCGCCGCCGTGCGCGTGGCATCGGCCTTGATGGGGGTGTAGACGATCTCGGTCAGGTTGGTGGGGTACTTGCCCTTGCCCCACCAGTGCGGGTTGGGCACCAGCACCACGCGCTGGTCGGGGGACCACTGCTTGAGCTGGTACGGGCCGGTGCCCAGCGCGTTGCGGTGGGCGTAGGTCTCGTCCTTGTTCTTGATGTCCTTGGGCCCCACCGACTTGTTCTTTTCGGCCCAAGCCTTGCTCATGATGCGCAGCTCGGTGAGCTGGTTCACCAGCACGGGGTTGGGCAGGTCCGAATGGATGTCGAGGGTGTAGGCGTCCACCTTCTCCACACGGTCGATGCCCTGGGTGTAGACGGCAAAGTTGGAGGTCTTGGCCTTGGCGCGCTCCAGCGAGAACTTGGCGTCGTCGGCCGTGAACTCGCTGCCGTCGCTGAACTTCACGCCGCGGCGCAAGGTCAGGCGCAGCTGCGTGGGCTTGATGAGCTTCCACTCGGTGGCCAGCGACGGCTCGGGCTTGAAGGTCTTGCTGTTGTATTCCACCAGCGTGTCGTACACCGCGCCGTGCATGGTGTTGTTCACGCCCACGTTCTGGGTGTGGATGTCCCAGGTGGAGATGTCCACCGAACGCGACCAGCGGAAGGTGGCGGACTGGGCGGCCAGGGGCAGTGCGGCCGCCACGGCGGCCGCGAGCAGGAGAGGTTGAATGCGCATGGGAGCAATCGGGCGGCCGGCAGGCCAAGTTCTGAATGGCGCCACTATCGCCCAAACCGCGGCCCGGCGGAACGAATTTTTCGTTGTTAACTTAGAGCCATCGCGCCCGCCAGCACCAGCATGGTGACCGCCGTGACCGCGTCCAGCACGCGCCAGGCGGCGGGCGCGGCAAACAGCGGCGCCAGCCAGCGCGCGCCCAGCCCCAGCCCCAGGAACCACAGCGCGCTCGCCACGGAGCCGCCCGCGGCGAACAGCGCACGCCCCCACGGCGGGTACGGGGTGGCCATGGTGCCCAGCAGCACCACGGTGTCCAGGTAGACGTGCGGGTTGAGCCAGGTGAGCGCCCCCACGGTGGCCAGCGTGGCACGCAGGCTGGTGCCCGGGCCGCCCGCAGCCACCACCAGTTGTCCCGGGCGCAGCGCACGGGCCGCCGTCCGCGCGGCATAGGCCAGCAGGAACAGCGCCCCCGCCCAGCGCATGGCCTGCGCCCACTCAGGCCGAGCCAGCAGCACGCCGCCCATGCCCCACACGCCCACCTGCAGCAGCACCGCGTCCGACAGCGCGCACACCAGCACCACGGGCAGCACGTGTTCGCGCCGCAGGCCCTGGCGCAGCACAAAGGCGTTCTGCGCGCCGATGGCCATGACGAGCATGGCAGTGGAAGTGAAGCCGTGGGCCAGAGCGGTTGCAGGGGTCATGAGGGGCGCATTGTGGGGGCCTCCTGACGATCACGCCAGCTATACTTTTTAACGATCCGTCAGAATGGCTAACGCACCATGCGCCTCGACTCTGCCCAGCTCAACGCCTTTGCCACCGTGATCGACGAGGGCAGCTTCGAGCGTGCCGCTGCCGCGCTGCACGTCACCCGCTCGGCGGTGTCACAGCGCGTGAAACTGCTGGAAGAGCGCGTGGGCCAAGTGCTGGTACGTCGTGCCACACCCTGCACGCCCACCGAAGCGGGCCAGGCGCTGTACCGCCATGCGCGCGAAGTGGCGCTGAGCGAGACCGATGCGCTGGCCACCATTGGCGGCGGGCAGCACACGTCCACGCGCCTGGCCATTGGCGTCAATGCCGACTCGCTGGCCACCTGGTTCCCGCATGCCATGGCCCGGGCGGCCGAGGGCCAGAGCATCACCTTCGACATCCATGTGGAAGACCAGGACCATTCGGTCAACCTGCTGCGCGAGGGCCGCGTGATGGCCGCCGTCACGGCCGACCCGCAACCCGTGCAGGGCTGCCAGGTGCTGCCGCTGGGCACGCTGCGCTACCGGGCGCTGGCCAGCCCCGCGTTCATGCAACGCTACTTTGCGAATGGGGTGACCGCTGCTGCGCTGGCAACGGCGCCCATGCTGGTATTCAACCGCAAGGATGCGCTGCAGGCCCGGTTTGTGGGGCGCATCACGCGCCGCAAACTCACGCCGCCCGTGCACTGGCTACCCGAGGCGCACGCGTTTGTCATGGCCACCCGGGCCGGGCTGGGCTGGGGCATGACGCCCGACCCGATGGTGCAGCACGACCTGGAGGCTGGCACGCTGGTGGAGCTGATTGCAGGCAAGCCGGTGGATGTGCCGCTGTACTGGCAGTCCTGGCGGCTGAACGTGCAAGCGCTGCACCACATGACCGCAGCAGTGCAGCGGGCGGCGGGGCTTACGCTGCTGCGCTGAGTAGTCCAGTGAACCTGAAAAATCGACGGTACGCCGGGGCTCCAAGGGGTGCGGGGCGAGGTGCAGGCCGCAGTCAAGGCTGGCCGCCTTGACAAGGACTGCAACGCTGCACTGCGACGACTGCAACGCTGCACTGCGACTCGTGGGGCCCCGGCCCTTTGGGTGAGTGCCTAGCCGCCCCGCATGCGTCGTTGCCGTGCTCGCCGGGGATACAACCCGGCTGCGCCCGTCGCCTAGCATGCGGGGCGGCTAGGGACCCTCTGCACAAATCACCGCGCCGTGTGCATCTGCGGTCTCGGGCAGTCTGCTGCGTTGCAAATCCTCGCAATAGCTGCGGCTATTGCTGCGTTTTGCGCCTTGCAGCCCCTCCCGATCCGCAGCGCACACTTGCCGC
>NZ_JAJTBB010000063.1 GCF_021287135.1 Acidovorax sp.
CCGTTCAGGTCCACCCGGTGCAGGCGCCGCGCGCCGGCGTCCACCCACTTGCGCGCCATGGCCGCCGGGTCTTCGCCGAAGGTGGTGGATTGGTCCATATCGCCTTGCTTGAGGCGAACGCAGTGGCCGTCTTTGAGGTCAATGGCGGGGATGAGCAGCATGGTGATGGAAGTTCGGGGAAAAAGGGCGAGTCAGGGCTCGGCCCGAACAGGTTGACGGGGGTTCTCAGGGATTCCAGTGCAGAAAATTGCGGTACAGGGCCAGGCCGTGCTCCGCGCTCTTCTCGGGGTGGAACTGGGTCGCAAAAATATTATCGCGTGCAACGGCGGCCGCGAACACACCGCCGTAGTCCGTCTGCCCCGCGCAATGGGCGGGGTCTTGCGGCACGGCATAGAAGCTGTGCACAAAGTAGAAGTAGCTCTGGTCCGGCACGCCCGCCCACACCGGGTGGACCTGTCCGCCGTGGGGCACCTGGTGCACGCGGTTCCAGCCCATCTGCGGCACCTTGTAGCGGCTGCCGTCGGGCTGGGTCTTGCCGGCCAGGTCGAACTTGCGCACCTCGCCGGGGATCAGGCCCAGGCCCGGGGTGTCGCCCTCGGCGCTGTGGTCCAGCAGCATCTGCATGCCCACGCACACGCCGAACATCGGCTTGCGGGCGGCGGCCTCCAGCACGGATGCCTGCAGGCCCGACTCGCGCAGTTCGCGCATGCAGTCGGGCATGGCGCCCTGGCCGGGCAGCACGATGCGCGCGGCGGCGCGCACATCCTCGGGCCGCTGGGTGACCACCACGGTCCAGCCGCTGCCGGCCGCGGCGGCCTGCACGGCCTGGGAAACCGAGCGCAGGTTGCCCATGCCGTAGTCAACGACGGCAACGGTTTTTGCTTGCATATTCATAGCTGCTAGCGCTTGCCAGATAAGCGTTGGAGGCCGATTTGGCTTGAAATTAGGACAAAACCTACAGGGAGCCCTTGGTGGACGGAATGACGCCGGCCGAGCGCGGGTCGCGCTCCAGAGCGGCGCGCAGCGTGCGGCCGAACGCCTTGAAGATGGTCTCGCACTGGTGGTGGGCGTTGAAGCCCTTGAGGTTGTCGATGTGCAACGTCACGCCCGCGTGGTTCACGAAGCCCTGGAAGAACTCGTAGACCAGCTGCGTGTCCAGCTGGCCGATGCTGCCGGCGGTGAACTTCACGTCCATGTGCAGGCCGGGGCGACCCGAGAAGTCGACCACCACGCGCGACAGCGCCTCGTCCAGCGGCACGTAGGCGTGGCCGTAGCGGCGGATGCCTTTTTTGTCGCCCACGGCGCGCGCGAACGCCTGGCCCAGGGTGATGCCCACGTCTTCCACGGTGTGGTGGCCGTCGATGTGCAGGTCGCCTTCGCAGTCGATCGTGAGGTCGATCAGCCCGTGGCGGGCGATCTGGTCCAGCATGTGGTCGAAGAAACCGATGCCGGTGTGCAGCTTGGCCTGGCCGGTGCCGTCGAGGTTGATGCGCACGGTAATGCGCGTCTCGGCGGTGTTGCGACTGACCTCGGCGGTGCGGTCGGCCAGAGGGTCCGGCGCTGCCGAGGAAGGAACGAGTGCGGAGGAGGTCATAAAGAGGCTTGGAGTGCGGCCAGCATCTGCGCGTTGTCTTCGGCGGCGCCCACCGTGAGGCGCAGGCAGTTGGCCAGCAATGGGTGCATTGTAGAAACGTTCTTGATGAGCACCTTGCGGTTTTTCATGCCGTCGTACACCTTGGCGGCGTCCGCCACACGGATCAGCACCATGTTGGCCTCGCTGTCCCAGCATTTTTCAACGCCGGGCATCTGCCGCAGGGCCGCGATCACGGTGGTGCGCTCGGCACGGATTTCCGCGGCCTGGGCAGCGAACACGTCGGCGTGCTCCAGCGCAAACAGCGCGGCTTCGCAGTTGAGCACGCTCACGTTGTAGGGCGGGCGCACCTTGTCGATCTCGCCCACCAGCGCCGCCGGGCCGATGAGGTAGCCCAGGCGCACGCCCGCCAGGCCGAACTTGCTGAGCGTGCGCATGAGCAGCACGTGCGCGTTGCGCGCGGGCTCGGCCCGCATGCGGTCGATCCAGGTGCGGCTGGCGAAGGGCTGGTAGGCCTCGTCCATCACTACCAGGCCGCCTTGCGCGCCCGCGGCGTCGATGATGCGCTGCACGGCGCCCTCGTCCCACAGCGTGGCCGTGGGGTTGTTGGGATAGGCGATGTAGGTGATGGCAGGCTTGTGCTGGTCGATGGCGGCCAGCATGGCGGGTTCATCCAGCGCAAAGTCGGGCGTGAGCGGCACGCCCACGAAATCCAGCCCTTGCAGCTGCGCCGACAGCGGGTACATCACGAAGCCCGGCATGGGTGCCAGCATGGTGGCGCGCTCGCCCGTGCCGGGGCGCGCGCAGGCCAGGGCCAGCAGGGTGATCAGTTCGTCCGAGCCGTTGCCCAGCACGATGCCGCAGCCCTCGGGCATGCCCGCGTACCGGGCCAGGGCCGCCTTCAGGTCGGCAATGCGGTCGCCGGGATAGCGGTTGAGCGCCACCGTCCCCAGGCGCTGGCCCAGCGCGGCCTGCAGGTGCGCGGGCAGGCGGAAGGGGTTTTCCATGGCGTCCATCTTGAGCATGCCGGTGGAGGGCTGCACGACGTAGGAGTGCATCGCGCGCACGTCAGGGCGGATGCGGGCCAGGGCCTGGAGGGGGGACGATGGAGCAGTCATTCGGCAGTGTCCAGTTCTGAAGGTGCAACAAGGAAGGGGTTGATCGGGCGCACGGCGTCCATGGGCTCGCCGTGCGGCAGCGCCTCGGTCAGCAGGTAGCGGCAGCCCTGCTGGTGGGCGGACGAGAGGATGAGCGCGTCCCAGTAGCCCAGGCGGTAGCGGTCCTGCAGGTCCCAGGCGCCGTCCACGGTGTAGGAATCCAGGTGCGGCGGCAGCCACACGCGCAAGCGGCGCACCTGGGCGCGCACCTGCTGGACCACGCGCGGGCCGTCAAAGCGCTGGATGGCCTGGTTGTACAGCTCGTTGAGGACCTGCGAGCTGATGCGACCGCTGCGCGTCTGCCAGCAAAAGCTGATCCATTCGCGGGCGCGCGCCTGCCGGGCGGCATCGCGCTCGTCCACGCTGGCGAGCAGAACCTCGGTGTCGACAAAGATGGGGGCGGTGCTCATGGGGGTGTCAGCGCAGGAACAGGGTGTCGCGCGGAACATACGGGCCGCTGGAGGCGTCCCAGCTCTCAAAGCTCAGCGCCTCGCGCATAGCTTGGGCGTAGGCGTCTTCCTGGCGCATCTTTTCGGCCAGCCATTCGCCCAGCAGGCGCGACACGCTGCTGCCGCGCTTGGCGGCTTCCACGCGCACCCATTCGGCGACGGCGTCGTCCATGGTGACCGTGATGTTCTTCATGGGGCCATGGTACACGAATTTCGTGGTACACGAACTTCGTGTGTCTGCAATTTCGGGAGGCCGCGTTGCCGTAAGGCTACGCCGCCTTGGGCTGCGGGGCCTGCAGCAGCATGTGCGTGGCCATCTCTCCCACGGTGCGCAGGGCCTGCAGGTGGGCGGGGGACCAGTCTCCCCCCACGCCGATGCGCAGGCAGTTGCGGAACCGCCCGCTGGTGCTGAAGACCGTGCCGGGCGCGATGAGGATCTTCTGCTCCAGGCAGGCCTCGTGCAGCAGCACGGCGTCCAGTGCGCGGGGCAGCTCCAGCCACATCAGCAGGCCGCCGGGCGGGTCGCTGACCCGCGTGCCCGGCGGGAAGTGCGATGCGATCACCCGCCGCGCCTCGTCCACGCGCGCCGCCACGGCAGCGCGCAGCTGGCGCATGGCGGCCGCGTGGCCGGCCTGGGTGATGAGGTCGGCCAGCGCCAGCTCCAGCACCGCCGACTGCCCGCCCTCCTGCAGCTCCTTGATGCCGCGCAGCGCCTCGGTCCAGCGCCCGGCCTCCAGCCAGCCCAGGCGCAGGCCAGGGGCCAGCGTCTTCGAAAACGAATCGCACAGCATGACGTGCCCGGTGGTGTCGTACGACTTCACGGTGCGGCGCATGTCGTCGCCCTCGGCCAGGTCGTTGTAGATGGCGTCTTCGATCACGGCCAGCCCGTGGCGCGACGCCATCTGCGCCAAGCGCTTGCGTTCGGCCTGCGGCATGCAGCTGCCCAGCGGGTTGCTCAGCGTGGGCACCACCATCACGGCCTTGACGGGCTGGGTGTCCAGCGCGAGTTGCAGCGCGTCGAGCGACAGCCCGTTGCGCGGGTGGGTCGGAATCTCCAGCGCCTTCAGGTGCAGGCCCTGCAGCACTTCCAGAAACGAGAAGTGCGTGGGCGACTCCAGCGCCACCACGTCGCCCGGCTGCGTGGCGGCGCGCAGGCACAACCCGATGCTGTCCATGCAGCCGCCGGTGATCACGATGTTCTCGGGGTTCAGGCTGCAGCCCAGGCCGACCGCGTAGCGGGCCAGCGCGCGGCGCGCATCCTCGTGCCCCGTCGTGGTGGGATAGGTGCACAGCAGGTGCCGGTGCCGCTGGGCGGCGCGCACCACGGCGCGGCGCACGCGGTCGGGGTTGAACAGCTCGGGGCCCGGCGTGCCGCTGCTGAAGGACACAATGTCCTGCGGCTGGGCGCGCCCCAGGACGCGCTGGCCCAGCCAGTCCACCGACACCTCGCGCGGGCGCCGCAGCGGGCGCGGCGTGCTGGGTTCAGGCAGGCTGACGGGCCGCGCCGCCACAAAGAAGCCCGAGCGCGGGCGCGGGGTGATCAGCCGCGCATCCTCAAGCCAGTGGTAGGCCTGCACCACGGTGGTCTGCGCCACGCCGTGCTGGCGCGCCAGTTCGCGCACCGAGGGCAGTTTCTCCCCGCGTGCCAGGGTGCCGTTGCGGATCAGTTGCGCCAGTTGCTCGGCAATCCGCTGGTACAGCGGGGGCGCATCGTCAAGGGAATTCATGGCGGCATTCTGTACTGGCCGAGCTGGCAGCAACCAGTACAGAGCGGGTGCAGCCCGCACAGTACAGAGGGCCAGTACAGACGCTCTGTACTGGCCCAGTTCCTTCGCCCCTGTCCGTGGCGCTTCGCGCGGCCGCGCCGCACAGTGAGGCCATGAACTCGCTGAACACCGCCACCCCGCCCTCGCCCACCCTGCCCAGCCAGGCCGCCGAACCCCTGAGCCTGCAATGGAACCGCCAGCCGCTGCCACCGCTGCAGGCCGTCCAGGTGCTGGACTTCCGTGCGGGCGACATCGCCCTGCTCGAGGTGGAACACGGCCGCGTCTGGGTGACCTGCGACGGCCTGCTGGAAGACTATTTCCTGGACGCCGGCCAGCGCCTGTCGTTCGCCGGCCCGGTGCGGCTGCGCGTGAGCGCGGAAGGCCGCCGCCCCGCGCGGCTGAACTGGGCCCGGCACCTGGCGGTGCCCGGCGCGGCCTACCCGCCAGCGCCCACAGCCGCACCGCAGGCTCTGGCGGCCGTGCCGCACGCCAGCAGCCCGGTGGGCTGCAGCCTGCCCCCGGGCGCTGCCGGCCCGGTCTGCGCCGTCAGCGCGGCGTGATGCCGGCCTTGAGCCGCATCTCGGCCGCCTGCGCGTGGGCCTGCAGGCCCTCGCCGTAGGCCAGCTCGGCGGCGATGGCGCCCAGCACCTGGGCGCCGGCCTCGCTCACCTCGATGAGGCTGCTGCGCTTCTGGAAGTCGTACACGCCCAGCGGGGACGAGAAGCGCGCCGTGCCGCTGGTCGGCAGCACGTGGTTGGGACCTGCGCAGTAGTCGCCCAGGCTTTCGGAGGTGTAGGCCCCCAGGAAAATTGCCCCGGCGTGGCGCAGGAGCGGCTCCCAGCGGTGCGGGTCGGTGCTGCTCACCTCCAGGTGTTCCGGTGCGATGCGGTTGCTGATGGCGCAGGCCTCTTCCATGTCCCGGGTGAGGATCAGTGCGCCGCGGCCCGTGAGGCTCTTGGCGATGATTTCGGCGCGCGGCATGGTGGGCAGCAGTCGGTCGATGGCGGCCTGCACGGCGTCGAGGTAGGCGGCGTCCGGGCACAGCAGGATGCTCTGGGCCAGCTCATCGTGTTCGGCCTGGCTGAACAGGTCCATGGCCACCCAGTCGGGCGGCGTGGTGCCGTCGGCCAGCACCAGGATTTCGCTGGGGCCCGCGATCATGTCGATGCCCACGGTGCCGAACACGCGCTTCTTGGCGCTGGCCACATAGGCGTTGCCGGGGCCGGTGATCTTGTCCACCTTGGGCACGGTGGCCGTGCCATAGGCCAGCGCGGCCACGGCCTGGGCGCCGCCGATGGTGAAGGCCCGCGTCACGCCCGCCACGTAGGCGGCGGCCAGCACCAGCGCGTTCTTTTCGCCCTTGGGCGTGGGCACCACCATGATGATCTCGCCCACGCCAGCCACATGGGCCGGGATGGCGTTCATCAATACGCTAGACGGGTACGCCGCCTTGCCGCCGGGCACGTAGATGCCCACGCGGTCCAGGGGCGTCACCTTCTGGCCCAGCAGCGTGCCGTCTTCGTCGCGGTAGCTCCAGCTTTCGCCGCTGGCCTTCTTCTGCGCCTCGTGATAGCTGCGCACGCGGGCAGCGGCGGCCTGCAGGGCCTTGCGCTGCGCGGCCGGCAGCGCATCAAACGCGGCCCGGAGTTCCGCCGGGGTCAGCTCCAGCGCGGACAGCCCGGGCGCGCTCAGCCCGTCAAACCGCGCGGTGTACTCCAGCACGGCCGCGTCACCCCGCTGCTGCACATCCGCCAGGATGTCGGCCACGCGCTGCTCGATGGCCGCGTCGGTGTCGGCCGACCAGTGCAGGCGGGCTGCAAAATCAGCCTCGAAAGTGGCCGCAGCGGTGGACAGACGGGCAGGAGTAGCTACCAAATTCATAGTGTCACTCGGTGGGGAGGAGGATCAGTTTTTCTCGGCCGGAATCGCCGACGCAAACGCATCGATGATGCGCCGCAGCGGCGCCTGCTTGAGCTTGAGCGCGGCCTGGTTCACGACGAGGTAGGAGCTGATGTCCATGATGCGCGCGACTTCAACCAGCTGGTTGGCCTTGAGCGTGTTGCCGGTGGAAACCAGGTCCACGATGGCGTCGGCCAGGCCCGTGAGCGGCGCCAGTTCCATGCTGCCATACAGCTTGACCATGTCCACGTGCACGCCCTTGGCCGCGAAGAACTCGCGGGCAATGCTGGTGTACTTCGTGGCCACTTTCAGGCGCGAGCCCTGGCGCACGGCCTGCGCGTAGTCGAAATCACTGCGCACGGCCACGCTCACACGGCACTTGGCGATGCGCAGGTCCAGCGGCTGGTACAGGCCCTGGCCGCCGTGCTCGATCAGGGTGTCCTTGCCCGTCACGCCGATGTCCGCGCCGCCGTACTCCACGTAGGTGGGCACGTCGGTGGCGCGCACCAGCACCACGCGCACGTCGGGGCGGTTGGTCGGCAGGATGAGCTTGCGGGACTTTTCGGGGTCTTCCAGCACCTCGATGCCGGCGGCGGCCAGCAGCGGCAGGGTTTCATCAAAGATGCGGCCCTTGGAAAGGGCCAGGGTGATCATGCTCATAGGATTCCTGAAGTGAGCGCCGCCGGGCCGCCCCAAGGCGCGAAGGCCCCCTCGGGGGGCAGCGACCCAACGCAGTGGCGGAGCGTGGGGGTCATATTCTTTCAATATCGGCGCCAATGCCGCGCAGTTTGGCTTCCATGCAGTCATAGCCGCGGTCCAGGTGGTAGATGCGGTCCACCACGGTTTCGCCGTCGGCCACCAGACCGGCGATGACCAGGCTGGCCGAGGCGCGCAGGTCGGTGGCCATCACGGTGGCGCCGGACAGGCGCGGCACGCCTTCCAGCACGGCGACCTTGCCGTCCACCTGGATCTTCGCGCCCAGGCGCAGCAGCTCGTTGACGTGCATGAAGCGGTTTTCAAAAATCGTCTCGGTCACGGTGGCCGTGCCCTGGGCAATGCAGTTGAGCGCCATGAACTGGGCCTGCATGTCGGTGGGAAAGCCCGGGTACTCCGTGGTGCGGAAGCCCTGGGCCTTGAGCGCTCCACCGCCGGGGCTTTGCACGCGGATGCCGCCGTCCACGGCCTGCACGGTGGCGCCGGCCTCGCGCAGCTTTTCAATCACGGCGTCCAGGTGGTCGGCCCGGCCGTGGCGCAGCAGGACGTCGCCGCCCGTGGCCGCCACGGCGCACAGGAAGGTGCCGGCCTCGATGCGGTCTGCCACCACACGGTGGGTGCAGCCGTGCAGCCGGTCCACGCCCTGGATGCGGATGCGGCTGGTGCCGTGGCCTTCGATCTGCGCACCCATGGCGATCAGCATCTCGGCCAGATCGACGATCTCGGGCTCCTGGGCGGCGTTCTCCAGCACGGTCTCACCCTCGGCCAGGGCGGCGGCCATGAGGAAGTTCTCGGTGCCCGTCACCGTGACCATGTCGGTGGTGATGCGCGCGCCCTTCAGGCGCTTGCGGCCACCCTTCGACAGAGCAGGCAGCTTGGCAAGCATGTAGCCGTGCTCGACCACGATGTCGGCGCCCATCGCGGCCAGGCCCTTGATGTGCTGGTCCACCGGCCGCGAGCCGATGGCGCAGCCGCCCGGCAGCGACACCGTGGCCTCGCCAAAGCGCGCCAGCAGCGGGCCCAGCGCCAGCACCGACGCGCGCATGGTCTTGACCAGCTCGTACGGTGCCTCGGGCGTGCTGAGCGCGCTCGCGTCGATACGCGCCGTGCCGCTGTCGCCCTCGGCGCGCTCGGCCGTCACACCCATGTTGCGGATCAGCTTGAGCATGGTGCTCACGTCCTGCAACCGGGGCACATTGAGCAGCGTCACCGGCTCGGCCGTGAGCAGCGCGGCGCACAACTCCGGCAGGGCGGCGTTCTTGGCGCCAGACACCGGCACCTCGCCCTGCAAGGTGCGGCCGCCGCGGATCAGGAGTTTGTCCATGTCAACAAAAATATGAATAAAAATAGGCTCCAGCCCTTATGCAACAAGCGCTGGCAGCTATAAATAAATGAGTAAAACGCCGCTTACCGGGCCTGCGCCGCCCATTCGGCGGGGGTGAAGGTCTTCATCGACAGCGCATGCACCTCGTCGGTGTGCATCTTGGCGCCCAGCGTGGCGTACACCCGCTGGTGCCGCTGGATGGGGCGCTTGCCCTCGAACTCGGCCGAGACGATGGTGGCGTACCAGTGGCGCCCGTCGCCTTCCAGCGTGATGTGCTCGCAGGGCAGGCCGGCGGCGATGAGGTCTTTGAGTTGGTCAGCGGTCATGGCGGCGGCTCTTTGGATGGGTGGGTCTGCGGGTAGGCGCTGGCGCTGGCGCGGCCCCGGCCGGCGGACACCGCAACGGCGCAAAGCGACTCAGGGGCATGTTC
The DNA here is from genome assembly GCF_021287135.1 of Acidovorax sp. Taxonomy (GTDB): domain Bacteria; phylum Pseudomonadota; class Gammaproteobacteria; order Burkholderiales; family Burkholderiaceae_C; genus Acidovorax. Next base: position 9,331 of record NZ_JAJTBB010000063.1, read on the forward strand.
ATCAGTTTCTGATCTTGTAGCCCGTGCGCAGCAGGCGGACCGCCAGCGCGCTCACGGCCAGCCAGGCGGTGCCCACGATCGCCAGGCTGAGCCAGGGTGACGTGTCGCTCTGGCCGAAGAAGCCGTAGCGGAAGCCGTCGATCATGTAGAAAAACGGGTTGAGGTGGCTCACCGTCTGCCAGAAGGGCGGCAGCGACTGGATGGAATAGAACACGCCCGAGAGAAACGTCATGGGCACGACCACGAAGTTCTGGAAGGCGGCAAGCTGGTCGAATTTGTCGGCCCAGAGCCCGGCAATCACGCCCAGCGTGGCGAGCAGCGCCGCGCCCAGCAGGGCAAACGCCAGCACCCACGCCGGCGCGGCGAATTCCGGGCGCGCAAAGGCCAGCGTGACCACAAACACGCCCAGGCCCACCACCAGGCCCCGCACGACGGACGAGCCCACATACGCCACGAACCAGGCCCAGTGCGACAGCGGCGTGAGCAGCACGAACACGAGGTTGCCCATGATCTTGCTCTGAATCAGGCTGGAGGAGCTGTTGGCAAAGGCGTTCTGCAGCACGCTCATCATCACCAGCCCCGGCACCAGGAAGGCCGTGTAGCTGATGCGGTCGTACACCTTCACATGGTCTTCCAGCACGTGGCCGAAGATCAGCAGGTACAGCACGGCGGTGAGCACCGGCGCCGCCACGGTCTGGAAACTCACCTTCCAGAAGCGCAGCACTTCCTTGTAGAACAGCGTCTGCCAGCCCGTCATGCCTCGGCCTCCACGCGCGGCGCCACCGTGTCCGCACGCGCGCCCGCGAGGGCGGCCGCGCCCGGCCGGGGCGAAGCCGACGCGGCGACGGCCGGCGTGCCCGACATCACCTGCAGGAACACGTCTTCCAGGTCCGGCCGACGGATCTCCATGTCGTGCACGTCCACGCCCGCCAAGCGCAGCGCGGCCAGGTGGCTTTCGATCTCGGCCGCGTCCCGCGCGGGCAGCTGCACAACGCGGCCGGTCACGCGCGCCGCGGCGGCCAGGCCCTGCGGAAGCGCGGCATCGGTCTTGAACTGCAGCACGCTGCCCGACGCGGACTGCAGCAGCTCGGAGGTCGCATTCAGCGCCACGATCTGTCCGGACTTGAGCATGGCGATGCGGCCGCACAGCGCCTCGGCTTCTTCGAGGTAATGGGTGGTGAGCAGCACCGTATGGCCTTGCTTGTTCAGCCGGGCGACGAAGTGCCACAAGGTCTGGCGCAGTTCCACGTCCACACCGGCGGTGGGTTCGTCCAGCACGATGATGGGCGGCTTGTGCACCAGCGCCTGCGCCACGAGCACGCGGCGCTTCATGCCCCCCGAGAGCTGGCGCATGTTGGCGTTTGCCTTGTCGGCCAGGCCCAGGTTCTCCAGCAGCTCGTCGATCCAGGCGTCGTTGTTCTTCACGCCAAAGTAGCCCGACTGGATGCGCAGCGATTCGCGCACGTTGAAGAACGGGTCGAACACCAGCTCCTGCGGCACCACGCCCAGCTTGCGGCGCGCAGCGGCAAAGTCGGCCTGCACGTCGCTGCCCTGCACGAGCACGCGGCCGCTCGTGGCGCGCGCCAGGCCGGCCAGGATGCTGATGAGAGTGGTCTTGCCCGCGCCATTGGGGCCCAGCAGGCCAAAGAACTCGCCCTCTTCAATATCCAGGCTGACGTTGTTCAGCGCCTGGAAAGGGCCCTTGGGCGTGGCGAAGGTCTTGGAAACGGCTTGGAAGGAGACTGCGGGCATGAAGCCCCCGATTTTACGGCCTGGGCGCGGAACGCGCCGCCAGCCCCCGGAGGGCCTCAGGACGCAGGCGCCAGCAGCGTCCCCACCCCGTACAGCCCCGCCATGCCCCGCAGGGCCGCGGGCAGGCCCTGCACGGCAAAGGTCTTGCCGGCGGCCAGGGCCTCGCGCCGGCATTCCAGCAGCACGGCCAGCGCCGCGGTGTCGAACACGGTCAGCGCGCTCGCGTCCACCACCACCCCGGGCTCGCGCTGCATGCGCAGGCCCTGCAGCAGCATGCGCAGGCACGCCGTGGCCTGGCGGTGGGTCAGTTCAGCGGGAAGGACCAGCATGGTCACGGCGGAAGCAGAAGGTACGGGGGACGGAAGGCACTCAGCCCTTGGCGCCGGCATTGGCCTTGTTGCGGGCCACCAAGGTTTCGATCAAGCCGTCGATGCCCTTGGCGTTGATCTCCTGGGCGAACTGGCCGCGGTAGGTTTCCACCAGCCACACGCCCAGCACGTTCAGGTTGTAGATTTTCCAGCCTGCGCCGTCGCCGGGGGTTTTCTCCAGCCGGTAGTCCAGCTGGATGGGGTCGCCCCGCCCGACAATCTCGGTGCGCACGAGCACGTCCTTGTCTTCGGCCGCCGCACGCAGCGGCTTGACCTGGATGGTCTGGTCGTTGACCTGGGCCAGAGCCCCGGCATAGGTGCGCACGAGCAGCACCTTGAACTCATCCTGCAGGCGCTTTTGCTGCTCGGGCGTAGCCTGGCGCCAGCCCGGACCCACGGCCGCCGCCGTCATGCGGCGGAAGTTGACGTTGGGCATCACCGTCTTGTCGACCAGCGCAATGATCTTGGCCAGGTCGCCGCCCTGGATGGCCTTGTCGCCCTTGACGGAGTTGAGCACTTCGGTAGACAGGCGCTTGATCAGCGCGTCCGGGGCTTCGTCCGCCGCCAGCACGTGCAGCGGCAGGCCCAGGGAGGCCACAGCCGCAGCGCACAGGGCCGCACGGCCCAGGGTACGTCGATTCATCATGTTGTCTTCTCTGCTTTCTCTTTCATGCCGGCGCGGATACGGCGCCAGTGGCCGGCCGGTCCGGCCTGGCGGCATGGGGGTTCGTCCATTCTGCGGCCCTGCAGGGCCGGCCATGCGTCGCGCGGGTTGCGGGTTGCAAGCAAGTGCAACCACTGCGCCGCCCACCAAAGACGCACTGTGCCGATCGCTCAGCGGGGCGGCTCTTCGGGCAGCACGCCATCGTTGCCGCCGGCGCCATCCGCCGCATCGTTGCCGTTCGGCGCCTCGCCCGCCTGGCTGCGCACCTGCAGAAACACGTCGCGCGTGAAGCTGTACTTGTCCAGCGCCGCGCTGTCCAGCACGGAGCCGGCCCGCAGCAGATTGGCGCGGGTGTCCACCACGCGCAGCGCGTACAGCGAATTGCGGGCCGATACCGGGTCCACATAGCTCACCACGTTGCCCTTGAAGTCGACCGGCAGCGCAAAGGTATCGCGCACCGTGGAGGGGCCCAGGATGGGCAGCACCAGGTACGGCCCCGTGCCCATGCCCCAGCGGCCCAGGGTCAGGCCGAAATCCTGCTTGTACCGGTCGATGCCGAGCTCGCTGGCAATGTCCAGCACCCCGCCCAGCCCCATGAAGGTGTTGACGTTGACGCGCATGAACGACGAAGCTGCGGCCTCCATGCGCAACTGCAGCACGTTGTTCACGAAGGACCAGACGTCGCCAATGTTGGCAAAGAAGTTGCTCACCCCCGTGCGCACGGGCGCGGGCGTGATGTCCTGGTAGGCCACGGCCACCGGCCGGAGCACCATGGCGTCCACCTCGTCGTTGAAACGCGTCATGCTCCGGTTGTACGACTCCAGCGGGTCCCGCGGGTCGGGGTTGGCCACGGTGGCGCAGCCCGAGAGCCACGCCGCACCGGCCAGCGCCAGCATGCCCAGGCGGCGCGCGCCGGGCCGCCCCGGCGCCCGTGCGGCGCACTCTGCTGCCAGAGGGGTGTTGTGCGAGTTCTTCATTTCTTGTCACCTGCCCCTGCGGGCTTGCCGCCGTCTTCGGCCTTGCTGTAGAGGAATTGTCCGATCAGGTTTTCCAGCACCACGGCCGACTGGGTCGCCGTGACCATGTCGCCCGCCGCGAGGTTCTTCTCGTCGGCGCCGGCCTCGATCCCGATGTACTGCTCGCCCAGCAGCCCGCTGGTGAGGATCTTGAGCGAGCTGTCCTTGGGGAACGCGTAGCGGCTTTCCATGGCCAGCGTCACGCGGGCCTGAAAGGTCTTGTCGTCGAACGCGATGGATTCCACCCGCCCCACCACCACCCCGGCACTGCGCACGGCGGCCTGGGGCTTGAGGCCGCCAATGTTGTCAAAGCGTGCGGTGATGCGGTAGCCGGACTGGAAGTTCAGGCTCAGCAGATTGGCCGACTGCAGCGCCAGAAACACCAGTGCCGCCGCTCCCAGCATCACGAACAGCCCGACCCACACATCATTTTTGGAGCGTTGCATTGTTTGCTATTCCTCGTCACGCCGGCTCTGCCGGCCTCAGATACTGAACATCATGGCCGTGAGGACGAAGTCCAGCCCCAGCACGGCCAGGCAGGCCATCACCACCGTGCGGGTGGTGGCCAGCGACACGCCCTCGGGCGTGGGCTTGGCGGTGTAGCCCTGCAGCAGGGCCACGAAGGTCACGGCAAAGCCGAAAACCACGCTCTTGAGCACGCCGTTGCCCAGATCCTTCCACACGTCCACGCCGCCTTGGGTCTGGCTCCAGAAAGCCCCTGGATCAATGCCGATCATGAGCACGCCCACGCTCCAGCCGCCGATGACGCCCACCGCGCTGAACACGGCCGCCAGCAGGGGCATGGCGATCACGCCGCCCCAGAAACGCGGCGCCAGGATGCGCTGGACCGGGTCCACCGCCATCATCTCCATGGCACTGAGCTGCTCGCCCGCACGCATCAGGCCGATCTCGGCCGTGAGCGACGTGCCCGCCCGACCGGCGAACAGCAGGGCGGTGACCACCGGGCCCAGCTCGCGCACCAGGGACAGCGTCACCAGCAGCCCCAGCGCTTCCGACGAACCGTACCGCTGCAGCGTGTAGTAGCCCTGCAGCCCCAGCACCAGGCCCACGAACAGGCCCGACACCGCAATGATGGCCAGGGAGTAGTTGCCCAGGAAATGCACCTGGTCGCGCACCAGTGCAGGCCGCAGGAAGGCGGGCCCGAACAGCCGCACCAGCCGCACGAACAGGCGCGCGCCCATGCCGATGTCGGCCAGCTTCTGGCGCACGGAATAGCCCACATCGGCGGGTTTGTACCAGCTCATGGACGTCCTCCCAGAGGTCCGAAATCCTCCGCCGCGTCCGGGCCGGGGTGGTGGAACGGCACCGGCCCCGTGGGCAAGGCGTTGACGAACTGGTGCACCAGCGGGTCCGTGCTGGCACGGACCTCGTCGGGCGTGCCCTGCGCCGCCACCACGCCCGCGCCCAGAATGACCACGTGGTCCGCCAGCCGGAAGGTTTCTTCCAGGTCGTGCGAGACGATGATGCTGGTCAGCCCCATGGCATCGTTGAGCTGGCGGATCAGTTGCGCCGCCGTGCCCAGGGAAATCGGGTCGAGCCCCGCAAACGGCTCGTCATACATGACGAGTTCCGGGTCCAGCGCGATGGCCCGCGCCAGCGCCACGCGGCGCGCCATGCCGCCCGACACCTCGCTGGGCATCAGGTCGCGCGCCCCGCGCAGGCCGACGGCGTGGAGCTTCATGAGGACCACGTCCCGCACCAGGGCCTCGGACAGGTCCGTGTGCTCGCGCAGCGGAAAGGCCACGTTGTCAAACACGCTCAGGTCCGTGAACAGCGCGCCGAACTGGAACAGCATGCCCATGCGCCGCCGCGCGGCATACAGGCCGGCGGTGTCCAGTTGCCCGACGTCCTGGCCGTCAAACAGCACCTGCCCCCCGTCCGCGCGCTGCTGGCCGCCAATGAGGCGCAGCACGGTCGTCTTGCCGCCGCCGGAGGCGCCCATCAGCGCGGTGACCTTGCCACGCGGCACCTTCAGCGAAACGTCGCGCAGGATGCTGCGCTCTCCATAGGAGAACGTGACATTGCGCAGTTCGACGAGGCAGGAGGTCTCAGGCATTCAGAAGGACAGGCGTGCGGAGTGCGAAAGCCCGCGGCATCCGGGCGGGGCCGGCCACGCGCAGGGAGCAGCGATGGTAGCCGAAGAATTAAACATACATACATGTATGTTTGCAAACAATAACATCTCGACCTTGCGGCTCCCAGGCCCAGGCAATTCCCGGCTTGACAAAACCTTCGATTGTGCCAACAAACCGCGAACGGTGCGGAACCTCCGCCAGCGCTGCACGGGAGCCCGCACCGTTTACAGCATATGCTGCAGAAACACCCGCGCCCGTTCGTGGCCCGGGTCGGCAAAGAACTCCGCAGCGGGCCGGGCCGCCAGCAGTTCGCCCTGGTCCATGAAGGCCACCGTGTTCGCCACCTCGCGTGCAAAGCCCATTTCGTGGGTGACGACCAGCATGGTCATGTGCTCCTCGGCCAGTTCGCGCATCGTGCGGAGCACCTCGCCGGTGAGTTCGGGGTCCAGCGCCGAGGTGGGCTCGTCAAACAGCATGATGTCGGGCTCCATGCACAGCGCACGCGCGATCGCCACGCGCTGCTTCTGGCCGCCGGACAGGCGCGAGGGGTAGTTGTCCCGCTTCTGGGACAGGCCCACCTTGTCCAGCAGCGTCTCGGCGCGCGCAATGGCCGCATCGCGCGCCAAGCCCTGCACCACCATGGGCGCCTCGATGAGGTTCTCCAGCACCGTGAGGTGCGGGAACAGGTTGAAGTGCTGGAACACCATGCCAGTCTTGGCGCAGATGCGGCGCACTTCGGCATCGGGCGCGTAGGTACGGTAGCCCTGGGTGTCGGTGCTGGCAAGCGCCTCGCCCTCGATGGCGATGTGGCCGCTGTCGATGGTTTCCAGGTGGTTCAAGCAGCGCAGGAAGGTGCTCTTGCCGGAACCCGAGGGCCCGATCACAGCCACGACTTCGCCGCGGTGCACCGACAACGACACACCGCGCAACACCTGCACAGGGCCGAAGGCCTTGCGCACCTCGCGCGCCTCAATCATCAGCGCGGCGTCACTGGTCGAACTTGGCATAACGTTTCTCCAGGCGCTGGAAACCCCAGGTGAGCACCAGGGTCATGACGAGATAGAAGGCTGCAGCAACGATGAAGGGCGTGGTGGTGAAGTCGCGCTGCACGATGCCCCGCGCAGCGCGCAGCAGGTCGTTCAGGGCCAGCACGTAGATCAGGGACGTGTCCTTGACCAGGGTGATGGTCTCGTTGCTCATGGGCGGCAGGATGCTGCGCACCGTCTGCGGCAGCACGATGCGGCGCATGGTCTGGCCGTAGCTCATGCCCAGCACCTTGGCGGCCTCATACTGGCCGCGGTCTACCGACTGGATGCCGGCACGAAAGATTTCGGCGAAGTAGGCCGCGTAGTTCAGCGCGAACGCCGCCACCGCAGCCGGAAAGTCGGGCAGGCGCACGCCGACCACGGGAACAAAAGGCAGCGCGAAATAGATGAACAGCATCTGCAGCATGAGCGGCGTGCCGCGCATGAGCCAGATGTAGCCGTTGACAGCCCCCGACAGCGGCTTGAAACGCGACAGCCGCGCCAGCGCCAGCGCCAGGCCCAGCGGCACGGCGAGCACGAGCGTGATCGCGAAGAGCTTCAGCGTGACCGTCGCGCCCTGCGCCAGCGGCCCCAGTAGTGAAAGAACGTAGTCCATGCAGTCAGAACAGTTCAGCAATTGCACGACGCGCGGCGTCTGCAACTGGCGCGGCCCAGATCAGCGGACGCCGCGCAAGGGCCGCCCCGCCGCGCTGGCGTCGCCCCCCTTCCCGCATCGCGCAGCGATGCGAGAGACGGGGGAAGCGGCAAAGCCGCTCAGGGGGTTGTACCTTGATTACTTGATGATGTTCTTGCCGAACCACTGCTCGGCAATCTTGGCGGCGGCGCCGTCAGCCTTCATGTCCGCCAGGGCCTTTTCTAGCTTGCCGTGCAGTTCGGTGTCGTCCTTGCGCAGGCCCACGCCATATTCCTCGGTGCCAAAGTTGTCGCCCAGCACGGCATAGGCATCAGGCTTCTTGGCCACGTAGTAGCGACCCACCACCTCGTCCACCACCACCGCTTCGAGCCGGCCGGTGGTCAGGTCCATCAGGGCGGTCACGTTGTCACCGAAGGTCTTGAATTCCTTGAACGACTTGAAGACGGCGTCTTCCTTCTTGATGGCGTCCACGGCGCTGGAGCCTTCCTGCGCGCCCACCACCTTGCCGGCCAGATCGGCCTTGGTCTTGATGGCCGAACCGGCGGGAACCACGATGATCTGGTGGTTTTCCATGTAGGGCGAGGTGAAGGCGATGTTCTGCTTGCGCTCTTCGGTAATGGTCAGGCCATTCCACAGCGCGTCCACGCGCTTGCCCGACAGTTCGGCCTCCTTGGCACTCCAGTCGATGGGCTTGAATTCCACTTCCAGGCCCAGCCGCTTGGCGGCTTCCTTGGCCATGTCGATGTCAAAGCCGACCAGCTGGTTCTTGTCGTCGCGGAAACCCATGGGCGGGAAGTTGTCGTCCAGGCCGACAACGATCTTCGTGGCGGCAGCGGGTGCTGCTGCGGGCGCGGGAGCGCTCTCCTGCTTGGAACATGCGGCCAGCAGGGCTCCCAGCGACAGCAGGGCAACGGCGGCAATCTTCTTCATGGTGGCGGTTCTCGAAAGTTGAAAAGGCGGGGCGCGTCGGCCCCGGGAAAACCCTCGATTTTCTCACCGAAGCCCGTGCATTCACCCATTCACACCGAATGGGCACGCAACGACAGGAGCACCGCCAGGGCAAAAACGATCTGTTCAACAGCCAGGAACGGCCCAGAACAAGGACCAAGCAGCCTTTTCTAAAGACCCTCAACCTTTGCGCCGCAGCCCGCCCAGCCCCCACAGCCCCAGCAGGGATGCAAGCCCCGGCAAACCCCACGCCCCCAACGACGGAACGGCCGCAGGCCGCGAGCCCCGTGAAGGTGACGGACGCGCTGCACCGCGCAAACGCCGCGCCGTCCAGGCCCCAGCGTGGCAGTCCAAAGAGCCCGCAGCGGAGCAGGCCGGCGGGGCCCCATCCCCACACCCCGGTTGACGGCGTTATTCCCAGTTCGCATCGCTCCCCTCTCTGATTGATGAATTCCATTGCCTCCTGGCGATGGGCGCGACTCTGCCGTGGAAGGCACCGAACATCCAGACATTTTTTGGCCCCCCCCGGCCCGCCCGCTTGGCGGTTCAGCCCGCAGGCAAAAATGCACAGACAAAGCAAAACGGCGCCCGAGGGCGCCGCTTGCCGGTGCAGACGCGGGTCAGCGGGGCAGGTCCGAATAGCCCATGAGGAACTCGTCCACAGCCCGCGCGGCCTGGCGGCCTTCGCGGATGGCCCAGACGACCAGGCTCTGGCCGCGCCGCATGTCGCCGGCGGCGAACACCTTGGGCACGTTGGTCGCGTAGCCGCCGTCGAACTCGGTGGTTGCACGGGCATTGCCACGCGCATCCTTGTCCACGCCAAAGGCTTCCAGCACGGCGGCCACGGGGCTCACGAAGCCCATGGCCAGCAGCACCAGGTCGGCCTTGAGGACTTGCTCGCTGCCGGGCACCTCGACCATCTTGCCGTCCTTCCATTCGACCCGCACGGTCTTCAGGCCGGTGACCTTGCCCTTCTCGCCCTGGAATTCCTTGGTCGAGATGGCAAATTCGCGGTCACAGCCTTCTTCGTGGCTGGAGCTGGTGCGCAGCTTGATGGGCCAGTAGGGCCAGGTCAGCGGGCGGTTCTCTTCGGCGGGCGGCTGGGGCATCAGCTCGAACTGGGTCACGCTGGCAGCGCCGTGGCGGTTGCTGGTGCCCACGCAGTCGCTGCCGGTGTCGCCGCCGCCGATCACGATGACGTGCTTGCCGTCGGCGCGCAGTTGGCCCTTGAGCTTGTCGCCGGCGTTGACCTTGTTCTGCTGCGGCAGGAACTCCATGGCGAAGTGGATGCCGTCCAGGTCGCGCCCAGGCACGGGCAGATCACGCGACTGCTCGGCGCCGCCGGTCAGCAGCACGGCGTCGAACTCCTTGTGCAGCTGCTCGGGTGTCACGGTCTCCTTGGCCCAGTTGGTCACCTTGGAGCCCTTGCCCAGGCCGTCCTTGGCCGCGCCCACGAAGACGCCGGTGCGGAAGACCACGCCTTCAGCCTCCATCTGCTTCACGCGGCGGTCGATGTGCGACTTCTCCATCTTGAAGTCGGGGATGCCGTAGCGCAGCAGGCCGCCGACGCGGTCGTTCTTTTCGAACAGGGTCACGCTGTGGCCTGCGCGCGCCAGCTGCTGGGCCGCGGCCAGGCCGGCCGGCCCACCGCCCACCACCGCGACCTTCTTGCCCGTCTGGTGCTTGGCGGGGCGCGGCTGCACCCAGCCGTGCTCCCAGGCGCGGTCGATGATGGCGTGTTCGATGGACTTGATGCCCACCGGGTCGTTGTTCACGTTGAGCACGCAGGCCGCCTCGCAGGGCGCGGGGCAGATGCGGCCGGTGAACTCGGGGAAGTTGTTGGTGGAGTCCAGCACGGCCCACGCACTCTTCCAGTCCTGGTGGTACACCAGATCGTTGAAATCCGGAATGATGTTGTTGACCGGGCAGCCGTTGTTGCAGAACGGCGTGCCGCAATCCATGCAACGCGCACCCTGCAGCTTGGCCTGCCCGTCATCGAGGCCGATGACGAATTCCTTGTAGTGCTTCAGGCGCTCCGCGACGGGCTTGTAGCCCTCCTCGATGCGCTCGTACTCCATGAAGCCGGTGGTTTTTCCCATGACGATGTCCTTGTCTATGAATGCTGTGCGAAGGGGAACGGCGCTGCCTTACTTGGCAGGAACCGCTTCTTTTTTGGTAGCAGCTACCGCAGGTGTAGCGGACTCCTCCAGCACTTTTCGTTCATAAATCTCGGCCAGCGCACGCTTGTACTCGGTCGGGAAGACCTTGACGAACTTGCTGCGCGAGGCGGCCCAGTTGTCCAGCAGTTCGCGGGCGCGCTTGCTGCCGGTCCAGCGGTTGTGGTCTTCCAGCAGCTTCTTGAGCTGGGCCTCGTCGGTCTGGCCGTTGTGCCAGATGGAACGCGGTACCGTGGCCTCCTGCTCGGTGGCGGGCAGGATGCGCTCCAGCGTCACCATCGCCATGTTGCAACGGGTGTCGAACTGGCCGTCTTCGTCGTACACGTAGGCCACCCCGCCGCTCATGCCGGCCGCGAAGTTGCGCCCCGTCTTGCCCAGCACCGCCACGGTGCCGCCGGTCATGTATTCGCAACCGTGGTCGCCCGTGCCTTCCACCACCGCCGTGGCGCCCGACAGGCGCACGGCGAAGCGCTCGCCGGCCACGCCGCTGAAGAACGCCTCGCCCGTGGTGGCGCCGTACATCACCGTGTTACCCACGATGGTGTTGCGCACCGCTTCACCGCGGAAGTCGATGCTGGGGCGCACGATCACGCGGCCGCCGGACAAGCCCTTGCCCGTGTAGTCGTTGGCGTCGCCGATGAGGTACAGCGTGATGCCGCGGGTGAGGAACGCGCCGAACGATTGGCCGCCCGTGCCCTCCAGCTGGATGCGGATGGTGTCATCCGGCAGGCCCTCAGGGTGCACGCGGGTGACAGCGCCCGACAGCATCGCGCCGACCGAGCGGTTCACGTTGCGCGCCACTTCGATGAACTGCACGCGTTCGCCCTTCTCGATGGCGGGCTTGCTGCGCTCGATGAGCTTGCGGTCCAGCGTGTGCTCGATGTTGTGGTCTTGCACATCCACGTGGTAGCGGGGCACGTCCGCAGGCACTGCGGGCTGGGCGAACAGGCGGCTGAAGTCCAGGCCGCGGGCCTTCCAGTGCTCCACGCCGGCGCGCACGTCCAGCAGGTCGGTGCGGCCGATCAGCTCGTCGAACTTGCGCAGGCCCAGCTGGGCCATGATCTGGCGCACTTCTTCGGCGATGAAGAAGAAGTAGTTCACCACGTGTTCAGGCTTGCCCGAGAACTTCTTGCGCAGCTCGGGGTCTTGCGTGGCCACGCCCACGGGGCAGGTGTTCAGGTGGCACTTGCGCATCATGATGCAGCCTTCGACCACCAGCGGAGCGGTGGCAAAGCCGAACTCGTCAGCGCCCAGCAGCGCGCCGATGGCGACGTCGCGGCCGGTCTTCATCTGGCCGTCGGCCTGCACGCGGATGCGGCCGCGCAGGCGGTTGAGCACCAGGGTCTGCTGGGTCTCGGCCAGGCCGATTTCCCACGGGCCGCCCGCGTGCTTGATGGACGACCAGGGCGATGCGCCCGTGCCGCCGTCATGCCCGGCGATCACCACGTGGTCGCTCTTGCACTTGGCCACACCGGCTGCGATGGTGCCCACGCCCACTTCGGACACCAGCTTGACCGAGATGCCAGCGTGCGGCGCCACGTTCTTCAGGTCGTGGATCAGCTGGGCCAGGTCTTCGATGGAGTAGATGTCGTGGTGCGGCGGGGGCGAGATCAGGCCCACGCCCGGCACGCTGTGGCGCAGCTTGCCGATGTAGTTGGAAACCTTGCCGCCGGGCAGCTGGCCGCCTTCGCCGGGCTTGGCGCCCTGGGCCATCTTGATCTGGATCTGGTCGGAGTTGGCCAGGTACTCGGCGGTGACGCCGAAGCGGCCGGAGGCCACCTGCTTGATCGCGGAGCGCAGGGAATCACCGTCCTTCAGCTCCAGGTCGCGGGCGATGCGGCCGGCGCCGATGATCTCGGACAGCATCTGGCCGCCCTTGACCGGCTTGAAGCGGTTGGCATCCTCGCCGCCTTCGCCGGTGTTGGACTTGCCGCCGATGCGGTTCATCGCCACGGCCAGGGTGGTGTGGGCTTCGGTGGAGATGGAACCCAGGGACATGGCGCCGGTGGCGAAGCGCTTGACGATGTCCTTGGCGGATTCGACTTCCTCCAGGGGCACCGGAGCGCCGGCCTGCTTGATCTTGAACAGACCGCGCAGCGTCAGGTGGCGCTTGCTCTGGTCGTTGATGATCTTGGCGTACTCCTTGTAGGAGTCGAACTTGCCGGAGCGGGTCGAGTGCTGCAGCTTGGCGATGGCGTCCGGGGTCCACATGTGCTCTTCGCCGCGGATACGGAAGGCGTATTCGCCGCCGGTCTCGAGCATGTCGTCCAGGACCGGGTCGTTGCCGAAAGCGGCACGGTGCACGCGCAGGGCTTCCTCGGCCACATCCTTGAGGCCGATGCCTTCCACCTGGGTGGCGGTACCGGGGAAGTAGCGCTTGACGAAGTCGGAGGCCAGGCCGATGGCTTCGAAAATCTGGGCGCCACAGTAGGACTGGTAGGTCGAGATGCCCATCTTGGACATGACCTTGTTCAGCCCCTTGTTGACGGCCTTGATGAAGCGCTTCTGAGCCTCGTAGGCGGACACTTCGCCGGGCAGGCCCTTGGCGATCTCGGCCAGGGTGTCCATGGTCAGCCACGGACAGACGGCCTCGGCGCCGTAACCGGCGAGCAGGGCGAAGTGGTGGGTTTCGCGGGCGGAGCCGGTATCGATCACCAGGCCGGTGGAGGTGCGCAGGCCAGCCTTCACCAGGTGGTGGTGGACGGCGGCACAAGCCAGCAGGGCGGGGATGGCGGCCCGGCTGGCGGTCACGCCGCGATCGGACAGGATCAGCACGTTGTAGCCGTCGGCCACGCTCTTCTCGGCGGCGGCGCAGACGGCCTGGAGGGCCTTGTCGCAGCCTTGCTCGCCTTCGGCGGCGGAGAAGGTGATGTCCAGCACCAGGGACTTGTAGCGGCCGTCGCTGGACTTGTCGATGGCGCGCAGCTTGGCCAGGTCGTCGTTGGTCAGCACCGGCTGGTGCACTTCCAGGCGCAGCGGCGGGTTGGTTTCATCGACGCCGAGCAGGTTGGGCTTGGGGCCGATGAAGCTGGTCAGGGACATGACGATTTCTTCGCGGATCGGGTCGATCGGCGGGTTCGTCACCTGGGCGAACAGCTGCTTGAAGTAGTGGTAGAGCGGCTTGTCCTTGTTGGACAGCACGGTCAGCGGGCTGTCGTTGCCCATGGAGCCGGTGGCTTCTTCGCCGGCGGCGGCCATCGGCTGCAGGATGAACTTGATGTCTTCCTGAGTGAAGCCGAAGGCTTGCTGCAGGTCGAGCAGGGACACGGCGGACGGCGCCACGGGCTCGGCCTTGGGCAGGTCGGCGAGGAAGTAGCGGGACTGCTCGATCCACTGGCGGTAGGGCTTGGCCGAGGACAGGGACTGCTTCACCTCGGCGTCGTCGATGATGCGCCCCTGCTCCAGGTCGATGAGGAACATCTTGCCGGGTTGCAGGCGCCACTTCTTGGCGATGGACTCTTGGGGGAAGGTCAGCACACCCATTTCCGAGGCCATCATCACCAAGCCGTCGTCGGTCACCAGGTAGCGCGCCGGGCGCAGGCCGTTGCGGTCCAGGGTGGCGCCGATCTGGCGGCCGTCAGTGAAGGCCACCGCGGCGGGGCCGTCCCACGGTTCCATCAGGGCGGCGTGGTATTCGTAGAAGGCGCGGCGCTCTTCGTCCATGAGGGGATTGCCGGCCCAGGCTTCGGGGATCAGCATCATCATGGCGTGGGACAGGCTGTAGCCGCCCATCACCAGCAGTTCGAGGGCGTTGTCGAAGCAGGCGGAATCGGACTGGCCGTCCACGATCAGGGGCCACAGCTTGTCCAGGTCTTCCTTCAGCCACTGGGAGGACATGGCCTTCTGGCGGGCCTTCATCCAGTTCACGTTGCCGCGCACGGTGTTGATTTCACCGTTGTGGGCAATCATGCGGAAGGGGTGGGCCAGATCCCAGGTGGGGAAGGTGTTGGTGGAGAAGCGCTGGTGCACCAGGGCCAGGGCAGAAACGACGCGGGAATCCTGCAGGTCCAGGTAGTACTCGCCCACCTGGTGGGCCAGCAGCATGCCCTTGTAGTTGATGGTGCGGGAGGACAGGGACGGGATGTAGAACTGCTTGCCGTCGTCCAGCTTGAGCTTGCGTACTTCGTGCTCGACCCGCTTGCGGATGACGAACAGCTTGCGCTCGAAGGCGTCCTGGTCGCCCAGGTCGGCGGACTTGGCGATGAACGCCTGGCGCATCATCGGCTCGATGTCGCGGGCAGCTTCGGCCAGGCCCCGGTTGTCGCGGGGAACGTCGCGCCAGCCGAGCAGGGTCTGGCCTTCTTCGAAGATCACCCGAGCGATCACCGATTCGCAAGCGGCGCGGCCGTTGGCGGACTGGGGCAGGAAGACGATGCCACAGGCGTACTCACCGGCCTTGGGCAGCGTGATGCCCAGCTTGCCGGCTTCGTCGCGCAGGAAGGCATCCGGCATTTGAATGAGGATGCCCGCGCCGTCGCCGAGCAGCGGGTCGTAGCCAGTGGCGCCACGATGGTCGAGGTTCTTCAGGATCTGCAGACCCTGCTCGACGATCGCGTGACTCTTTTGGTTTTTGATGTGGGCCACGAAACCGACGCCACAGGCATCCTTTTCGTTGACCGGATCGTACAAACCCTGCGCCGCAGGGACAGCCGATTGCATCACGCTTTTTCCTTCATCAAACATCTCGCAAACCCCCTAATGTTTGGGCGGGCGAGCAGGTTGACAGCAAATCAGGGGCGGCAAAAAAGCCGGGCTCAGACGCTCCCGGCTTTTGTATCCGCTTTCCCGACGAAAGTGGTCAGTCGTTTTCACAGACGAACCGCAAACTATACGCCGTTAGAACTAGGCGATCAAGGCATTGCGGCGCAACAATTTCACGGTCGCCGCACGCGCTCTTCGCTCCGTGCCAACGCCCCGCCCCGCAAGGGTTTCAGGCAGCCACCCGGGCGGCGATGGCCGCCCGGATTTCCGCCTCCGGCGCCGCATCGCTGAGCACCGCCCGACCGAGCCGCTCGAGCAGCACCAAGCGTAGGCGCCCGTCCTGGACCTTCTTGTCGTGGCTCATCAGTTCCAGATAGCGCTCCGCCCCCAGATTGGGGCCGCACACCGGCAGGCCGGCCGCGCGGAACAGGGCCTCGATGCGTTGCACGTCGGACTCGCCCAACCAGCCGAGACGGCGGGACAGCTCGGCCGCCATCATCGTGCCGGCGGCCACCGCCTCGCCGTGCAGCCATTCGCCGTAGCCCAGCCCGGTTTCGATGGCATGGCCGAAGGTATGGCCCAGGTTGAGCAGGGCCCGCTCACCGGCTTCCTTCTCGTCGGCGGCCACCACTTCGGCCTTGTGCTCACAGGAACGGCGCACCGCGTAGGCCAGGGCCTCCTTGTCGCGGGCGAGCAGGCGCGTCATGTTGGCTTCCAGCCAAACCAGGAATTCCGGATCGCGGATCAGGCCGTACTTGATGACTTCGGCCAACCCGGCGGCCAGCTCCCGATCGGGCAGAGTATCCAGGGTGTCCAGATCGGCCAGCACCAGCTTCGGCTGGTAGAAGGCGCCGATCATATTCTTGCCACGGGGGTGGTTGATGGCGGTCTTGCCGCCCACCGACGAATCCACCTGGGAGAGCAGGGTGGTGGGGATCTGGATGAAGGGCACACCCCGCTGGTAACACGCTGCCGCAAAACCGGTCATGTCGCCGATGACGCCGCCCCCGAGGGCGATCAGG
Source organism: Acidovorax sp. (assembly GCF_021287135.1). Classification (GTDB taxonomy): domain Bacteria; phylum Pseudomonadota; class Gammaproteobacteria; order Burkholderiales; family Burkholderiaceae_C; genus Acidovorax. The sequence goes on from NZ_JAJTBB010000063.1 coordinate 25,755, forward strand.
GTCGTCGAACGCTCGGCATGCTGTTCCAGCAGCACATCGAAGATCCGGTTCAGGGTCGGCCAATCCTTGTAAGCCTCACCATCGGGCAGCACGATCTCGATCACCGCCACGCCCGCCTGGCGCAACGCGGCGGCCAACCGGCTCAGGTACAGAGGGGCCACGGTTTCGTTGGTGACCACGGCCACGCCGGCTTTCTTGACGAAGGGCAGGATCGGCGCCACATCGTCCAGCAGGCCGGTGCCGATGTGGATGTCGTAGGCGCGATCGTCCAGGGCTACGCGCAGGGGTTGCATGAAGAAGCCTCGTGCTCGGAATCGGGAAATTGCCGGGTGAGTTCGCGCAGCAGGAACTGGGCGACCGCCTGGGCGCTGGGCCCGGGGGATTCGACCACTAGATCGGCCACTTCGCGGTACAGGGGATCGCGCTGAGCGTGGAGCTCGCGCAGGCGCCCAAGGGGGTCGGCCACTTGCAACAGGGGACGGTTGCGGTCGTGGCGGGTGCGCTCGAACAACAGTTCCGGCGACGCCGCCAGGTAGACCACGAAGCCACCTCCCTTGAGGTTGGCCCGGTTTTCCGGATTGAGCACGACGCCCCCTCCGGTGGCCATCACCACCGGGCATTCCTGGGTCAGGTCGGCGATGGTCTGGGCCTCGCGGCGGCGAAACCCGGCCTCGCCCTCGATCTCGAAGATGATGGGAATGGCGACACCGGTACGGGCCTCGATTTCGTGATCCGAATCGATGAACCGCTTGTGCAGGCGCCGGGCAAGCAGACGGCCGACCGTGGTCTTGCCCGCACCCATCAGCCCCACCAGGTAAATATTGTCAGGAAATGGCTTCACGCCGGGATTCTAGCAGGAATGAAAAACGCCCCGGTCCGGCAGAAGCCGCCCGGGGCGCACGAGGCCCGCGCTCAGCGCAGGGTCAGGGATTCGCTGATGATCTTGGGCGTGATGAAGACCAGCAGTTCCGTCTTGTTGTCCTGCTTGTCCTCGTGGCGGAACAGGAACCCGATCAGGGGCAGATCGCCGAAGAAGGGGATGCGGGTGGTGCTACTTTGCAAGTTTTGCTGGTAGATGCCACCAATCACCACCGTCCCACCGTTTTCCACCAGTACCTCGGTCTTGACGTGTTTGGTATCGATCGCCACGCCGGCGCCAGTCGATATGGTGGTGTTCGGAGTGTCCTTATTCACGTCCACCGATAGGGTGATGCGCCCGTCCGGCGTGATTTGCGGCTTCACCTTGAGTGACAGGTTGGCCTTACGGAAACTGACCGACGTCGCCCCGGAGCTGGTGGCCTGCTGATAGGGGATTTCCACCCCCTGTTCGATCAAAGCTTCGACCTGGTTGGCCGTCACGACCCGGGGGCTGGAAACGATCTTGCCACGGCCATCAGCCTCCAGCGCCGAGATTTCCAGATCGAGGAAACGGGAAGCGTTGGAGTTGTAAAGAACAAAGGACAGCGCCCCCGCTGCTGAACCACCAATGGTGGATGCCGGCAGGTTCACGTTGAAGTCTTTGCCCAGAGTCGGCTGGGTTGTAACCTGATTCGCAAAGTAGGCAGTTTGGTTAAGGTTACCGCCAGTGATGATATTCGGCCCACCTGGCAACCTTTGCTGCGTGCCGAACCCCAGCCGTGCGCCAAGGCTACGGTTGAAGGAATCCGAAGCCTCAACGATCTTGGCTTCGATCATCACCTGACGCACCGGCCTGTCCACCGTCGAGATCAACCGTCGCACTTCTTCCTGACGGGAGGGCGTATCGCTGACGAACAAGATGTTGGTGCGCGGATCATAGGATGCCTTGCCCTTTTTCGACAGATGATCGGTCAGCAGCTTGAGCACGTCCGGCGCCTTGGCATAGTTGAGCTGGTAGCTCTCCTGCGTGACGGCTTCCAGGTCTCCAATCTGCTGCTTGGCTTCCAGATCAAGCTTTTCCCGGGTGGCGATCTCGTCCCGCGGCGCGATCAGGATGACGTTGCCGTTGCGGCGCATGTCCAGCCCCTTCTGCTGGAAGATGATGTCCAGCACCTGGTCCGCCGGTACATCCTTGAGCACCAGGGTGGTGGTGCCTGTCACCGTTTCACTGATTACGGCGTTGAGCCCCAGTTCCTCGGCCATCACCCGCAGCAATTGGCGTACGTCGCCATTGTGGTAGCTGATCGAAACCTTGGGCCCCTGATAACCAAGCTTGCTTCCTTGCACCAGCTTGTTCGGGTTTTCGACGATCTGTTTGACCTCAACGACAAACTGATTCTCTGCCTGATAGGCACTATGCTCCCACAGCCCTCGGGGGGAAATCGTGAGTTGAACGTTGTCGCCCTTCTGGGCCGCCGTCACCGCCGTCACCGGTGTGGCGAAATCGGCCACATCGAAGCGGGTACGAAGAGACTCAGGCAAAGTGGCTTTCTGTATATCCACCAGCAAAACCGATCCCTGCTGGCGGATATCTATGCCAACGCCGGGGTCCGACAAATCCACCACCACCCGGCCTTCGCCATCCTTGCCGCGACGGAAATTGATGTCGCGCACCGCATGGCGAACTTCGGTCGGGCGCTCTTCGGCAAAACGGGTCTGACTCACCGCCGCAGCCCCCCGTACGACAGGCTTCAGGCTCACGAACAACGCATTGCCATCCAGCCGGGTCTGATAGGTCATCGACTGGTTGAGGTTAAGCACCAGCCGGGTCTTGGCCGGGGTTTCCACCAAATTGACGCTCAGCAGGTCACCCTCGTTGAGCACCTGGGAATTGCGCCCCAGACCATTGGCGACTCCTTGCAGGTCGAGGGCGATGCGTGCCGGGTTGGCCACGGCGAAACCGACCGGCGGAGCCGCCAGGGGCTCGCGGAAGGTCAGCTTCATCAGGACTTCGCCCCCCTGCTGGGTGACGTTGAACGACTCGATCCGGTTCTGCCCGTCCGCCGCGCCCGCAGCGGGTGCCAGCAGCACCGCGGCGGCGGCAACCAGCACTCTTAGCCACTTGCGAATCATTATTTCCCCTCCCTCGTATCCTGCAGCAAGAGCGTGTTGCTCCGCTCCACCCAGTCTCCCGTGGAGTCCTGGACGAGCTCCCGCACAGCCACTTCGCTTTCCTTGATTTCCGTCACGATGCCAAAGTCCTGGCCCACGTAGTCGCCGATCCGCACCTGCTTGATCTTCTGGTCGAACTGGACGACGGCGTAGGGCGTCTTGCCGATCTTCAGGTAGCCGATCATGCGCAGCGATTCGAGGGGCACCCGCTCCAATTCGTTGTTGCGCGCATCCCGGGCCTCGAAGTCCGGGGAGAACTTGCTCGGCCCCGAGCCCTTGCGACCTTCCGGCTCCAGCTTGGCAACGCGGAAGGGGTCGAGGGTACCGCCCGGATCGTAAGCCGCCGGCTCGTAGGGCTTCACCGCCGGCAGCGGCGGCACCCGACCGCGCAGATCCTTGCCACTTTCGGCCATCCAGGCCTTCAGGTCGTCGTGGTTGTTGGAGCACCCGGCCGCCAGGACGAGGGCGCCGAGCATGGCGCAGGCGGCCGGCCAAGTCGGCATGCGGCTCATTTCTTGGCTCCCTTGGCCGCCTTCTTCTGGGCCGCCACCTCGTTATCGTCCAGGTAACGGAAGGTCCGCGCCGTAGCGTCCAGGACCAGTCCGCCATCCTTCGGCTGGGGCGTGATGCTCATGTTGCTCAGGGTAACGATGCGCGGCAGCTTGGCGATGTCGGCGGCAAAAGCGCCGAAGTCGTGGTAATTGCCGATCAGCTTGAGCTGGATCGGCAGCTCGGCATAGAAATCCTTGAGGGCTTCGCTGCCCGGCTTGAACAGCTCGAATTGCAGCCCACGCCCCAGGCCGGCCTGGTTCACTTCGACCAGCAGCGACTCCACCTCGGCCTTGTTGGGCAACTGCTTGAGCATGGCGCCGAAGGAACGGTCGATCTCGCTGAGTTGCTGGGTGTAGAGCTCCAGGTTCACCGACTGCTTCTTCTTGTCCAGGTATTCCTGCTTGAGCTTATCCAGCTCCTGCCGCTTACCGTCGAGTTCGGTCAGCTGATCCGACCAGACGAACCACCAGCCGGCCACCAGCAGGGCGATGAAAATGCCCACCAGCACCGCCACCCGCGGCACCAGAGGCCAGGCACCGGGGTCGTTGGGGTTCAGGTTGCGGAACTGGGCCGCGAGGTCCTGGACGTCGATCTTGGGAAGCTCGAACGAGGTCATGGCTTGTCCTTCGCCGCCACCGGCTTGGCATCCGAAGCATTGGCATCGGGGCGGGTGATGAATACCGTCATGCTGAACTCGGAAAGGCGCCGCTTGTTGACGTCCACTGCCTTGATCTCGATCAGCGCCGGACGCTCCAGCCAGGGCGATGCCTCGAGGTTGCGCATCAGGGTGGACACCCGGGCGTTGGACTGGGCATAGCCCCCCAGGGTGACTTTCTGCCCTTCCTGCTTCATCAGCTTGAGATAGACCCCGTCCGGCACCTGCTTGGCCAGCTCGGAGAGCAGCAGCACCGGCTCGGCCCGGTCGAGTTGCAGGGATTCGATCACCTGCTTGCGCGCCAGCAGGGCCTGGGTCTGCTCCTTGAGGCGCTTGATCTGCTCGATCTGCTTGTCGAGGGTGGCGACCTCCTGCTTGAGGAAGGCGTTCTCCTCTTCCTGCGAGGAGATGTAGCCGGAGATCACGGAGAACACCAAGACGATGATGACCACGGCCAGGGCCGCGGCCAAACCGGCCAGGCTGTAGAACTGCTGGCGCCGCGCCTTGCGCTTGGCTTCCCGGTGGGGGAGCAGGTTGATCCGGATCATGCGTCGAACCTCCGCATCGCCAGGCCGCAGGCCACCAGCAGGGCGGGGGCGTCGTTGGCCAAGTTCTTGGCCCGCACCTTGTCCGACACCGGCATGCCGGCAAAGGGATTGGCGACCTGGGTATTGACCTGGGTGCGAGCAGCCACCGCCTCGTCGATGCCCGGAATCACGGCACAGCCGCCGGCCAGGACGACCTGGTGCACCTGGCTGTACTGGGTCGAGGTGAAGAAGAATTGCAGGGCCCGGGACACTTCCAGGGCCAGGTTCTCGACGAAGGGTCGCAGCAACTCGCCCTCGTAGTCGTCGGGCAGGGTGCCGGCGCGCTTGGCCGACTCCGCCTCGTCGAGGGGCATGCCGTAGTGGCGGGAAATGTCCTGGGTCAGCTGGCTGCCGCCGAAGGCCTGTTCCCGGGTATATACCGGCTGGCCGTTGCGCAGCACCGTGAGATTGGTGACGTTGGCCCCCACGTCCACCAGGGCGATGATCTGGTTCTGCCCGCCGTCGGGCAACTGGCGCTCGACGAAGGAAAAAGCCGCCAGGGTGGCGTAGGATTCCACGTCCATCACCACCGGCTTGAGCCCGGCGCTCTCGGCCACGGCCACCCGGTCCTCAACCTTTTCCTTGCGCGAGGCAGCGATCAGCACTTCGACCTCGTCCGGCGACGACGGCGCCTCGCCGATGACCTGGAAGTCCAGGTTCACCTCTTCGAGGGCGAAGGGAATGTACTGGTTGGCCTCGGACTCCACCAGGACTTCGAGTTCTTCTTCGCGCTGGCCGGCCGGAACGATGATCTTCTTGGTGATCACCGCCGCCGCCGGCAGGGCCATGGCCACGTTGCGGGCGGTGGAGTTGAGGCGCCGCCAGGCTTTCTTGACGGCATCCGAGACGGCATCGAGATTGACCACGTTGCCGTCGGCCACTGCATCCTTGGGCAGAGGCTCGATGGCATAGCGTTCGACGCGGAAGTCGTTCTTGCCCAAAGCGGACAGCTCCACCATTTTCACGGCGGAGGAACTGATATCCAGGCCCACCAAGGGCTGCGCCTTGGGGCCGAATAGAGAGAGGTCGAGCCGCAAACCGATTCCCCCTGAAATGTTTCTTAGGAAACTATTTCAAAAATTTTCTTTAAAAATTAACCGCTTGCAGCTGATACAAATAATTTACGTCAAATGCTAGCAACAAGGCATGGAGGTGTAAAGCGATTTTTGGCTTAACGGCTGCCTCCGTATAATTGCCCCACCTCACTGGAACCATTCTCATCGTGTCAAACGTCTCGCGCTGGATTCTGTACCCGCTGCTCCTCATCGTCAGCCTGATGGTGGTGGGCGCCGCCCTGGTGGGCATCGTCGTCACCATGGCCTATCCCAACCTGCCCTCCCTGGAGGCCCTAACCGACTACCGGCCGAAGATCCCCCTGCGCATCTACAGCGCCGACGGCCAGCTGATCGGCGAATTCGGCGAAGAACGGCGCGCCGTGGTGCGCATCCAGGACGTGCCAGCGGTCATGAAGCAGGCCATCCTCTCCGCCGAGGACGAGCGCTTCTACCAGCACGGCGGGATCGACACCCTGGGCATCCTGCGCGCCGCGGTGGCCAACCTGACCTCCGGCGGCAAGCGCCAGGGCGCCTCCACCATCACCATGCAGGTGGCACGCAACTTCTTCCTCTCCAGCGAGAAGACACTGTCCCGCAAGTTCTATGAGGCCCTGCTCTCCTTCAAGATCGAGCACAACCTCAGCAAGGACGAGATTCTCCAGCTCTACATCAACCAGATTTACCTGGGCCAACGGGCCTACGGCTTCGCCGCTGCCGCCC
>NZ_JAJTBB010000038.1 GCF_021287135.1 Acidovorax sp.
GGCCTCGTGAACGGACGGGTTCGCAAGCATGAGTCCTTCGCGTCCTTTCATTGAACGGCCCGTTGCCACCGCACTGCTCATGCTGGCCATCGTGCTGGCGGGGCTGGTGGGCTTTCGCTTCCTGCCGCTGTCGGCCCTGCCCGAGGTGGACTACCCCACGATCCAGGTGCAGACGCTGTACCCCGGCGCGAGCCCGGAGGTGATGAGCCGCACCGTGAGTGCGCCGCTGGAGCGCCAGTTCGGCCAGATGCCGGGCCTGGAGCGCATGGCCTCCACGAGCGCGGCCGGGGTGTCCATCGTGACGCTGCAGTTCAGCCTGGGCCTGGCGCTGGACGTGGCCGAGCAGGAGGTGCAGGCGGCCATCAATGCCGGCAATTCGCTGCTGCCTGCCGACCTGCCCGCGCCGCCGGTCTATGCCAAGGTCAACCCGGCCGACGCGCCGGTGCTGACGCTGGCGATCAGCTCGGACACGCTGCCGCTGACCGAAGTGCAGAACCTGGTCAACACCCGGCTGGCGCAGAAGATCAGCCAGGTGGGCGGCGTGGGGCTGGTGACGCTGGGCGGCGGGCAGCGCCCCTCCGTGCGCATCCAGGCCGACACCAAGGCCCTGGCCACCTACGGCATCGGCCTGGACACGCTGCGCACCGCCATCACCGCCGCCAATGCCAACAGCGCCAAGGGCAGCTTTGACGGACCGCAGCGCTCCTACACCATCAATGCCAATGACCAGCTGGTGACGGTGGACGACTACAAGAACCTCATCGTGGCCTGGCGCAACGGCGCGCCGGTGCGCATGGTGGAGGTTGCCCGCGTGGTGGAAAGCGCCGAGAACAACCGGCTGGGGGCGTGGGCAGGTGTGGGCTCGGGTGGCAGCGACGCAGGGAGCGTGGGGGCCACCGAGCCGCCGCCGGGCCGCCCCAAGGCGGCGAGCGCCCCCTCGGGGGGCAGCGAACCACACGGAGTGGGGAGCGTGGGGGCCACACTCACTCCAGCCATCATCCTGAATGTGCAACGCCAGCCGGGCGCCAACGTGATCGCCACGGTGGACCAGATCAAGAAGCTGCTGCCCGAGCTGCAGGCCGGGCTGCCCGCATCGCTGAAGGTGCAGGTGCTGTCCGACCGCACCACGGGCATCCGCGCCTCCGTGCACCATGTGGAGATGGAGCTGGTGCTGGCCGTGCTGATGGTGGTGCTGGTGATCTTCTTCTTCCTGCACAGCCTGCGCGCCACCGTCATTGCCAGCCTGGCCGTGCCCATCTCGCTGATCGGCACTTGCGGGGTGATGTACCTGCTGGGCTACAGCCTGAACAACCTGAGCCTGATGGCGCTGACCATCGCCACCGGCTTCGTGGTGGACGATGCCATCGTGATGATCGAGAACATCGCGCGCTACCTGGAGAAGGGAGACCCGCCGTTCCAGGCCGCGCTCAAGGGCGCCACGCAGATCGGCTTCACCATCATCTCGCTCACCGTGTCGCTGATCGCGGTGCTGATTCCGCTCTTGTTCATGAGCGACGTGGTGGGCCGGCTGTTCCGCGAATTTGCCGTCACGCTGGCCATCACCATCCTCATCTCGGCGGTGGTGTCGCTCACGCTGGTGCCGATGATGGCGGCGCGCTGGCTGCGTGCGGAGCCCGCCGGCGGCGCGCACGGCATGGCCGGGCGGATCAACCGGGGTTTCGAGCGGGTGATCGGCGGATACGACCAGTGGCTGCAGTGGGTGCTGCGCCACCAGGGCGTGACGCTGGTGGTGGCGGTGCTCACGCTGGTGCTGACGGCGTTGCTGTATGTCGTGATTCCCAAGGGCCTGTTTCCGACGCAGGACACGGGGCAGCTGCAAGCGCGCATTGAGGCCTCGCAGGACGTGTCCTATGCCCGCATGAGCGAGCTGCAGCAGGCGGCGGCACGGGCCATCCTGCAAGACCCGGATGTGGAGTCGCTCGGCTCCTTCGTGGGTGTGGATGCGGCCAACAACACCATGCTCAATGCGGGGCGCATGCTCATCAACCTGAAGCCGCAGCGCGACGCGCAGGACACCGTCGTGCAGCGCCTGCGCGAGCGCGTGCAGGCCGTGGCGGGCGTCACGCTGTACCTGCAGCCCACGCAGGACCTGACCATCGATGCAGAGACCGGGCCGACGGAATACCGCGTGTCCATCGGCGGGGTGGATTCGGCCCAGGTGAATGCGTGGACGCGCAAGCTCGTGGACCGCCTGCAGAGCGAGCCCAAGGTGCGCAATGCGACCACGGACGCCGGTGCGCAGGGCCTGTCGGCGTTTGTGGACATCGACCGCAACACGGCGTCGCGCCTGTCCGTCACCGCCAGCACGGTCGACGACACGCTGTACAGCGCCTTCGGCCAGCGCATCGTCTCCACCATCTTCACCGAGACCAACCAGTACCGCGTGATTCTGGAGGCGCAACCCGAGGGCCTGAGCAGCCCCGAAGCGCTGGGCACGCTGCCGCTGCGCACCGGTGCCGGCACGCCCACGCCGCTGGCGGCGGTGGCCACCATCCGTGAACAGCTGGCGCCCTTGCAGGTCACGCGCGTGGCCCAGTACCCCGCCGCCACGCTGGGGTTTGACAAGGCGCCCGGCACGTCGCTGGGCAGCGCGGTGGACGCGATCCGCGCCGCCGCGAAGGAGATCGGCATGCCTGCGGGCCTGTCGATGGAATTCCTGGGCGCCGCCGGGGCGTACGAAAAATCCCTCTCCAGCCAGCTGTGGCTGATCCTGGCGGCCATGGTGTGCGTGTACATCGTGCTGGGCGTGCTGTACGAAAGCTACATCCACCCGGTGACGATTCTCTCCACCCTGCCATCGGCCGGCGTGGGGGCCTTGCTGGCCCTGATGCTCACGGGCAACGACCTGGGCGTGATCGGCATCATCGGCATCATCCTCTTGATCGGCATCGTCAAGAAGAACGCGATCATGATGATCGACTTTGCCATCGACGCCGAGCGACACCAGGGCCTGGGGCCCCAGCAGGCCATCCACCAGGCGGCGCTGCTGCGCTTTCGGCCCATCCTCATGACCACTTTGGCGGCGCTGTTCGCGGCGCTGCCGCTGATGCTGGGCTGGGGCGACGGGGCGGAGCTGCGCCGCCCGCTGGGCCTGGCCATCTTTGGCGGCCTGATCCTGAGCCAGCTGCTGACGCTGTTCACCACGCCCGTGATCTACCTGGCGTTTGACCGCCTGGGCCGCCGCGTGACGGGCCGGGGCACGGCCGCGGCGCCCCTGCAGCCGGAGGACGCGGCATGAACCTGTCGCGCCCTTTTGTCGAGCGGCCGGTGGCCACGGTGCTGCTGACCATCGGCGTGGCGCTGGCGGGCATCGCGGCGTTCTTCGTGCTGCCGGTGTCGCCGCTGCCGCAGGTGGACTACCCGGCCATTTCCGTGTCGGCCACCCTGGCCGGGGCCAGCCCCGAAACCATGGCCACCAGCGTCGCGACGCCGCTGGAGCGGCGGCTGGGGGTCATCGCGGGCGTCAATGAGATGACGTCGAGCAGTTCCAACGGGTCGGCCCGCGTCAGCCTGCAATTCGACCTGAACCGCAACATCGATGCCGCCGCCCGCGAAGTGCAGGCCGCCATCAACGCGGCCCGGGCCGACCTGCCGGCCACGCTGCGCAGCAACCCCACGTACCGCAAGCGCAACTCGGCGGCCTCGCCCGTCATCATCCTGGCGCTCACGTCCAAGACGCGTACGCCGGGCGAGATTTATGACGCGGTCTCCAACGTGGTGAGCCAGCGCCTGTCGCAGGTGGACGGTGTGGGCGAGGTGGAGATCGGTGGCGGCTCGCTGCCTGCCGTGCGGGTGGAGCTGCTGCCGTTTGCGCTCCACCGCTACGGCATCAGCACCGAGGACGTGCGCGCGGCCATCCAGGCCTCGAACGCCAACCGCCCCAAGGGCGCGATCGAGGGCGACGGGCGACGGCTGCAGATCTACACCCCGCAGCCTGCCCGCAAGGCGGCGGAGTACGCGTCGCTGATCGTGGCCTGGCGCAACAACGCGGCCGTGCGCCTGGGCGACGTGGCGCGGGTGGTGGACGGCGTGGAGAACCGCCGCACGGTGGGCCTGTTCAATGGCGAGCCCGCCATCATCGTGCTGGTCACGCGACAGCCCGGCGCCAACATCATCGAAACGGTGGATGCCGTGCGCGCGCTGCTGCCCGAGCTGCAGGCCCAGCTGCCGCAGGACATCCAGGTGGCCGTGGCGTCCGACAGCACCAACTCCATCCGCTCGTCCCTGCGCGAGATCGAGCTGACGCTGATGGTGTCCATCGCGCTCGTGGTGCTGGTGGTGGGCCTCTTCTTGCGCAAGGCGCGCGCCACGGTGATCCCCGCCGTTGCCACGGTGGTGTCGCTGCTGGGCACCTTCGGCATCATGTACTTCCTGGGGTTCAGCCTGAACAACCTGAGCCTCATGGCCCTGACGGTGGCCACCGGCTTTGTGGTGGACGACGCCATCGTGGTGCTGGAGAACACCATGCGCCACATCGAGGCGGGCATGGGCCGGCTGGAGGCAGCGCTGCAGGGCGCGCGCGAGGTGGGGTTCACCGTGCTGTCCATCAGCCTGTCGCTGGTGGCGGTGTTCATCCCGCTCCTGTTCATGGAGGGGCAGGTGGGCCGGCTGTTCCGCGAGTTTGCCGTCACGCTGTCGGTGGCGGTGATGATCTCGCTGGTGATCTCGCTCACCACCACGCCCATGATGTGCGCGTGGCTGCTGCGTGCGCACGCCCCGGGCCATGACAAGCCCCCCTCGCGCCTGGCCCGCTGGGCGGAAGGCGGCTACCGGCGCGTGCTGCGCGGCTACGAGCACAGCCTGGACTGGGCGCTGGCGAGCAAGGCGCTGGTGGTGCTCATCCTGCTGGCGGTGATCGGGCTCAACGTCTACCTGTTCGCCAAGATTCCCAAGGGCTACTTTCCGGAGCAGGACAACGGCCAGCTCAACGCGGGCCTGCGCGCCGACCAGAGCATTTCGTCCGAGGCGCTGGCGCGCAAGCTGCGCGAGGCCGTGGAGATCATCCGCAAGGATCCCGCGGTGGACACGGTGGTGGGCTTCTCGGGCGGCAGCCGCGCGGGCGGCGGCTTCATGTTCGTCAATCTCAAACCCCTTGCGCAGCGCACCGACAGCACACCCGCCGTCATCGCCCGCCTGCGGCCGCAGCTCAACCAGATCACCGGCCTGCGCGTGTTTCTCAACCCCGTGCAGGACCTGCGCATGGGCGGGCGCTCCAGCAACTCCACCTACCAGTACACGCTCAAGAGCGACAACCTGGCCGACCTGAAGCTGTGGGCCGGCAAGCTGGCAGACCGGCTGAAGGAAGAGACCCTGCTGCAGGATGTGGACACCGACCAGGCCGAAAACGGCGTGGAGACCTTTGTGGAGGTGGACCGGGCCAGCGCCTCGCGCCTGGGCGTGAGTGCATCGGCCATCGACAACGCGCTGTACAACGCCTTCGGCCAGCGCTCCGTGGCCACCATCTACGACGAGCTCAACCAGTACGCGGTCATCATGGAGTGGGGGCCCGAATACACGCGCGGCCCGCCCGCGCTGGCCGACATCTATGTCGCTGCCAACCCCACGGGGGCCACCGGCACGGCGGCCAATCCGGGCCAGCGCGGCGCCTCCACCGGCCAGGTCATCAGCACCCAGCCTTCCACCATGGTGCCGCTCAGTGCCATCGCCCGCGTGGTGGAGCGCGCCTCGCCCACCTCCATCAGCCACCAGGACGGCGAGCTGGCCACCACCATCTCGTTCAACATCGACCCCGGCACGTCGCTCGGACAGGCGCGCCAGGTCATCCAGCAGGCCGAGGCGGACATCGCCATGCCCACCAACGTGCGGGGCAGCTTCCAGGGCACGGCACTCAGCGCGCAGCAGTCGCAGGGGCAGCAGCTGTTCCTGATCATCACGGCCATCGTGGTGATCTACATCGTGCTGGGGGTGCTGTACGAAAGCCTGATCCACCCGGTGACCGTGCTGACCACGCTGCCTTCGGCCGGCGTGGGTGCGGTGCTGGCGCTGCTGCTGTTCCGCATGCAGTTCACCATCATCGCGCTCATCGGCGTGTTCCTGCTCATTGGCATCGTCAAGAAGAACGCCATCATGATCATCGACTTTGCGCTGGAGGCCGAGCGCGCACGCGGGCTCACGGCGCTGGAGGCGGTGCGCGAGGCCTGCCTGCTGCGCTTTCGCCCCATTCTCATGACCACGGTGGCGGCGGCGCTCGGCGCGTTGCCGCTGGCCATCGGCTTCGGCCAGGGGTCGGAGCTGCGGCAGCCCCTGGGTGTGGCCATTATTGGCGGGCTGGTGGCCAGCCAGTTGCTCACCCTGCTCACCACGCCGGTGGTGTATGTGCTGCTGGACAAGCTACGCAGGCCCGCCCCCAACGAACAACAACTCAGCCGCGCTGCCGCTTCTGGCGCAGCGCCGTGACCGCGCACCATGAAGACACGTTCCTTCCCCCTTCGCGCACCCTCGGCACGCCACGCACCGCGCGCCGGTGCCGTGCTGGCGCTGGCACTGCTGGCGGCATGCGCCAGCCAGCCACCCTACGAAGCCCCGGCCGCTCCGGCGCCCCAGGCGTTCAAGGAAGCCGGCGCCACCTGGACGCCCGCCGCCCCGGCCGACGCGCTGGACCGCGGGCCCTGGTGGGAGCTGTTCCAGGACGCCGAGCTGAACCGCCTGGCCGCGCAGGTGCAGCTGTCCAACCAGAACATCGCCGCCGCCGCGGCGGCCTACGCACAGGCGCAGGCCGTGGTGCGGCAGGAACGGGCGGGGCTGTTCCCGTCGGTCGGCCTGTCGGGCGGTGCCACGCGCACCGGCGGTGAGGGGGCGGCACGCGCGGGCTTGTCCACATCAGCCTCGCTGGGGGTGGACTGGGCGCCCGACCTGTGGGGCCGGCTGCAAGGCGGCGTGGACGCCGCCCAGGCCAGTGCGCAGGCCAGCGAGGCCGACCTGGCCTCGGCCCGGCTGTCGGCCGTGGGCGCCCTGGCGTCGGCCTACTTCCAGCTGCGCGAGGCGGATGCCGAGGCCGAGCTGTTGCAGGCCACGGTGGAGGGCTACGAGCGCAGCCTGCAGATCGCGCGCAACCGCTACAGCGCGGGTGTGGTGGCGCAGACCGATGTGTTGCAGGCGCAGACCCAGCTGGCCAACGCCCGGGCCGACCTGGCCACGGTGCGGCAGAACCGCGCCCGCTTCGAGCACGCGGTGGCTGTGCTGACCGGGCGCGCCCCGGCGGACTTTGCGCTGCCGCCCGCACCCTGGTCGGCTGCCGTACCCGAGGTGCCGGCGGTCGTGCCGTCCACCTTGCTGCAGCGCCGGCCCGACATTGCTGCGGCCGAGCGTGCGGTGGCCGCTGCCCATGCGCAGATCGGCATCCAGCGCGCGGGCTACTTCCCGAACCTGGGCCTGCGCGGCTCCCTGGGCAGTGGGGGATCGAGCGTGGCGGACCTGTTCAAGGCCTCCACGCTGGTGTGGTCGCTGGGCCTGTCAGTGGCGCAGACCGTGTTTGACGCAGGCGCCACCGCGGCGCGGGTGGACGCGGCCCAGGCAGCCCGCGATGCGCGCGTGGCGGCCTATCGCCAGACGGTGCTCACAGCCTTCCAGGGCGTGGAAGACCAGCTCACGGTGCTGCGCACGCTGCAAGCGCAGGAGCCGCTGCGGCGCGAAGCCGTGGCGGCCGCCGAGCGCACGGCGCAGCAGCTGCTCAACCGCTACCGCGAGGGGCAGATGAGTTACACCGAGGTGGTCACGGCGCAGGTGGCGGCGCTGTCCGCGCAGCGGGCGCTGCTGCAGCTGCAGGTGAACCGCCAACTGGCGGCGGTGGCGCTGGTGCAGGCGCTGGGCGGGGGCTGGCACGCACCCTGGCAACCGCCAGCCTGACGAAGGTGCCCGGGCGGCTGGGCCTATACTCCTGTTTTGATAGCTGCTTGCGCTTATTGGATAAGCGCTGGAGCCCACTTTTACTTAAATTTCTATCAAGGAGTGCGCGTGGACGTTCTATTGCTGGCCAAGGCCGCCGTCATGGGCGTGGTCGAGGGCCTGACGGAGTTCCTGCCGATTTCCTCCACCGGGCACCTGATCCTGGCCGGTTCGCTGCTGGGGTTTGACGATGCCAAGGCCAAGGTGTTTGACATCGCCATCCAGACCGGGGCCATCTTTGCCGTGATCCTGGTGTACTGGCAGAAGATCCGCGCCACGCTGGCAGCGCTGCCCACCGAGCGCCAGGCGCAGCGGTTCGCGCTGAACGTGTTCATCGGCTTCTTGCCGGCCGTGGTGCTGGGGCTGCTGTTCGGTAAGGCCATCAAGGCGCACCTGTTCACCCCCATGGTGGTGGCCACCACGTTCATTCTGGGCGGCTTCATCATTTTGTGGGCGGAGCGGCGGCCGGCCTCGGCGACCCGCGTCCAGTCGGTGGACGACATGACCCCCTGGGACGCCCTGAAGGTGGGGCTGGTGCAGTGCCTGGCCATGGTGCCCGGCACCAGCCGCAGCGGCGCCACCATCATCGGGGGCATGCTGCTGGGGCTGTCGCGCAAGGCGGCCACGGACTTCTCGTTCTTCCTGGCGATCCCCACGCTCATCGGCGCGGGCGTCTACAGCCTGTACAAGGAGCGCGCGCTGCTGTCGGCGGCGGACCTGCCCCTGTTCAGCGTGGGGCTGGTCTTCTCGTTTGTGAGCGCCTGGCTATGCGTGCGCTGGCTGCTGCGCTACATCAGCACACACAGCTTTGTGCCGTTTGCGTACTACCGCATTGTGTTTGGCATCATCGTTTTGTTGACCGCCTGGACTGGCTGGGTGCAGTGGGCGGACTGATAATCCCGCCATGACCCGTCCCTGCCTGCCTGTTCGCCGCTGCTCCTGCGTTGCCCTGCTGGCCTGCCTGGCCGCGTGGCCCGCGGCGCGCGCGGCCGAAGCAGCAGCGCAGGACGGCGACGAGCCTGCCAAGCCTCGGTTCAACTACGCGCTGGGGGCACTGGTCAGCTCCAGCCCCGACTACGCGGGCGGCGACGGCCGCAAGAACAGCTTGCGGCCGGCCTGGGCCATTGAATACGGGCGTTTCCGGCTCAGCACCTCGCGCGGCAGCGCGTTCATGGGCCACGGCCTGGGGCCGCGCGATTCGGGCGGCGCCAGCGCCACCCTGGCGCAGAGCGACCGGTTCAACCTGAGCGCATCGCTGCGCGTCGACAAGGGGCGCGACGGCTCGGATGCCCCCATCCTGGTGGGCCTGCCGTCTGTGCGCTCCACCCTGCGCGCGCGGGTGAGCGCGGGCTACGCCTTCACGGACCGCTGGGCCGTGGGCGCGGGCCTGTCGCAAGACATCCTCGGGCGGGACGGCGGCGCGCAGCTGTCCACCAGCATCGGCTACACCTGGCCGGTGACCGCCCAGACCAAAGTGACGTTCGGCGCGGGCGCCAGCTTTGGCGACCGCACTTATCTGCGAGCGCACTTCGGCGTGCCGGACGGGGGTGTGGGGGCGCTGCCCGCGTTTTCACCGGCCGCGGGCCTGTACAGCGTGGATGCCGGCGTGGAGGTGATGACCGCCCTCAACCGCCACTGGGTCGTGCTGGGCGCGGCGCGGGTGTCCCGGCTTCAGGGCGATGCGCGGCGCAGCCCGCTCACGGTGCAGCCCACGGGGTACTCGGTCTCGGTCGGGCTGGCCTACCGTTGCTGCAAATAGCCGCCGCTGGCGGGCTACCTCGCGCAGGCGCCCCCGTGCGGGCTGCAGGAAAGCCGGTGGCTTTTCTTCGATCAATGTTAAGCTGAAGGCGCCGAGCCGCCTTTGGCCCCCCAGGCCCCAAGACCCTTGGGCTTCCTTGGGGGTGCGCTGCGGCGGATTTCCCCCTCGCGTGTCGATGTTCAGCCTCCGGGGCTTTGCCGCATGATGCAAGAAGAGTCAGAGTTGTCGCAGCCCGGTGGGGCCCCAGGCGGCCAGGCCGGCCCGTCGAAGGCCCGCTTGCTGGACATCGTCACCCGCAGCGCGGGCGCCACCATGGCGGTGGTGGACCGCAGCCTGACCATGATCTACGTGAATGACGAGTATGCCCGGTGGTTCGGCACGGTGCCCGACCGCCTGGTGGGCCAGTCGCTGGTGCAGGTCTATGGGGAAGAGGCGTGCCAGCGCTTCATGCCGTTCGTGGAACGGGCGCTGCGGGGCGAACGGGTCCAGTACCAGCGCCTGCTGCGCACGCCCTACGGCTTTGACGAATGGCGCACCATCTGCCTCACCCCGTGGTACGGCGAGCAGGGCGCCATCGAAGGCTTCATGACTTCCGCGCTCGATGTGCATGAGCTGCAGGTCACCATGGACGCGCTGCGCGCGGCCAACCAGCGGCTGTCGTCCCATATGGAAAACAGTCCCCTGGCTGTTCTGGAAATGGACCATGCCCTGCGGCTCCTGCACTGTTCGCAGCGCGCGGTACAGCTGATGGGGTGGCCGGCGGTGGCGGAGCTCAAGGGGCACCCGCTGCCCGAGCTGCTGGCGCTGCAGGAGGGTTGCGAGCTGCTGGAGGCCCTGCGCCGCCTGCAGTCGGGGGAGGAATCCCAGAACCGGGCGGAGGCCAGCTTCTTCCGCGAGGACGGCACCGAGGTGCATTGCGAGTGGTTCAACTCGGCGCTCACGGACGCCGACGGCCGGGTGGCCTCCCTCATGGCACTGGTGCAGGACGTTTCCGCCAAGATCCAGATCGCCCGCCAGCAGCATTACCTGGCCCACCACGACGCCCTGACGGGGCTCTACAACCGCATGGCGTTCCAGAGCCGGCTGGAGGCTGCGCTGGCACAGGCGCGGGGCTCGGCCGGGGTGGTGGCCTTGCTGTTCATCGACCTGGACGGCTTCAAGCGGGTGAACGATACCCTGGGCCACCGCACGGGCGACGAGGTGCTGCGGGTGATGGCCCAGCGGATCGCTGGCGCCGTGCGGGGCTGTGACACCACGGCACGGCTGGGCGGAGACGAGTTCCTGGTCATGCTGGATTGCGAGGTGACGCGCGAGGTGATCGACACCGTGGGCCACCGCATCCTGCACGCCTTGCTGTGCCCCGTGGCGCTGGATGGGCTGGAGGTCAACGTCGGCGCCAGCATCGGAGTGGCCGTGGTCAGGCCGCGGGACAGCGACATCGGAACGCTCATCAACCGCGCCGACCAGGCCATGTACGCCGCCAAGCGGGCCGGCAAGGGCCGGCTGCACTACGCCGAGGGGCCGTGAGGCGGTGCCTCAGGCATCGCCCGGGGGCAAGGCGATGCTCTGCTGGAAGTGGAAGAAGTTGGCGGGGTCGTACCGGGCCTTGACCTGCTGCAGCTGCGGGTAGGCGCTGCCCCAGTAGGCCTGCGGAAAATCGGCAAGGCCCGCATCCGGGTAGTTTTGGTACACGTGCCCGTTGAGGAACGGCCGCACCAGTTGCATGAAGCCCTCCAGCCACGCCTCCATCTGTGCGCGCTCCTGCGGGTTGGTCCAGAACACGTCCACCACCAGGTCGGCGTCCGCGTGGCGGTGCACGAAGGCGCTGTCGGCCACGGGGTAGCGGTTGATGGCGCCGCCGTAGGGCTCCAGGTACGCCAGCGACCAGGGATTGGGCGAGGTCTGGAAGTAGTCAATGATGCGCTGCCAGTCTGCGGGCGACAGGGGGGTGTTGAGGTAGCCGCTGCATTTGGTCTCGGCCACGCCATCGGGCAGGTTGTCGGGGAGCGTGTAGGGGTGGTCCTCCAGCCAGCGATTCATGTCCGGGTAGGTGCCCGTCTGGTCCACCAGCAGCTGCGCGCTCGGAATCGCCAACAGGGGAGCGATGGCCTCCAGGCCCGCACTGCGGGAACCGCAGAACATGCCCTGCACCATGTAGACGGGCACGTTGTTCTGAAAGCCCAGGTTCATCATGTAGCCCAGCGCGTCGGGGGCGCCGGTCTTCATGAAGCCCTGTTGCATGAGCGTGAGCACTTCGGCGGCGTGGGCCGCGTCCCAGCTGATGGCCCAGGCCCAGACGCTGTCCAGGCGCTGCATGCGGTAGGTGACCTGCAGCACCACCCCGAAATTGCCGCCCGTGCCCCCGCGCAGTGCCCAGAACAGATCCCCGTTCTCCTGCGCGCTGGCCGTCACGATGTGCCCGCTGGCCAGCGCGACGCGGAAGGAGTCCACCAGGTCGCTCTGGATTCCGAAGGCGCGGGAGGTGTAGCCGTAGCCGCCACCCTGCACAAAGCCCCCGACGCAGACACTGCCGCAGGCGCCGGTGGGCACATGCCAGCCGGTGTGGTTCATGGCGCCGTTGAAATGGTCGAAATCGGTGCCCGGAAGCACATGAACCCGCTCGCGTGCCGGATCCAGCACGACGCCCTGGAGATCGCTCAGGTCGATCACCATGCCGCTGTTCACGGAATAGCCCGCGGTGCTGTGGCCGCCGCAGCGCACGGCCACCCACAGGTGGTATTGCCGGGCAACGGCCAGACATTCCAGCACGTCGTTCTCGCAGGCGCAGTACACGATGATCTCGGGGAAGGCCTGGAACGCCGGATTGGATTCCTGCCGCGCCTGGTTGTAGTCGGGGCTGGTGGGTAGCACGATGCGCCCGACCAGCCGGGCCTCCAGCCCGGCCACGGCCGTCCAGGCCAGGCGGGGGGCGCCGTGCGCCACGGCCGGGGCCGCGGCGGCGCCGGCCGTGGCGGCGAGGGTCTGGAAGTGCGCGATGCGCGCGTCTTTGGCAATGCGTGCGGGGCTCTTGCGGTGGGCCATGGCGGGGTCTGCTCCGTCGGATGAAGGGAGCCCCTGTGTACCGGAAGCCGGGCAGTTTGACCAGCGTGGAATGCGCCTGCCGCGTGTGCTGAATTTTTGCGCCTAGGCCGACGACAGTGCCAGGTCGCCCGTGTTGCGCCGCACGCAGAACTTGCCGCCCTGCTTGCCGCTGTACATCGCAGCGTCCGCGAGCTTGAGCAGGCCGACGGCGTCGTTGCTGTCGTGCGGCGAGATGGCGTAGCCGATGGTGAGCCCCACCTCGATCTTCAGGTCGCCCAGCGAGAACGGCGTGCGGAACGCGTCCAGCAGCTTGTTGCCCAGGTCGTGCGCCTGCTGGGGGCTGCCCAGCTGCCCGGTCATGACCACGAACTCATCGCCCCCCAGGCGGGCCACCACGTCGCTCTGCCGCACCTGGCTTTGCAAGCGCCGGGTGACAGCCACCAGCAGCTCATCGCCCACATCGTGGCCGTGGGTGTCGTTCACGGGCTTGAATCCGTCCAGGTCCATCACATACACCGCCAGCAGCCGGTCGGGCCCGCAGTGGTGCAGGGCCGAGGTGAGTGCAATGTTCAAGCCGCGCCGGTTGGGCAGGCCGGTCAGCGGGTCGGTGTGCGCCAGCGAGCGCATGGCGTCGCGCTCGCGGCTGGCGTGCAGGGCCTCGATGCGCAGCGCCTTGGTGCGCAGGCCCAGCACGCGCATGAAGAGCAGCATGTCCAGCGTGGCGCCGAACTGGAAGGAGTGCAGCGTCCAGAAGTTCACGGGCACCCAGCCCCGGATGACGCCGATCACCGTGGCCGTGGCGGCGAAGTACACCACCCATGCCAGCAGCAGGCTCGCCCCCACTGCATCGCCGCGCCCCGCCCGCCGCACAGCACCCGGAATGCCCATCAGGGCAGGAACCAGCCCGAGGATGCTGACGACCGCGGCGATGGTGGAGGTGTTCAGCACGTCCAGTGCGTGCACCAGCGCCAGCAGCACGCACAGCAAGGCCCCCCAACGCATGGTGCGCAGCAGCAGGTTCCCGGGCCGGTGGCCGGCCAGCGCCTGGCTGATGAAGAGGAAGGAGCCGCAGGTGGCCATCAGCGAGGACAGCCCTGCCGCATGCATTTCAAACCACGGGTTGTCCTGCCACAGGTACTGGGTGGCCAGGCCGAAGAAGTGCAGCGAGAACAGCAGGCTGCCCGCAATGAGCAGCGCGTACTGCAAGAAAAGCACGTCGCGCAGGTTGATCCACTGGGCCAGGCTGTAGATCAGCAGGCACAGAGCCAGGCCGGCGAGGATGCCCTGCAGCATCTGCTCATTCAAGGCGGCCGCATGCCAGGCGGGCGGCTTGCTCAGTGTGATGGGCAGCACCATGGCGCCCCGGGTTTCCACGCGCAGCAGCAGTTCGTACGGCTGGCCGGCGCGCATGGGCAGCACCAGGGCGTGGGTGCGGCTTCGCAGCGGGCGCTGCGAAAAGGGCTGCAGGCTGCCCAGGGTGGCTTGCTGAAGCACGTGGCCGTCCTGGGTCAGGTACACCTCCACCCGATTGAGCACGGGGTAGTCGATGTCCAGGATCCAGACCCCGTCCGATGTCGCCGAGACATCCAGCGGGGCGCGAATCCACACCGCCCCGGTTTGCACTCCCAGCGTCTTGGCGGTGCCGGGCGGACGTTCAAACTCCGCCGTGCGGGGCAGCACGTCCTGCAGCGTCCAGGCGCCGGAGGGATCGGCCAGCACGGACACTGCCGGCCACACCTCGATCCGGGGCGCGTCGTCACGCAGGGGCAGCGCAGCGGTGGCCGCCCGGCTGTCGCTCCACAGCATCGCCAGCACCAGCCAGGCGCACCCCAGGGCCCAGCGTGCCCAGGGCGTCGGCAGCCATTGCCAGAAGATCGTGGGGGACGTGACGCGCATGGCGGGTGGTGGTGGGGACAGTGTAGATGCAGCGGGAGGTTGCAGGGAGTGCGCTTTGCCAGCCTTGCGAAGCGGGGCGTTGCCCGCGGCTAGGGCGTGAGCAGCCGCGCGCTGCCACTGGCCGCACGCCGCAGCGAGTGCTTGCCGCTTTGCTTGCCTGCATACATTGCGGCGTCGGCCAGGCGGATCAGGCCCTGCGGCTCGCCGCTGTCCAGGGGCGCCAGCGCGTAGCCGATGGTCAGCCCCACCTTCAAATGCAAGGGCCCCAGCGTGAAAGGCTGGTCAAACGCGCGGAGCAGGGCCCGCCCTAATTCGTCGGCAACTTCGGGTGTTTCCAGGTGGCAGGCCATGATGATGAATTCGTCGCCTCCCAGCCGCGCCACGACATCGGTGGTATGGCGCACGTTGGCTTGCAGCCGGTGGCCCACCGCCACCAGCAGGTCGTCGCCCACATCGTGCCCGTACGAGTCGTTGACGGGCTTGAACCCGTCGAGGTCCATCAGGTACACCGCCACCAGGTGGCCGGGTGCGCAGGACTCCAGCGCCGCCCGCAGCGCATGCTGCAGGCCGCGGCGGTTGCTGAGGCCCGTCAGCGGATCGCTGTGGGCCAGGGAATGCATGAGGTCGCGCTCGCGCAGGGCCTCCTGCGCCTGCAGGCGGATGGCCTTGGCCCGCAGCCCCATGACCCGCAGGAACAGCAGCATGTCCAGCGTGGCGCCGAACTGGAACGAGTGCACGGTCCAGAAGTTCGCAGGCACCCAGCCCTGCACCAGGCACACCATGACCGCGGCGGCCACGCCGTAGGCCACCCAGGCGAGCAGCAGCGTGGAGCCGATGGGGTTGCCGCGGCGCACATGCACGAGCGCCGCCGGCACGCTGAGCAGGGAAGGCAGCGGGCTTACCAGGCTCATGTAGGCAATGGCGATGGGCACGCTCACCCCGCCGAGCACGACGCCGGCGCAGACCAGGGCCGTGACGGCGGCGCCCGCGCGCATTGTGCGAGCATACCGGCTGCGGGGCGCGGCGTCTGCCAAGGCTGCGCCCAGAAAAAGGAAGGAGCCTGCCAGCGCCACCAGGCCTGCGGTCAGCCCGCCATACCGGGCCATCCAGAGGTTGCCCGGCCACAGGAACCGGTCGCCAATGCCGAAAAACTGCAGAGAAAACCCCGCGCTGCCCAGGACGACCAGGGCATAGAAGCCGAAGAGGTGCTCGCGTTGGGTGACCCACTGGACCAGGCTGTACGCCAGCAGGCAGAACGCCAGTCCGTTGAGCAGGCCCTGGAGCATTTGCTCGCGCAAGGCCTGGTGGATCTGGCGGGGCATTTCGCCCAGGGTGATCGGCAGGATCAGTGGACCGGTGGCGCGCACACGCACCAGCAGGTCGTAGGCCTGCCCCGGCTCCAGGTGGAACGCCATTGCCGGGGTGCGGATGTCCAGGTCACCGGCGCCAAGCTGTCCCGAGCGGACCTGCTGGAGCACCCGGCCGCCGCGGGCCAGGTAGATGTCGGCCTGCAGCGAGCTGTAGCCGATATCGATCACCCAGGGCGTGGGCAGCGCCTTGGGCGCAAGCAGGGGAATGTGCAGCCACATGGCTGCCTTGTGCACGCCCAGCGAGCCGCCGCGCCGCGCGGGCGGCTCGAACTGGTCCAGCCGGCGCAGCATGTCCTCGGCCGAAAGCGCGTCGGTTGGATCGGCCTGGAGGGTGATGGTGTCCCACGCATTGAGCTGCGGCCTCTCGTGCGTCAATAGCAGCGGGGGCGTTGCGGCCCGCGCTGGCGCGGGGTGCGCCAGGAGTGCCAGAAACGCCAGGAATGCCAGCAGGCGCAGCAGCGCCCCCGCGGTGCCGCAGCGCGCACGGCCCGGCCAGGGCCGCGTCGGGAGGGCGCAGGGCAGCGGTTTCATTGGCGGCGGCAGCGGGGTGGCGGGATCGGCTAGGCGGTTTGCTGCGCCTGGGCCGCCGGTGCTGCCGGGGGCTGGCTCGCCAGCCCAGGGCTCCAGCTTCCGCGGGTGGTGAGCCGGTCTTCCAGGCGGTTGACCCACGCGGGGGCCTGGGGATCGTCGCTCCAGCTGTGGACCACCGCATCCACCTGGTGGAGCAGCTCCGTGGGCAGTTGCAGCGGGCGCGTCTGGCTCATCAGGACGCGGCTCATGAAGTGGTAGCCCAGCGCGCGGGTCAGCATGCGCACGATGGAAAAGCGTGGCATCACCCGCCGCACGACTGCATCAAGCGCGCGCGCCAGCAGCAGCACGGCCCAGAACAGCAGGGCGGAGGGCCAGGGCGCCGGCTGGGTCAGGCCCAGGTCGTTCGCCGTGGCGGTGCCGCAAAGGGTGCGGGTCATGAGCTGGGGAAAGGGTTTCGCGATCGCCCAGGGCAGCGCGTTCTCCATCGTCTGCATCAGCGCGCGGCCCAGGCCGGGACGCGGGTCCGGGGTGACGGGCTCGGCACGGCCGCGGGCCTGCATGCGTTCCATGAGTGCGTGGCCATCGGACATCGTCTCGACCATCAGGGCGCGGTCGATGCCGAGCACATGGCCCACCACGTTCCAGGCATGCAGGTAGGCTTCCTCGTCGGCAGGCGGCAGCCCGATGCCCAGGCGCCGGAGGCTGCGCAGGAACACGTAGCTGAAGGTGAGCAGGGTGTAGGCCTGCTCCTCCTGGTTGCAGGGCAGGCCGTCGCTGCCCAGGTCCCACCCCCGCGCGAAGAAGGCCTGGTACATCGCCTGGCGGCCACCCTGGGGCTGGCGGGCCAGTGCCGGAATCTTGCCGTTGCCGCCCGCCAGCAGTTGTTGCACGGCGGCTTGCGGGCTGCCGCGCAGGATCAGGTTGCGGATGGTGGCATGGATCAGCCGGACCTTGAGCACCTGGGCCACGCCGGCGCCCCGCGGGCCCAGGCCCCCGTGCAGCATCACCGGGAAGATCATGGCCGCGGTGGAGCGGATGCGGTATTCGGCGTTTTGCTCCAGCTGGCCCGATGTGTGCAACACGCTGGCCAGGTCGGGGATGACATAGCACTCGGGCAGGCTGGCGCAAAACAGCAGGATGCAGGACAGCGCGCCGTGCTCCATGAACAGGTGCTCGGCGCGCTCGATTTTGCGGGCGTCGGCCCAGGGGGGCAGCACCTGGGCGGTCTGTACGTAGTGGTCCAGCGCCCGCGCCAGGGACGCGTCCACGCCGTCGCCGTGCGCCTGCCAGCTCTGCAACGTGTCGTTGTCCGTCCATTCGCCGATGAGGCGGTTGACGGTTTCCAGCCGCCGCCACTGAGCGGCATCCAGGGCCGCGTCGCCGGCAGGCCAGTCGCCGAGGATGTCGCTCAGGGTCTGGTCGGCCAATGGGTCGGCGCGGCGCTGCATGGCTGCCAGCTCGGCGTCGGCAATCCGCGGGGCGGCCGCGGTGGCGGAGGGGGTGTTCATGCGGCGGTCTCCTTGCTCCAGCGCTGCCAGCCCGCCAGGGCGCACAGCAGCGGAATGCCCATGGCGAACGGTGCGATGGTGCGGATTTCTACGGG
Organism: Acidovorax sp.; assembly: GCF_021287135.1. Lineage (GTDB taxonomy): Bacteria > Pseudomonadota > Gammaproteobacteria > Burkholderiales > Burkholderiaceae_C > Acidovorax. The sequence goes on from NZ_JAJTBB010000038.1 coordinate 18,128, forward strand.
GTTGCCCATCACCATCTGGAAGACGATGCCCGCGCCGTACAGCGCCAGCGGTACCAGCGCGTGGCGCGGCAGAAAGGGGGCGGCGGGCCGTGGGGCCTGCGGTCTGGCGGTGAGGCGGAAGGTCAAGAGGATGACAAAGGCCACGAACACCCAGCCGACAAAGCCCTGCACGGTTTCCCCGAACCAGGCGCCGTCGGTCTTGGCCATGATCCAGGCCTTGAGCGTGTAGACGAAATAAGGGTCTGCACCCAGGTCGAACGCCGTCACCACCATGGCCGCCAGGAACGACAATCCGGCCGCGTGGCCCAGGCCCGTGGTGCCATCCACCGGCGCCTGCCAGACGATGAGGTTGGTGATCACATAGCCCATGTACGTCAGTGCGAACCACATGAGGGGGATGACGATGGGCACATCGCCGAGCCGAGGGCCGAGCACGTCGGTGTAGGTGTAGTGGCCGAAGAACCACCCGTGGCTGGTGCCCATCTGCTCCGCGAACCAGCCCATCCCGACGGCCAGCAGCACGAACCTGAAGGCAGGGCGGGCGCCCAGGAGGTGGGTGGCGTTGGCCCAGCAGCACGCAAACATGAGCACCGACGCCGTGATGAGCGCGGCGGTGGTGTCGTTGTACACGCGTGCGATCATGGCCAGTCCAAAGGCCGCCAGCAGCAGGAAGCTGGCGGCCGGCAGGCGCTGGAGCAGGGTTTGTGCACGCATCAGGTCGTATCATGCTGTTACAACACTCCCCAGTGTAGGGGATGCGCGTGTCGGCCGCGCTGCTTGTTATCCCGGAGTCCGGCCAGGCCCCGGGGGCTTGGTGTCAGCCCCGGGTGGCGGGCGACGTCAGCGCTGCCAGATTGAGCAGCGAGGCCTCGATGGCCGCGGCCGTGGCCAGGGGCTGCTCCATGGGAAACAGGTGGCTGCCGTCGAGCATCATGGTGCGGCCCTCGGTCACGCGCAGGGTCATCGCCATGCCCACCTGCTTCATTTCGTCCGAGTCGCGGCCGCCGATGAAGGCCGCCGGGCACTGCAGCGGGTGGGCGCGCAGCAGGCGGCCCAGGTTGTGCGGCAGGGTGTTGTAGATCGCCGTCTCCACCGCGCGGTCAAAGCCCAGCACGCGCTTGCCGTCCTGGTCGTGCAGGCCGTGGGCCACATAGTCTTCCAGCACCTCGGGGTGCCAGCGCGCAAAGGCCTTCTTCTTGCGGAAGTGTTCGAGCGCCTCTTCGTTGCTGGCCCAGCTGAAGCGCCGCTGGCGGCTGACCCGGCCGGGCGAGATGGATCCCACCACCTGGGCCGTCTTGGCCACGCCCACCACGTTGGCTTTCCAGCCGCCGATCAGTGGCGAGTCGATCAGCACCACGCCGCGCGCGAGTTCCGGGTGCCGCGCCGCCGCCATCACGCTCAGAAAGCCGCCCAGCGAATGCCCCACCAGAAACACCCGTTCGCCCCGCCGACGCACCTGTTCGGTCGCGAAGTCGGCCAGCTGCTGCACCAGGTGCGGCCAGTTGTTGGTTACCGGGTAGCGCGGGTCATGTCCATAGCGCTCCACGGCACTGATCTCGAAGCCCCGGGCTTTCAGGTGCCGGAAGAGCACGCGGTAGGTGCTGGCGGGAAAGCTGTTGGCGTGCGAGAAAACGATGGGCAGCGTGTGGCGGGAGGCGTTCGTCGCAGTCATGCCGGGCAAGCCTTTCTTCAGATGAGCTTGTCCAGGTGGTTGGTGATCTTCTTGAGCGGCTTGCTGCGTGCGGGGTTCACCATGATCGGCACGCTGGTGGCGCCACCGCCCCAGGCCGGGTCTTCGATGCTGTCAAACACCTGGCGCAGCTTCTGGCCCCAACTGTCGTGGACCATGCGGAAGTAGGGGTTGTTCTCGTCGATGCACACCACCTTCTCGGTGGAGAACCGATCGACCTCGTACACCACCAGGTCCAGCGGCAGCCCTACGGACAGGTTGGACTTGAGCGTGCTGTCCATGGACACCAGGGCGCATTTGGCGGCTTCGTCCAGCGGGGTCTCGGGGGTGAGCACGCGGTCGAGCACCGGCTTGCCGTACTTGGATTCGCCCACCTGGAAATACGGCGTCTCCGAAGTGGCCTCGATGAAGTTACCCGCCGAGTACACCTGGAACAGGCGCATGCCCTCGCCCTTGATCTGGCCGCCGAACACCAGGGACACGTTGAAGTCCACCCCCGAGCGCTTGAGCGCCGCGCCATCGCGCTCATGCACGTGGCGCACGGCCGAGCCGAGGACGCGGGCCGCGTCGAACATGCTCTTGGCGTTCCAGATCGAGATGGTTTCGCCGGATTCGCCGTCCTTGAGCTGCTCGGTCTGCAGGATTTCGCGCACCGACTGCGAAATGGACAGGTTGCCCGCCGACAGCAGCACCATGAAACGGTCGCCCGTCTTCTCGTACACCATCATCTTGCGGAAGGAGCTGATCTGGTCCAGCCCGGCGTTGGTGCGCGAATCGGACAGGAACACCAGCCCGGCATTGAGTTTGATGGCGACGCAATACGTCATGAGAGGCAAAGCAAAAAGCAGATAAACCGCAGAGTGTAGTGCTGCAGCGCCACCACTCCCGTCGGCGTGCGCTGGCGCACCGGGGCCGCCCAGGTGCGATCGGTGTGAAAGGCGCCCGAAATGATGAAAACGTCACGCCCGCGGCGTCGAGAACCGGGGGCTTGTGCGTGGCGCTCTTCAATAATCCTCCCCGCGGCGCCGGGAGGGTCCTGGCGCGTTGTGCCAAACCTTTGCCGACCCGGCCCGTGCGAGCGGGCCGTCACCATGATGATGAACCGAACCCTCCAACGATCCTTTTTTAACCCCCTGTGCGTGCGGACCGCAGCGCTTGCCGCCCTGTTGGCGGCCCAGGCCCTGACCGCGGCCGCCCAGCCGGCGGGCGTCGCGGTGTACCCAGGCGCCAAGCCCGATGCGGCCACCACCGATTTCCTGCGCCGCCAGATGGGGGTTGAGGGCGCGGCCTACCGCACGGGCGATGCGCTGCAAAAGGTGGCGGCTTTCTACCAGGCGCAGCCTGGCGTCCAGCCCATGGGCGAGGCGACCAAGGACTCCGCCGCCTTCGTGGCGGGCTGCAAGGAAGAGTTCAACGCGGTGATGAAAAAGAAGATGACCACCGGCTGCACGCACCACGTCACGGTGCAAAACCCCTGGATGGACATGAAGACGGGCAAGATGGTGCAGGACACCCTGGTGTCCATCGTCAAGCAGTAAGACCGTGAACAGGCGCTGAGCCCGGCGAGGGCGCCGCAGCCCAGTGTGCGCGGAGGCTCAGGCGCCCTGCAGCTTCTTGAGCTGGTACAGCGCGTCCAGCGCCTCGCGGGGGCTCAGCGCATCGGGGTTGATGGCGGACAGCGCCGCCTCCACGGGGCTGGCGCCCGCGCTCTCGGGCACCTCGGGTGCCGCGAACAGGTCCACTTGCAGGTCGTCCTCGCCCGCGCGCTCTTCCAGGGCGGCCAGGGCGTGGCGTGCGTGGTGCAGCACGGGCGAGGGCATGCCCGCTAATTTTGCAACCTGGATCCCATAGCTGCGGCTGGCGGGGCCGGGCTGGATCTCGTGCAAAAAAACGATGTCCGCGCCGTTCTCGGTAGCACTCACGTGCATGTTGATGGCGTGGCGCGCCTTGGCGGGCAGCTCGGTCAGCTCGAAGTAGTGCGTGGCAAACAGCACGAAGGCGCGGGTCTTGTCGTGCAGGTGGGTGGCAATGCCGCTGGCCAGCGCCAGGCCGTCAAAGGTGCTGGTGCCGCGGCCGATCTCGTCCATCAGCACCAGGCTGTGGGGAGTGGCCGCGTGCAATATCTGCGCGGCCTCGGTCATCTCCAGCATGAACGTGGACTGCGCATTCGCCAGGTCGTCGGCCGCGCCGATGCGGGTATGAATGGCGTCGATGGGCCCCAGGCGGCAGCTGGCCGCGGGCACGTGGCTGCCCATGCTGGCCAGCAGCACGATCAGCGCCACCTGCCGCATGTAGGTCGATTTGCCGCCCATGTTGGGGCCGGTGATGACCTGCATGCGCGTGTTGGCGTTCAGCCGCGTGTGGTTGGCGATGAAGCTGCCGCTCGACGTCTCGGCCAGGCGCGCCTCCACCACCGGATGCCGGCCGCCCTCAATCTCGATGCAGGGCTCGGGCACGAACTGCGGTGCGCACCAGTTCAGCGTGAGCGAGCGCTCGGCCAGCGTGCACAGCACATCCAGCGTGGCCAGCGCTTGCGCCAGGCGGGTCAGCTGCGGAATGTGGGGCTGCAGCTGGTCCAGGATCTGCTCGTACAGCCACTTCTCGCGGGCCAGGGCGCGCTCGCTGGCCGACAGGGCCTTGTCCTCGAACGCCTTCAGCTCGGGCGTGATGAAGCGCTCGGCGTTCTTCAGCGTCTGGCGGCGGCGGTAGTCGTCGGGCACGCGGTCCAGGTGGCTGCTGGTCACCTCGATGTAGAAGCCGTGCACCTTGTTGAACTGCACGCGCAGGTTGGGGATGCCGGTGCGCGCTTTCTCGCGGGTTTCCAGCTCCAGCAGAAAGTCGTCGCAATTGGTCTGGATGGCACGCAGTTCGTCCAGCTCGGTGTCAAAGCCGCCCGCGATCACACCGCCGTCGCGCACCAGGGCGGCGGGCTCTTCGGCGATGGCGGCGCACAGCAGGGCGGTGCAGCCTTCGGGCGGGTGCAGGTTGTCAAAAATCTGGGCCAAAAACGGCTCTGGCGCTTGTGCAGAAAGCGCGAGCAGCTCTGATTTTTGTAGCGTTTTGCACAGCGCCACCAGCTCGCGCGGGCGCACCTGGCGCAGCGCGACGCGCGCGGTGATGCGCTCCACATCGCTCACGCCCTTGAGCTCGCCGCGCAGCGTGGACCAGGGGCCAGCCCCGCCACCCGCGCCACCCGCGCCCCGCAGGGCCGCGGTGGCCGACAGGCGCTGGCGCGCCTCGGTGCGGTCGCGGCGCGGCTCCAGCAGCCAGGTCTTGAGCAGGCGGCTGCCCATGCCGGTCATGCAGGTGTCGAGCAGCGAGAACAGCGTGGGCGCGTCCTCGCCGCGCAGGGTCTTCACCAGCTCCAGATTGCGCCGCGTGGTGGCGGGCAGGTCGATCAGGTCGTCATTGCGCTGCACCTGCACGCTGTGCACATGGGTCAGCGTGCGGCCCTGCGTGTGCTCGGCATAGGCCAGCAGCCCGGCTGCGGCGGCGTGCGCCTCGCCCAGGTCCTGCGCGCCCCAGGCCTGCAGGCTGGCGGCGCCCAGGTTCTCCAGCAGCTTGCGCTCGCCCAGGGCGCTGTCGAACTGCCAGTCCGGGCGCAGCGTCATGGGGCAGGTGAAGGCGCCGCCCTGGCGCAGCACCTGCAGCTGCTGCTCGAAGCGGTCCGTCACACCGGCGCTGTAGAGCAGTTCGCTGGGCGCCACGCGCGCCAGCCAGGCGCCCAGCTCGTCCTGCGCGCATTCGGCCAGAAAGACGCGGCCCTGCGTCACGCTCAGCCAGGCCAGGCCGCAGCGCGCGCGCGGCGCCTGGTGCACGGCCATCAGCAGCGATTCGGCTTTGTCGGACAGCAGCTCGGTGTCCGTCACCGTGCCGGGGGTGACCACGCGCACCACCTTGCGTTCCACCGGCCCCTTGGCGGCGCCCACTTCGCCCACCTGCTCGGCAATGGCCACCGACTCGCCCATCTTGATCAGGCGGGCCAGGTAGTTCTCCAGCGCGTGGAACGGCACGCCCGCCATCAGCACCGGCTGGCCGCCCGACTGGCCCCGTTGCGTGAGGGTGATGTCCAGCAGGCGTGCCGCCTTTTCGGCGTCGCCCCAGAAGACTTCGTAGAAATCGCCCATGCGGTAGAACAGCAGCGTCTCGGGGTAGCCGGCCTTGAGGGCCAGGTACTGCTGCATCATGGGAGTGTGGTTCTCAAACGCTTCGGACATGCTGGGGGCGTGAAATGAGGCGTGGACTGTAGCAGTTCGCAGGGCGCATTCCGCCCCCCGGGCCGAGCAGCGCCCTGCTGCGTGGCGCGCCTTGCCCAGGGTGCCAGGCGGGGCTGCGGCGCGCGCCTGGATTCGGCGGGTGTGGCTGCCTTGCGGGCACGGTGAAAAATCGTGAACAGGCCCTCGGGAAAAACCATCAGTTTCCGACACTTGTTACGTTCTGACATATTCTTGCCTGTATGCTGGCGCATGGGCTGGGACCGCCGGCCCCGTCGCTGCCTGCAGCGGCCTCTGCCCTCGCTGGCTTCAAAGGTTTCAGAACGACCGTGATCTCGTCCGAACTGTTGGCCGATCTTTTGTCTCCCGCTGCTCCCGGCGGCCAGGAACCCGGCGCACAGGCGCGCCTGCAGGCCCTGGTCGATGCGGTGCCGGTGGCGTGGATGGAGTTTCGTTTGCAGTCCGACCACTTGGTGCTGGTGGCCGCCAACGCGGCGGCGCGGCGCATGCCGGGGCTGGGTGCGGTGCGCCAGCCCGGGGCCAACGCCGCTGAGGTGTTCGACCAGCTGGCGGACACCCCCCTCATGGACCAGTTGTTGGGCGTGGTCCGCATCGGGGCGCCGCTCGATTGCCGGCAGGTGGTTCGGGAGCCGGGGCGCCGGCTGCTGGCCTGGGACATCTCGGCCCGCCGCGTGACGGACGATGGCATCGTCGTCACCGTGCGCGACGTCTCCGAGGTGGAGTCGCTGCGCAGTGCGCTGGCGGCGTCCGAGCGGGCCCTGGAGGACCTGCGCCGCGAACTGCGCGAGCAGACCGACGTGTTCAACACCATGGAAAGCCTGGCCCGCGCGGGGCACTGGCGCCGGATCGAGGACCCGGGGGAAACGGTGCTGCTGTGGTCGCCCGGGCTGTGCAACATCGCCGGCTTCGAGCAGCAGGAGTGGGTAGACCCGGAGCGCGCCGTCAGCGGCATCCTGCCGGAGGACCGCCATGTCTTCGAGCGCGTGCGCGAGCGCGGCAAGGGCCTGGACGTGGAGTACCGCTGGCGCCGCCCTGACGGCGAAGTGCGCTGGATGCGCTCGCGCGTGCAGCGCACGCTGCCGCGCGACGGCGTGCAGGTGGTGATGGGCGTGGTGCAGGACGTGACGGAAGAGCACCGCGCGGCCGAGCAGCTGCGCGAGCAATTGCTGTTCATCCAGCGCATTGCCAGCCGCATTCCCGGCTTCATCTACGAGTACCGCCTGCACTCCAATGGCGAGACCAGCGTGCAGTACATCAGCGACGCGGTGCGCGAGTTCATGGGGGTGGAGCCCGATGAGGTCACGGCCGACCACGGCGTGCTGGTGCGCCGCGTGGTCCCGCAGGACTTGCCCCAGGTCCAGCGCTCGGCCATCACCTCCGTGCGCAAGCTGGTGCCCTGGCAGTGCGAATACCGCGTGCGCATGCCCGACGGCAGCATCCGCTGGCACATGACCAATGCGATCCCGCACCGCGAGAGCGACGGATCGGTGGTGTCGCACGGCTTCACCATGGACATCACCGACCGCAAGCGAGCCGAGCAAGAGATCGAACGCCTGGCGTTCTACGACGCCCTCACCGGCCTGCCCAACCGCCGCCTGCTGCTGGACCGCCTGCAGCGCTCGCTGGCCACCTGCCAGCGCAGCAAGAACCTC